>NZ_JABFMU010000002.1 GCF_013359695.1 Pseudomonas sp. C2B4
AGCCTGCTCGCGCGAAAGCGGTCTGTCAGCCGACATCTCTATCGACTGACAGGCCCTTTCGCGAGCAGGCTCGCTCCCACAGGTTTGTCGGTGTGCCTGGGTTACTCGGCGCGCAGGGTCTTCACGCCTTCACTGGTCCCCAGCAACAGCAGATCCGCCGGACGCGCAGCGAACAAGCCGTTTGTGACCACGCCAACAATCGCGTTGATCTGCGTTTCCAGCTCCACCGGGTTGGTGATTTGCATGTTGAACACATCGAGGATGATGTTGCCGTTGTCGGTCACGACGCCTTCGCGGTAGACCGGGTCGCCGCCCAGCTTGACCAGTTGACGGGCCACGTGGCTGCGGGCCATCGGAATCACTTCCACCGGCAGCGGGAAGTTGCCGAGCACTGGCACCAGCTTGCTGGCGTCGGCGATGCAGATGAAGGTCTTGGCCACGGCCGCGACAATCTTCTCGCGGGTGAGGGCCGCGCCGCCGCCCTTGATCAGGTTCAGGTGCTCGTCGCTTTCATCGGCGCCGTCGACATAGAACTCCAGGTCGCTGACCGTGTTCAGCTCATACACCGGGATGCCATGACCCTTGAGACGGGCGGCGGTAGCTTCGGAACTGGCGACCGCGCCATCGAACGCGCCCTTGTGCTGGGCCAGGGCATCGATGAAGCAGTTGGCGGTGGAGCCGGTGCCGACCCCGACGATGCTCTTGTCGTCGAGTTTCGGAAGGATGAAGTCGATGGCGGCCTGGGCCACTGCCTGTTTGAGTTGATCCTGGGTCATGCGGGCTCCGGAAGCGGGCAAGGTAAGACGGAAAGGCCGGCATTATAGCTCCATGTCGAGCTAAAACCTCTTGATTCGTGTGGTCGCCCGCCCAAAAGCCGGGTTAGACTCCTTGGTCCCGCCCAACCCGCTCAGTGATGCTTTCCGATGCTTGAACAGTACGTCAAAAAGATCCTCACCTCGCGCGTTTATGACGTTGCCGTAGAAACCCCATTGCAGACTGCCCGCCAGCTCTCCGAGCGGCTGGGCAATGAGATCTGGCTCAAGCGTGAAGACTTGCAGCCGGTGTTCTCGTTCAAGATTCGCGGGGCTTACAACAAGCTGACCCAGTTGAGCGATGAAGAGCGCGCCCGTGGCGTGGTCACCGCCTCGGCGGGTAACCATGCGCAAGGCCTGGCCCTGGCGGCGAAGGTATTGGGCGTGAAAGCGACCATCGTCATGCCCAAGACCACGCCCGAGATCAAGGTCGAAGGCGTGCGTTCGCGCGGTGGCAAAGTGGTGCTTCACGGCGACTCGTTCCCTGAAGCCCTGGCCTACTCGCTGAAACTGGTCGACGAAAAAGGCTATGTCTACATTCACCCCTATGACGATCCCCACACCATTGCCGGGCAGGGCACAGTGGCCATGGAGATTCTGCGTCAGCATCCGGGGCGCCTGGACGCGATTTTCGTTCCGGTGGGCGGCGGCGGGTTGATTGCCGGTATCGCGGCCTACGTCAAATACCTGCGTCCAGACATCAAGATCATCGGCGTCGAGCCGGACGACTCCAATTGCCTGCAAGCCGCCATGGCCGCGGGCGAGCGCGTGGTGCTGCCGACCGTGGGCATCTTCGCCGACGGCGTGGCGGTGGCGCAGATCGGTCAGCACACCTTCGATATCTGCAAAGACCACGTCGATGAAGTCATCACCGTCAGCACCGACGAAATCTGCGCGGCGATCAAGGACATCTACGACGATACCCGCTCGATCACCGAGCCTGCCGGCGCCTTGGGCGTCGCCGGGATCAAGAAGTACGTCGAACAGCGTGGCGTGAACGGCCACACGTTCGTGGCCATCGATTCTGGCGCCAACGTCAACTTCGATCGCTTGCGCCATGTGGCCGAGCGCGCCGAACTGGGCGAAGGTCGCGAAGCCATCATCGCCGTGACCATCCCCGAGAAGCCGGGCAGCTTCAAAGCGTTCTGCGAAGCCATCGGCAAGCGCCAGATCACTGAGTTCAATTACCGCTACAACACTGGCAGCGAAGCGCACATCTTCGTTGGCGTGCAGACGCACCCGGACACCGACCCGCGCAGCGCATTGATCGCCAGCCTCGGTGAGCAGGGATTCCCGGTGGTCGACCTGACCGACAACGAACTGGCCAAACTGCACATCCGTCACATGGTCGGCGGTCGCGCGGCGCATGTGGTGGATGAAGTGATCCTGCGCTTCGAATTCCCGGAGCGTCCGGGGGCGTTGTTCAACTTCCTCAACAAACTGGGCGGGCGCTGGAACATTTCGATGTTCCATTATCGCAACCACGGTGCGGCGGACGGCCGTGTGGTGGCGGGCCTGCAAGTGCCTCACGATGAACGTCATCTGGTGCCAGCGGCGCTGGAAGAAATCGGCTACCCGTACTGGGACGAAAGCGACAACCCGGCCTATCAACTGTTTCTTGGCTGAACGGCTACGCTGATGGGCAAGGCATAAGGAAATCGAACCATGGAAACGTTAACGGCCCTGAAAGCGACGCACATGGTGGCAACGGTGGTGTTGCTGGTGTGTGCGCTGGGCTTGGGAATCTGGGTGTGGCGAACCCGGCGTAATGGCGATGCAACGGCGGCAAGCCGCACCCTGCAATCGCCGCGAGTGTTCGTCTGGCTGTTGATGGGGCTGGCGCTGCTGAGCATGCCGTTTACCGGCTGGTGGATGGTGCATCTGGTGGGCTGGCCGCTGGGACAAACCTGGTTGCTGGCGTCGAGCGTGCTCTACACCGTGGCGGCGCTGGCGTGGTTCTGGTTGCTGGTGCGGCTGAACAAGCTGCGCAAGACGCCGGGTGGCGTGGGCAAATTTACCTTTGCCCTGGCGTTGTTCAGTTTTGTTTGCTTTGTCGCGATTGCGGGGTTGATGGGGGCCAAGCCTGTTTAACCTTTAAATCGCGTCGCTCCATTCGCGAGCGGGCTCGCTCCCACAAGCGGATTTGTGTTGGTCACACATCCTCTGTGGGAGCGAGCCTGCTCGCGAAGGCGATATCAGTCGCGCAGTGTGATTACCGGCCAGCCGCGCTTCTCGGCTTCGGCGCGCAAATTGTGATCCGGATCGACCGCAATCGGATTCGTCACCTGTTCCAGCAGCGGCAAGTCGTTCATCGAGTCACTGTAGAAGTAACTGTCTTCCAGGTTGTGCCCTGTCTCTTCCAGCCAACGATTCAACCGCGTCACCTTGCCTTCACGGAAGCACGGCACATCGGTGCTGCGCCCGGTGTAGCGGCCATCGATCATTTCGCATTCAGTGGCGATCAGGGTGTCGACGCCCAGGCGCTCGGCAATGGGGCCTGTGACGAAGCGGTTGGTCGCCGTGATGATGACCAGTTTGTCGCCAGCATCGCGGTGTTTGGCCAGCAGTTCGAAGGCCTTGGGCAGCATGAGTTGGTCGATGCAATCGCGCATGAACTCGTTGTGCCACTGGTCCAGCGTGGCCATCTCGGTACGGCCAAGCACTTCCAGGCAGAAGTTCAGGTAGGCATCGTTATCCAGTTTGCCAGCCAGGTAGTCCTGGTAGAACTCGTCGTTGCGCGCCTTGTAGGCAACGGCGTCGAGGAAGCCGCGCTCACACAGGTAATCGCCCCAGGCGTGATCGCTGTCGCCGCCCAGAAGGGTGTTGTCCAAGTCGAATAAAGCCAGCCGCATTGCAGTTACTCGCTGAAAAGTCTGTAGAAAGGCGTCCAGAATACGGACTTTTCACAAGAGTGCACATAAGGTAGGCCGGCGCGTTGCTGCCTTCACAACCTTTGTGGAACAATGCGGCGACATGCGTTTGCGAGGTTGTTGCCGTGATCGACCCCGATGGTTTCCGTCCTAATGTCGGGATTATTCTTACGAATGATGCTGGCCAGGTGCTATGGGCTCGCCGAATCAATCAAGATGCCTGGCAGTTTCCTCAAGGTGGGATCAACCCCCAGGAGACGCCGGAAGACGCCTTGTACCGCGAGTTGAACGAAGAAGTGGGGCTGGAGCGCGAAGATGTTGAAATACTCGCCTGCACCCGGGGCTGGTTGCGCTATCGTTTGCCGCAACGTCTGGTCAGGACGCACAGCCAACCGCTGTGCATCGGCCAGAAGCAGAAATGGTTTCTCCTGCGCCTGATCTCCAACGAGCAGCGGGTGCGGATGGATTTGACCGGTAAACCGGAATTCGATGGCTGGCGCTGGGTCAGCTATTGGTATCCGTTGGGCCAGGTGGTGACATTCAAGCGCGAGGTGTATCGACGCGCTCTCAAAGAGCTTGCCCCGCGCCTTTTAGCGCGCGACTGACGACGGAGTTCGACCCCGAGCCATGCTCAATACGCTGCGCAAGATCGTCCAGGAAGTTAACTCCGCCAAGGATCTCAAGGCGGCGTTGGGGATTATTGTGTTGCGCGTCAAAGAGGCCATGGGCAGCCAGGTCTGCTCGGTCTACCTGCTTGACCCCGAAACCAACCGTTTCGTGCTGATGGCCACCGAGGGCTTGAACAAACGCTCGATCGGCAAGGTCAGCATGGCGCCCAATGAAGGTCTGGTCGGCCTGGTCGGCACGCGTGAAGAACCCCTGAACCTCGAAAACGCTGCGGATCACCCGCGCTATCGCTACTTCGCCGAGACCGGTGAAGAGCGCTATGCCTCGTTCCTCGGGGCGCCAATCATTCACCACCGCCGCGTCGTCGGCGTGTTGGTCATTCAGCAGAAAGAGCGCCGCCAGTTCGATGAAGGTGAAGAAGCCTTCCTCGTGACCATGAGCGCCCAGCTTGCCGGCGTTATCGCCCATGCCGAGGCCACCGGTTCGATTCGCGGCCTGGGTCGTCAGGGCAAGGGTATCCAGGAAGCCAAGTTCGTCGGCGTACCGGGTTCGCCAGGTGCGGCGGTCGGTACTGCAGTCGTCATGCTGCCACCGGCCGACCTGGACGTGGTGCCCGACAAGAACATCAGCGACATCGAAGCTGAGCTGGGGCTGTTCAAGACCGCCATCGAAGGCGTGCGCGCCGACATGCGCACCTTGTCCGCCAAGCTGGCTACCCAGCTGCGCCCCGAAGAGCGGGCCTTGTTCGACGTCTACCTGATGATGCTCGCCGACGAGGCGCTGGGCAGTGAAGTGACCACCGTGATCAAGACCGGCCAGTGGGCCCAGGGCGCCTTGCGCCAGGTGGTCACCGATCACGTCAACCGCTTCGAACTGATGGACGACGCCTACCTTCGCGAGCGTGCATCCGACGTCAAGGACCTGGGCCGCCGCCTGCTCGCCTACTTGCAGGAAGAGCGCCAGCAAACCCTGGTTTATCCCGACAACACGATTCTGGTCAGCGAAGAGCTGACGCCGGCAATGCTCGGCGAGGTGCCGGAAGGCAAACTGGCCGGTCTGGTTTCGGTGCTCGGTTCCGGTAACTCCCACGTGGCGATCCTGGCGCGCGCCATGGGCATCCCGACGGTGATGGGACTGGTCGACCTGCCGTACTCCAAGGTCGACGGCATCCAGATGATCGTCGACGGCTATCACGGCGAGGTTTATACCAACCCGAGCGACGTACTGCGCAAACAGTTCGCCGAAGTGGTCGAGGAAGAAAAACAGCTGGCTCTCGGGCTGGATGCCTTGCGCGATCTGCCGTGCATCACGGTCGATGGCCACCGCATGCCGCTGTGGGTCAACACCGGCCTGCTGGCGGACGTGGCGCGCGCGCAGAAGCGCGGTGCAGAAGGGGTCGGGCTGTACCGCACCGAAGTGCCGTTCATGATCAACCAGCGTTTCCCGAGCGAAAAGGAACAACTGGCGATCTACCGCGAGCAACTGGCCGCGTTCCACCCGCAACCCGTCACTATGCGCACCCTGGACATTGGCGGCGACAAGTCGCTGTCGTACTTCCCGATCAAGGAAGACAACCCGTTCCTCGGCTGGCGCGGCATTCGCGTGACCCTGGATCACCCGGAAATCTTCCTAGTGCAGACCCGCGCCATGCTCAAGGCCAGTGAAGGCTTGAACAACCTGCGGATTCTGTTGCCGATGATCTCCGGTACCCACGAACTGGAAGAAGCCCTGCACCTGATCCATCGGGCCTGGGGCGAAGTTCGCGACGAAGGCTGCGATGTGCCGATGCCACCGGTAGGCGTGATGATCGAGATACCGGCAGCGGTGTACCAGACCAAGGAACTGGCGCGGCAGGTGGACTTCCTGTCGGTCGGCTCCAACGACCTGACCCAGTACCTGCTGGCCGTGGACCGCAACAACCCGCGAGTTGCCGACCTCTACGACTACCTGCACCCGGCGGTGCTGCAAGCCCTGCAAACTGTGGTGCGCGACGCCCATGCCGAAGGCAAGCCGGTGAGTATCTGCGGCGAGATGGCGGGTGATCCGGCGGCGGCTGTGCTGTTGATGGCGATGGGCTTCGACAGCTTGTCGATGAACGCCACCAACTTGCCGAAAGTGAAGTGGATGCTGCGCCAGATCAACCTGAGCAAGGCCAGGGAGTTGCTGGCCGAGTTGATGACCATCGACAACCCGCAAGTGATCCACAGTTCGCTGCAACTGGCGCTGAAGAACCTTGGGCTGGCGCGGATGATCAATCCGGCGGCGATCAAACCCCATTAAATTTGCGGCGCTCCCTTCGCGAGCAGGCTCGCTCCCACAGGGATCCTCGCTGAGCACAGAAACTGTGAGCATCGGAGATCAAATGTGGAAGCGAGCCTGCTCGCGAAAGGGCCGGTTCTGACAACTTTTATCCAAGCCTGATCTCCACTTCCCCCAAATGCCCGCCATACGGACCGAAACTCCTTTCGACCATATGCCGCGCTCCATCCGCCTGCACAATCAGCGCCGTACTCGCCCGGGTCCCGTAACTCTGGCTGGCAATGAACACGCTCGACAGCAGTGTCTCGGTGGCCAGCCCCACGCCCGTGTCCGGCAGATCGGCAAACGGCGCTTGCTGCGCATCGCTCAGCAAGGCCAGCAGTGCCTGGGGTTGCGGATCGTCCAGCACTTCGCTCAATGCGGCCTTGGCCTTGAGCAGTTTCGGCCACGGCGTATCCAGCCCCGCATTCGACAGTCCATACACGCCCGGTGCCAGCATCACCGCTTCCGATTCCCGTGCGTTGAAGTGCCAGAGTTCATGATTGTTGCCAACCAGCAGATTAAACCCGCCATATTCCGGCGAACGTGCGACAACTTCGGCTAAATAGTCATCAATCGGCAACTGGCCGGTGAGAAAGCGCGCCACCAGTTCACCCCGGGACTTGCGCCCCGGCGGCCGATGGGGATCGCGGATGTTGGTCAGCGCGGCAAATCGTCCATTGGCGCCGACGCCGAGCCAGGTGCCGCCGGCCTCCAGGTCGCGTCCGGCGTACACCTGTGGTGCTTCGGGCCATGCCGCCAGCGGCAGGCTGGGGCGGGCATAGAACTCGTCGCGGTTGGCCGCCACGATCAGCGGTCGGGCATGACCCGGTCGCCAGGCGAAAACAATCAGGCACATAAGGTGATCCTTGTGTGTTTTTTGCCCACTTTACGCAGTCATCGTGCGGGTATCCATCGCCATCCAGTGGAGCCCGAGGCCATGCATCCGTTACCATGCCGCTCCGGTTTTGGGGATGCACCATGGAATTTCTGCTCTATCTGGCGCTTGGCGCCTGCGCGGGCGTGCTGGCCGGGCTGTTCGGGGTGGGTGGCGGGATCATTATCGTCCCGGTGCTGGTGTTCAGTTTCAAGGCGCAAGGTTTCGATCCGTCGATCCTGACTCACCTCGCGGTCGGTACGTCTCTGGCGACGATCATTTTCACGTCGGTCAACGCCGTACGCGAGCACCATCGTCGTGGCGCCGTGCGCTGGCCAATTTTCGTGTGGATGACCGTCGGTATCCTGATCGGTGCCGGTTTCGGTGCCCTGACCGCCGAAGCGATCTCCGGACCCAACCTGCAAAAAATCATCGGCGTGTTTGCCCTGGTGATCGCCGCGCAGCTAGCGCTGGACCTCAAACCCAAGGCCAGTCGAACTGTGCCGGGTAAAGTTGGACTGACCGTGGCCGGTAGTGTGATCGGCTGGGCCTCGGCGATTTTCGGGATTGGCGGCGGTTCGCTGACCGTGCCGTTTTTGACCTGGCGAAGCGTGCCGATGCAGCAAGCCGTGGCGACCTCGTCGGCCTGCGGCCTGCCCATCGCGTTGGCAAGTGCATTAAGTTTCATGATTCTGGGCTGGCACGATCCCCTGTTGCCGGCCCATAGTCTCGGTTTTGTTTATTTGCCGGCACTGCTGGGCATTGCCCTGACCAGTATGGTGTTCGCCCGCTTCGGTGCGCGGCTGGCGCACAATCTGTCGCCAAAGTTGCTGAAAAGACTGTTTGCCGCTTTGCTGTTCTGCGTTGGTCTGAACTTTCTAGTCTGAAGCATCTGCTCTGACGCGTAGCGCAATCCTGGCTTAATCCTGAGGTGACAGCGTCGCCCGGGAATTTTGAAGATTTGAATGCTTATAAGGAGTCGCAATGCTGCCTTACCCGCAGATCGATCCGGTGGCCCTGGCCATCGGTCCGCTGAAAATCCACTGGTACGGCTTGATGTACCTGGTCGGCATTGGCGGCGCCTGGCTGCTGGCGTCCCGCCGTTTGAACCGCTTCGATCCGACCTGGACCAAGGAAAAGCTCTCCGACATGGTGTTCTGGATGTCGATGGGCGTCATCGTCGGCGGACGCCTGGGTTATGTGCTGTTTTACGATCTGCATGCCTACCTGGCCAACCCGACGCTGATCTTTGAAGTGTGGAAGGGCGGCATGTCGTTCCACGGCGGCTTTATCGGGGTGATGCTGGCGGCGCTGTGGTTCGGTAAAAAGAACAACAAGTCGTTCTTCCAGCTGATGGACTTCGTTGCGCCAATGGTGCCGATCGGCCTGGGAGCCGGGCGTATCGGCAACTTCATCAACGCCGAGTTGTGGGGCAAACCGACCGACGTGCCATGGGCGATGATCTTCCCGCCGTTCAGCGACCCGTCACAGTTGCCGCGTCACCCATCGCAGCTGTACCAGTTTGCACTCGAAGGCGTGGCACTGTTCCTGATCCTGTGGCTGTTCTCGCGCAAGCCGCGGCCAACCATGGCGGTATCGGGGATGTTCGCGCTGTTCTATGGCATCTTCCGTTTCATCGTCGAATTCGTCCGCGTGCCGGACGCGCAACTGGGCTATCTGGCCTGGAACTGGCTGACCATGGGGCAGGTGCTGTGCGTACCGATGATCCTCGGTGGTCTGTTCCTGATCTGGCTGGCGTATCACCGCGCACCGGCAACGCCAGCGGCAGCCGTATAAATTCGAATCCCGCAGCGACGGCTGCGGGTTCAAGGACACAGGTTATTCATGAAGCAATATCTCGAACTGGTCGCCCACGTCATCAAGAATGGCACCAAACAGGCCAACCGTACTGGCGTGAACACCATCAGCTTTCCCGGCGCAATGCTGCGCTATGACTTGCAAGAAGGGTTCCCGGCGATCACCACGCGCAAGATGGCCTTCAAATCGGCCATCGGCGAGATGTGTGGCTTTCTGCGTGGCGTGAACAACGCCGCCGAATTCCGTGCATTGGGTTGCAAGGTCTGGGACCAGAACGCCAACGAAAACGCCCAGTGGCTGGCTAATCCGTTCCGTCAGGGTGAGGACGACTTGGGCGAAATCTACGGCGTGCAATGGCGCAAATGGCCGGCGTACAAACAGATCCCCGTCAGCAACCCGGCCGCCATCGAGCAAACGCTGAAACAAGGCTACCGCCAGATCGCTGAAGGCGAGGAGGACGGCCAAGCCTACGTGGTGCTGTACAAGGCCATCGATCAGGTGCGCCAGTGCGTGGACACCATCATCAAGGACCCGGGCAGTCGTCGCATCCTGTTCCACGGCTGGAACGTCGCCCAGCTCGATGAAATGGCCCTGCCGCCGTGCCACTTGCTGTACCAGTTCCATCCGAATGTCGAGACCAAGGAGATCTCTCTGACGCTCTACATCCGCTCCAACGACCTGGGCCTGGGCACGCCGTTCAACCTCACAGAAGGTGCCGCGCTGCTGAGCCTGATCGGGCGCCTGACCGGTTACACGCCGCGTTGGTTCACCTATTTCATCGGCGATGCCCACGTCTACGAAAACCACCTGGACATGCTCAACGAACAGCTCAAGCGCGAGCCGTTCCCGATGCCGAAGCTGAAGATCTCCGACCGCGTGCCGGAGTTTGCCAAGACCGGTGTATACCAGCCGGAGTGGCTGGAGCTGGTCGAGCCGAGTGATTTTTCGCTGGAAGGCTACGAGCACCATGCGCCGATGACGGCGCCGATGGCGGTCTGAGCCAAATACAACCTCGCAGTCATCATGGGCAGATTGTGCCTCACACTTTTCAGCGGACATTGAGTCAGTACAAGCCGCGGATACAGGTGGAGGGGCAATTTGCTCGAGAGAGCGACGTTAGTTAAATTTGATGGGCCCGGTTTTTATGCCAATTTGTTCTTGGTGGGCTGTCAATATTGACAGTATCCAAGTTTCAAGTGGGCATGCCAGACTTCAACTTCCTGGATCTGGGTGATCAATATGAAAACTTCGTACGAGTCACTAGTTGATGGTTTTAGTATAGGCGCAGCCTCAAGTTTTACCGATGTCGCTCGTGCAGAGTCTTTGTCGGCTCCAGCAGTTGTTTGCTTCTACAAACCTATTAATGATTACATTTTTTTTGAAACTTCTCAGCCTGAGGGGCAAGTCATCCCCATGGAGGCCCTCGATTCTCCGCTTTTCGGACCATTCGCAACTTACATTTCTACAACTGACCCAGATATTGTCACGGGAGATAAGATGCGGGTGGAGTGGATTGCGATAGATGGCTCCGCCTTTTTTCAGTCTCTGCCAATGGAGGTCATTAAAGGCGAGCCATTATGGGTGCCGGTACCGGTTGAAGAAATCGTGAAGTTCGAAGCTAAACATACTCTTGTTACTTACTTTCATCTTTCGGCAGAAGGGGGTGAGGACCCTTCTCCATCTACTGTCGTATTTGTCGCTCCAGCCTTGGGGCAAAAACCAACAATACAAGTAGAAGGTGTGGTTGATGGTGTTTTGGATACGGTTGCTCATCCCAATGGGATAGTAATTACTATTACCTCGATTGAAAATATGCGGAATTACAACGGCATTGAAGTTCTATGGAAGCAACCTCAAGATCATTGGGTGGACCGTCAGCGTGTGATGACCGTTGATCCGGGCAAGAATACGGTATTTGTGATTCAACCGGAGGTGTACAGTAAGCATGTCGGACAACAGGTCCGGGTCTCATATCACATATACTTAGGGGCAAAACTGCGATCCCATTTTTTATGGGACGTTTCAGCAGGTATATTGGAATTTAAATTAATCTGAAATGTTAATGGGCATTGAGGCAGGGCTTTCTATGCCTCAATGCCCGTGACTTCTTCCAACATGTGAGTGCTCCACCTCCGTCGCCACCACCCCGCCACTCACTTCCAGCCGCTGCAAAATCCCGCATTGATCGATTTCCGGCCCTTCGCCGCAGCGTTGGCGCAGGTCGAGCAGTTGCGTCTGTAGCGCCAGCAGCCCGTCGATCCGCGCCTTGACGTGGTGGATGTGCTCGTCGATCAGCGCGTTGACGCTTTCGCACTGGTCCTGGGGACTGTCGCGAAAGGCCAGTAGGCTGCGGATTTCCTCGAGGGTCATGTCCAGGGTGCGGCAGTTGCGGATGAAGGTCAGGCGTTCGGCGTGGGCCTGGGTGTAGACGCGGTAGTTGCCGTCGCTGCGGGCCGGCTCCGGCAGCAGGTTTTCGCGTTCGTAGTAGCGGATCGTTTCCACCGCGCAATCCGTGAGTTTCGCCAGCTCTCCGATCTTCATGTGGACGATCTCCAAAAAGGGTGCTTGACCCTATAGTGGCTACAGGGTCTTTACTTGGCAACAGGCACTTTTATGGACGAAACCCATGAGCGATTCCCTGCACACCCACAAACCCGAAGATGCTTGCTGCAGCAAACTCAAGCCCGTGACTGCACATGCGCATGGCGGCCATGGTGATGCCTGCTGTTCGTCAAAAGCTGCAATACCCACGCGGGTCCACTTGAGTGAAGCGCCAACTGCCGATGCGCGGCTGAGCAGTTTTCGCATCGAGGCCATGGACTGTCCGACCGAGCAAACGCTGATTCAGAACAAGTTAGGAAAACTGACCGGTGTACAGCAGCTGGAGTTCAATCTGATTAACCGGGTTCTTGGGGTCACCCATAACCTGACCAGCACCGCACCGATCATCGACGCCATCAAATCCCTCGGCATGCAGGCCGAGCCGCTGGAGCAGGGGGCCGAAGCGCCGGTCTCGGTACCCGGGAAAAAACCATGGTGGCCCTTGGCGCTGTCAGGCGTCGGTGCCTTGCTGGCCGAAGTGATCCACTTCACCAGCGCCGCGCCGAACTGGGTCGTAGCGATCATCGCCCTGGTCTCGATTCTCAGCGGCGGCCTCGGCACCTATAAAAAGGGCTGGATCGCCCTGAAGAACCTCAACCTGAATATCAACGCGCTGATGAGCATTGCCGTGACGGGTGCGATCCTCATCGGCCAATGGCCGGAAGCGGCCATGGTGATGTTCCTGTTCACCGTGGCCGAGCTGATTGAGGCCAAATCCCTGGATCGTGCTCGCAACGCCATCAGCGGCTTGATGCAGATGGCGCCGGAACAGGCGACGGTGTTGCAGGCTGACGGCAGTTGGGTCGCGCAAGACGTAAAAACCATTGAACTGGGTGCGCGAGTACGGGTGCGGCCCGGCGAGCGTATCGGGTTGGATGGCGAGGTGCTGGCGGGTAACTCGACCATCGATCAGGCGCCGATCACAGGTGAAAGCCTGCCGGTGGAGAAAACCGTCGGCGACAAGGTGTTCGCGGGCACGATCAATCAGGCCGGCTCTCTTGAATATGCCGTGACCGCCGCGGCGAACAATTCGACTCTGGCGCGGATCATCCACGCGGTCGAACAGGCTCAGGGTGCGCGGGCACCCACCCAGCGCTTTGTCGACAGCTTCTCGAAAATCTATACCCCGGCGGTGTTTGTCCTGGCCCTGGCGGTGGCAGTGATTCCACCGCTGTTCATGAGTGCGCTGTGGTTTGACTGGATCTACCGCGCCCTGGTGCTGTTGGTTGTCGCCTGTCCCTGTGCTTTGGTCATCTCCACCCCGGTGACCATCGTCAGCGGCCTCGCGGCGGCGGCGCGCAAAGGGATTCTGGTAAAGGGCGGCGTGTATCTGGAGGGCGGTTACAAGCTCGACTACCTGGCTCTGGACAAGACCGGCACCCTCACCCATGGCAAACCGGTGCAAACCGATTACCTGTCACTTGATCCCACGGCCGATGCATTGGCGCCGGTGATTGCCGTCGCACTGGCCGGGCGTTCCGATCACCCGGTATCCCGGGCCATCGCCAACGCGGCTGTGGATAACCAATCTACGCCGCTCACTGTGGATAACTTCGAGGCCCTGGGCGGGCGAGGGGTACGCGGCGAGATCAATGGCCAGCTGTACCACTTGGGCAACCATCGTCTGGTGGAAGATTTGGGCCTGTGCTCACCGGAGCTGGAAGAAAAACTGTTCGCCCTGGAAAAACAGGGCAAATCCGTTGTGTTGCTTCTCGACCGGTCCGGCCCTTTGGCGCTGTTTGCGGTGGCTGACACGGTGAAAGAGTCCAGCCGCGAAGCCATTCAGCAACTGCACGACCTGGGCATCAAAACCCTGATGCTCACCGGCGACAACGTCCACACCGCTCAGGCGATTGCCGCGCAGGTCGGCATCGATCAGGCTCAGGGCGATTTGTTGCCGACCGACAAGCTGCAGGCCATCGAAACACTTTATGCACAGGGCCATCAGGTCGGGATGGTCGGCGACGGCATCAACGACGCCCCGGCACTGGCGCGTTCGCAGATTGGCTTCGCCATGGCCGCCGCTGGCACCGATACCGCCATCGAGACCGCCGATGTCGCCCTGATGGACGATGATCTGCGCAAAATACCGGCCTTTATCCGTCTGTCGCGGCAGACTTCGAGCATCCTCAAGCAGAACATCGCCCTGGCATTGGTCATCAAGGCGATCTTTCTTGGGGTAACCTTCGCCGGGCTCGCTACCATGTGGATGGCAGTGTTTGCCGACATGGGCGTGAGCCTGTTGGTGGTGTTCAACGGTTTGCGCCTGCTGCGCAAATAGACGAAGAGGGATGGTAGTGCTGAGTGCCGAGCTGAAGGCGTTTTACATGGTTGCCCGCCTGGGCAGCATTACCCTGGCAGCGAAGAAGCTCGGCCTGAGCCAGCCGACGGTGACGACGCAGATTCGCAACCTCGAAAGTCAGTACTCGGTGGAGCTGTTTTACCGTGGCGGGCGTCGCCTCAGCGTCAGCGATGAAGGGGCGCGGCTGTTGCCAATGGTCAAGGCGCTGATGCAGCAGGAAGCCGACATCGAGTTTTTCCTGCGTAACAGCGGTCAGGTCCAGGGCACGCTGCGCATCGCCGCCACCGCGCCGTATTACATCCTCGATCTGGTGAAAACCTTTCGCGAGCGTCTGCCTCAGGTGGAGGTGTCGGTGGAAATCGGTAACTCCCAGCAGGTGCTCGAAGCGCTGGAGGAATACCGGGTGGATGTCGCGGCGTCCTCGCAGTTGCTGGAGGATGCGCGGTTGATACGGCGGGTGCTCGGCAGTGATCCGCTGGTGCTGGCGGTGCATCGCAATCACCCGTTGGCCGTTCATGAGCATGTGCCGCTCAGTGCGCTGGCCGGGCATACCTTGTTGATGCGCGAGCCGGGTTCGACCACCCGGCGCATGACGGAAGAGTTGCTGGCCGGCGCCGGGGTAAATCTCGGGCCATTGCTGGAGATCGGCAGCCGCGAGTCGATCCGCGAAGCGGTGCTGCGCAACATCGGCATCAGCCTCATCGCTCGCCAGGAAGTGCCCCACGATCCGCAGTTGCGGGTACTGACCATCGAGAATGCGCCCTTGTTGCCGGAGTATCTGTATTGCCTCAAGGAGCGAAAAAACGCGCGGTTGCCGGCGGCGTTTCTTGGGGTGGCGCAGGAAATGTCTCCGGCCTGAGCGTTGCGGTGATTGGTCTGGTCTCTTCGCGAGCAGGCTCGCTCCCACAGGGGAATGCGGGTCAACTGTGGGAGCGAGCCTGCTCGCGAAGGCGCCGGACCGGACAGCACAGCCTTCAACCAAAATCCGCGAATACCACTATCAGCCGTTTTTGCCTCACTGCCATATGACGGTCGCATTACAACCCTAGGATGGCCTTCATCTGCTAGATGAGGTCCTTCCATGAACAACTCGATCCTGACCAATCCCGGCGCGCCGATGAAAGTGCGCGGTGTGCAAAAGCGATTTGGCGCCTTCACTGCGCTGGACAATGTGTCCCTCGACGTGGCGGCCGGTGAGCTGGTGTGCCTGCTCGGACCGTCGGGGTGTGGGAAAACCACCTTGCTGCGTTGCATCGCTGGCCTGGAAAAACAGGACAGCGGCGAGTTGTACCTGGGCGATCGCGACGTTTCCCACCTGGCGCCCCAGGCTCGGGACTACGGCATTTTGTTCCAGTCCTACGCGCTGTTTCCCAATCTCACCGTCGAGGCAAACATTGCCTACGGCCTCGCTAATGCGGGGCGCGATGAAGTGCGCCAGCGTGTCGGGCAGATGCTTGAACTGGTGGGCCTGAGCGGCAGTGAGAAAAAGTACCCCGGCCAGTTGTCCGGTGGTCAGCAGCAACGGGTTGCACTGGCTCGGGCATTGGCGCCGTCGCCGTCATTGTTGCTGCTGGATGAGCCGATGTCGGCCCTCGATGCCCGTGTCCGCGAGCATCTGTGCACCGAACTGCGGCAACTGCAACGGGAACTCGGCGTCACCACCCTGATGGTCACCCACAATCAGGACGAGGCCATGCTGATGGCTGACCGTATCGCCGTGATGAACAACGGCAAGGTCGAGCAGTACGCTACGCCGCAGGACATCTACAACCGCCCGGCCACGCCGTTCGTGGCGGAGTTCGTCGGGCAGGGTAACTGGCTACCGTTCCACAGCAGCAGCGACAGTCACGCCCAGGTGGGCGGGATGAATCTGCGTCTGGCCGAGGGCAGTGCCAGGAATGCCTCGGGCCGTTTGTTCTGCCGCCCGGAAGCGATCAACGTCAATCCGGTGGTGCACGAAGAAAACCTGTTCCCGGCCAAGGTTCGTGAAATCACCTTTCTCGGCAACCGCTGCCGCATGAGCTTCGAGCTCGACCAACTGCCGGGCCACGCCTTGCTGGCCGAACTGGCACCGGAAGCCATGCCACGTCTGGGGGCGCAGCAGATCATGGTTGCCTTGCCACCACGCAGCCTGCAGGTGTTTGCCTGATGAGCGCGAACATCGCGTTGCCGCTGCCGCACAAGCAGGTTCGACGGGTCTCGCGGGCCGAGATCGGCGACCGGATTTTCGTGGTCGGCGGCAAAGTCCTGTTGCTGGCGTTGCTCGGCGTCGCGGTGTTGATGCCGTTGCTCGCCATCTTCTGGCGCGGTTTCAGTTCCGAAGCCGGGCAGGGCGGTGGTTGGTTGGCCGCGCGGGAATTGGTGACCAGTGCGAATTTCCACTGGCTGTTGGGCAATAGCCTGAAGGTTTCCCTCAGCGTTGCGGCCATCGTCGTACCGCTGGCTTACCTGTTTGCCTACGCCCTGCAACGCACCTTGATTCCAGGCAAAGGCATCTGGCGTGGCATCTCGCTGCTGCCCTTGATGGCGCCATCGATGCTGCCCGGCATTGCACTGGTTTATCTGTTCGGTAATCAGGGCATGCTGCGCGGTTTGCTCTCGGACAATATCTACGGCTTCTGGGGCATCGTTCTCGGCGAGGTTATCTACACCTTCCCACACGCCTTGATGATTCTGCTGTCAGCCTTGTCTCTGGCGGATGCGCGCCTGTTCGATGCCGCTTCGAGCATGGGCGCCAGTCCGGCAAAAGCGTTCCGCAGCATCACCTGGCCGGCGACGCGTCAGGCGGTGTTCGCCGCGTTCTGTCTGGTGTTCACCCTGACCATTACCGACTTCGGCGTGCCCGTGGTGGTCGGTGGCGACTATCAAGTGCTGGCGCTGGAAGCCTACAAAGCCGTGGTCGGCCAGCAGCAGTTCGGACGCGGAGCCTTGATCGGCATGGTATTGCTGTTGCCAGCGTTGTTCAGCTTCGGTGTCGATGCCTGGTTGCGCCGGCGTCATGGCGACTCCATGAGCGGTCGGGCGCAGGTCTTCAAACCGGCATCGTCGACACTGCGCGACGGTTGCTACCTGGCCATCGTGGTGCTGATTTGCGCCGCGTTACTGCTGGTGTTCGGCATGGCGGTGTTTTCGTCGTTGGTGAAATTCTGGCCGTACAACCTGTCGCTGTCGCTCAACCACTACCAGTTCAACGACACCGCGGGCGGAGGCTGGCTGGCCTACGGCAACAGCGTGAAGATGGCGTTGTGCACGGCGTTGATCGGCAGCGTACTGATCTTCACCGGCGCCTACCTGATGGAAAAGACCAAGGGTCAGCGCGGGCTGAATCTGTCCCTGCGCATGCTCAGTTTCGTCCCGATGGCGGTGCCGGGGCTGGTGCTCGGCCTGGGTTATGTCTTCTTCTTCAACCTCACCGGCAACCCGTTGCACGTGCTCTACGGGACCATGACCCTGCTGGTGGTCTGCACCATTGCTCACTATTTGACCACCGCGCAGATGACCGCCACCACCGCATTGCGCCAGCTCGACGCGGAGTTCGAAGCCGCCGCGCTGTCGCTCAAGGCGCCGCTGTACCGGCATTACCTGCGGGTCACCGTGCCGATTTGCCTGCCGGCGCTGCTGGACATCGTGCGCTACCTGTTCGTCTCGGCCATGACCACCGTCTCGGCGGCGATCTTCCTCTACAGCCCCGACACCATCCTCGCGGCGGTGGCGGTGCTGAACATGGACGACGCCGGTAACGTCGGCGGCGCGGCGGCGATGTCGACCTTGATTCTTTTCACCTCGGCGGGCGTCTCCCTGCTGCTGGCCTGGGCTTCGCGCGGTTTGCTGCGCCGTTCACAGGCCTGGCGGCAGACCGCGCCTGGCCACTGATTTCCAATCCGTTAACCTCAACTCAAACAGGAAAAGATCATGTTCAAGCCTATGGCCCTGGCCGCTGCTGTCCTCACCGCTTTCAGCCTGAACGCTTACGCTGCGAAAACCGAGTTGACGGTGTACACCGCCCTCGAAGCCGAACAACTGAAGACCTATAAAGAAGCGTTCGAAAAGGCCAACCCCGACGTCGAGATCAAATGGGTGCGTGATTCCACCGGGATCATCACCGCCAAACTGCTGGCCGAGAAGGCTCGCCCACAGGCTGACGCCGTTTGGGGCCTGGCCGCTTCGAGCCTGGCCATCCTCGACCAGCAAGGCATGCTGCAAAGCTACGCGCCGAAGGACCTGGGCAAAATCGGCGGCAACTACCGTGACGCCGCCAACCCGCCGGCCTGGGTCGGCATGGACGTCTGGGCCGCGACCATTTGCTTCAACACCGTCGAAGCCGAGAAGCAGGGCCTGACCAAGCCAGTCAGCTGGCAAGACCTGACCAAGCCTGAGTACAAAGGCAAGATCGTCATGCCGAACCCGGCCTCGTCCGGCACCGGTTTCCTCGACGTCAGCGCCTGGTTGCAGACCTTCGGCGAGAAGCAGGGCTGGCAGTACATGGACGACCTGCACCAGAACATTGGCCAGTACGTTCACTCCGGCTCCAAGCCGTGCAAGCTGGCGGCGGCGGGTGAATTCCCGATTGGTATTTCTTTCGAATACCCGGCCGTTCAACTCAAGCGCCAGGGCGCGCCGCTGGACATCATCCTGCCGAAGGAAGGCCTGGGCTGGGAGATCGAAGCCACCGCTGTGATCAAGGGCACGCCACACGAAGACGCCGCGAAGAAACTCGCGGACTTCTCCGCAAGCCCGCAAGCGATGGAACTCTATAAAGAAAACTTCGCCGTACTCGCCCAACCGGGTATCGCCAAGCCGCAGACCGAATTGCCGGCGGATTATGAGCAGCGTTTGATCAAGAACGACTTTGCCTGGGCGTCGAAGAATCGCGACGAGATCCTGACCGAGTGGCGCAAGCGCTATGACGGCAAGTCCGAGAAAGTGGCGGCCAAGTAAGATCTTCGTCGGCTGAAAGGGCCTCATCGCGGGCAAGCCCACTCCCACAGGGATTGTTGGTGCTCACACAATTTGTGTCTCACCCGAAAACCTGTGGGAGCGGGCTTGCCCGCGAAAGCGGTCTACCATTCACCGCACATTCCAATTCATCGAGAGACCTCTGATGAACCACAACGAACAAACAGTCGCCAAGGTCTTCGCCCTGTACGAGCGCTTTGGCAGCAGCGATTACATCGGCGAACCGGTGTCGCAGATCGAGCACATGTCCCAGGCCGCGCAGTGCGCCATGGCCGAAGGCTTCGATGACGAAGTGGTACTCGCGGCATTCTTCCACGACATCGGGCACATCTGCGCCGAAGGTGCCGAGAACATGGGCGGCTTTGGCGTGGTCAGTCACGAACGGCTGGGTGCCGACTACCTGCGCAGCGTTGGCTTCAGCGAACGCATGGCGCGCCTGGTGGAGTACCACGTGCAGGCCAAGCGGTATCTGACGCTCAGGGAGCCGGGATACTACGAACGCTTGAGCGAGGCCAGCCGCCGGACGCTGGAGTATCAGGGCGGTGTGATGACCGAAGCCGAAGCCGCGGCGTTCGAGCAAGACCCGTTGTGTGAGCTCAGTTTGCGCATGCGTCAGTGGGATGAGCTGGCCAAGGAGATGCATGTGCCGGTGATTGATCTTGGCATCTTGAAGGAAAAGGCGGCGCGTCTGTTGGCTGTATAAAACCTCTGGACCGAGGCGCGGCTTTCGCGAGCAGGCTCGCTCCCACAGGGGGAAGCGATCAACTGTAGGAGCGAGCTTGCTCGCGATGAACCAGAGAGCGCCGTGGGGTGTCAGGCTGCCAGCGTTATCGTTGGCGTCCATCGCGAGCAGGCTCGCTCCTACAGGGGAATACGGTCAACTGTGGGAGCGAGCCTGCTCGCGAAGGGGCCAGTTCAGACACCACAATCTCTACAACTGCTGCGCCAACACCTCAACCTGCTCCTGCCGCTCCGCCTGATTCAACTTCGCCTGGGCATTGAGCGACGACCACTGCGGGTGCGCCCGCGCCTTGTTCAGCGCTTCAGGCAGTTTTCCTTCGCGCCAGGATTTGTCCTGAGGCGTGGCGACTTGAATGCTGTCCATCGCTGCATGCCCACGGGCATCCAGCGCTTGCAGCAGTTGCCGCTGCCGCAACGCCAATAGGCGCAGGACGTTGTCATCGACGGTCAGTTCGCGCTGTCCCTTGATCTTGCCCAGCAAGCGACTGCCATAACTGCGCGCCGTTTGCAGGGCGCCACCGGCGATGGCGCCGGCCAGTGCCGCAGCGCCTAGGGTAATGCCACCCACCAGCAAGTCGACTCCGGCCCCGGCTGCCGCGCCAGCAGCGATCCCGCCACCGACCCGCACACCCAATTGCTTGAGGGTTTCCGGATTGAACAAGTCATCGCCCCAACGGCCGTCGAGCAGCGGCAAGTCGCTGGCCGCCGCGTCTTGTGGGCGGAAGGCGTAAAGCTTGAGCAGTGCTTCGACGCAGCGCTGTTCCCGCTGGCGAACGGCTTTACGCAGTTCGCCGATGGCCTGCTGTTCCTGCTCTGCATCACTGACCACGCTGCGCCGGCAGGCGGCGCAGTCGATCAATAATTCGGCAATCAACCGTGCCGCGCTCTGTTGACGGGCCAGTCGCTGGGCCTGCTGATCGGCAATCAACCGCTCAAGCTGTGGACGAGCATGCTCCAGCAGGAGCGCGAGGCTTTCATAGAGTCGACGCTCGCCATCCTCCGGCGGCGCGACGCTGTCGAATCGCACCAGCGCATGCAGACCGAGGCGCGCCAGTGCTTCGCGCCACGCCGGTTCGCGGTGATTAGTGCTGCTGACGAAATTCAGCACCGGCAGCAGCGGTTTGCCACAACCGGCCAGCACCTCCAGTTCGTCGCGGTACTTGGCCAACACCGGTTCGCGGGCGTCGATCACGTAGAGGCCGGCATCGCAGGTCAGCAGTTGCCGCAGTACTTTGGCTTCCTGTTCGAACCGCTGTCGTGCTTCGCTACCTTCAAGAAAGCGCGCCAGTCGTGCCGGACCATCGAGGCGTTCGCCGGGGCGCTCCAGGCGTTCGAGGTAATCGAGCAGGGCGATGGCGTCTTCCAGCCCTGGTGTGTCGAACAGGTCGAGCAAGGGCTCGCCGTCCACGGATAAACGAGCGCCCTCTACATGCCGCGTGGTGCTGGGGCGGTGGGATACTTCGCCGAAGCCGACATCTCGGGTCAGGGTACGCAGCAATGAGGTCTTGCCGACGTTAGTGTGGCCGACGACGGCGAGCTTCAGAGGTTTAGTCATGACCCGTCTCCAGCCAATTCAGCGGCGCACTGTCGGCGAAGGGCAGCTCCAGTTGTTGCAGCGCCACATGCCAATCGCCGAGTCGGTCGGCATCCAGTGCTTCACCGGGCGGCGCCTGCAGCAACCAGATGCGCGTGGCGCTGGCGCTGCGGGCCAGCTCGGCGATCAGTGCCAGGCTGCCGCGATCCGGCGAGCGCCGTGGATCACACGCGATGGCCAGACGAGCCGGGGGGAAGCGGCTCAGTTGTTCGAGGAGTTTGTGTCGCGATTCACGGCTGTCGAGAATGCCGGCATTGCTCACATTCTTCGGCAATTGCGGTGGCCACGGGCGTTGATCGTCCAGCTCGATGGCCACGAGCAATGCGCCGTCGCTTTGCTGGTCGCTGACACCGCTTTCGACCCGATGCAGTTGCGCAGGCGCTTCATCGCTGATGCCCAGGCGTTCGCTGGTGGGCATCAGGCGTTCACGCAGTTGCGCATAACCGGGCAGGTTCAAATCCAGCTGCAACTGTGCCTGGCCGGTTTTCCAGCGCCACAGGCAAAACAGCGCCAGCAGCAGGCGCGGTATAACGCCGTAGACCAGCAGCACACCGACCAGCCAGGCGGCCCAGGCCTGGCGGGCGCTTTCGATATTCAACGCGGCATCGCCGCTGGCACGGATCATCTCCTCGGTCGGCACGCTGAAGCCGAGCAGGGCCGGCAGGGCACCGAGGCCCTGGGTCATGGTGATAAAGGTGTCCGCGCCGAGGATGGTGGTTTCCCAGACGAAACCGTAGCGCCGCGTGGCCATGAGCGTCAGCAGCATCACCAGTGCACTGAGCATCGCCAGCAACCACAAGCCGTTGACCAGCACGCCGATGGCCCAGCGATTGAGTTTCTGCCGTTGCAACAGCAAGAGCAGGGCAGGTGCCAACTGCGCGGCTTTGGCGTCGCGGGCGAGTTTCTCGCTGAGCCACAACCACAGGCGTCCGAGGCTGGCGCCGTGCTCACCGGCAAACACCAGGCCGATCACCCAACTGACCAGTAGAATCAGGTTGAGTCCGAGCAGGCTGCCCAGCGCCCAGAACACATTCACTGGCGTCTGGCCGTCGCCCAGTGCGGCAAAGGCCAGGCCGGCGCCGCTGACCACGGCCAGCACCGCCAATACGATCAGCGCCAGCCGCGCGCCTTGCAGCCAGTGTTTGAGCGCATCGCTCATGCCATCCCGCTCGGCCAGCCACAGGGCACGGCGTTGAATGCGTGTAGGCAAGTCGCCGCCCGCACTGCGGGCCAGGCGGTTGGCTTCCAGATCCTCCAGGGGGCCGGCGTGTTCTTCGCGCAGGCGGATGGTTTCTGTCAGCCAGAGATTATTCAGTTCAGTCACGCGGCATCCCGTCGCTTAATTGAGCTGTGAGCATAACCGCTGTAGCGCTGGTCGGGGTGAGTTGCGGGATGGCGAGCCTCTGGTATCCTCCCTCGAATGAACAATACTCTTCCTCTATGCCTGATCGCCGCACTTGGTGAAAACCGAGTAATTGGTGTCAACAACAGCATGCCTTGGCACTTGCCGGGTGATTTCAAATACTTCAAAGAAACAACGCTCGGCAAGCCGATCATCATGGGTCGCAAGACCTGGGATTCTCTTGGGCGTCCGCTGCCGGGGCGTCTAAACATCGTGGTTAGTCGCCAAGCCGAACTGCAGTTGGAAGGGGCGGAGGTTTATCCGTCACTAGAAGCTGCGGTGGTTCGGGCTGAAGAGTGGGCTCGTGAGCACTGTGTCGACGAAGTAATGCTAATTGGCGGAGCGCAGTTGTATACGCAAGGTCTGCCACACGCTGATCGGTTGTACCTTACTAGTGTTGCGTTGAGTCCAGAGGGTGATGCGTGGTTCCCGGAATTCGATTCGAAGCAATGGAAACTGGTATGGGACAAGCCCAATCCAAGTGAAGGCGACAAACCGGCGTATACATTTGAGGTTTGGGAAAGAGCCTAAGAGCTTCGCGGGCAAACCCGCTCCCACAGTGCCCGAGTTGAACCACACATTGTGTGAACACCGAACATCCCTGTGGGAGCGGGCTTGCCCGCGAAGAGGCCCGCTCAGTCTATGAAAGACTTAGGCGTGAGCCAGCGCCGAATGCTCATCCGCCTCCAGCAGTTCCTTATCCGTCTGCTGCATCACCTGGCTGGTAATCGCACCCGCCGTGATCGAACCGCTCACGTTCAGCGCCGTACGCCCCATATCAATCAACGGCTCGACCGAAATCAGCAACGCCACCAGTGACACCGGCAAGCCCATCGCCGGCAGCACGATTAGGGCGGCAAAGGTCGCGCCACCGCCAACCCCGGCCACACCGGCTGAACTCAAGGTCACAATCGCCACCAGCGTCGCGATCCACAACGGGTCCAGCGGGTTGATGCCCACGGTCGGCGCCACCATCACCGCCAACATCGCCGGGTACAGGCCGGCACAGCCATTCTGGCCAATGGTCGCGCCGAACGATGCGGCGAAACTGGCGACCGACTGCGGGATGCCCAGACGGCTGGTCTGCGCTTCGATGCTCAACGGAATGGTTGCCGCGCTCGAACGGCTGGTAAAGGCGAATGTCAGCACCGGCCAGATCTTGCGGAAGAAGCGCAGCGGATTGATCCCCGCAGTGGATACCAGCAGGCCATGGACCACAAACATCAGGCCCAGGCCGATGTAGGACACCACCACGAAACTGCCGAGCTTGATGATGTCTTGCAGGTTGGAACCGGCAACCACTTTGGTCATCAGCGCCAGCACGCCGAAGGGAGTCAGCTTCATCACCAGGCGCACCAGGCGCGTCACCCAGGCTTGCAGGGTGTCGATGGCGTTGATCACTTTCTGACCTTTTTCAACGTCATCCTTGAGCAGTTGCAGCGCAGCGACACCCAAGAAGGCGGCGAAGATCACCACGCTGATGATCGACGTCGGCTTGGCCCGCGCCAGATCGGCGAACGGGTTTTGCGGGATGAACGACAACAACAGTTGCGGCACATTCAGGTCGGCGACCTTGCCCGCGTAATCGGACTGGATGATTTGCAGGCGGGCCAGTTCCTGAGTGCCCGCCACCAGGCCTTCGGCGGTCAGGCCGAACAGGTTGGTCAGGCCGATGCCGATCAGCGCCGCGATGGCGGTGGTGAACAGCAGCGTGCCGATGGTCAGGAAGCTGATCTTGCCTAGCGAGGAAGCGTTATGCAGACGAGCCACGGCGCTGAGGATCGAAGCGAACACCAGCGGGATGACGATCATTTGCAGCAATTGCACGTAACCGTTGCCCACCAGATCGAACCAGCCGATCGAGGCTTTGAGCACCGGATTACCGGCGCCGTACACCGTGTGCAGGGCCACACCGAATACCACGCCCAGCGCCAGCGCGAGCAGGACTTTTTTCGCCAGGCTCCAGGTGGTGTGGCGGGTTTGTGCGAGGCTGAAAAGTAACGCGAGGAATACCAGCAGATTGAGAATCAGCGGCAGATTCATAAGAACTCCGAAAGTGACGTGTGCCAGCCACCTTCCGGGGCAGCTGCGAACCGGGAAGCCTAACAGCTTGAAATCTAATGAATTAATATCAAAAACGTCTTGAAACTGTCGTTTTTGGAATAAGCGCGTGTCGCTTTTGGGAATACGGCTGGCGCGATAGGCACGTTGGCGGTCGCTGACGGACGAGGACTGTCACACTTATTTGTTAGCGTCGATGTCTTTCACTCAGGGAGAAAGACCGATGAAGTTAGCACCGAAATTTTTGGCTGCAGCTCTTTGCCTGGGCCTCGCCGGCCAGGTACTCGCCACGGATCTGAAACACTGGCCCGCCGATCAGGCCAAGGCGCTGGACGCGATGATCGCCGCCAACGCCAACAAAGGTAACTACGCGGTGTTCGACATGGACAACACCAGTTACCGCTACGACCTCGAAGAATCGTTGCTGCCGTTCATGGAGAACAAGGGCCTGATCACCCGCGACAAACTCGACCCCTCCCTGAAGCTGATGCCATTCAAGGACACCGCCGACCACAAGGAAAGCCTGTTCAGCTACTACTACCGCCTCTGTGAAGTCGACGACATGGTTTGCTATCCATGGGTCGCCCAGGTGTTCTCGGGCTTTACGCTCAAGGAACTCAAGGGCTACGTGGACGAGATGATGGCCTCCGGCAAACCGGTGCCGGCCACTTATTACGAAGGCGATGTGGTCAAGAAACTCGACGTCAACCCGCCGAAGATCTTCACTGGCCAGCAAGAGCTCTACAACAAGCTCATGGAAAACGGCATCGAGGTCTACGTGATGACCGCCGCCTCCGAAGAACTGGTGCGCATGGTCGCGGCCGATCCGAAGTACGGCTACAACGTCAAACCGCAGAACGTCATCGGCGTGTCATTGCTGCTCAAGGACCAGAAGACTGGCGAACTGACCACGGCGCGCAAGCAAATTACCGCCGGCAAGTATGACGAGAAGGCCAACCTCGGCCTGGAACTGACCCCGTACCTGTGGACCCCGGCAACCTGGATGGCCGGCAAGCACGCGGCGATCCTGACCTACATCGATGAATGGAAAAAGCCGGTCCTCGTTGGTGGCGATACTCCGAGCAGCGACGGCTACATGCTGTTCCACGATGTCGACGTGGCCAAGGGCGGCATCCACCTATGGGTCAACCGCAAGGACAAGTACATGACCCAGATCCAAGGCATGATGGCCAAGAACGCCGCGGCACAGGCCAAGGAAGGGTTGGCGGTGACGGCGGACAAGAACTGGGTGATCGTGAAGCCTGAAGAGATCCAGTAAGGATTTTGATTCACTGTAGGAGCGAGCCTGCTCGCGATGGTCGTTAACGATGACGCGGGAAACCTGACACCCCGCAGCGCTCTGTCGTCCATCGCGAGCAGGCTCGCTCCTACAGGTGAAAGGTGACCGGTAGAAACAAAAATACCCCGCAGTTGGCGGGGTATTTTTTTGTGCGACGGTTAAGGCTTACAGCCCGTCCAGCATCGCCTTGTTACGCACAGCACCCTTGTCGGCGCTGGTCGCCAGCAGGGCGTAGGCCTTCAGGGCGGTGGTCACTTTACGTGGACGCACTTCCACGGGCTTCCAGCCTTTCTTGTCCTGCTCGACGCGGCGCGCGGCCAGTTCTTCGTCGCTGATCAACAGGTTGATCGAGCGGTTCGGAATGTCGATCAGCACCTTGTCGCCGTCCTGCACCAGGCCAATTGCGCCACCAGCAGCGGCTTCAGGCGAGGCGTGGCCGATGGACAGGCCCGAGGTGCCGCCGGAGAAACGGCCGTCGGTGAGCAGGGCGCAGGCTTTGCCCAGGCCTTTGGATTTCAGGTACGAAGTCGGGTACAGCATTTCCTGCATGCCCGGGCCACCTTTCGGACCTTCGTAGCGAATGATGACAATGTCGCCTTCCTTCACTTCGTCGGCGAGGATGCCGCGCACGGCGCTGTCCTGGCTTTCGAAGATCTTGGCGTTGCCTTCGAACACGTGGATCGACTCATCGACGCCCGCGGTTTTCACCACGCAACCGTCCAGCGCGATGTTGCCGTACAGCACGGCCAGGCCACCTTCTTGCGAGTAGGCGTGCTCGACACTGCGGATGCAGCCGTTTTCACGATCGTCGTCCAGGGTTTCCCAACGGGTCGACTGGCTGAACGCGGTTTGCGTCGGGATGCCCGCAGGACCTGCCTTGAAGAAGTGATGCACCGCTTCGTCGTCGGTCTGGGTGATGTCCCACTTGGCGATGGCTTCTTCCATGCTGCGGCTGTGGACGGTCGGCAACTGCGTATGCAGCAGGCCGCCACGGGCCAGCGAACCGAGGATGCTGAAGATCCCGCCGGCACGGTGCACGTCTTCCATGTGGTACTTCTGGATGTTCGGCGCGACCTTGCACAGTTGCGGCACGTTGCGCGAAAGACGGTCGATGTCGCGCAGGTCGAAATCGATCTCGGCTTCCTGGGCGGCGGCCAGCAAGTGCAGGATGGTGTTGGTGGAACCGCCCATGGCGATGTCCAGGGTCATGGCGTTTTCGAACGCCTGGAAGTTGGCGATGTTGCGCGGCAGTACCGACTGATCGTTCTCGCCGTAGTAACGCTTGCACAGCTCGACGATGGTGCGGCCGGCCTGCAGGAACAGCTGCTCGCGGTCGCTGTGGGTGGCCAGGGTCGAACCGTTGCCCGGCAAGGCCAGGCCCAGGGCTTCAACCAGGCAGTTCATCGAGTTGGCGGTGAACATGCCGGAGCACGAACCGCAGGTCGGGCAGGCGCTGCGCTCGTACTCGGCAACCTTCTCGTCAGAAGCGCTGGAGTCGGCGGCGATCACCATGGCGTCGACCAGGTCGAGACCGTGGCTGGCCAGTTTGGTCTTGCCGGCTTCCATCGGGCCGCCGGAGACGAAGATCACCGGGATGTTCAGGCGCAGGGCGGCCATCAGCATGCCAGGGGTGATCTTGTCGCAGTTGGAGATGCAGACGATGGCGTCGGCGCAGTGGGCATTGACCATGTATTCGACGGAGTCGGCGATGATCTCGCGGCTCGGCAGCGAATAGAGCATGCCGTCGTGGCCCATGGCGATGCCGTCATCGACCGCGATGGTGTTGAATTCTTTTGCCACACCGCCAGCGCGTTCGATTTCGCGGGCGACCAGTTGGCCCAGGTCCTTGAGGTGGACGTGGCCCGGTACGAACTGGGTGAAGGAGTTGGCAATGGCGATGATCGGCTTTTTGAAGTCGTCATCTTTCATCCCCGTGGCGCGCCACAGTGCGCGGGCACCGGCCATGTTGCGGCCGTGGGTGGATGTTTTCGAGCGGTAATCAGGCATGAAGCACTCCGGGCGGCTAATCAGGTATCAAAAGGGAAGTGAGCTTCTAGTGACGTCTGGAGTACTCGGAAATGGCCGTGTGTCCATAGGTTGCCGATAACTTTGCGGGATCGCCGCGCGCTTCAGCTTGAGCTCATAAACCCGCCGGGGATGACTGGCGATGAATGTTCGCGATTCTACACGGCTGGCGGCTGGAGGGAATGGTGCGGTTGATTTGGGCTGATGAGCGTTTCTGTTTTTCGCTTCTTTATATTCGGCGCCTTCGGCTCAGTGTCCGCAGGTACTCAATCAGCGCCCTATCCTCGTATTTGTCAGCAACCCCCAAAGGCTGAGACCAATGAAACCGATGGCTATGGCGATCATTAAATGATCGTTGGCTTGTGCAAGAGCGGCACTGGTGACTGCTGCGGTGACAAACATAATGGAGTTGCCTGCGGATGCAGCAGTTCCGGCTTTACTGGAAAACAGGAGCATCGCGGCAGAAATGGCTGCCGGCCGCACAAGTGTGACGGCCAATGCGCTGATTATCATTGGAAAAAGCAATGTGACAGTGGTCATTGCCTCTAAACTCACAACCAAGCCTAACGTCAGGCCAGCGACACAGAGCAAACTCAAGCCGATATTGATTTGTCTTTCGAGGGATATGTGCCTCTGTGCTGCTGAAGCCAGTACGCCGCCGAAGACGTAGGCCACGCCATCAACACCAATCCGTATTGGGATTCGGAAAGTTTGAAGTCATCCATGAAAATCAGCGGAGTTACGCTGATCAGGGCGAAATAGCAGGAGAAGACCAGCGCGGCGATCCACCAGTAGCGAAGGAAGTCTCGATTCCCCAGGATAGTTTTCAAGGTGCGGAGGGTTGAAATAGGTTCACGTTCAGGGGCATTCGATGCGGGGGGCAAAATGAGTTGAGCATGTATGAAAATGCCGAGTGCCATTAGGGAAAATGCATAGAAACTGCCTTTCCAGTCGAAGGTGTTTTGCAGCCAGGAACCTAGCAGGGGAGACAGCGCGACAAAGGAGCCACTTAGAGTCATGTAATAAATGCGTACCCGAGCGCGGTCCTTTTCTTCGAACAAGTCTTCGACCAGTGCGTGGCCCAGGACGAAGAACCCACATCCCAACGCTTGAACGGAGCGAAAGAATAGAAAACTCCAGTAATCCTTAGCCAATGTGCAGCCCATTGCACCTATTGCAGAAAGGATGAGGCATCCGAGAATGACCTCCTTACGCCCCCACTTGTCCGAAAAGGGGCCGGTAAAAAACTGCGAAACTGAAAAAATCAGTGTAAACAAGCTAACGGTAAGGGCGATATCTACAGTTGATGTGTTGAATTCCTGTGCCAACGCAGGAAATGAGGGAAGCAGGATGTTGAGTGGGAAGAAGCTGATCAATGAAATGCAAGTTATGAGGGTGAAGCGGGATAGTTTTTGATTTGTGATTTTGTCGCGTGCCTTGGTGTGTGAAATGCCAGACATTATTTTTATTTCCGGAAGGTGGAGTGGTTTTTGTTATTTTTGCTTCAATAGATCAGTTAACTCCTTGCAATACGCCTCGCCATCGCTGTGTCCTGCACCAACAAATAAAAAAACCTGCTCGGAATAATCGCTAAGGTTTATTTGTTTTTCTATTTTTGATTCGGTGAGGGCTGCAGTTATCCACGTTTTCAATCCAAAAGAGGTCGCGCATAACTGTATTGTTTGTGAGATATGGCCAACTTCTAGCAAGGCAACCCGGTAGGCTTGTGAGTGTCGATACTTCCACCACATTTTATCCAGTCGTGATGTGATGAAAATTCCAAAGGGGATATTGTCTATAAAGTGTTGTCCTTGAAGAAGTGAACCCAGGGGTTCCTTGAGACGACTCAGTAATTTCAAGGCGTGAGCATCTGGGTGGTAGTAATAAATTCCCGGGTCCAAATCTTTGACGTTATAGGCGTATAAGTATCCTTCGCTTGCGTTCAGACCTCCGCCTGAAGGGCTACTTCGTCTCGCTTTTAACATGTCCGACGTAAGGTCGTTGGTGTCATTCTCTCGCTCCTTCAAATAACCGAGGCTGTGGTATAGAAGAGTGCTGACGTCATCCAGCGTTACAGGCTTGGTCAGAAACGAACGACAGGTTTTTCGTTGCAGCAAGGCTTGATTGAGTGCCCAATCTTCCTGAACTGTATTCGTCAAAGGGACTGGCAGGCATAGCATGTTTTCTCGTGAGAGATGAGAGAGCGGGTGATGGGGTGGTGCCTGCCTGCCCATGACTTCCTGGCAATGAATAAAGTAGTGCTCGGCCCATTCTTTTGGGTTCTGTGGAATATCGCCAAAATTCAGGTTCTTGGTGCCAATGTGAAAAATTTTGGAAAGGTCATCCCAACACCATTCATTGAGAGGCAATGGCTGATCCACAAAGACGCCGGCAGCAAGAAACTCTGCATCTATTGGATGGCTGGCATCAAATAGCGAGGTTTGCTCAATAAGCTGTATTAATCGGTCAGCATGATCTGTATCAATTTCGAATTGTTCATGAGACTTGTAGTTCCATATGAACAGGCGAGGTGGTTTGGGGAGTAGGAAGATGTAGGGATTAAGCTGCATATGGGGCTCCTAAATAAAAGCCGGTCCTTTTGTTGAAGGTCCGGCTTTTCCTTTGTTGTTATTTAGGAGTGCAGAGCATGGCGTGATGATGTGTGGCTGCTTTGTGCTCGAGCTTAACTTCTTTCATGGTTAAATCTCCAGTAAAGGTTTTATGTCTACCACTATGTTTCAAGTGGTGAGAGGGATAATAGACTTGGCTGGATTGAGGTCAATTGAAATGGTGTAGGGTATTTCTTGGAAAAGTGTGGGGCAATTCCTAAGAGTTTATTGTTTTAGTTAAGTTGCTAATAAGATTGAATTATTTTTAAGCGAAAATGGTAGTCATATGATCGCCCGCACATACGTACGAACGATCATCAGGATAGGAGTAATCCTTAGCTATTCGGCAGCAACCGGCAAGTAATGCTCTTTATGTAACGCGTCTCAGCAATCGCCGGATGCACCGGATGGTCCGGGCCCTGGCCGCCACGCTCCAGCATCTGGATGTTGCGGTCCAGGTGACGGGCGCTGGTCAGGAGGATGTTTTGCAGGTCGTCTTCCGGCAGGTGCATCGAGCAGGAGGCGCTGACGAGGATGCCGTCCTTGGTCAGCAGGCGCATGGCTTGCTCGTTCAGGCGGCGGTAGGCGCCTTCGCCGTTTTTCATGTCTTTCTTGCGTTTGATGAACGCCGGCGGGTCGGCCACGATCACGTCGAAACGTTCTTCGCTGGCTTTGAGCTCTTTCAGGGCTTCGAACACGTCGCCTTCGATGCAGGTCATCTTCTCGGCAAAACCGTTCAGCGCGGCGTTGCGCTCCACGCCGTCGAGGGCGAAGGCCGAGGCATCGACGCAGAACACTTCGCTGGCGCCGAATGCGGCAGCCTGAACGCCCCAGCCACCGATGTAGCTGTAGAGGTCCAGTACGCGCTTGCCCTTGGCATAAGGTGCCAGGCGCGCGCGGTTCATGCGGTGGTCGTAGAACCAGCCGGTTTTCTGGCCCTGGATGACCGGTGCTTCGAATTTCACGCCGTTTTCTTCCAGCGCCACCCACTCCGGCACCAGGCCGAACACGGTTTCGACGTAGCGGTTGAGGCCTTCGGCGTCACGGGCGGCGGAGTCGTTCTTGAACAGAATGCCGCTTGGCTTGAGCACTTGGGTCAGCGCCGCGATCACGTCGTCTTTATGGGCTTCCATGGTCGCCGAAGCGATCTGCACCACCAGGATGTCACCGAAACGATCGACCACCAGGCCCGGCAGCAGGTCGGAATCGCCGTAGACCAAGCGATAGAACGGCTTGTCGAACAGGCGATCGCGCAGCGACAGGGCCACGTTCAGACGGTGCACCAGCAGCGACTTGTCCAGCGGCAGCTTGATGTCGCGCGACAGCACGCGTGCGCAGATCAGGTTGTTCGGGCTCATGGCGACGATGCCCAGCGGCTTGCCGCCGGCGGCTTCGAGGATCGCCTGATCGCCGGCCTTGAAGCCGTGCAACGGGGTCGCGGCTACATCGATTTCGTTGCTGTAGACCCACAAATGACCGTTGCGCAGACGACGGTCGGCGTTGGCTTTGAGGCGCAGGCTAGGCAGGGACATGACGTCGCTCCGGAAAAAAGAGCGGGAGTATAGCGTGTTGGAGCCTGTGGAGGGGTTGATGGGCGATGAAACGCTGATGGCCCCTTCGCGAGCAGGCTCGCTCCCACATTGGCGTGGGTCAATGCAGATTCTATGTGGGAGCGAGCCTGCTCGCGAAAGCGCTTTCAAATAGATGAAAGTTTCCGCGATCTGCTCGCTTGTATGTCGGATCCAATATTTAGAAGCTAGAATCTGCGCCTGGCCCAGAGTGTGTACATATGTCCCAAGAGTTAACTCCCGAACAGATTCAGCAATCCCTGCAAGGCATCAGTGTGCCGCCCCAGCCGCAGATCATGGTGGACCTGCAGATGGAGCAATACATGCCCGACCCGGATCTGGATGTGATCGCGAAGCTGATCTCCCAGGATCCAGGGCTCTCCGGTTCCTTGCTGAAAATCGTCAATTCGCCGTATTACGGGTTGACCAACAAGATCGCCTCGATCGAGCGCGCGGTGAATCTGCTGGGCAGTCGCTCGATCATCAACCTGATCAACGCGCAGTCGATTAAGGGCGAGATGAACGACGAGACCATCGTCACCTTGAACCGCTTCTGGGACACCGCCCAGGACGTCGCGATGACCTGCCTGACCCTGGCCAAGCGTATCGGTGCCCAGGCCTGCGACGAAGCCTATGCCCTGGGTCTGTTCCACGACTGTGGCGTGCCGCTGATGCTCCAGCGTTTCCCCGACTACATGACGGTGCTGGAACAGGCGTACGCCAACGCCGGCCCCGACTGCCGCGTGGTGGACACCGAGAACCAGGTGTTCAATACCAATCACGCCGTGGTCGGTTATTACACGGCCAAGTCCTGGCGTCTGCCGGACCACGTCACGGCCGCGATCGCCAATCACCACAATGCCCTGGCGATATTCAGCGATGAGTCTTCGCGCAACAGCACGCTGAAGAACCTGCTGGCGATCCTGAAGATGGCCGAGCACATTTGTGCGTCTTACCGGGTATTGGGCAACCAGACCGAAGACCATGAATGGGACAGCATCGGGCATCTGGTGCTCGATTACGTCGGCCTCTCGGACTACGACTTCGAAACCCTCAAGCAGACGATCCGCGACCTCGGCACACACCGCTGAGTAGCGTACCCTCTTCTTTTTCGAAAGCCTGATTCGAGTACCACCATGCCTGAACTGCCAGAAGTCGAAACCACCCGTCGCGGCATTGCTCCGCATCTGGAAGGGCAGCGCGTCAGCCGGGTGATCGTGCGCGATCGTCGTTTGCGCTGGCCGATTCCCGAGGACCTGGATGTGCGCCTGTCCGGCCAGCGCATCGTGCTGGTGGAGCGCCGCGCCAAGTACCTGCTGATCAATGCCGAAGTCGGCACCTTGATCAGCCACTTGGGCATGTCGGGGAATTTACGTCTGGTAGAGGTTGGCACGCCTGCCGCCAAGCACGAGCACGTGGACATCGAACTGGAGTCGGGCCTGGCCCTGCGCTATACCGACCCACGCCGGTTTGGCGCGATGCTCTGGAGCCTCGATCCTCTGCACCACGAGTTATTGATTCGCCTGGGGCCGGAGCCGCTGACCGACCTGTTCGACGGTGACCGTCTGTTCCAGCTGTCCCGCGGGCGTTCGATGGCGGTCAAGCCGTTCATCATGGACAACGCGGTGGTGGTGGGCGTCGGCAACATCTACGCCACCGAAGCGCTGTTCGCCGCCGGTATCGATCCGCGTCGCGAGGCCAAGGGCATTTCCCGTGCGCGGTACCTGAAGCTGGCGATCGAGATCAAACGCATCCTGGCCGCCGCCATCGAGCGTGGCGGTACTACGCTGCGGGACTTCATCGGGGGTGACGGTCAGCCGGGCTACTTCCAGCAGGAACTGTTTGTGTACGGTCGAGGCGCCGAACCTTGCAAGGTATGTGGCACCGAGTTGCGAGAAGTGAAGCTCGGGCAGCGTGCCAGCGTCTTCTGTCCACGCTGCCAGAGCTGAAACGCCGACGGTCTATAGTCAGTGTTCTGACTGTCCAGCCGAAGGACCGCGCCATGAAGCTGTTTCAAACCCTTGTCGTCGCGTTGCTGCTGAGCATCGGCACTTCAGCCGTCGCCAGCAGTGGCAGCGGCGATCCGCTTTACACCATTCAGAATCCGCCTGCGTACGCCATGATTGGCGATCTGCTGATTGCCCGGCCGTTGCTGGTCGCGGCGACGGTGATCGGCGCGGGTGTGTTTGTGGTGTCGCTGCCCTTTACCGCGTTTGGCGGTGGGGTGGGGGATGCGGGGCAGGCGCTGGTAGTCGACCCGGCGAAAGCGGCGTTTGCTCGGTGTCTGGGGTGTGTCGGGGAGGGGTTTGAGCAGCGGGAGTGAAGCCAGTTACCTTTTCGGTGTGGCTGATGGCCCTTTCGCGAGCAAGCCCGCTCCCACATTTGATCTGTGTTGTTAATCAAAATGTGGGAACACCCTGAATCTACTGTGGGAGCGAGCCTGCTCGCGAAGGCGTCGGCTCAGGCAACCCAACACTCAAGCCTTACCGGTAATCTTCCGGTACTTCTCCATCAACTGCTCTTCAGTCTCCGGATGGGCTTCGTCCAGCGGAATGCAATCCACCGGGCAGACCTGCTGGCACTGCGGTTCGTCGTAGTGGCCGACACATTGCGTGCACAGGTTCGGGTCGATCACATAGATCTCTTCGCCTTGGGAAATGGCGGCGTTCGGGCACTCGGGTTCGCAGACGTCGCAGTTGATGCAATCGTCGGTGATGATCAGGGACATGCTAACTCCAGCCGGGGCGGCAGGCCCGGGCGTAATATATCAATGCCCGTAATTGTGCCGCATTGGCGCCCGTAGTGCACGCGGGCGCCGATTGAGCGGTGGCTACTTCTTGAATCGCAGGGTCAGGGCATCCGCCACCGCAGGGTGTACGAACTTGGTGATATCGCCGCCCAGGGCTGCAATTTCACGGACCAGCGTCGAGGAAATGAACGAATAACGTTCGGACGGGGTAAGAAACAGGCTTTCCACATCCGGCGCCAGTTGCCGGTTCATGTTGGCCAACTGGAACTCGTACTCGAAGTCCGAAACCGCGCGCAAACCACGCAGGAATACGTTGGCGTTCTGCTCTTTGGCGAAGTGCGCCAGCAGTGTCGAGAAGCCGACGACTTCAACGTTCGGCAAATGTTTAGTGACCTCGCGGGCCAGTTCCACACGCTGTTCCAGCGGAAACAACGGGTTTTTCTTCGGGCTGGCGGCGACAGCAATGATCACGTGATCGAACAGGCGCGCGGCGCGTTCGACCAGATCGCCATGGCCCTTGGTAATAGGGTCGAAGGTACCTGGGTACAACACTCGGTTCATCGCGTCGTCCTGGCGGGAGTGCGTTGGGGAGTCGGATGGTATCGCAGCCTTACCGGTCGGCCAAGTCGCCTGTTGGGTAAGAAAGCACTATAGACGATAGGAATATTCGTCTTTTTCATGGATTTTTCAAACGTTCAGCCAGGGAAGTGGCCAGTTGTGCCGTCAGTCCATAGACCGACAATTGCGGGTTTGCGCCAATGCTAGTGGGGAACAGCGAGCCGTCGTGGATCGACAGATTACCCAGTTGATGGTGTCGGCCGAGGCTGTCGGTTACGGCGCTTTTTGCGTCTTCGCCCATGGCACAACCGCCCATCACGTGGGCGCTGCCCAGTCGCGTGCGGTACAACTCCAGGCTCAGGCTATCGATCAGCGTGCGCGCTTCGCCCAGGGTTTTCACGTAGTGCGCATCGGCATGCATCGGCATCACGGCTTTGGCGCCACCGGCGAACTGGATCTCGGCCATGCTGTGGAACGCCCGGCGCAACCCCTCCCAAACATAGGGTGAAACCTGGTAATCGAGTACCGGCGTGCCGTCACCGCGCAGTTCGACGCTGCCGCCCGGGCTGTCCGGGTGGAAACCGTCACGCAGCAACGCCAGCATGGCGTGGGTGTGCGGCAGGTTGGCCATGTGCTGCGCATTTTCCTGGCCGAAGCCACCTAGCAGCGTCGCCGCCAGCGCGGGGTGGAGCGGCGGTACCTCCAGCTTGTAGCCCATCTTGCCGGTGGTGCCGTCCAGCCATTGGAAATGGTCGGAGTAGATCGACTGCGGCGCTCCGTAAAACGGGTTGATTACTTCGTCGAACTGCCCGGCGGACATGTTCACCACGTGCAGGAACGTCCGTTTGCCCAGGCGTTTGTGCGGATCGGGCGCGTCGGAGCGCAACAGCAGAGCCGGGCTGTTGATCCCGCCGCCGGCCAGCACGTAATGCCGTGCCTTGACCGTAATGCTGCGCCCCGTGGGCTCGACGCAGCGTGCGTCCATCGCCACGCAGTGCAGCCCGGTAACGTTGTCACCGCTGATGAGAAGTTTTTCGGCACGGGCCAGGTAGAGCAACTCCCCACCCTTTTCCAGGGCAGCGGGAATGGTGGTGACCAGCATCGATTGCTTGGCGTTGACCGGGCAGCCCATGCCGCAGTAGCCGAGGTTCCAGCAGCCGCGTACGTTGCGCGGGATCACGTGCCAGCTGTAGTCGAGCTTTTCACAGCCTTTACGAATCACATCGTTGTTGGCGTTGGGTGGAACCATCCACGGTGCGATGCCCAGGCGTTGCTCCATTTTCTCGAACCACGGCGCCATTTCAGCCGGGCTGTGCCCCTTCACGTTGTGCTCTTTGGCCCAGTGTTCCAGGGTCGGCTCGGGGGGGCGGAAGCTCGAGGTCCAGTTGATCAACGTAGTACCGCCTACCGCTCGCCCCTGGAGGATGGTGATCGCACCGTCCTTGCTCATCCGGCCGATGCCTTCCTGGTAGAGGCTGGCGTAGGCCTGGTCTTCGAGCAATTTGAAGTCGGTGCTGGTCTTGAGCGGGCCTTCTTCGATCAGCAGCACTTTGTAGCCGGCGGCGCTGAGTATTTCCGCCGTGGTCCCGCCACCGGCACCGCTGCCGATGATGGCGATATCCGCTTCGAGGGTCAGGTCCTGGGTCAGTTGTGAGCCGTCATGGGTTTTCCAGCCACGGGCCATGCCTTCGCGGAACGGGTCGGGTACGGGCATTCTCGGGTTCTCTTGTTGTTATGGTTTGGATCAGCGGTGTTCATTCGGCCGTCTTCGCGAGCAGGCTCGCTCCCACAAAGGGTTATGCGATCCCCTGTGGGAGCGAGCCTGCTCGCGAAGGGGGCGACACGGTTTCAGACGGTTGGCGGCCCGGGATACCCGCAATGCGCCCACGACTCCTTGCGCCCGTACCAGGCCATCATCACCAGTTGCAGTAATGAGCTGTGGCCCATGCGCAGCAGACTCAGCGAGCTGTTCTCCCAGCGATCGAGGAAGTGCCGGATATCAGCGGCGCTGGCGTTTTCCCAGCTGCCCCAAATGCCCGTCAGTGGCCCACGTGTCACGGCCATGCCCAGCACATCGAACAGCTGACGGGTCAGCTTGAGCATTTCCGGCGACAAGTGATCGAGGCTGTCATCCAGGCTTTTCAAGGTGCCTTCGACAGCGCTGGGCATCTGTCCAGCGGCCACGGCGCCATCAAGCATCACCGGAATTAGTGCGCGTAAAAACAGCAGGTCGCCACTGCGCAGCGCCGCAAAACCACTGGCGGCAACGTTCGACGAACAGCCACTGAGGCTGGCCCCCAGCCCGGCAGTGGCAAGAAAGGCGCTCGCACCGAGGCTGAATTTGAGCAGGCCGCGCCGTGACAGCGCGGGGGTATCGGACAGGCTTGGGCTCATTATTGTTTTTACCCGATGGCGTTGAGCGTTAGCGGATGAACAGCTTCTGGATCAGTTTCTGGATGGATTTTCCGTACGGCGGGTAGATCAGTTTCGCTGCATTGAAACGTTGTTTGATCAAGACGCCCTTGGCCTTGCTGAAGGTCAGGAAACCCTCGTGGCCGTGGTAATGGCCCATGCCCGAGGCGCCGATGCCACCGAACGGCATGTCATCCTGGGCGACGTGCAGCAGCGTGTCGTTGAGGCACACACCGCCGGAATGGGTTTCATGCAGTACGCGGCTTTGCTCGCGCTTGTCGTAACCAAAGTAATACAGCGCCAGTGGCCGAGGGCGCTGGTTGATGTAGGAAAATGCTTGATCCAGATCCTTGTACGGCACGATCGGCAGCAGCGGGCCGAAGATTTCGTCCTGCATCACCGTCATGTCATCGCTGACATTGAGCAGTAGGCTATGCCCCATACGGCGACCCTGACCCTGCTCGAACAGCGGAACCAGCAGCGCGCCTTTGCTGGTGGCGTCGCTGAGGTAGCCATTGAGCCGCGCCAGTTGTCGGTCATTGATAATCGCGGTGTAGTCCGGGTTATCAGCCAGCGTCGGATAAAAGCCGCGAACCGCCTGGCGATAAGTCTCGACGAACGCGCCGACACGGTCCTCTGGCACGAGGACATAGTCCGGCGCCACGCAGGTTTGCCCCGCGTTGAGGGTTTTGCCGAAAGCGATGCGTTCAGCGGCATCCTTGAGGGGCACGTCACGGGACACGATGGCCGGGGACTTACCGCCCAGTTCCAGGGTCACCGGCGTCAGGTTCTCTGCCGCCGCACGCATCACGTGCTTGCCGATGCTGGTGGCGCCGGTGAACAGCAAATGATCGAAACGCAGCTTTGAAAAAGCCACACCGATATCGGCTTCACCCAGTACTACGCAAACCAAGTCTTCGGGAAAGATGCGCCCCAGCAGTTCCTTGAACAGCAAACCGGTGGCGGGGGTCGATTCGCTCAACTTGAGCATCACCCGATTGCCCGCCGACAACGCACCGACCAATGGGCCGATGGCCAGATACAACGGATAGTTCCAGGGCACGATCACCCCGACCACGCCCAGCGGCTGGTAAACCACTTTGGCCGAGGCCGGTTGGAAGGCTACGCCAACCTTGCGCCGCGATGGACGCATCCAGCCTTTGAGGTGCCGACTGGCGTAATGAATGCCGTGCAGGCTGGGCATCAGTTCGGCGAGCAGGGTTTCATCGGCGCTGCGGTGGCTGAAATCCTGGCTGATCGCATCGATCAGGGCCTGACGTTCGTTGTTCAGCAACTCACGCAATGCCTTCAGCCATTGCTGGCGTTGGGCCGCCGGTGGCATGGGGTTGGCGGCGTAGGCAGCGCGTTGCGCATTGAACAGGGATTGAAGCTCTTCCAGAGGATGCTGCAGATCTTGCAGGTAGGAGATTTCAGCAGTCATGGTCGGCTCCGGTTTTATTGTAATTAGGCACTTTTTAGAGTCTATGCTCTATAAAGTCAAATGACATCCTGGCGCAGCTTTGTTTTATCCCTGTCCGGATAGGTCGTAAGATGCCCCTCAACGCACTCCGAATTTAAGCTCAAGCCATGGCCCCACGGATAAAAACCAGCGAGCGCATCGTGCAGAACAGCCTGGAGCTGTTCAACCAGCAGGGCGAGCGCAGCATCAGCACCAACCATATTGCTGCCCACATGGAAATTTCCCCGGGCAACCTGTACTACCACTTCCCCAACAAGCAGGCGATCATTGCCGTGCTGTTCAGTGAGTACGAGAGCCTGGTGGACAGCTTCCTGCGCCCGCCCCAGGGGCGAGCGGCAACGGTGGAAGACAAACGCTTCTACCTCAAGGAATTGCTGTCGGCCATGTGGCGTTACCGGTTTCTGCATCGCGACCTCGAGCACTTGCTCGACAGCGATCCGGACCTGGCCGGGCGCTACCGGCGTTTTTCCCAGCGCTGCCTGATCCAGGGCACGCACATCTACGAAGGTTTCGTCGACGCCGGCATCCTGAAAATGGACCGGGTGCAGATTGAATCCCTGACCCTCAATGCCTGGATCATCCTCACGTCCTGGGTGCGTTTTCTGTGCACTACCCGGGAAAATTCCAGCCACCTCAGTGAGCAGGCGATCAAGCGCGGGGTCTATCAGGTGCTGGTGCTGGAGGCCGGGTTCGTGACGGATCAGGCGCGCGAGGCGGTCAACGCGTTGTTCGAAGAGTTTTACGTACCACTGGCCCAGGCGCTGGAAGAAATACAGTAAGGTCCAAATCCGGTTTAATCACAGGAGCCCGTTATGCCCATTGCGCAACTGATCAGCCCGCAAGCGTTGGACCTGAAAAAGGAGCAGCCGGGGCTGGTGATTCTGGATTGTCGTTTTGCCCTCGAAGACCCGGATTACGGTCAGCGCAGCTATGCCGAAGGCCACATCGCGGGGTCAAGTTTTGCCGATCTTGAGCGTGATCTCAGTGGGAAAGTGGAGAAGGGCGTGACTGGGCGCCACCCTTTGCCCGAGCCGGCCGACCTGATCGAGCGCCTGCAAGCCTGGGGTATCAACAGCGACAGTGACGTGGTTTTGTACGACGACGGTCCGGGTGCCTACGCGGCTCGGGCCTGGTGGTTGCTGGCCTGGTTGGGCAAGCGTGATGGTGTGTTCATCCTCGATGGCGGGCTCAAGGCCTGGCATGCGGCAGGTTTGCCCCTGAGCCTTGATCCGCCGTCGATCACTCGCGGCACCTTTACCGGAACCCCGGATGCCTCGTTGCTGCTCAGCGCCGAGCAGCTACTGAAACGCCTCGACAAGCCCGAACTGACCTTGCTCGACGCCCGCGCCTTGCCGCGCTTCAAAGGCGAAGTGGAGCCGATTGACCCGATTGCCGGGCATATTCCCGGCGCGCAATGCGCCGCGTTCACCGACAACCTGGGCAGCGACGGGCGTTTCCTGCCGGCCGATCAGCTCAAGCAGCGATTCGCCGCGAAACTGGGCAATCGGTCGCCAGATGATCTGGTGGCGTATTGCGGTTCTGGCGTCACGGCCTGCCATAACCTGTTTGCCTTGTGTCTGGCGGGTTATCCGTTGGGTTCGCTGTATGCCGGGTCGTGGAGTGAATGGATCAATGATCCGGCGCGCGGGATCGCTACCGGCGAGTAAACACTGATCCACTGTGGGAGCGAGCCGGCTCGCGAAAGCGGACTATCAGCCGACGGAGATGTTGGCTGACACACCGCCTTCGCGAGCAGGCTCGCTCCCACATTAGAGATGTGTAGCCAGTGATTGCCGCGCACTTCGATACGCCCCCGGCCCCACCCCATACACCTGCTTGAACTGCCGACTCAAATGGCTCTGATCGGCAAACCCCAGTTGCGTCGCCACTTCCAACGGTAAGCACCCGCCTTGCAGCAACGCCCGCGCCCGGGCGATGCGCTGTTGCATCAACCAGGTGTGCGGCGGCATGCCCGTGGCGCGACGGAATACACGGGCGAAATGGAATGGTGACAGATTCACCGCCGCCGCCAGTTCTTCCAGCGAAGGCGGTGCCGCCAGTTGCGCGTGCAGCAGCTCCTTGGCGAGCGTCACCGCGCGGTGCTCCTTGCCCGGTTTGCCAGCGTCCGCAACGGCTGCGTGACGTTGCAGCAGCGACAGCATCAGTTCGCGCCATGCTGTCTGTTGCTGCAGCGCGGTGGTCGGGCTTTCCAGCAAACGATGCAATTGGCAGAAACCGTTCACCAGATCCAGGTCGCGATACAGCGTGGCGCTGAACGCCGGCAAGGTGTGGGTCGGCAGTTCGAGTTCGGCCAACAGTGACAGAATTTGCCCGCTGTCCGGATAAAACGCCCGGTACAACCAGCCGTCCTCCGTGCCCTTGTGGCCGGTGTGCAGTTCGTCGGGGTTGATCAATACCAGCGTGCCGCTGCCGGCCAGGTGCTCGGCGCCGCGATAGCGGTAACGCTGGGCCCCGGCCATGATCATGCCGATCACGTAACCGTCATGCACATGGGGGGCGAAACGGTGTTCGATGTAGCGCGCCGACAACAATTCGACCCCGGCCAACGGCGCCGTTTGCCAGAAGTGGATCGATTCGCCCTGATCGACGTCCATGGTCTACTCGCGTCCCGCAGTCGTCAGCCATTGGGGAATGCGCCGTTCCAGGTAGTAACCTGGCTGCCTGACCGAGCCGTCGACAAATCCGACATGTCCGCCTTTGGCCTGCAATTCGAACTGAGTGCAGGGAGACAACTCATCCGCTAGCGGCAGGCTGTGGGGAAAGACGAAGGGGTCGTCGGCGGCCTGGATGATCAGGGTCGGCGTGCGAATTTCCCCGAGGAAGTAGCGGCTCGACGCGCGGCGGTAGTAGTCCTCGGCGTCGGCGAAGCCATTCAAGGGTGCGGTCACCCGACCATCGAAATCCCAGAACGTGCGCATGTTTTCCAACGAGCCCAGTGCCGCCAGGGCGGCCAGGCCGTCCTCGTGCCCGTCATGCTGGAATTGGCGTTGCTTGTTTTTGATATAGGCCAGCATCTCGCGCATGAAGTGCGCCTGATAGACCTTTGAAAACCCCTGACCGATACGGTCTGCGCATTGGTCCAGGCGAAACGGCACCGACACCGCCACCGCGCCGAGCACGCCACTGTCACTGCCGGTTTCGCCCAAATGCTTGAGCAGGACATTGCCGCCCAGGGAGTAACCGACGGCATACAGCGGCGCGAGAGGCCGCTTGGCCCGCAGGTGCCTGATGGCTTCGGCCAGGTCTTCACTGGCGCCGGAATGGTAACTGCGTGGCAATAGATTGGGTTCGCCCGAACAACCGCGCCAATTCAGCGCAACGCTGGCCCAGCCCTTGTTGCCCAAGGCTTTTTGCATCCCGGCAACGTAGGGCGAATTCGATGAGCCGGTCAGCCCGTGCAGGACGAGCACCAAGGGTGCATCGACGCTGTGCGGGCCGTGCCAGTCCAGATCGAGGAAATCGCCGTCCTCCAGCCACAGGCGCTCGCGTTCGCGTTCGATGTGGGTGGTCTTGCGCCATAGCGGTCCCCACAAGGTCTGCAAGTGCGGGTTGCCAAGGCCGAAGGCGGGAGTGAAGCGTTCTGACGGAGGGTGCACGATTGTTCTCGAAGCAGTGGCGCACACCCGATTTCAGGTGCGCGCCTTGTTCAGACCGGTCGATCAGCCGGCGATCTCTGCCATACGTTGCCACAACGAATAATAGACCCGCCCGGATTTTTGTTCCCGGTGCAGACGCCAGTTTCCCGGCAGGCCAAGGGTCGAGGGTGCGGTTTCGCTCTCGGTGTAGACCCAGGCATCCTCGGCCAGCCATTGGCGCTCTTCGAGCAGCTTGCACACGGCGGGCAGCAGGTTCTGGTTGAACGGTGGGTCGAGGAAGACCAGGTCGTAAGCCGTTGCCGGCTGGCCTTCCAGATAGCGCAGGGCATCGGCGGTCTGGACCTGGCCGGTGGTGCAGCGCAGCGTGCCCAGGTGTTCCTTGAGGCTGGACACTGCCAGGCTGCTGGCATCCAGCGCCTGGCCCATGGCTGCCCCTCGGGACAAGGCTTCAAGGAACAGCGCGCCGCTGCCGGTGAACGGGTCCAGTACCTTGGCGCCGGGAACGTAGGGTGCGAGCCAGTTGAACAGGGTTTCACGCACCCGGTCCGGCGTCGGGCGCAGGCCCGGGGCATCGGGGAAGCTCAGTTTGCGGCTGCGCCATTCGCCACCGATGATGCGCAGCTGGTTCACGCCGTTGTGCACGGGCTTTTTGGATTTCGATTGAGTGGCCATTAATGCTCCGGAACCCCGAGCGGTTGCTCGGCAGGTTTATCAGTAGGGGCCGGTAACGGCTTTTGCGGCACGGTCGGGCCAGCGCTGACGATGACCATTTTGTCCGTGCTCAGGTGTTTGTTCATGGCGGCTTTAACTTGCTCGACGGTCAGGTCCTGGGACTGTTGCATGAAGTCTTCCAGATGACTCAAGGGCAGATTGTAGAAGCCAATCGCACCCAGCTGGCCGACGATATCGGCGTTGCTGGCCGTGGACAGCGGGAAGCTGCCAGCCAGTTCGCGCTTGGCGTCGTCGAGTTCTTTTTCGGTCGGGCCGGTCTTAAGGTAGTCGGCGAGGACGTCCTGCACCAGCTTCAGAGTGCCTTCGCTCATCTCGGCGCGGGTCTGCAGGTTGATCATGAACGGGCCACGCGCCTGCATCGGACTGAAACCTGAGTACACACCATAAGCCAGGCCACGTTTCTCGCGCACTTCGCTCATCAGGCGCGTACCGAAACCGCCACCGCCGAGGATCTGGTTACCCATGGACAGCGCCGCGTAATCCGGATCGTCGCGGTCGATGCCCAGTTGCGCGAGCATCAGGTTGGTCTGCTTGGACGGGAACTCGATATGACCGATGCTGGCCTTGGGTTCGCCAGGTTGCGCGATTTTCGCCAGGGCCGGCCCTTTGGGCAGGGCGGTGGATACCTGTGCGGCAATGGCTTCGGCTTCGGCGCGGGACAAATCGCCCACCAGCGCGATGACCACGTTGCCGGCTGCATAGGCCTTCTCGTGGAACGCACGCAGCTGCGTCAGGGTCACCGCCGGAACGGTTTTCGCCGTGCCATCGCTGGCATGCGCGTACGGATGATCGCCATACAGGCGGTTCATCAGTTCAAGGCTTGCCAGTTTGCCAGGGTTCTGTTTCTGGTATTCGAAGCCGGCCAGCATCTGGTTCTTGATGCGGGTAAACGAGTCGGCGGGGAAGGTCGGTTTGCCGACGACCTCGGCGAACAGCTTCAAGGCCGGTTCGCGCTTGTCCACGGCACTGAGGCTGCGCAGGGACGCAACGGCCATGTCTTTGTAGGCGCCGTTACCGAAATCGGCCCCCAGGCCTTCGAAGCCCTGGGCGATGGCGCTGACATCCTTGCCGGCCACGCCTTCGTTGAGCATGGCATTGGTCAGCAATGCCAGGCCTGGGGCGTTGCCGTCCTGGCTGCTGCCGGCGGCGAAGATCAGGCGCATGTCGAACATGGGCAGTTCACGGGCTTCGACAAACAGCACCTTGGCGCCTTCGGCGGTATTCCATGTCTGCACGTCGAGCTTGCGGTGGCTTGGTGCCTTGCCGTTGAGTTCGGTCAGCGATTGCAGCTTCTGGCTGGCCTTGGCCTTGTCCAGGGCTTCGCTGGCATTGGACTCACCGGTCCGGGTGAAATAGAACCCGGCCGATCCGATCAGGGCGACAGCGATCAGGCCGAACAGGACCCGGCGCGTTTTTTTATGTTCACTCATGAGTCGTCTCCTCCGGCAGTACATGGGCGACGCTGAGACGTTCGCGGGTGAAATACAGCTTGGCGGCTTTCTGGATATCTTCCGGTGTCACGCTTTCCAGTTCGGCGAGTTCGCTGTCCATCAGCTTCCAGGACAGGCCGACGGTCTCCAGTTGGCCGATGGCGGTGGCCTGGCTGGTGATCGAGTCGCGCTCGTATACCAGACCGGCGATGACCTGCGCGCGCACCCGTTCCAGTTCTTCAGTGGATGGCGCGGTGGTTTTCAATTGTTCCAACAGTTTCCATAAACCGGCTTCGGCCTGTTCGATGGTTTTCTTTTTCTGGCTGTTGGGCGTTGCCGAGAGGGTGAACAGGCTGTCGCCGCGGGTGTAGGCGTCATAGCTCGACGAACCGCCGGACACCAGCTCTTCGCCGCGCTCCAGTTGCGTTGGGATGCGTGCGCTGTAGCCACCATCAAGCAGGGCTGAGATCAGGCGCAAGGCATTCACCAGGCGTTTGTCTTCGGTCGTGGCGATGCTCGGCACGTTGAACGCGAGCATCAGGCTGGGCAGTTGGGTCTTCACGTGCAGGGTGATCTTGCGCTCGCCGGGTTCGGCCAGTTCCAGCGGAATCTTCGCCGACGGCACATCCCGCTTGGCGATAGGGCCGAAGTAACGTTGTGCCAGGGCTTTGACTTCGTCCGGGGTCACGTCGCCGACCACCACCAGGGTGGCGTTATTCGGCACGTACCAGGATTCATACCAGCGGCGCAGCTCTTCGACCTTCATGCGGTCCAGGTCCGCCATCCAGCCGATGGTCGGGGTGTGATAGCCGCTGGCCGGGTAGGCCATGGCCTTGAAGCGTTCGTAGGCCTTGGCCATTGGCTTGTCGTCGGTCCGCAGGCGACGTTCTTCCTTGATGACTTCGATCTCGCGGGCGAACTCGTCGGGCGGCAGCCGCAGGCTGGCCATGCGGTCGGCCTCCAGCTCGAAGGCGACGCCCAGGCGGTCGCGGGCCAGCACCTGGTAATAGGCGGTGAAGTCATCGCTGGTGAAGGCATTTTCTTCGGCGCCGAGGTCGCGCAGGATCAGCGACGCTTCGCCAGGGCCGACTTTCTCGCTGCCCTTGAACATCATGTGTTCCAGGGCGTGGGACAAACCGGTCTGACCCGGCGTCTCGTAGCTGGAGCCAACCTTGTACCAGACCTGGGAAACCACCACCGGCGCACGATGGTCTTCGCGCACGACGACCTTCAAGCCGTTGTCGAGGGTGAACTCGTGGGTGGGTTGCGGATCGGCAGCCAGGGCCGAGAGGGGCAGACAAACTGTGCTGAGCAGCAGGCCTGCGGCGCGGCGGGCTAGAGCATTCATTCGTTTTTAAACCTGTTGGGCTGCCCGCTTGGTCTTAGCGTCAGCGGGCGAGAGGGTGCTAGGATACTGATCCGTTTTAGCGGCGGCCACGCCTATCAGGCCTTTATGCTTGATCAGGTTGAAAGGGTTTTCGACGAAAGGTGGATATTTATCACCCGAGTTCTGCTTTTTCGCCGATTTTGCTGCTTTAGTCCTATGAGAAATCGATTTCCTGAGGCGCCGATGAGCCCCTCGACAAAATGTTGCGCGTGAACAAGCTGGGTCAATTGCAGTCTGTTCTGCATCGAATATTTATTTGCCGGGGCGCCCATTGGCGCGTCGCTACCGTGAGATAGCCGTCCTCCATGTTTGGTTCCAACGACGACAAGAAGACCCCAGCTGCGGCTGGCGAAAAGAAAAGCCTGTTCGGATGGCTGCGCAAAAAGCCGCAGGAACCCGTCGTCGAACAGCCACAGCCACTTCCTGAGCCAACACCCGCGCCGGTTATGGAAGCCGAACCTGCACCGGCTGTGTTGCCCATTACAGAGCCGGTGCAGCCGCCGGTCGCCGAGCCCGTCAACAACATCGCAGCCGAATTGCCGGTGGCTCCGGTCGCCGAACCCTGGCTGACCTTGCCGGTGGCGGAAGAGCCGGTGGCCCTGGTCGAAGATGAGCAGACGCCGCACGTGACACCGCCGATTCCTGCGCCGAGTCCTGAACGGGCTCAGGCACCGGTGGTTGAGCCGGTTGTGGCGCCAGCGCCTGAGCCCGTGATTCCTGCATTTGTTCCACCGGTTGCGCCGATTGTTCAAGCGCCAGAGCCTGCACCTGCACCTGCACCTGCACCTGCACCTGCACCTGCACCAATCATCGAGCCTGTCGCCGCCGCACCTGTCGCACCTGTCGAAGCTCCGTCGGAGCCTGTGCGTACTGAAGAAAACAAGGCCGGTTTCTTTGCCCGCCTCAAGCAAGGTCTGTCCAAGACCAGCGCCAGCATCGGCGAAGGGATGGCCAGCCTGTTCCTGGGCAAGAAGGCCATCGATGACGACCTGCTTGATGACCTAGAGACTCGCTTGCTGACCGCCGACGTCGGTGTCGAAGCGACTTCGGTGATCATCCAGCGCCTGACCCAGAAGGTCGCGCGCAAGGAACTGGCTGACTCCGATGCACTGTACAAGTCTTTGCAAGGCGAGCTGACGGCGATGCTCAAGCCCGTCGAGCAACCCCTGAAAATCATCTCGCAGACCAAGCCATTCGTGATTCTCGTCGTCGGCGTCAACGGTGCCGGCAAGACCACGACCATCGGCAAGCTGGCGAAGAAGCTGCAACTGGAAGGCAAGAAAGTCATGCTCGCCGCCGGCGACACCTTCCGTGCCGCGGCGGTCGAGCAATTGCAGGTTTGGGGTGAGCGCAACAAAATCCCGGTCATTGCCCAGCACACCGGGGCTGACTCTGCTTCGGTGATCTTCGACGCCGTGCAGGCCGCCAAGGCCCGTGGCATCGATGTGTTGATCGCCGACACCGCTGGCCGGCTGCACACCAAAGACAACCTGATGGAAGAGCTGAAAAAGGTTCGCCGGGTAATCGGCAAGCTCGACGCCGATGCGCCACACGAAGTGCTACTGGTGCTCGACGCCGGCACTGGCCAGAACGCCATCAACCAGGCCAAGCAGTTCAACCAGACCGTCGAATTGACCGGCCTGGCGCTGACCAAGCTCGATGGTACCGCCAAGGGCGGGGTGATTTTCGCCCTGGCCAAGCAGTTTGGCCTGCCGATACGCTACATCGGCGTCGGCGAAGGCATCGACGATTTGCGCACTTTTGAAGCTGAACCCTTTGTCCAGGCACTGTTTGCCGAGCGGGAGCGTTCATGATTCGTTTCGAACAGGTCGGTAAACGCTATCCGAACGGTCACGTCGGCTTGCATGAGCTGAGCTTTCGAGTCCGTCGTGGCGAGTTCTTGTTTGTTACCGGCCATTCCGGTGCGGGCAAGAGCACCTTGTTGCGGCTGTTGCTGGCCATGGAACGCCCGACGAGCGGCAAGCTGCTGCTGGCCGGGCAAGACCTGAGCACCATCAGCAACGCCCAGATTCCGTTCCTGCGCCGACAAATCGGTGTGGTGTTCCAGAATCACCAGTTGCTGTTCGATCGCACCGTATTCAACAACGTCGCACTGCCGCTGCAGATACTCGGCCTGTCCAAGGCCGAGGTGGCCAAGCGCGTGGATTCGGCCCTGGAGCGCGTGGCACTGTCGGACAAAACCGATCTGTATCCCGGCGATCTTTCCACCGGCCAGCAACAGCGCGTCGGTATCGCTCGTGCCATCGTTCATCGTCCGGCCCTGCTGTTGGCGGACGAACCGACCGGTAACCTCGACCCGCGTCTGGCGGCGGAAATCATGGGCGTGTTCGAAGACATCAATCGTCTGGGCACCAGCGTGCTGATCGCCAGTCACGACCTGGCCCTGATCGCGCGCATGCGCCACCGCATGCTGACCTTGCAGCGCGGTCGATTGATTGGCGACGGGGAGGCTGGCGTATGAGTGCGACACGCAGTCCAAAGGTTTCCGAGCGCGTGGCTCCAAAAGCCGCCGATCCGCAGCCGCAGAAGAAAAAACACGACGATGACGATGGGCCGGACTTCGCCACGCTGTTCCGCGCCTGGGTCGAAAGTCATCGCGCTAGCCTGCTGGACAGTTTGCGTCGTTTGGGCAAGCAACCTATCGGCAGTTTTTTCACCTGCATGGTGATGGCGGTTGCCCTGAGTTTGCCCATGGGCCTGTCACTTTTGCTAAGTAACGTCGAGCGCCTGGGTGGTTCCTGGCAGCGCGCGGCGCAAATTTCGCTGTACTTGCAGCTCGAGGCCAGTCCGGCTGACGGCGAAGCGTTGCGTGAGCAGATCAAAGGCATGCCCGGTGTGGCGGAGGCCGAGTATGTGGGCCGCGATCAGGCGCTGGAGGAGTTTCAGCAGCAGTCCGGTTTGGGCGAGGCGCTCAAGGAGCTGCCGGAAAACCCGTTGCCCGGCGTCGTGCTGGTAACGCCGAAGGAAATCGACAAGTCGGCACTTGAAGCATTAAGACAAAAACTTTCCGAGCTGCCGAAGGTACAACAGGCGCAGCTTGATTTAGTCTGGGTCGAGCGTCTGGCAGCGATCCTCAAGCTGGGTGACCGTTTTGTCTTCGGTCTGACCGTGCTTCTGGTTTCTGCATTACTTTTGGTGATAGGCAATACCATTCGTCTTCATATTGAAAACCGCCGCACAGAGATAGAAGTCATTAAACTGGTCGGCGGCACTGACAGTTATGTGCGCAGGCCCTTCCTTTATATGGGCGCGCTTTATGGCTTCGGTGCGGGGATTCTTTCCTGGGGCGTATTGGCGTTCGGCCTTGACTGGCTGAACGACGCGGTGGTGGGGCTGGCCGGTTTGTATGGCAGTGATTTCGCTCTCGCCGGCGTGCCGGTAGCCGATGGTCTGTCTCTCTTGCTTGGCGCGGTGCTGTTAGGGTATATCGGTGCATGGATTGCAGTCGCTCGCCACCTGCGGGAGCTTGCGCCAAAGTAATATCATTTTGCTCGTATTGACCTTTCAGTTTTTGTGGGAACTTGTTTAGCGGTTTCCGGTCAATTTTCGCAGTGCTTAACTGCACGAGTTATGTAAGTCGGAGGTTTTTTCGTATGACCAATTCTTTGCAGCCTGCATATGCTCTGGTCCCGGGTGCGAACCTGGAGGCCTATGTGCACACGGTGAACAGCATTCCATTGCTGACGCCGGAGCAGGAGCGTGAACTGGCCGAGAGTCTCTATTATGAGCAGGATCTTGAGGCGGCTCGGCAGATGGTGCTCGCCCACCTGCGGTTTGTCGTACATATCGCCCGTAGCTATTCCGGCTACGGTCTGGCTCAGGCTGACCTGATCCAGGAAGGTAACGTCGGCCTGATGAAGGCTGTGAAACGCTTCAACCCGGAAATGGGCGTGCGCCTGGTGTCCTTTGCCGTGCACTGGATCAAGGCTGAAATTCACGAGTTCATCCTGCGCAACTGGCGGATCGTGAAAGTCGCGACCACCAAGGCCCAGCGCAAGCTGTTCTTCAACCTGCGCAGTCAGAAGAAACGTCTGGCCTGGCTGAACAACGAGGAAGTCCATCGTGTTGCTGAAAGCCTCGGCGTGGAGCCGCGGGAAGTGCGCGAGATGGAGAGCCGCCTGACCGGCCATGACATGGCCTTCGATCCGGCCGCCGAAGCTGACGACGACAGTGCTTTCCAGTCGCCGGCCAACTATCTGGAAGACCACCGGTACGACCCGGCCCGTCAACTGGAAGATGCCGATTGGAGCGACAACTCCAACCACAACCTGCACGAAGCGCTGGAAGTGCTGGACGACCGCAGCCGTGACATCCTCTACCAGCGCTGGCTGGCAGAAGAAAAAGCCACGCTGCACGACCTGGCGCAGAAGTACAACGTCTCGGCCGAGCGTATTCGCCAGCTTGAAAAGAGCGCGATGAACAAGCTCAAGTTGTCGATCGCCGCATAACCTGCGCGAAGGCAATAAAAAACGCCCCGATCATTGATCGGGGCGTTTTTGTTTGTGTCTGATGTTCTTGATTCACACAAGACCAATGTGGGAGCGAGCCTGCTCGCGAATGCGCCAGGTCAGTCGCTATAAGTGTTGATGAAACAATCGCTTTCGCGAGCAGGCTCGCTCCCACAGGGATATTCGATGTCCGAAAAATTTGTGATCGACTATTGGGACCAAGGTGCCCGGCGCGAATCATTCAGCCCCACCAGGTAACTGTCACCCCCGAGCTGGCTCATCTGCCGCCGTATCCAGCCTGCACGCCGCGCCACGTAAGAGGTCGGATGGCTGGCGCTCCACACTCGCGGGTTTGGCAATACGGCGGCCAACAAGCTCGATTGCTGGCGGCTGAGGCCTTTTGCGCTCACGCCAAAGTGATGTCGAGCCGCCGCTTCGGCGCCGAATACCCCATCGTCCCATTCAACGCTATTGAGGTAGACCTCGAGAATCCGCTGCTTGGGCCAAAACACTTCGATCAGCCCGGTAAACCAGGCCTCCAGGCCCTTGCGCAGCCAGCTGCGGCCAGACCACAGGAACAGGTTTTTGGAGACTTGCTGGCTCAGGGTGCTGGCGCCGCGTACCGAACCGCCCAGCTCGTTGTGTGCCAGCGCTGCGCGGATCGCGCCGATGTCAAAACCCCAGTGCTCCGGGAATTTCTGATCTTCGCCAGCAATCACCGCGACTTTCAAATCATCGGAGATTTCTTCCCAAGGCTTCCAGGTGCGTTGCAGGTCGATGGGTTCGCCGTCGAACCAGGATTCGATCTTGCGCTCGACCATCAGGGCCGTCCCCGGTGGGGGTACCACGCGGAAAATCAGCACCAGCAATACGCTGCCGCCCATGAACCAGAGCACGGCCTTCGTGAAACGACGGAAATAGATACGCAGCATAGAGATGGCTTGGCCGAACCCGTTGAGCGGGCCATTATACAGACCCTGTTGATCGAGTCTGACTGGAGTTCTTCATGCTGCGTGGCTTTCTGATGCTGGCCGCTTTTTTCGGCTTCACCGGTGTCGGGCTTGGGGCCTTTGCCGCCCACGGCCTGAAAAGCCGTCTGACACCTGAATACCTGGCGATTTTTCATACCGGCGTCACTTATCAGCTGGTGCACACCCTGGCACTGCTGGGTGTGGCGCTGCTGGCCACACAGATCCCCGGTCGATTGGTCACCTGGGCCGGCGCCTCCTTTGCCGTCGGCATCCTGCTGTTCTCCGGCAGCCTGTACGTGCTGACGCTGACCGGTGTCAGCAAGCTCGGCATCATCACGCCCTTCGGCGGCCTGGCGTTTCTGGTGGGCTGGCTTTGCCTGGGCCTTGCCGCCTGGCGCTTGCCGTTGACCGCTTGACGCTTGTTGCTGACCTTTAGGTCATGATCGGGCTAGAATGCCAGCCCCAAAAAATGATGGCGGCATCCGGCATGCGCATTCAGTTGAACGGCGAATCCTTTGAACTGCCCGACGGTGAAACCGTTGCGGCCCTGCTCACCCGTCTGGACCTGACCGGACGCCGGGTGGCGGTCGAACTCAACCTGGATATCGTCCCGCGCAGCCAGCATGCAGACACGACATTGAATGACGGCGATAACGTCGAAGTCGTGCACGCCATCGGCGGCGGCTAGCCGTCAGGCCTGCATGGGCCGAGAATTCTGCAAGACCCTCACCCCTACAGAGGATTTCCCATGAGCATCGTTCGTAGCGACAAGCCTTTCGTTCTGGCCGGTCGTACTTACCAGTCGCGTTTGCTGGTCGGTACCGGCAAATACCGTGACATGGAAGAAACCCGTCTGGCCATCGAAGCCTCGGGTGCCGAGATTGTCACGTTTGCCGTGCGCCGTACCAACCTCGGCCAGAACCAGGGCGAACCGAACCTGCTGGATTTCCTGTCGCCGGATCGCTACACCTTCCTGCCGAACACCGCGGGTTGCTACGACGCTGTCGAGGCCGTGCGCACCTGCCGCCTGGCCCGTGAGCTGCTCGACGGCCACAATCTGGTGAAGCTGGAAGTGCTGGCTGACCAGAAAACCCTGTTCCCCAACGTGATCGAAACCCTCAAGGCCGCCGAATCGCTGGTCAAGGAAGGCTTCGACGTGATGGTCTACACCAGTGATGACCCGATCATCGCCCGGCAACTGGCGGAAATCGGCTGCATCGCGGTCATGCCGCTGGCCGGTCTTATCGGTTCGGGCCTGGGGATCTGCAATCCGTACAACCTGCAGATCATCCTCGAAGAAGCGAAAATCCCGGTGCTGGTGGATGCCGGTGTCGGCACCGCTTCCGACGCCACCATCTCCATGGAGCTGGGCTGCGACGCAGTGCTGATGAATTCGGCCATCGCCCATGCACAGCAACCGATCATGATGGCCGAAGCCATGAAGCACGCCATCGTTGCTGGCCGACTGGCGTACCTCGCCGGCCGTATGCCGAAAAAACTCTATGCCAGCGCCTCTTCGCCGCTGGATGGTCTGATCAAGTAAGAGCCATTGATGACTGAATCCAAAGACACGCCAATCCAGACGGAAGAAGGCGACGAGCGCCAACACCGCCGCATCAAGAGTTTCGTGATGCGTGCCGGGCGCATGACCGAAGGCCAGCAGCGCGGCCTGGAGCAGGGCGCACCGTTGTTCGTGCTGCCCCTGGCCGACGCACCGGTCGACTTCGACCAGGTCTTTGGCCGCTCGGCCCCGCGTTCGCTGGAAATCGGCTTCGGCATGGGCCATTCGCTGCTGGAAATGGCGGCCGCTGCACCGGAGCAGGATTTCATTGGCGTGGAAGTTCACCGTCCGGGTGTTGGCGCGTTGCTCAATGGTGTGCTGACCCAGGGCCTGACCAACCTGCGGGTCTACGATTGCGATGCAATCGAAGTGCTCAACCGTTGCGTGGCCGACAACAGCCTGGATCGCCTGATGCTGTTTTTCCCGGATCCGTGGCACAAGAGCCGTCACCACAAGCGCCGTATCGTTCAGGCGTCGTTCGCTGAACTGGTGCGCAGCAAGTTGAAGGTCGGCGGCATTCTGCACATGGCCACCGACTGGGAACCGTACGCCGAATACATGCTGGAAGTGATGAACGTCGCGCCGGGTTATCGCAACCTGGCCGAAGACGGCAAGTGCGTACCACGCCCGGCCGAGCGCCCGATCACCAAGTTCGAACGCCGCGGCGAACGTCTTGGGCATGGGGTTTGGGATTTGAAGTTCGAAAAGCAGTCCTGAGCCTTACACCATACAACCTGTGGGAGCGAGCCTGCTCGCGAAGGCGATCTGACAGTCAACGAAGACGTTGAATGTTATGACGCTTTCGCGAGCAGGCTCGCTCCCACAGTTGTTTTTTGGGTGTAGCTGAATCAGCGGCGGTCAGCGACTACGCCGATGAGGACCAGAACTACCAGTAGAACCGGCGCCAGGCTGTAGTTGTTGAACTGGCTCAAGCCGCGAACGATCCAGGGCGTGGCATAGATCAGCGCGGCACCGCTGCCGATCATGCACAGCAGGGCCATCAGTGGGACGCGCAAGGCACCGGCGATGCTACCCAGGCGTTGCTCGACCCAGCCTTTGAAATCCGCGCCGAACAGCACCAGCAGGCAACCCACCAGGGCCAGGGCGATTTCCGAGAGGTTGCTGCGGCTCCAGCGAGATACGGTGGCGAGCAAGTCGAGTACCAAATCCATTCGATTTTCCTTAGGTCAGAAAAGTCTGCAACAAGTCGTTGAGGAAGAGCTGTCCGCGCTCGGTGGCCGCCAGACGTGACGGTTCGACCTGCAACAGGCCGCTTTGTTCGGCTTCACGGCGGGCTTCGGCCAGGCTTTCCAGGGGAAGCCCGGTGCGCTCCGGATACAGCCGCGCCTCGACACCTGCGGTCAGGCGGAGGGCATTCATCAGGAACTCGAACGGCATTTCTTCATTGGTCAGCGCCTTTTCGCCAGCCTGAAAGCGTTTTTTCGGGTTCAGATAGTCCTTCGGCAGGCGAGTCTTCCAGGTGCGGATGATGCGCCCGTCCGGGTGGCTGAGTTTGCCGTGGGCGCCGGCACCGATACCAATGAAGTCGCCAAAGCTCCAGTAATTGAGGTTGTGCCGTGCTGGACGACCGGGTTGGGCATAGGCCGAGACTTCATACTGGGCGTAGCCGTGTTCGGCCAGCAGCGCCTGGCCAGCTTCCTGAATGTCCCACAGCGTGTCGTCTTCCGGCAGCGTCGGCGGCTGGTTCCAGAACACCGTGTTCGGCTCCAGGGTCAGCTGATACCAGGACAAATGGGTCGGCTTCAGGGCGATGGCCTGGCGCAGGTCGCTCAGTGCGTCATCCAGGGACTGATCGGGCAAGCCGTGCATCAGGTCCAGATTAAAGTTGTCGAACCCGGCCTCGCGGGCCATGCCGGCGGCGCGTACGGCTTCATCACCGTTGTGAATCCGTCCCAGTGCCTTGAGTTTTTCCTGCTGAAAGCTCTGAATGCCGATCGACAGGCGATTGATGCCCAGCGCCCGGTAAGCGACGAATTTCTCTTGTTCAAATGTCCCCGGATTGGCCTCCAGGGTGATTTCGATGTCGCTGGCAAACGGGATGCGCTGTTCGACACCTTTTAGCAATCGGCCCAACGCTTGGGCACTGAACAGGCTCGGCGTGCCGCCACCGAAGAAGATCGAACTCAACTCGCGGCCATAAACGGCGTGCAGGTCCTGATCAAGGTCGGCCAGCAACGCGTCGACATACTCCTCTTCCGGCAGCACCGGGCTGGCCGTATGGGAGTTGAAGTCGCAATAAGGGCATTTGCGTACACACCACGGGATGTGGATGTACAGCGCCAGGGGCGGCAGCACTGGCAGGGCCGCCCGAGGCGTTTGCGCGCCGCCGAAGATCAGCGGCGCGGATGATTCAATGGTCATTTCAAGCCCAGACGCTGGCGCAGCAGATCCATTGCACGGGCGCGGTGACTGATCTGGTTCTTGTCGCCCGGGCTCAGCTCGGCGCTGGAGCAATCGCGCTCCGGCACCCAGAACAGCGGGTCGTAGCCAAAACCGTGTTCGCCGCTGGCCTGGGTCAGGATGCGGCCGTGCCACAGGCCTTCACACAGGATTGGCAGCGGATCGTCGGCATGACGGACCAACGCCAGTACGCAGACGAACTGCGCGCCGCGTTCGGCTTCAGGCACGTCCTTCAACACGTCGAGCAGTTTGGCGTTGTTCGCCGCATCGCCCTTGCCGTCGGCATAGCGCGCCGAGTAGATGCCTGGCGCGCCACCGAGGAAATCCACCGCCAGCCCGGAATCGTCGGCCAGTGCCGGCAGGCCGGAAATGCGCGCGGCATTGCGGGCCTTGAGGATGGCGTTCTCTACGAACGACAGACCGGTTTCTTCAGGCTCCACGCTGCTGAACTCGCCGATCGAGCGCAATTGCACCGACTCGCCGAGCATGGCCTGGAGTTCCTTGAGTTTGCCGGCGTTATGGCTGGCCAATACGAGTTGCGTGAAGTTGATCATTCGCCGGGGAAGAGCTCTTGGTTGAAGTTGATGGTGTTGATTTTGTCACCGGTCTGCACCTTGATGTCGAAGGTGCGGGTTTCCTGCTGGGGTACCGGGTATTGGGCGATGTAGTAGATCGCGCCCTGTTCGGTGATCTGCTTGAAGTTCAGGTTCACGCTTTGGCTGGTCAGGTCTTTGACCGTGCCGCTGACCTGGGCCATCTGCGGTTTGCCGTCCTTGAGCACGGAAATGTTGATCACGCCCTGGTTCTTGCTGCGGGTGAGTTCCGCGGCCTTGGCGATGTCCGGCGTCAGGAACGTGGAGTTGAAGGTGTTGTAGTGCACCGTCGTGTCGCCAAAGACTTCCTTGCGATCACCTTTGATCGCATCAGCGGCAATGGCCGTGACGCTCAGGCAGGCGGTGAATAAAAACAGTGCTAGACGACCCATGATCATTCTCCTCGAAAAAAGGTGTTCAGACCGCGACCTTGTGGTCTGCAAGCCCCGGGCTGCTGACGCGGTAAATGCCGATCTCACCTAACAGATTAGGCCATAGCTTGCTGGCCCACCCGTGCCGATGCTGTTGATCCACGGCCAGCCGATCAATGACCTTCGCTTCACGTTCGCGGCACAACGCCTCAAAGTCGGCGAAGGTGCAGAAGTGGATGTTCGGCGTGTTGTACCAGGTGTACGGCAGAAACTCGGAAACCGGCATCCGGCCCTTGCTCGCCAGGTACCAGCGGCAGCGCCAGTGACCGAAATTCGGGAAGGTGATGATGCACTGGCGGCCGACCCGCAGCATTTCGTCGAGGATCTTGTCCGGGTAGTGCACCGCTTGCAGCGCCTGGGTCATGACCACGATGTCGAAACTGTTGCTGGCGAAGTTGCCCAGGCCCTTGTCCAGGTCCTGTTCGATGACGTTGATGCCCTTGGCCACGCACTCGGCGATGTTGTCCGCGTCGTTTTCCAGACCGTAACCGGTGACTTGCTTGTTGTCGCGCAGCCAGGTCAGCAGCTCGCCGTTACCGCAACCGAGGTCGAGCACGCGGCTGCCGGCGGGGATCCATTCCTGGATGATTTCCAGATCAGCTCTCATGGCTATCTCACAACGTAATGCGGTTCATGTAATTGCCGAACGCCTGCAAGTAGCGCGGGATCGGAATCAGGAAGGCGTCATGGCCTTGCGGCGCGTCGATCTCCAGGTAACAGACGTCCTTGCGCGCGGCCATCAGCGCGTCCACCAGTTCCCGCGAGCGGGCCGGGGAGAAGCGCCAGTCGGTGGTGAACGACATCACGCAGAACTTGGCGGTGGCGTTGGCGAAGGTCTTGGCCAGGTCATCGTCGAAGTTGGCCGCCGGGTCGAAATAGTCCAGGGCCTTGGTCATCAGCAGGTAGGTGTTGGCGTCGAAACGCCCGGAAAACTCTTCACCCTGATAACGCAGGTAGCTTTCCACCTGGAACTCGACACTGTGGAAGTCGTAGTTGAGCTTCTCGCTTTTCAGGCCGCGACCGAATTTCTCGCCCATGGAGTCGTCGGACAGGTAGGTGATGTGCCCGACCATCCGCGCCAGCATCAGCCCGCGCTTGGGGATCACCCCTTGTTCCTGGAACGAACCGCCGTGGAATTCGGGGTCGGTGAGGATCGCCTGACGCGCCACTTCGTTGAAGGCAATGTTCTGTGCCGACAGTTTGGGCGCCGAGGCGATGGCCAGGCAGTGACGGATACGGTCAGGGTAAGTGATGCTCCATTGCATCGCCTGCATGCCACCGAGGCTGCCACCGATCACGGCGGCGAACTGGGCGATGCCGAGTCGGTCCGCCAGGCGTGCCTGGCTGTGCACCCAGTCTTCCACGGTCAGTACCGGGAAATCGGCGCCGAATGGCTTGCCGGTTTCCGGGTTGATGCTGCTTGGGCCGGTGGAGCCGTTGCAGCCGCCGAGGTTGTTCAGGCTGACCACGAAGAACTTGTTGGTATCGATTGGCTTGCCGGGACCGATGCAGCTGTCCCACCAACCGGGCTTGCGGTCGTCGGGGCTGTGGAAGCCGGCCGCGTGATGGTGGCCGGACAAGGCGTGGCAGATCAGCACAGCGTTGCTCGCGTTGGCGTTCAGCGTGCCGTAGGTTTCGTAAATCAGGTCATAGGCCGGGAGCGAACGACCACAGGCCAACGCCAGGGGTTCGCTGAAGTGCGCCACTTGCGGCGTCACCAGACCAACAGAATCGGGGGGGAAGGCAGCTGGCATCGACCCTGCTCTCATTGAAATGAGGCGTAAGTCTAAAGACCGCTGGGGTTAGCGGCAAGCAAAGGCCGGGCCTGTTTTCATCCAGTTAGGCCGAGGTGCGGCATTCGCGAGCAGGCTCGCTCCCACAATGGGATGCATACCCCTGTGGGAGCGAGCCTGCTCGCGAAGAACGATGACGCGTTACAGCAGAATCAGATCAGCCCAAACAGCTCACGCGGCATTAGCGCGTAGTACGCCAGGCGCGGGATCAGCCAGCTCTGCAACAGTTGCAGCGCAATAAAGGCGAAGATCGGCGAAATATCGAGGCCGCCCAGATTCGGAATGATCCGGCGGAACGGCGCGAGTACCGGTTCAGTGATCTGCTGCACCAGCTCCGCGCCCGGGTTGTGGCTGCCCGGAGCGACCCAGGACAGGATCACGCTGATGATCATCGCCCAGAACAGGATCTTCAAAAACAGCGCAAAGATGCCAATCAGAGCCCATGGTGCCAGGAGCAGCACATTGACCTCATAGCCGCTGAGCAACAGGATGACCGCGAACAGCGCCATCTGCACCAGCAGCGCCAGTACCAGCGACGACATGTCCAGGCCGAACATGCTCGGGATCACCCGGCGCAGTGGCTTGAGCAAAGGTTGAGTGGCTTTCACGGCGAACTGGCAGAGCGGATTGTAGAAGTTCGCCCGCACCAGTTGCAGGATGAAGCGCAATAGCACAATCAGCAGATACAGGCTGCCCAGGGTTTGAATCACAAAAATGGCAGCGTCATTGAGTCCGAGCATTATTGATTCCTTTTTAAGTGCTGATTAGCGACCGAGTTGCTCAGCCATCTCGGCGGAGCGGTGCGCGGCGGCGCCGAGTGCTTTTTCCACCAGGGCTTCGAAGCCATCGGCCTGGAACGACTTGATCGCGGCTTCCGTGGTGCCCGCAGGTGAGGTGACGCGGCGACGTAATTCAGCGGCATCGACGTCACTGGCCACCGCCATGTGCGCGGCGCCCAGGGCGGTTTGCACGGTCAGTTGGGCGGCGACATCCGCTGGCAGGCCGAGCTTCACACCGGCGGCGGTCATGGCTTCGATGAGCAGGAAGAAGTACGCGGGACCGGAACCGGACACCGCGGTGACGGCGTCCAGTTGCTGTTCCTCGTCCAGCCACAGGGCAATGCCAACCGCCGACAGCAGTTCCTGGGCTTGCTGGCGCTGCTCGGCGCTCACCTGGGCGGTGGCGAATAAACCGCTCACACCCTGACGCAGCAGCGCTGGCGTGTTGGGCATGCAGCGCACGATTGGTTGGGCGCCGAGCCAGTTATTCATGCTGGCGCAGGTGATGCCAGCAGCAATCGACACCACCAGTTGGTTCGGCTTGAGGCTAGGGCGAATCGCTTCGCAAACGGCTTTCATCGCCTGGGGTTTAACCGCCAGTACGACGACATCGGCGCCTTCAACGGCTTGGGCATTGTCGGCGAACACTTCGATGCCATGTTCGGCGCTCACGCGGGCACGGGTTTCATCGCCCGGATCGCTGGCGCGGATCTGCGTGGCGTCCAGACCTTTGGCCCGCAGGCCGCCGATCAGGCTCGCGGCCATGTTGCCGGCACCGATAAAGGCAATACGCGTCTTGCTCATGTCAGGTCCTTATAAAGAAGTGGGGCGGCCATGGTTATGGCTGGCCGTAGTCGCGGGCGCCAAACAGGGCGGTACCGATCCGCACCCAGGTGGCACCCTGGGCGATGGCCGACTCGAGGTCGTGGCTCATGCCCATGGAAAGTGTGTCGAGTGGCAGGTTCAGGCTGGCTTGCAGGCGTTGCACGGCAGCGAATGCGGCATCCTGGGCGGCGCGATCTTCAGTCGGCTCGGGAATGGCCATCAGCCCGCGCAACTTCAGGCGTGGCAGGGTGCTGATGGCGTTGGCCAGTGCCGGCAAGTCGGCCGGCGTGCAGCCTGACTTGCTGGCTTCACCGCTGACATTGACCTGGATGCAGATGTTCAGTGGCGGTAGATCGGCAGGGCGTTGTTCGGACAGGCGTTGTGCGATTTTCAGACGATCCACGGAATGCACCCAGTCGAAATGCTCGGCGATAGCGCGAGTCTTGTTCGATTGAATGGGGCCGATGAAGTGCCAGATCAAGGGCAGGTCGGCCAATTCGAGTTGCTTGCCCAGGGCCTCTTGCAGATAGTTTTCGCCAAAGTCGCGCAGGCCGGCGGCATAGGCTTCGCGCAGGTCTTGTGCGGGTTTGGTCTTGCTCACAGCCAGCAGCTGGACGCTGTTTTCGTCACGATTGGCGGCGAGTGTTGCGGCGTGTATGCGCGAACTAACCAGTGAGATGTTGTCTGCTATCGTGGACATTCAAGAGGCGCCAGCGGGTCTGAGGTTGGCCGCATTCTACTGGAATTGAGGAGTGCTATGGATATCACTGAGCTACTGGCGTTCAGCGCCAGACAGGGAGCTTCCGATTTGCATCTGTCTGCCGGTCTGCCGCCGATGATCCGCGTAGACGGTGATATACGCCGCATCAACCTGCCGCCCCTGAACCACGAGGAAGTGCAGGCACTGATCTACGACATCATGAACGACACCCAGCGGGTGGACTTCGAAAAACATCTGGAAACCGACTTTTCCTTCGACGTACCCGGCGTGGCGCGTTTTCGGGTCAACGCCTTCAACCAGAGCCGCGGGGCTGGCGCGGTGTTTCGCACGATCCCCTCCAGGGTCCTGAGCATGGACGAGCTGGGCATGGGCGATGTGTTCCGCAAGATGACCGACGCCCCCCGGGGACTGGTGCTGGTGACCGGGCCGACCGGTTCCGGCAAGTCCACCACCTTGGCGGCAATGATCGATTACCTGAACAGTCATCGGCATCACCATATCCTCACCATCGAAGACCCGATCGAATTTGTCCACGAATCGCGCAAGTGCCTGATCAACCAGCGCGAAGTCCACCGTGATACCCGCAGTTTCGCCACGGCCCTGCGCTCGGCCCTGCGCGAGGACCCGGATGTGATTATGGTGGGTGAAATGCGCGATCTGGAGACCATTCGCCTGGCACTGACCGCGGCTGAAACCGGCCATCTGGTGTTCGGCACGCTGCACACCACATCGGCGGCGAAAACCATCGACCGGATCGTGGACGTGTTTCCGGGGGACGAAAAATCCATGGTGCGCTCCATGCTTTCCGAATCGCTGCTGGCCGTGGTGTCCCAGACGCTGGTGAAGAAAATCGGCGGAGGGCGCATCGCGGCTCACGAGATCATGCTCGGCACGTCGGCGATCCGTAACCTGATCCGTGAGGACAAGGTGGCGCAGATGTATTCATCGATTCAAGCGGGCGGGTCGCTGGGGATGCAGACGCTGGATATGGCCTTGAAGGATCTGGTGGCCAGGGGATTGGTCAGCCGCGATCAGGCGCGGGATAAGGCGCGGTCGCCGGATAATTTTTGAGGGGGTTTTTGGTGATTTCAAAGACGCCTTCGCGAGCAAGCCCGCTCCCACAGGGGAATGCATTCCAATGTGGGAGCGGGCTTGCTCGCGAAGGGGTCATCATGATCAATGATGATGCAGGACGCTGAGATCAGCGCTGAACAACCTGCAAGGCTTTCTGATCTTTAGGCAGAACCCGCTTGGCCACCACGTAGTGGTTTTCCCAGTACGGTTTCTTCAAGGTATCGATGGTCACCGACTTGCCACGGCGAGGTGCGTGGATGAAGCGGTCGTTGCCCAGGTAGATGGCAACGTGGTTGACTCGACGGCTCTTGATGTTGAAGAAGATCAGGTCGCCTGGCTTGAGGTCGGCGCGATCGACTTTCTCGCCATGACCGCTGGCCATGGCATTGGACGTGCGTGGCAGGTCAAACGTGGCGTCATTGAACGCGTATTTCACCAGGCCGCTGCAATCGAAGCCTTTGCTCGGGCTGCTGCCGCCCCAACGGTACGGTGTACCGAGGACGTTGACCGCGCGGCTCAGCACGTCGCTGCTTTCCTTGGTTGCCATGGGAGGAACCAGGCTGCTCTTGCTGCTCAACTGAGGAGCGGTTTTGAGCGATTTCTTGCTTTTGCTCGATGGAGCAGAAGCATGGGATTTTGGGGTGTAACCATTAACGTTCGGAAGACGTTGCTCACGATTGGTGGCGTGGGCGGCCAGTGGCAATAATAGGCAAATGGTTAGCCATGTCTTGAAAAATGGACGCATTAGGCAGGGCTCGTATGGGTTAGCGCGCAACTTTATAACAGCTTTTTTTGGCATTCCGAGGCCGTTTGTCGATTCCAATAGGGTCTAACGGAACCAAATAAGCGGAAAAAAGACGCGATTGTCAGACAGAACTCAGGCGCTACAAGGGTTTGACGGAAGGGAACGTAGCATTTGCCATACGTCGGCTGCTCGTAAAAAAGTCACAAAGATTTAAAGAATATTTATCTATCGCGTGAATCGAGGTCATCCATGAACACCTATCAGCAACCCGTCCCGCATCAGGACACCCACAGTAAAGTGATTGGCTATTTGCTATGGATCTTCGGTTTTACCGGCGCCCACCGCTTCTATTACGGCAAGCCGGTGACCGGGACGATCTGGTTTTTCACCTTCGGTTTGCTGGGGATTGGCTGGTTGATTGACCTGTTCCTGATCCCGGCGATGGATCGCGAAGCGGACCTGCGGTTTACCGCTGGACCGATCGAATACAACGTGGCGTGGATTCTGCTGACGTTTCTCGGGGTGTTCGGCGTACACCGGATGTATCAGGGCAAATGGATCAGCGGGTTGCTGTACCTGCTGACGGGTGGGTTGTTCTTCCTGGGGGTGTTGTATGACTTCTGGACGCTGAATGACCAGGTTTCGCTGCGGAACGCCCAGAACAGAGGTGCCTTCCAGTAAATCTTCGCGAGCAGGCTCGCTCCCACAGTGGATAGGTTTTGGCCGCAAATTTTGCGGTCAACGGATAACCCAGTGGGAGCGAGCCTGCTCGCGAATGCAGGCGACGCAGTTTTAAGCCTGGTGACTGATCCGTCCATCCACCAGGGTGTAACGCACCACACCCGGCAGGCTGTGGCCAATGAACGGGCAGTTCTCGCCCTTGGACAGCCAGGTCTCACCGGCCACGGTGGAGGCCGTCGGGTCGAACAGCACGATGTCCGCCGCACCACCCACCGCCAGCTTGCCCGCCGGCAGGCGCAGCGCATCTGCCGGTCCGGTGCTCAAGCGTGCCAGCAAGGTCGGCAAGTCCAGCAAACCATCTTCCACCAGGGTCATCGCTAGCGGCAGCAGCAATTCAACGCTGCTGATGCCCGGCTCCGTGGCACCGAACGGCGCCAGCTTGGCGTCTCGCTCATGGGGTTGGTGATGACTGGATATGGCCGACACCACCCCGGATTTCACCGCTTCACGCAGGCCATCGCGGTCGGCGCGGGTGCGCAGCGGCGGCTGGACGTGATAAAGGCTGCTGAAGTCGATCAAGGCTTCATCGGTGAGGATCAACTGATACAGCGCCACATCCGCCGTGACCTTCAAGCCACGAGCCTGGGCCTGAGCGATCAGTGCCACGCCGCGAGCGCTGGTGAGCTGGCTGAAGTGGGCGCGAACGCCGGTCTGTTCTACCAACAGCAGGTCCCGGGCCAGGGCCACGGTTTCGGCGGTTTCCGGGATGCCCGGCAAGCCGAGGAAACTCGCGGTCGGGCCTTCATGGGCCAGTCCGCCTTCGGCGAGGTCGTGATCCTGGGAGTTGAAAATCACCGTCAGGTCGAAGGTGGCCGCGTAGTCCAGTGCCCGGCATAGGGTGCGGGTGTTGCGGAAACTCTCCAGGCCGTTGCCGAAGGCCACGCAACCGGCATCGCGCAAGGCAACCAGTTCGGCCAGCTGTTCGCCGTCCAGGCCTTTGCTCAGGGCGCCGATCGGGAAAACTTTGGTGTTGCCGGCCTCACGGGCGCGGTCGAGGATCAGTTCGGCCACCGCCGAGGTGTCCAGCACCGGTTTGGTTTTGGGAGGGCAGCACAGGCTGGTGACGCCACCGGCAGCGGCGGCGCGGGTTTCGCTGACGATCGAACCTTTGCGGCTGTAACCCGGTTCGCGCAGCGCGACGTTGAGGTCGACCAGGCCAGGGGCGGCCACCAGGCCTTTGGCGTCGAGGGTGTCGACAGCGACAAAACCGGCTGGCGCGGCGCCAATGGCGACGATCTTGCAGGCTTCGATATGGATATCGGTGATCTGGTCCAGGCCACTGGCCGGATCAATGACGCGGGCGCCAAGAATACTGAGCTTCACTGCACGTTCTCCTGCTCGAATTGGCGCTGCGCAGTCTGCCCGCTCATGGCCATGGACAACACGGCCATGCGAATTGCGATGCCGTAAGTCACCTGATTGAGAATCACCGAGTGCGGGCCGTCGGCCACCGCCGACTCGATTTCCACGCCACGGTTGATCGGGCCCGGGTGCATGACAATGGCGTCGGGCTTGGCGCCGGCCAGGCGCGCGGTGGTCAGGCCGAACAGTCGGTAGAACTCGCCCTCGCTGGGCAGCAGGCCGCCGGTCATGCGCTCGCGCTGCAGGCGCAGCATGATCACCACGTCCACGTCTTTGAGGCCTTCGGTCATGTCGGTGTAGACCTTCACGCCGTATTGTTCGATACCGATCGGCAACAGGGTTTTCGGCGCAATCACACGGATGTCCGGGCAACCCAGGGTTTTCAGCGCCAGCATGTTCGAGCGCGCGACCCGCGAGTGCAGGATGTCGCCGACGATGGCCACCGACAGATTCTCGAAGCCGCCCTTGTGCCGGCGGATGGTGAGCATGTCGAGCATGCCTTGGGTCGGGTGGGCGTGACGGCCGTCGCCACCGTTGATGATCGCCACTTGCGGGCACACATGCTCGGCGATGAAGTGTGCGGCACCGGAATCACCGTGGCGCACGACGAACATGTCGGCGGCCATGGCTTCCAGGTTGCGCAGGGTATCGAGCAGGGTTTCCCCCTTGCTCGCCGACGATGTCGACACGTTCAGGGTGATCACGTCCGCCGACAGGCGCTGGGCCGCCAGTTCGAACGTGGTGCGGGTGCGGGTGGAGTTCTCGAAGAACACGTTGCACACGGTTTTACCGCGCAACAACGGGACCTTCTTCACCGCCCGGGCACCGACTTCGAGGAAGGAGTCGGCGGTGTCGAGGATTTCCGTCAGCAACTCGCGGCGCAAACCGTCGAGCGAGAGGAAGTGGCGCAGCTGGCCCTGGTCATTGAGCTGCAGCGGGCGCTTGGTTTCTGGAGGCGTCATCGCAATGGGACTCTCAATAGGGCGAATTAAAGGGCGAGGTCTTGTACTTCGAGCTCAAGCTCCGGACCGGACAGTTTCACCCGTTCGTTTGCGGCCAGGGACAGGGTCGCACCCAGCACGTTCGGGCGGATCGGCAGCTCGCCGGCGTCCAGGTCCAGCAGGCACACCAGCGTCACGCTGGCCGGGCGGCCGTAGTCGAAGAGCTCGTTCATGGCGGCACGGATGGTCCGGCCACTCATCAACACGTCATCGATCAGCACCAGGTGCTGGCCTTCGATTTCGAACGGCAGGGCCGAAGGGCGCACTTGCGGGTGCAGGCCGTTCTGGCTGAAATCGTCACGGTAGAAGGAAACGTCAAGCGTGCCGAGGGGGTCATTGCTGCCCAGCTCTTTCAGCAAGGCCTGGGCGACCCACACGCCGCCGGTACGGATGCCGATATAGCGCGGGTCGCTGATGCCACGGTGTTCCAGGTGTGCCTTGAGACTTATCGCCATCTGGCTGATCAGTTCGGCGGGATTGGGCAGGCTCATGGTTGCTCCTTCTTGGGCCCGAGCCTGTTTTCCGGAGTGTGGCGCCGGAGTGTGGCTCGGGTTGTCGCTAAAAAAGAAGCGCCGTAGCGCTTTCAGGATTCAAACAATGCAGCGTTTTCGTCGAGCCAGCCTTGCAGCAGCAGGGCGGCGGCGATGGCATCGACCGGGTTGTCGCGGTAGCTGCCTTTTTGCCCGCCACGGGCCAGGCGTTCGCCCTTGGCTTCGAAAGTGGTCAGGCGTTCATCATGGGTATAGAAAGGCAGGTTGAAGCGGCCGTTCAGGCGGCGGGCGAATTTTTCCGCACGGGCGCACATGTCGCTGGGCGTGCCGTCCATGTTCAGCGGCAGGCCTACCACTACGGCGTCGGGCTTCCACTCTTTGATCAACGCATCGACCTTATCCCAATCGGGAATGCCGTTCTGCGCTTTCAGGGTGCACAACTCGCGGGCCTGGCCGGTAACGACCTGGCCGACTGCCACGCCGATCGATTTGGTGCCGTAGTCAAAACCCAGAATCAGCCGCAGGGCCATCAGGCGTGCCCCGCCTGGCTGGTGAGCAGGCTGAGGTTAATGCCCAGGTGCTTGGCTGCCGCTTCCAGGCGCAGCTCACTGCTGGTGTTGAACAGAATGTCGGCGTTGAACGGGCAGGTCAGCCAGGCGTTCTGGGCCAGTTCGGCTTCCAGCTGCCCGGCTTCCCAGCCGGCGTAGCCGAGGGCGATCAGGCTCTTCGCCGGACCGAGGCCATCGGCGATGGCAAACAACACGTCCTGGGAGGTCGACAAGGATAGGTCGCCTTCCAGATCAACGGTCGCCTGAAAGGTCTTGCCTGATGGATGCAAAACAAAGCCGCGATCGGTCTGAACCGGCCCGCCAATGAAGATCGGCACATGCTGGCAGAGGACCGGCGGTTCGACATCGGGACGCAATTGCTCAAGGATATCGGCCAGGTTCAGGTCCTGCGGACGGTTGACCACCAGCCCCATGGCACCATTGGCCGTGTGCTCGACGATGTAGGTCAAGGTGTGCGCAAAGTTCGGGTCGACCATGTGAGGCATGGCGATCAGGAAGTGATGCTTGAGGTAGCTTGGGCTGACGTTTTTCATGAGCGCTAGTGTGGCGTTGGAGGGGCGAACTGACAAGCTGGGGATGCACAGGAAATGCCCTAAATCATGATAGCGACGCGGGCCACTGTGGGAGCGAGCCTGCTCGCGAAGAGGACTTGTCAGTGACAGTGATGTTGCCTGACACACCGCATTCGCGAGCAGGCTCGCTCCCACAAGGGATATTTGCGGGGCGTTAGTTGCTGGACAACCGATCCCCACGCGCAAACTTCCACGTGCGGATGATCTCCAGCCGGTCGATGTCCGACAAATCCCCGGTAAACGGTGCAAAGGGAGCCGCCAGGCGCACGATGCGCTGGGCTGCCTGGTCCAGCAGCGGCTGGCCGGAGGATTCCAGCACCAGCACTTCATACAGCGAACCGTCGCGGTTGATCGACACCATCAGGCGCAAATTGCCGTAAATCTGCTTGCGCCGGGCTTCCTCGGGGTAGTTGAGGTTGCCGATTCGCTCGACTTTCTTGCGCCATTCATCTTTATACCAGGCGCCCTTGTCGCGCATGGTCGAGGCGGCGCTCAGGCGGTGGATGCGCGGGCGTTTGGCGTACAGCTGTTGCTCATTGGCCAGTTCCGCTTCCAGGCTGGCGATGTCGCTGGACAGTTGTTCTGTGTCGAATGTCGGCGCGGCCACTGCCGGTTTGGTGACAGGTTTGGGTTCTTCGGTCTTGGTGGCGGTTTTTTTCGGCTTCGGCGCGACGGTGGTCACGGCAGCCTTTGGCGCAGCCTCTTGTACTTCAGGCTTGGCGGCGGGCGGTGGCGTGACCTTCTGCACCTTGTTGTCCTGGAAAGGCGCGACCTCGGTGGTCTTGGGGATGGCCTTTTTATCCAGCGTGCCGCTGCCTTGCTGATTTTCCTGAGCGAGAAAGTCGGCTTTTTCCGGCTTCTTTTCGCTTTTGAAGGTGGCGAGGGTGATTTCCAGGGTTCTGCTGATCTGCTGGGGTTCGACCATTGTAAAACCGACACCCAGCAGCAACGCCAGGTGCACCAGCGCCGCCAGAAACAGGGTAAAACCGAGGCGATCGGCCGGGCGCACGCCGGTGTGGGCGAGTTCGGGAGGCAGATCGGACGGGAGGGTCATGACAAGGAAACCAACATCACGTTTTCACAGGCCGCGCATGATAACGCAATGTTGGTTTGGCTAATCAACGTGCCTTGAGCTTCTGATCGATGGCATCCATCAGCAGGCCGCCGATGTCAGTGCCGAAGGCATTATCGATTTCGCGGATGCAGGTCGGGCTGGTGACGTTGATTTCCGTCAGGTGCTCGCCGATCACGTCGAGGCCGACGAACAGCAGGCCTTTCTCCCGCAGGGTCGGGCCGACTTGTGCTGCGATCCAGCGGTCTTTCTCGGTCAGCGGACGCGCTTCGCCACGACCGCCGGCGGCGAGGTTGCCACGGGTCTCGCCAGCGGCCGGGATGCGCGCCAGACAGTAGTCCACCGGCTCGCCGTCGATCATCAGGATGCGTTTGTCGCCATCGACAATGGCCGGCAGGTAACCCTGGATCATGATTTGTTGCTGACCATGCAGGGTCAGGGTTTCGAGGATGACCGAAAGGTTCGGGTGGCCCGCGGTGTGACGGAAGATCGAGGAGCCGCCCATGCCGTCCAGCGGCTTGAGGATCACATCACCGTGATGATCGGCGAATTCGCGCAGCACATCCGGACGGCGGCTGACGATGGTCGGCGGGGTGCACTGCGGGAACAGCGTGGCGAACAGCTTTTCGTTGCAGTCGCGCAGGCTCTGCGGCTTGTTGACCACCAGCACGCCAGCGCTTTCGGCCTGTTCCAGCAAGTAAGTGGAGTAGACGAACTCCATGTCGAACGGCGGATCCTTGCGCATCAGGATCACATCCAGATCGCTGAGCAGCGCGTCCTGCTCGGCGTCCAGTTCGAACCACTTTTCCGGGTTGGCGAACACTTTCAGCGGACGCATCCGCGCCCGGGCCTGGCCTTCGGCCTGGTAGAGGTCGCGCTGTTCCATATAGAACAGTTCCCAACCGCGCTTCTGCGCGGCCAGCAGCATGGCCAGCGAGCTATCCTTTTTATAGGAGATGCTGGCGATAGGGTCCATGACAATCCCGACGCGAACGCTCATGGGTCTTTCCTCGAAATTTTGGGGGCTATGGCGATTTGTGTAGGAGCGAGCTCGCTCGCGAAAAACTTCATGGCAACGCGTTCAACCAGGCAGCACGCGTTATCGTTGTGCTCCATCGCGAGCGAGCTCGCTCCTACAAAAGATCAGCGTATAAAAGTGGCGTCAGAGTGGCGCTGAGTGTGGTCCCGGTCAAGGAAAAACCATCGCCGGGGCCGGTCGATAGATTGGATTTGGAGACTGTGCTAAAAAGGCTGCCATGTCGCGCTGGCCCTTGAGCATCAAGGGTTTGGAGCCACCGATTACCCGTTAACGGACAAATAGATTCGTAAAGGCGACGCGAGAGCATCTTATGGAACAGCAATCCAGCGCCTTGAAGGTCATGGTGATCGACGATTCGAAGACGATTCGACGCACCGCCGAAACGCTGCTCAAGAATGTAGGTTGTGAGGTCATCACGGCCATCGATGGTTTCGATGCGCTGGCCAAGATTGCCGACAATCACCCCGGCATCATCTTCGTCGACATCATGATGCCGCGTCTGGATGGCTATCAGACCTGCGCTTTAATCAAGAACAACAGTGCCTTCAAGTCCACGCCAGTGATTATGCTGTCGTCCAAGGACGGGCTGTTCGATAAGGCCAAGGGGCGCATTGTCGGCTCCGACCAGTTTTTGACCAAGCCTTTCAGCAAGGAAGAACTGCTGAACGCGATCCAGGCCCATGTTCCGGGCTTCGCCGCCGTTTTGCCGCAGTAAGACACCTGAAGTGACGCTCGGCCAGCGGGCCTTGCGTCGACAAGAATGGGGAAGACCATGGCACGTATTCTGATCGTCGATGATTCGCCGACTGAAATGTACAAACTGACCGGCATGCTGGAAAAGCACGGTCATGAAGTATTGAAAGCCGAAAACGGCGCCGACGGCGTGGCCCTGGCCCGCCTGGAAAAACCCGATGCGGTGCTGATGGACATCGTGATGCCCGGCCTCAACGGGTTCCAGGCGACCCGCCAGTTGACCAAAGACCCCGAGACCGGGCACATCCCGGTGATCATCATCACCACCAAGGATCAGGAAACCGACAAGGTCTGGGGCACGCGCCAGGGCGCCAGGGACTACCTGACCAAGCCGGTCGACGAAGAAACCCTGCTCAAGACCCTGAACAACGTGCTCAACGGTTGATTGTCGGGCCATGACCGAGTCGCTGACGGCCTTCGAGCTCCTGCTGCAGATCGACCAGCGCTGTCGGCTGCTGGCAGCGGACTTGCCGTCCCAGCCGATCCGTCAGGACAGTTGGAGCGGCATCGGCTTTCGCCTGGGCGAACACTGGTACGTCGCGCCCATGGGTGAAGTCAGTGAAGTGCTGCACGAGCCGCGTTTTACCCAGGTGCCGGGGGTGAAACCCTGGGTCAAGGGAGTGGCCAACCTGCGCGGGCGTTTGCTGCCGATCATGGATCTTGGTGGCTTCCTGGGCCATGAACTGTCGGCCGCGCGCAGGCAGCGGCGGGTGTTGGTGGTGGAGCATCAGGAAGTGTTTGCCGGGCTGATGGTCGATGAAGTGTTCGGCCTCCAGCATTTCGCCCGGGACAGCCTGCAGCCTGTGCCGGCAGATGTTGTGCCGGGGCCGATGTCGGCATTTGTCGAAGGGTGCTTTCAGCGTGATCAGACATGGCGGGTGTTCAGCCCGTTTGCGCTGGCGAGATCACAGGGTTTCATGAATATCGCGCTCTAACACTGTGGGAGCGAGCCTGCTCGCGAATGAACGATAACGCGGTGATCCTGATGCGACGCGGCGCCTGATTCGCGAGCAGGCTCGCTCCCACAGGGTTCTTCGGCAAGGTTTGAACGGTGTGGATTAACAGGCGAAGACCGATGATAAAAGCAAAAACAGGCAAGCCAATGGAAGGGTCGCGCAGTCGTTCGCAGATCATTGCGCTGTTCATCGCGCTGATCATTTTCATCATGCTGTTGTTCGCCAACTTCGCGTACCTCAACACCCAGGCCACGTACGATAAACAGTACATCGGCCATGCCGGCGAGCTGCGCGTGTTGTCCCAGCGCATTGCCAAAAACGCCACCGAAGCCGCCGCCGGCAAGGCCGCTGCGTTCAAGTTGCTCAGTGATGCGCGCAACGATTTTGCCCAGCGCTGGAGCTACCTGAAAAAGGGTGACCCGGTCACAGGCCTGCCACCGGCACCGTCCGATGTGCGCCCGGAAATGCGCGCCGTGCAGCTCGATTGGGAGCGTCTGTTGAAAAACACCGATGCGATTCTCTCCAGCGAGCAGACCGTGTTGTCGCTGCACCAGGTGGCCGCGACCCTGGCCGAAACGGTGCCGCAGTTGCAGGTCGAATACGAGAAAGTGGTTGAGATCCTGTTGCAGCGCGGCGCTCCCGCTGCCCAAGTGGCCATGGCCCAGCGACAGTCGCTGCTGGCCGAACGCATTCTCGGTGCCGTGAACACGGTGTTGGCCGGCGATGAAAGTTCGCAACAGGCGGCGGACGCCTTTGGCCGCGACGCGGCGCGTTTCGGGCAGGTACTCAACGGCATGCTCCAGGGCAACGTGGCGCTGCGGGTCAGCCAGGTCGAAGACCGTGATGCGCGGGCTCGGTTGATGGAGATCTCTGAACTGTTCGAATTCGTCTCCGGTTCTGTGGATGAAATTCTCGAAACCTCGCCGGAGCTGTTCAAGGTCCGCGAGTCGGCCACGAACATTTTCAGTCTGTCGCAAACCCTGCTCGATGAAGCCTCGCACCTGGCCAGCGGTTTCGAAAACCTCGCCGGCGGACGCAAAACCGACACCATCGGCGGCTACGTGCTGGGCCTGGCGGCATTGATGTCGATCATCCTCATCGGTCTGGTGATGGTGCGCGAGACCAATCGCCAGTTGCGGGAAACCGCCGAGAAGAACGAGCGCAACCAGAACGCGATCATGCGACTGCTCGACGAAATCGAAGACCTGGCCGATGGCGACCTGACCGTGACCGCCTCGGTGACCGAGGACTTCACCGGCACCATCGCCGACTCAATCAATTATTCCGTGGATCAGTTGCGCGACCTCGTGGCGACCATCAACCTGACCGCCGGGCAGGTCGCCGCGGCCGTGCAGGAAACCCAGGCCACCGCCATGCACCTGGCGCAGGCCTCGGAGCATCAGGCACAGCAGATTTCCGAAGCCTCCACCGCGATCAATGACATGGCCGAGTCCATCGATCAGGTGTCGGCCAACGCCGCGGAATCCTCGGCAGTGGCCGAGCGTTCGGTGGAAATCGCCAACAAGGGCAACGAGGTGGTGCACAACACCATCCATGGCATGGACAATATTCGCGAGCAGATTCAGGACACCGCCAAGCGGATCAAGCGTCTGGGCGAGTCTTCCCAGGAAATCGGCGACATTGTCAGCCTGATCGATGACATTGCCGATCAGACCAACATCCTCGCGCTCAACGCGGCGATCCAGGCCTCCATGGCCGGCGATGCCGGGCGCGGCTTCGCGGTGGTTGCCGACGAAGTACAGCGGCTGGCGGAGCGTTCTTCGGCGGCGACGCGGCAGATCGAAACCCTGGTGCGGGCGATCCAGACCGACACCAACGAAGCGGTGATTTCCATGGAGCAGACCACCACCGAAGTGGTGCGCGGCGCCCGTCTGGCGCAGGATGCCGGTGTGGCCCTGGAGGAGATCGAAGGCGTTTCCAAAACCCTCGCGGCGTTGATCCAGAGCATTTCCAACGCGGCGCAGCAACAGACGTCGTCTGCCGGCCAGATTTCCCTGACGATGAACGTGATCCAGCAGATCACCACGCAGACCTCGTCAGGCTCCACCGCCACCGCCGAGAGCATCGGCAACCTGGCGAAAATGGCCAGCCAGCTGCGACGGTCGGTGTCCGGTTTCACCTTGCCGGCCACCAAGGCACAGGTGACGGACAACGCTTGAACCGCCCACGGGCGCATGCCATTTGACTGATGCAACGTGACTGAAGCGAAAACTGGAGTGGTTATGGGTGATCGGCACGACTATGTGGCCCTCGAGTGGGTCAAAGGCGAGATTGCCGAAACGCTGAAGCAGGCTCATCACGCGATCGAAACCCAGCTTGATGACCCGCAGGCGACGCACGCCCTGAGCGATTGCCTGGCGTGCATCCATCAGGTTCACGGCAGTTTGCAGATGGTCGAGTTCTACGGCGCGGCCCTGCTCGCCGAAGAGATGGAGCAACTGACCGCCGCCTTGCAAAACAATCGCGTCAGCCATCGTGACGAAGCGTTGCACCTGATGCTGCAAGCCCTGGGTCAATTGCCGATCTACCTCGACCGGGTACAGGGTGCGCGTCGCGATTTGCCGCTGGTGGTGCTGCCGTTGATCAACGACCTGCGCAGTGCCCGTGGTGAAAGCCTGTTGTCGGAAACCAGTTTGTTCAGCCCGCAACTGCCGCAACTGTCACCCCTGGACGCCGAATCCCTGGCGCTGCTGGAACCGGCGGATCTACCCAATGTGTTGCGCAAGCTGCGGCAGATGTTGCAGATGGCCCTGGTCGGCTTGCTGCGCGAACAGGATGACGACACTCACCTCGGCTATCTGGCCAAGGTGTTTTCCCGCCTTGAAAGCCTGTGCGGCAACGCGCCCTTGAGCCCGTTATGGCAAATCGCTTCGGCGTTGGTCGAAGGCATGCGCGCTGGCGCAATCGCCAACAGTCCGGCCTTGCGCAGCCTGTTCAAGGACACCGACAAGGAACTCAAGCGACTGCTCGAACAGGGCGCGGGCGCGATCAATCAACCGGCGCCGCCAGAACTGCTCAAGAGCTTGCTGTTCTACATCGCCAAGGCCGAACACCCCACCGGGCAGATGCTGACCATGAAAGATCGCTACGGACTGGACGACGCACTGCCTGACAGCGCAATGGTCGATGAGGAACGCGCACGGCTGGCCGGCCCTGACCGCGATGCCATGCGTTCGGTGCTGGCGGCGCTGTGCGAAGAGCTGGTGCGGGTCAAGGAACGCCTGGACCTGTTCGTGCGCAGCGACCGACAGCACGTTGCGGATCTCGATAGCCTGCTCGCCCCGTTGCGGCAAATCGCCGACACCCTGGCGGTGCTGGGATTCGGTCAACCGCGCAAGGTCATCATCGATCAATTGGCAGTGGTGCTGAGCCTCGCCCAGGGCCAGCGTGCGCCGGATGATGCGATCCTCATGGACGTCGCCGGGGCCTTGCTCTACGTCGAGGCAACCCTGGCCGGCATGGTGGGTACGGTGGAGCCCGAAAGCCAGGAAGACAGCCGTCTGCCAACCACCGACCTGACGCAGATCCATCAGATCGTGATCAAGGAAGCCCGCATCTGCCTGCAACAGGCCAAGGACATGATCGTCGACTACATTGACGCCGACTGGGATCGCCAGCATTTGCAGGCATTGCCTGCCTTGCTCACCCAGGTGCGGGGCGCGCTGGCGATGATTCCGCTGAGCCGTGCGGCGGGCCTGATCGAAACCTGCAATCACTTCATCCGCGAACACCTGATGCTCGATCCGGGTCAGCCTGGCTGGCAGGAACTCGACAGCCTGGCCGACGTCATCGCCAGCCTCGAGTATTACCTTGAGCGCCTCAACGATGATCCGGAAGCGCCGGGTGAACAGTTGCTCGACATCGCAGAAAAGAGCCTGGCGTCACTGGGCTTCTTCCCTAATGAAAAGCCCAGTGAACAGCATGTGCCCGTGCTTGAGGATGTGCTGAGCCCCGACGAGGCGCAGACCCTGCAGCAACAACAGGAGCTGGAGGCCTCGGACATCGTCCAGAGCCTGGCCGATGTGCTGGCCAGCCCGGTGTCTGCCCTCAACCCGCCGGCCATGACCACGCCGGGCAGCCTGTTGCCACCGCCTCCCGGAGAGGCGCCGGTGGACGACGAACTGCGAGAAGTGTTCCTTGAGGAAACCGAGGAGGTGCTGGAAATCCTGCGCGAGTACTTGCCGCGCTGGTCGATCAACCCCGACAACCGCTCCGCGTTGAGTGAACTGCGGCGCGCCTTCCATACCCTCAAGGGCAGTGGCCGGATGGTCCGCGCGCTGGTACTTGGGGAGCTGGCGTGGGCCGTGGAAAACCTGCTCAACCGCGTCCTCGAAAACAGCGTGGAACCGGGCGCCACGGTGCAGCAGCTGATCGGTGATGTCCTGCATTTGCTGCCTGAGCTGGTGGCTGAATACGCCGCCAACGCCCAGCGCCAGCGCAACGATGTCGACCAGTTGGCCGCCCGTGCCCATGCCCTGGCCAAGGGGGATGAGCCGTTATCCGATGAGGACACCCAAGACGTCACGGCACTCGACCCCCTGTTGCTGGAGATCTTCCGCAAAGAAGCCGAAACCCATTTGAGCAGCCTCAACCGCTTCCTTGATCAGGCCGCCGAACATGTGCCGTTGCAAGCCAGTGACGAGTTGCTGCGCGCCTTGCATACCCTCAAGGGCAGCGCGTCGATGGCCGGGGTCTTGCCCATTGTTGAGTTGGCCACGCCACTGGATCAACTGGCCCGGGAATACAAGGCTCACCAAATCGCCCTGGACCTGGATGAGGTCGAAGTGCTGCTGGAAGCCGAAGGCTTGTTCCGCCTCGGCTTGCGTCAGCTCAAAAAAGATCCACTGGCCGAAATCCCTCACGCCCGTTCCCTGGTCGAGCGGGCCCGGGCGTTGTTGGCCGAGCGTCTGCAAAGCATTCTGGATGCGCCGAGCAGCGGCCCGCGGGTCAAGCGTGATCCGCAATTGATCAACAACTTCCTGGCCCGGGGCATGGATATCCTGCTGGACGCCGAAAGCCTGTTGCAGCGCTGGCAGCAACATCCCGGCGAGCGTCAGGAGCTCAGTGCACTGCTGGACGAATTGACCACCCTCGGCGAAGGCGCGCACCTGGCCGACCTGCATCCGGTGGATGAGCTGTGCGAAGCCTTGCTCGACCTCTACGGTGCCGTGGAAGAAAGCAGCCTGGCCGTCAGCGAGACGTTTTTCCACGAGGCGCAAAGTGCCCACGAAGCGCTGATCAACATGCTCGACGAACTGGCCGCCGGCCAGGAAGTCAGCCCGCGCCCGGATCGCATTCGCGCCTTGCACGGCCTGCTTGACCAGAGCCTCGACCCATCGGCCATGGGCCTGATCCGCAGCGACGGCAGCCGCACCCTGAGCATTCGTGAACTGTCCGATGTCACCGCCGAACTTGAAAACACACTCGCCCCTGTGGGGGCCGAAAATACACTCCCCCCTGTGGGAGCGAACCTGCTCGCGATGGACGTCAACGATGACGCGTTGTCACTGGATGAGCGCGGCGCCCATGAGCCCATCGCGAGCAGGCTCGCTCCCACAGAGGGGCGTGCGGCTGAGGTCGATGACGAGATCGTGTCGATCTTCCTCGAAGAAGCCGTGGATATCCTCGACAGCGCCAATCAGGCTCTGCAACGCTGGTTAAGCGAGCCGCAGAACCCTGCACCTTTGTCGTCCCTGCAACGCGACTTGCACACCCTCAAAGGTGGCGCGCGGATGGCCGAGGTCGAGCCGGTCGGTGACCTGGCCCATGAACTGGAGAGCCTTTACGAAGGGTTGGTGGACCGCCGCTACAGCCACAGCGAAGCGCTGGCGCAGCTGCTGCAGCACAGCCATGATCGTTTGGCGCAGTTGCTCGAGCAGTTGCAGGCCCGCCAGTCGTTGGGCGACCCGAGCGAACTGATCGAAGCGATCCGCGCCTTTCGCCAGGGCCACGCGAACCACAGCGAGGTGATTGAATCGGCGGCCAGCAATGACACCGCCCACCATGACAGCGAGCTGCTGGATATCTTCCTTGAAGAAGGTTTCGACATCATCGACAGCTCAGGCGCGGCGCTGGTGCGCTGGCAGGCCGAGCCTTCGAACCGCCAGGAAGTGGAAACCCTGCTGCGCGACCTGCACACCCTCAAGGGTGGGGCGCGCATGGTGGAAATCACCCCGATCGGCGACCTGGCCCATGAACTGGAATTTCTCTACGAAGGGTTATCCGCCGGCATCCTGAAACCCACCGGCGCGCTGTTTGAATTGCTGCAACGCAGCCATGACCGACTGGCGCAAATGCTCGACGCGGCTCGCGCCGGGGAGCCGTTGCCGCCGGCCGATCGCTTGCTCGATGCGATCAGGAATTTCAGCCACCCGGCAGTACCTGAAGCCCCGGCTCCGGCCCCGGTCGCCCTGCCTGCCGCGGTAAAAACCGAGGCGTCGCCGCTGCAACCGGACGCCGGTGCGGACATGGTCAAGGTCTCGGCGGAGTTGCTCGACGACCTGGTCAACCTGGCCGGTGAAGCGTCTATCTTCCGTGGGCGGATCGAACAACAGGTCAGCGACGCGCAAGTGGCACTCAACGAGATGGAAACCACCATCGAGCGTATGCGCGACCAGTTGCGCCGCCTCGACACCGAAACCCAGGGCCGGATCCTCAGCCGTCAGCAGGTCGATGCCGAACGTCTGGGTTATGAAGAATTCGACCCGCTAGAGATGGACCGTCATTCGCAGTTGCAGCAACTGTCGCGGGCCTTGTTCGAGTCCGCTTCCGACTTGCTCGACCTCAAGGAAACCCTCGAACGGCGCAACCAGGACGCGGAAAACCTGTTGCAGCAACAGGGCCGCATCAACACCGAGTTGCAGGAAGGCCTGATGCGCACGCGCATGGTGCCGTTCGAAAGGATGCTGCCGCGCTTGAAGCGGATCGTCCGCCAGGTGTCCGAGGAATTGGGCAAGGACGTGGAGTTCATCGTCGGCAACGCTGAAGGCGAGATGGATCGCAACGTGCTCGAACGCATGGCGGCTCCGCTGGAGCATATGCTGCGCAACGCCGTGGACCATGGCCTTGAATCGGCCGAGGTGCGGATCGCGGCGGGCAAGCCGGCGCAAGGGCGGATCACCCTCGACCTGTTGCGCGAAGGGGGGGACATCATTTTCGATATCCGCGACGACGGTGCCGGCGTGCCGCTGGACGCGGTGCGACGCAAGGCCATCAAACGTGGCTTGCTCGATCCGGACAGTGAAATCAGCGACCGCGACGTGTTGCAGTTCATCCTGCAGCCAGGATTTTCCACCGCCGAGAAAATCACCCAGATCTCCGGGCGCGGCGTCGGCATGGACGTGGTGCACGAAGAAGTGCGGCAACTGGGCGGCACCATGAGTATCGACTCTGTGGCGGGGCAGGGTGTGCATTTCCGCATCCGCCTGCCGTTCACCGTGTCGGTCAACCGTGCGCTGATGGTGCAATGCGGGGAGGACCAGTACGCAATTCCGCTGAATACCATCGACGGTATCGTCCGCGTGTTGCCCAATGAGCTCGAAGGGCACTTCCGACTCGATCCGCCGACCTATGAATACGCCGGTCAACGCTATGAGCTGTGCTACCTGGGCGAGCTGCTGAAAACCTGTCCCCGGCCAAAACTGTTGGGCCAGAGCCTGCCGCTTCCGGTATTGCTGGTGCAATGCAACGAGCGCCATATCGCCGTGCAGGTCGATGCCATGGCCGGCACCCGCGAAATCGTGTTCAAGAGCCTTGGCCCGCAGTTTGCGGCGGTGCAGGGCGTGTCCGGGGCGACGATTCTGGGGGATGGTCGGGTGGTGCTGATTCTCGATTTGCTGGCGCCGATCCGCGCCCTGCAAGCCCATGTGCCGCAGCGCACGCAGAGTCATGAGAGCGAATTCGAACCGCAACGGCCGTTGCTGGTGATGGTGGTCGACGACTCGGTCACCGTGCGCAAGGTCACCAGCCGTCTGCTCGAACGCCATGGCATGAACGTGCTGACGGCCAAGGACGGGGTCGACGCCATGCTGCTGCTCGAAGAACACATGCCGGACGTCATGCTGCTGGACATCGAAATGCCGCGCATGGACGGCTTCGAAGTGGCGACCCAAGTGCGCAACGATGAACGTTTGCAGCACCTGCCGATCATCATGATCACTTCCCGCACCGGCCAGAAACACCGCGACCGGGCCATGGCCATTGGCGTCAACGACTACCTCGGCAAGCCGTACCAGGAATCGGTACTGCTCGAAAGCATCGCCTTATGGAGCAAAAACCATGCTTGAGCAGCGCATCAACCAGCGCAGCGTCAACCTCACCGGCCTGTTGCTGCCCCTGGCCGACCGCAACCTGATCCTGCCCAACGTCGCTGTCGCCGAGCTGATCGACTACCAGCCCGCCGCCTTCGATCTGGATACACCGCCGTGGTACCTGGGGCGAGTCACCTGGCGCAACCGGCAGATTCCCTTGCTCAGTTTCGAGTCGGCGTGCGGCAACAAAATCGTCATCGGCGAGCGTGCGCGGATCGTCATTCTCAATGCGCTGGGGGGGCGGCCTGAACTCAAATTCATTGCGATGCTGGTCCAGGGGATACCGCGTTCTTACAAGCTCGACAGTCAGTTGAGTTATGTGGATGTGCCGTTGTGTTCGCTGGAAAAAGCGGCGGTGCAGGTGGCAGACCAGGTGGCGAAGGTGCCGGATTTGCTGGCGCTGGAGGAGTTGTTGGTGGAGGCAGGGTTGACCTGACTGGCCCCTGTGGCGAGGGGATTTATCCCCGTTGGGTCGCGAAGCGGCCCCCAGCGTCCATTCAAACAGAATGAGGTTTCCGGATTTACGACTGCTTCGCAGCCGAACGGGGATAAATCCCCTCGCCACAAAGGGGGCTGCGTTAAACCTTGGCCTCAGCCAACGTCTCATGCTGATCCAGCGCCCGCTCCACCAATAAGTGCACCCCATCAGCCATCCTGCTCAGCGCCAAGGCCACCGAGCGGCGCGAACCTTCCACATCGTCCGCTAGATCCGCCGCGATGGCACTGATGGACAACAGGTCTTCGGAGGCGTTGGCCAGCAGCGCTTCGGTGCCGATATCGGGAGAGACAGTGAAGAGCTGGAATTTTTGGCGCCTGGCCGGTTTTTCGTGAGAGGGCGGGAAATAGTGGGAGAAGGCGCGGTCGGCGGCTTCCTTGAGCTTTTCGGCTTCGAGGGATGCATGGGAATCGGGATCGGTTTCCGAAGGTGTGGGAGTAGCTTTGAACATGGTGAAGCTCCGAATAATGAGTTTTAGCAGCTCCATTTTTTCGGGGTTCCAAACCCGGTCGCTTAATTTGCAGCGACACCCAAACGATAAAGATCAGCGCAAAAGCCCACCAGTCAGCGGGCTCCGGCATTGTTGTAGGTAGCGACGCAAGATTACGTAGCCGCTGCCCCTTCCTGTCGACAAGCTTTTAAACAAAAAACCACAGCTGAAGATTCCCAAAGTGGGACCGATCGGTCCTCTTTTGGGACTTATCGATCACTCGTTCCGGCATTGAGAACTGCTGTGATTGTGCCGGCCCTTTCGCGAGCAGGCTCGCTCCCACAGGTTTTGTGAACGCCGCCAACCCATTGTGGGAGCGAGCCTGCTCGCGAAGGCGTCGGCTCGAACAACCATTAACTTGAGCGTAACAATCCACCACCCAGCTTGATTGATACCCCCACCCAACCCTCCTACTGTGACCCCCACGACAGCGAACCCGTGGAGTGGTCATGACAACAACAATATCCCCCGACTCGCGATGGACGCGGCGGCGCAGCGAGAAGCAGCGGCGTCTGGCGTTGGTCAAGGGCCTTGCCGATGGTGTGGTGTTGCCCACCGACAAGATCGTGGCGGCGCTGGAGGCGTTGATCCTGCCCGGCGACCGAGTGGTGCTCGAAGGCAACAACCAGAAGCAGGCGGATTTTCTTTCCCGCTCCCTGGCCAAGGTTGATCCGGCCAGGCTGCATGACCTGCACATGATCATGCCCAGCGTCGGTCGCGCCGAGCATCTGGACCTGTTCGAACGCGGCATCGCCCGCAAGCTCGACTTTTCCTTCGCCGGCACCCAAAGCCTGCGCATCAGCCAGTTGCTCGAAGACGGCCTGCTGGAAATCGGCGCGATCCACACCTACATCGAACTCTACGCACGACTGGTGGTGGACCTGATTCCCAACGTCGTGCTTTCGGCCGGTTTCATGGCCGACCGCGCCGGCAACATCTACACCGGGCCCAGCACTGAAGACACGCCAGCACTGATCGAACCGGCAGCCTTCAGCGACGGCATCGTCATCGTCCAGGTCAACCAGTTGGTGGATGACGTCAGCGACCTGCCCCGGGTCGACATCCCGGCATCCTGGGTTGATTTCGTGGTGGTCGCCGACAAGCCGTTCTACATCGAGCCGTTGTTCACCCGCGACCCACGGCACATCAAGCCGGTGCACGTACTGATGGCGATGATGGCGATTCGCGGGATCTACGAAAAACACAACGTGCAGTCGCTCAATCACGGCATCGGCTTCAACACCGCCGCCATCGAACTGATCCTGCCCACCTACGGCGAATCCCTCGGCCTGAAAGGCAAGATCTGCCGCAACTGGACCCTCAACCCGCACCCGACGCTCATCCCAGCCATCGAAAGCGGCTGGGTCGAAAGCGTGCACTGCTTCGGCACCGAACTGGGGATGGAAAACTACATCGCCGCCCGGCCCGACGTGTTCTTCACCGGGCGCGACGGCTCCCTGCGTTCCAACCGGATGTTCAGCCAGCTGGCCGGGCAATACGCGGTGGACCTGTTCATCGGCGCCACTTTGCAAGTCGATGGCGACGGCCATTCCTCCACCGTGACCCGTGGGCGCCTGGCCGGTTTCGGTGGGGCGCCGAACATGGGCCACGACCCACGCGGTCGTCGCCACGGTACGCCGGCCTGGCTCGACATGCGCCACACCGACGTCGCCGAACCGATGCTCGAACGCGGTAAGAAGCTCGTGGTGCAAATGGTCGAAACCTTCCAGGAAGGCGGCAAACCGACCTTCGTCGAGACCCTCGACGCCATCGACGTGGCGAAGAAAAGCGGCATGCCGCTGGCGCCGATCATGGTGTATGGCGACGACGTCACCCACCTGCTCACTGAAGAAGGCATCGCCTACCTGTACAAGGCCCGTTCCCTGGAAGAACGCCAGGCGATGATCGCCGCCGTGGCCGGGGTGACCGCCATCGGCCTGCGTCATAACCCCAAAGACACCGCGCGCATGCGCCGCGAAGGCTTGATCGCCTTGCCCGAAGACTTGGGCATCCGCCGCACCGACGCCACCCGCGAATTGCTCGCCGCCAAAAGCGTGGCCGATCTGGTGGAGTGGTCCGGTGGCCTCTACAACCCGCCCGCCAAGTTCAGGAGCTGGTAATGCACGCATTCAACCTGCAACCGAAAACCATAAGCCTGGCTGAACGGCTGGCTGATCTGGCGGTGGACGCGCTGATCGACGAAGCGGACCTGTCGCCGAAACCGGCGCTGGTCGACCGTCGTGGCAGTGGTGCTCACTCCGATTTGCACCTTGGGCTGATGCACGCCTCGGCGCTGGCCTTGTGGCCGGCGTTCAAGGAAATGGCCGAGGCGGCCCTCTCGATTGGCGAAATCGGCTTGCCGCTGCGTGAAGCCATTGGCCTGATTGGCCGCGAAGGGGAGGAGGCGATGCTCGCCACCACCCATGGCGTGAACACTCACCGTGGCGCGATCTGGGCCTTGGGCCTGCTGGTGGCTGCGGTTGCCCTGGAACCTGAAGCCAACGGCGCCGGCTCCATCGCTTTGCGCGCCGCCCGCCTGGCCTTGCTCGATGACCGCTACATGCCGCGTCCGCTCAGCCACGGCGCACAAGTCGCCCAGCGTTATGGTGCGCGGGGTGCCCGTGAAGAAGCGCAACTCGGTTTCCCGTCAGTCATCCAACGCGCTCTGCCGCAACTCAAACGCAGCCGCGCCGCCGGCCATGGCGAGCAGAACGCCCGGCTCGATGCACTGCTGGCGATCATGACGGACCTGTCCGACACCTGCGTGCTGTACCGCGCCGGGGAAGAAGGCCTGCACACCATGCAACGCGGTGCCCAAGCGGTGCTCGATGCAGGCGGCAGTGCCAGCCTGATGGGCCGTCGCCGCTTGCATGAGCTGGACCAACAACTGATCGCAATGAATGCCTCGCCCGGTGGCGCTGCCGACCTGCTCGCCGCCTGCCTGTTCATCGACCGTATCGAGTCGGGTGACTGCCTCATTCAGGGAGCTTACTGATGGAAACCTTATCCTTTGAATTCCCCGCCGGGCAGCCGCCACGCGGTCGCACGCTGGTGGGCTGTGTCGGCTCGGGCGATCTGGAAGTGCTGATCCAGCCGGGTCAACCCGGCAAGCTGACGATCACCGTACAGACCTCGGTCAACGGCAGCGAACAGCGCTGGCAGCACCTGTTTGCGCGGATGTTCGACGGCCAGATGCCATCGGCGATGGACATCGATATCCACGATTTCGGCGCCACCCCCGGCGTGGTGCGCTTGCGTCTGGAACAGGGCTTCGAGGAGATCGGCCATGACTGACAGTGCCGCACTTCTCAACAAACACAGCTTCGTCGAGCTCGGTGCCCGGCAACGGGCGAAGGCCCTGCTCGATGCCGGCACCTTTCGTGAATTGATCGATCCGTTTCAGCGGGTCATGTCGCCCTGGCTGTCGCGTCAGGGCGTGGTGCCGCAAGCCGATGACGGCGTGGTGATCGCCAAGGGCAGCCTCGACGGTTTGCCGGTGGTAATCGCTGCCATCGAAGGTGCATTCCAGGGTGGCAGTCTCGGTGAGGTCGGCGGGGCGAAAATCGCCGGTGCGCTGGAGCTGGCCGCCGAAGATAACCGCAACGGCATTCCGACCCGCGCCGTACTGCTGTTGGAAACCGGTGGCGTGCGCTTGCAGGAGGCCAACCTCGGCTTGGCGGCGATTGCCGATATCCACGCGGCGATTGTCGATTTGCGCCAGTACCAGCCTGTGATTGGCGTGGTTGCAGGCAGCGTCGGTTGCTTCGGAGGCATGTCGATTGCCGCCGGGTTGTGCAGCTACCTGGTGGTGACTCAGGAAGCGCGCCTGGGTTTGAACGGTCCGCAGGTGATCGAACAGGAAGCCGGACTCGACGAATACGATTCCCGCGACCGCCCCTTCATCTGGAGCCTGACCGGTGGCGAGCAACGTTTCGCCACGGGGCTGGTGGATCGCTACGCCGAAGATGACGTGGCGCAGATCCGCCAGCAGGTCGGCGAGTTGCTCAAGCAAGGTTTGCCAGCGCATCAGCGTAGCGGGCAGGCCGATCTGTACCTGCAACGGTTGGCGCGTCTGGATGCCGAACCGCAAATCGAACCGGCGACGGTTCGCGACCTGTATCAAGGAGATCGCTCATGAGTGCGTATTCCCTCAGGGGCTTGAACTGGTTCAACGCCTTGAGTGGCGATGCCAAACCGGTCGGCGGTTTGCCAGCTTCGTTGAAAGTGGCCGATGGTTTTTTGGGCGATCAATCCGTGCGATTTCTCGCCGTGGTGGCCGATCCCGACAACCGTTTCGTCCGCGCCCGCAACGGCGAGGTTGGTCTACTCGAAGGCTGGGGTTTGGCCAAGGCTGTGGATGAAGTCATCGCAGCTGACTCGGATAAACCGCACAAGCGCGCCTTGATCGCCATCGTCGATGTGCCGAGCCAGGCTTATGGTCGCCGCGAAGAAGCGCTCGGGATTCATCAGGCCCTGGCCGGTGCGGCGGACAGCTATGCCCGCGCTCGTCTGGCCGGGCATGCCGTGATCGGGTTGCTGGTGGGCAAGGCCATGTCCGGCGCCTTCCTGGCGCACGGCTACCAGGCCAACCGCTTGATCGCCCTGCGTGACCCGGGGGTGATGGTGCATGCCATGGGTAAGGCGTCGGCAGCGCGGGTAACGCTGCGCAGTGTCGAGGAATTGGAAACCCTGGCCGCCAGCGTGCCGCCGATGGCCTATGACATCGACAGCTATGCCAGCCTCGGCCTGCTCTGGGAAACCCTGTCGGTGGATCAGATCGAGCAGCCAACCGCCGCCGATCTGAGTCGTGTGTCGCAATGCCTGACCCAGGCCATTGGCGATGTCGCCGAGAAGGGCCGTGACCTGAGCAGCCGTTTAGGCGCCAGCAACCGTGCGGCCTCGAGCCATGTTCGCCAACTGTTGAGAGCGCAGTGGTGAGCGCGCTCATGGCCCATGACCTGCTCTGGGGCATGACCCCGGGGCAGCTGCCTGAGGATGCGCCTGCGTGGGCGATTGCATCGCTCGATGCCGGGCAACCGGTGGTGGTGCGCCGTGCGGTATCGGCGGTGGGGCAGGTGGCGGTCGGCGTGCGTGGGCGTTTGCGTGAGCAGCGTTATGCAACGTCGATGGCGATCGCCGCTGTCTCGCGCCGGGTACGGCCGGAACAGCTCTGCCATGTCGATATCGGCCGGGACTTGCCGGCCGTTCGGGCGCTGAAACACTTGCGTCCATTGCTCGATGCTTGCGGTTGGATTTGGGGGGTGAGTGGCAGCGCCGGGTTTGAACTGGCCAGTGGATTTTCCGCCCTGCACGAGGGCAGCGACCTGGATCTGATTCTGCGCACGCCACAACCCCTGTCACGTGTTCAAGCGCGGGAACTGTTGAGGGTGCTCGATTCAGTTGAGTGTGCGGTGGACATGCAATTGCAGATGCCATTGGGCGCTGTCGCCTTGCGCGAATGGGCCGGATCTTCGGGTCGGGTGCTGCTCAAGAATGCCACCCAGGCTTGTCTGGTCATCGATCCGTGGAACCCGCAGGAGCAGGCAGCGTGAGCAGCTTGCTGGTGTTCCCGGGGCAAGGCGCGCAGCAGCCGGGCATGCTCCGGCATGTGGTTCGGGAAACCCTGGACGAGGCCAGCGACGTGCTCGGTGAGGATGTCTCGCGGCTGGATTCACCCGAGGCGTTGCAATCGACAAGGGCCGTGCAGCTGTGCCTGTTGATCGCCGGCGTGGCGGCTTCGCGGCAGTTGGCGATGCCGGCGGATTACGTCGCCGGGTTGTCCATTGGTGCTTATCCGGCGGCGGTGGTGGCCGGGGCTTTGGGTTTCAGCGATGCACTGCATCTGGTCAGCCTGCGCGGTGAGCTGATGCAGCAGGCTTATCCACAGGGCTACGGCATGACCGCGATCATCGGTCTGGATCTGGCAACGGTGGAAGGCTTGCTGGCGCAGGTTCACCGCGTTGATTCGCCGGTTTACCTGGCCAACATCAACGCCGATAACCAGGTGGTGATTGCCGGCAATGACGGTGCGATGAAAGCGGTGGCCGAGCTGGCGAAAAAACGTGGCGCCGGCCTGGCCAAGCGCCTGGCGGTCAGCGTGCCATCGCACTGCCCGCTGCTGGAAAAACCGGCAAAGATGTTGGCTGAAGCCTTCGCCAGTGTGCAATTGAAAACACCGGTATTGGGCTATCTCAGCGGCAGTCGCGCCCGGCCCGTCACTCACATCGAAGCCTTGCGCGACGACCTGGCTTACAACATGTGCCGCGTGGTGGATTGGCGCGGCACGGTACAAAGCGCCTACGAGCGTGGCGTGCGTCTACAAATCGAACTGCCGCCCGGTGCGGTGCTGACCGGGCTGGCGCGCCGGGTGTTCGAGCAGGGTACCGTGATTGCTTTCGACGGTGCCCGGCTCGATACCCTGCAGTCGCTGTTGCGTGAGGAGGGAAGCCGCCAACCCTAGATCACCGACTCAGGCCTTCGAACAACAAAAACAACATTCGACGATGCACTTTGAGGACAACAACAATGATTATTTACGGTGTGGCGCTGTTGGCGATCTGTACGCTGGCAGGGGTGATCATGGGCGACATGCTCGGCGTGTTGCTGGGCGTCAAATCCAACGTCGGCGGGGTCGGGATCGCGATGATCCTGTTGATCTGCGCGCGGCTGTGGATGCAGAAACGCGGCGGCATGACCAGGGATTGCGAGATGGGCGTCGGCTTCTGGGGTGCCATGTACATTCCGGTGGTGGTGGCGATGGCGGCGCAACAGAACGTGGTCACGGCCCTGCACGGCGGCCCGGTGGCGGTACTGGCGGCGATCGGTTCGGTGGTGGTGTGCGGTTGCACCATTGCCTTGATCAGCCGGACCCACAAGGGCGAACCCTTGCCCGACGAACCGACGGAAATCTCTCCCGTCGGCACACCTGTAGGAGGTCGCTGATATGTGGGATCTCATCGAGAAAGGCCTGGAACATAACGGTCTGGTCACTGCATTCGCCTTCGTCGGCGTGATCATGTGGGTGTCGGTCATCCTATCGAAACGCCTGACCTTCGGGCGCATTCACGGCTCGGCGATAGCCATCGTCATCGGCCTGGTCCTGGCCTGGGTCGGCGGCACGATGACCGGCGGGCAAAAAGGCCTGGCGGACCTGACGTTGTTTTCCGGCATCGGCCTGATGGGCGGCGCCATGCTGCGGGACTTCGCCATCGTCGCCACGGCGTTCGAAGTGCAGGCCACCGAAGCGAAAAAGGCCGGGTTGATCGGCGTGATCGCACTGCTGCTGGGCACGGTGCTGCCGTTCATTGTCGGGGCGTGCATGGCCTGGGCGTTCGGTTATCGTGATGCAATCAGCATGACCACCATTGGCGCAGGCGCGGTGACTTACATCGTCGGCCCGGTGACGGGTGCAGCAATTGGCGCGACCTCGGATGTGATGGCGTTGTCGATTGCCACCGGGTTGATCAAGGCGATTCTGGTGATGGTCGGCACGCCGGTGGCGGCGCGCTGGATGGGCCTGGATAACCCACGGTCCGCGATGGTGTTCGGTGGCTTGGCCGGGACCGTCAGCGGTGTGACGGCGGGGCTGGCGGCGACGGATCGGCGGTTGGTGCCTTATGGGGCGTTGACCGCGACCTTCCATACCGGGCTTGGGTGCTTGCTGGGGCCGTCGTTGCTGTATTTCATTGTTCGCGGGATTGTGGGTTAACTCGTCGGATTATTGTTGAATGGTCTGACGCCTTCGCGAGCAGGCTCGCTCCCACAAGGGATTGCATTCCAATGTGGGAGCGAGCCTGCTCGCGAAGGGCGCGACTCGGTCTTACGCCTGGCGATTGGCATACATCCGACACTCCGCCAGCAACGCCAGCAGATTCGGATCCCTCTCCTTGGCTTTCAGAAACACCACGCCAATGTGCTGCTGCAGTCGATACTTCTCCTGCAACGGAATCAGCTTCACCCGATTCTCGTAAACCGCCGCAATCCTCCCCGGCAGCAACGCATACCCAACGCCCGAGCTGACCATGCTCAGCAGGGTGAAGATGTCGTTGACCTGCATGGCCACCTTTGGCTCGAACCCCGCCTGATTGAACACTCGATTGCCGTCCTGATGTGTGGCGAAGCCCTGGGTCAAGGTGATGAAGGTTTCGTCGCGGACTTCGGCCAGGTCGACTTCGCTTCGTTGTGCAAACTTCGAATCCGCCGGGGTGGCCAGGAATATATCGTCGGAGAACAGCGGCAGGTGTTCCAGGTCCGGGTCGTTGATGCTGTCGTCCAGGGACACCAGGATCGCATCGACTTCCATGTTCTTGAGCTTGTACAACAGGTCGAAATTCGAGCCGAGGATCAGGTCGATATTGAGTTCGCTACGGCGAATTTTCAGGCCCATGATCAGTTGCGGCACGGTCTTCACCGTCAGCGAATACAGCGAGCCCAGTTTGAAGCGCTCGGCGGAGAATCCAGCCGCCTCGCGGGTCAGGCGCACGCTTTCGAGCACGTCCTGAATCAGTTTCTGTGCCCGCTCTTCCAGCACGTAAGCGCTTTCCAGGGGGGTCAGGTTGCGGCCTTCGTGCTTGAACAAAGGGCAGCGCAGGGCGCTTTCCAGTGAGTGAATCGCCCGATGCACGCTGACGTTGCTGGTCTGCAACTCGGCGGCAGCCCGGGCCAGATTGCCGGTGCGCATGAAGGCCAGGAACACCTCGAGTTTCTTTAGGGTCAACTCTTCATCGATCAGCATGGGGTGGACTCTTTTTGGAATGACCTGATTGTGCCTAATTGAGCTTCACTTGGCTCGACGGATTGGCGAGGGCGACGATCAGAAACATTGCGCTTTTAAGCTTCAAGCCTGAGCCTTGCGTGTTGCGGTAACGATTTTCGAAGGTAGGTAGACGATGTATCACGGAGAAAGATTGAACGCCTGGACGCATCTGGTCGGGGCGGTGGCGGCGTTTGTCGGCGGGGTGTGGCTGATCGTTGTCGCCAGCCTCGACGGCAGTCCGTGGAAGATTGTCAGCATGGCGATCTATGCCTTTACCCTGCTGGTGCTGTACAGCGCATCGACCGTGTACCACAGCGTGCGCGGGCGCAAGAAAGCGATCATGCAGAAGGTCGATCACTTCTCGATTTACCTGTTGATCGCGGGCAGCTACACGCCGTTCTGCCTGGTGACCCTGCGTGGGCCCTGGGGGTGGACGCTGTTCGGGATTGTCTGGGGGCTGGCGCTGATCGGTATCCTGCAAGAGATCAAGCCGCGCTCGGAGGCACGGATTCTGTCGATTGTGATTTACGCGGTGATGGGCTGGATCGTGCTGGTGGCGGTCAAGCCATTGCTCGCCGCACTGGGCGCTGCCGGTTTTACCTGGTTGGCGTTGGGTGGCGTGTTTTACACCGTGGGCATCATCTTTTTTGCCCTCGACGACCGTTTGCGGCATGCCCACGGGATCTGGCATTTGTTCGTGATTGCCGGGAGTTTGCTGCACTTTGTGGCGATCTGGTTTTATGTCCTCTAACCCCTGTAGGAGCGAGCCTGCTCGCGATTGCGGTGGTTCAGTCAATGATGATGTCTACTGACCCGACGCCATCGCGAGCAGGCTCACTCCTACAGGGGGTTTGTTTCCATATTCAAAAGGGTGTCGGGATCAGGTGATCGAGTTGTTCCTGAGCCCTGCGACTGAATATCTGCAACAGGTCGTTCAGCGTATGCGGCGGTGGTTCGGCGGCACGGGTCACTGCGTACAGGGTGATCGGCAGCGGCGGTGCCAGGGGACGAATGGTCGTCGTGGCGGGGGACGCGCCGAGTGCGGTGAATGGATCGATCACCGCCAGCCCGGCACCGGACTCCACCATCGCCCGCGCCAGTGAATAGGTCTGCACGGCGATGCGCACCCGGGGAGGCGGTTCGACCGCTTCAAGGTAACTGTCCAGTCGGGCGGCCAACGGGTCGGCGCTGGACAAGCCAATCAAGGGGGCATCGGCCAGGGCCATCAGCGAGAGCGGTTGACCGGCGTCCTCTTCTTGCCAATAACCCTTCGGCGCCAGCGCCACCAGCACGCCGGACGCCAGGGCCTGAGCCTTGAGCCCAGGGTGATCCGGTCGTTGCAGGGTCAGGGTGACATCCACTTCGCGCATCAGCAGGTTCTGCACCAGTTCGCGACTATGGGCGCTGGACAGTTCGCAGGCGATATCCGGGTAGCGCGCGGTCCACTCGTGAATGGCCGGCGGCAGCAAAGACAGGGCCAGCGCCGGGGTGGCGCCGATGCGCAAGCTGTGGCCCGGCTCGCGGCGCAGGCTCTGGGCCAGGCGTCGCACGCCTTGCAGGCTTTCGCTGACCTTGTCGACCTCGCGCTCCAGCTCCAGGGCTTCCGGGGTCGCCTGCAACTTGCCGCGTACCCGCAGGAACAACGGGAAACCCAACTGCTGCTCGGCGTGTTGCAGCACTTTGGTCACCGCCGGTTGCGAGACATGCAGCAATTGCGCGGCCGCACTGATCGAACCGGTCTGGCGGATGGCCTGGAAAATCTCGATGTGACGAAGACGCATGGCAAGTCCATAACCTTTGTTTATGGGTCAGGCATCTTTATTCATTGTCCGCCGCCTGTCACCTGGCTCTAACCTCGGCCTTGTCTTCACAACGGCTTTAAGGACGGACATGGCTCAGCGTGTGTGCATCATCGGCGGCGGCGTGATTGGCCTGGCAACGGCCTATGCGCTGGTGCGCGACGGCTTCGAGGTGACGGTGGTCGAAGCCCGGGATTCGCTGGGCAGCGAAACCAGTTTCGCCAACGGCGGCCAGTTGTCCTATCGCTATGTCGCGCCGCTGGCTGACGCAGGCGTGCCGCTGCAAGCCATTGGCTGGATGCTGCGCGGCGATTCGCCCTTGAAGCTGCGCCCGCGTCTGGACCCGGTGCAGTGGTGCTGGATGGCTTCATTCCTTGCCGCGTGCCGAAGCTCGGTCAACCGGGAAAACGCCGGGCACCTGTTGCGTCTTGCGCTGTTGAGCCAGGGCACATTGAAAAGCTGGCGCGAGGACGATGGGCTGGCCGGTTTCCAGTGGCGGCGCAACGGCAAACTGGTGACCTTTCGCAACGCCGGCAGCTTCGACCATGCGCGCAAAAAGCTGGCCGATCCGCAACAGCAGCAGGTGTTGTCGGCGAGCGAGTGTGCAGCGCTTGAACCGGCCCTGGCCGATGCACCCTTTGTCGGCGCGATTTACACCCCGGACGAAGAGGTCGGCGACTGCCACGGTTTTTGCCAGCAACTGGCGGCGCGGCTGACGGCATCCGGTCGTTGCGAATTTCGCCTGGGCCAAGCGGTGACCGGGATTCGCCACGCCAATGGCAGCGTCAATGCCATCGAGTTGGGCGAGGAAGTGATGGCCGTCGATCAATTGGTCATCGCTGCCGGCCACCGCAGTCCGCTGTTGGCATTGCCTGGCCTGCACCTGCCGCTTTATCCGCTGAAGGGCTACAGCCTGACCGTGCCCATCGGCAGCGAACACCGGGCGCCGGACGTGAGCATCACCGATTACGACCGCAAGATCGTTTACGCCCGCATCGGCGAACAGCTGCGGGTGGCGGCGATGGTGGACATCGTCGGTTTCGACCCGGCCATCGACCCGCAGCGTCTGGCCTTGATCAAGCGCCAGGCCCGCGACACGTTCCCCCATGCCGGTCATTACGAGGCTGCCGTGGAGTGGGCCGGCATGCGCCCGGCCACCCCCAGTGGCGTGCCGCTGCTAGGTGCCACGGCTTATCGCAACCTGTGGCTCAATCTTGGCCATGGCGCGTTGGGTTTTACCTTGGCGTGTGGCAGCGGTCGCTTGCTCAGCGAGCTGATCGGCCAGCGTCGGCCTTCCATCGACCTGCTCGGTTTTAACCACCGGGCCGCCTGAACGACTGATTTTTGAAGAGGACCCTGTAATGACCATTACCCGACTTCACTCCAACCCACGTCTATCTGGCGTCGTGAGCTATGGCGACCTGGTGTTTCTCTCCGGCCAGGTGCCCGGCGATGCCCAGGATGCAGGCGGCCAGACCCGCGAAGTCCTGGCGAAAATCGACGCCTTGCTGGCCATGGCCGGCAGCGACAAGGATCATCTGCTCAGCGCGACTATTTACCTGAAAAACATCACTGAGGATTTTGCCGCGATGAACGAGGTCTGGTCGGCCTGGCTGTCGCCGGGGCAGGCACCGAGTCGCACCACGGTGCAGGCCGAACTGGCTCGCCCACAGGTACTCGTGGAAATCACCGTCATCGCTGCACGCATCTGAAACAATCCAACACCCACAACGGAGAATAACAATGCAAAAAATCACGTTGCTCGGCTGCACCCTGGGGCTGTTGCTGGGCAGTCAGGTCCAGGCGAATGAAGCACCATTGACCGGCACCCTGAGCAAGATCGCCAATGCCAAGACCATCACGTTGGGTTATCGCGATGCGTCGGTACCGTTTTCTTACGTGGGTGATCACACGGGCCAGCCGATGGGGTATTCGGTGGATCTGGCGGGCAAGATTGTCGAACGCATCCAGCAGCAACTGGCGCTGCCGGATCTCAAGGTGAAATACAACCTGGTGACCTCGCAAACCCGCATTCCGCTGGTGCAGAACGGCACCGTGGATCTTGAATGCGGCTCGACGGGTGTGACGGCCGAGCGGCAGAAACAGGTGGCGTTCTCCTACGGTTTTATCTACGTCAAAGGCCAGTTGCTGACAGCCAAGGACAGTGGCATCAAGAGCTTCGCCGACCTGCGCGGCAAGAATGTGGTGACCACCGCCGGCACCACCAATGAGCGCTTCCTGAAAAGCTACAACCTCGACCACAAGATCGACATGTTCGTGATCAGCGCCAAGGACCACGGCGAAGCCTTCCAGATGCTGCAATCGGGCCGTGCCGCGGCGTTTTACATGGACGATGCGCTGCTCTACGGCGAGCGCGCCAAGGCCCATGATCCGCACAAGTGGGTGGTGGTGGGGGAGGAGCAGTCGCGGGAAATCTACAGCTGCATGGTGCGCAAGGACGATCCGCAATTCCTGGCGCTGGTCAACGGCGCGTTGGGCGATCTGTATAGCTCAGGGGAAATCAATGGCATTTACCAGCGCTGGTTCGAACAGCCGATCCCGCCTAAAGGTTTGAACCTTGAATTCCCGATGACCAGCGAACTCAAGGCAATCATTGCCAAGCCGGTGAGTGATCCGGTGCAGTAGACCGCGTCGCGGCTATTCGCGAGCAGGCTCGCTCCCACATTGGAATGCGCTCAACTGTGGGAGCGAGCCTGCTCGCGAAAGCGGCCTAGAAATCACCCCAAAGCTGCTGGGCCACCGACAACGCCACTACCGGCGCGGTTTCTGTGCGCAGTACTCGTGGGCCAAGGCGTGCCGCATGAAAACCAGCCCCCTTGGCCTGATCCACTTCCGCATCCGATAAGCCACCTTCGGGGCCAATCAGGAACGCCAGGGTCGAAGGCTTGGCATGGCTGACCAACGGCTCGGCCACCGGGTGCAGCACCAGCTTCAACTCGGCCTGGGTCTGTTTCAGCCAGTCGGCCAGCAGCATCGGTGGATGAATCACCGGCACCCTTGAACGCCCACATTGCTCGCACGCGCTGATTGCCACCTGACGCCAATGCAGCAGGCGTTTGTCGGCGCGTTCGTCCTTGAGCCGCACTTCACAGCGCTCGCTGAAAATCGGTGTGATTTCGCTGACGCCCAATTCGGTGGCTTTCTGGATCGCCCAGTCCATGCGCTCGCCACGGGACAGCCCTTGGCCGAGGTGGATCTGCAAGGGCGACTCGACCTGGCCGCTGAAGCTTTCATCGATCTGCACCACGACGCGTTTCTTGCCGACTTCCACCAGCGTGGCCCGGAACTCATGACCTGAGCCGTCGAACAGCTGCAACGCATCGCCCTCGGCCATGCGCAGTACGCGGCCTATGTAATGGGCCTGGGCTTCGGGCAACTCGTGCTCGCCGGTACTCAGGGGGGCGTCGATAAAGAAGCGGGACAGTCTCATGTTGGGTCTCTACTGAATTCGATCGGAGTTGCTTTTGTGGCGAGGGGATTTATCCCCGTTGGACTGCGTAGCAGTCCCATTTTTTGGGGCCGCTTCGCAGCCCAACGGGGATAAATCCCCTCGCCACAGGGTACGCGATGACGGTTAGCCCGGATCACGGAAACCCGGATGGAAGTCTTTCGGCACCGCCACGCTCACGCTGTCGCGGGTGGCGATGTCGATGCCTTCGCTGGCCACCTCGGCCAGGAAATCGATCTGCTCGGGAGTGATCACGTAAGGCGGCAGGAAATACACCACGCTGCCCAACGGTCGAAGCAAGGCACCGCGTTCCAGTGCATGCTGGAACACCTTCAAGCCACGGCGTTCCTGCCACGGATAAGCTTCCTTGGTGGCCTTGTCCTTGACCATCTCGATGGCCAGCACCATGCCGGTCTGGCGCACTTCCGAGACATTCGAGTGATCGACCAGATGCGCGGTGGAGGAGGCCATGCGCTGGGCCAGGGCCTTGTTGTTCTCGATGACGTTGTCTTCTTCGAAGATATCCAGCGTCGCCAATGCCGCCGCGCAGGCCAGCGGGTTGCCGGTGTAGCTGTGGGAGTGCAGGAAGGCGCGCAGGGTCGGGTAGTCGTCGTAGAAGGCGCTGTAGACCTCGTCGGTGGTCATGCACGCTGCCAGTGGCAGGTAACCGCCGGTCAGGGCCTTGGACAGGCAGAGGAAATCCGGGCGGATGCCGGCCTGCTCGCAGGCGAACATGGTCCCGGTACGACCGAAGCCCACGGCGATTTCGTCGTGGATCAGGTGCACGCCGTAGCGGTCGCAGGCCTCGCGCAGCAATCTGAGGTACACCGGGTGGTACATGCGCATGCCGCCGGCGCCCTGGATCAGCGGCTCGACGATCACCGCCGCGACCGTGTCGTGGTGCTCGGCCAGGGTTTGCTCCATCGCCGCGAACATGTTGCGCGAGTGTTCTTCCCAGCTCATGCCCTCGGGACGCAGGTAGCAATCCGGGCTCGGCACCTTGAGGGTGTCCATCAGCAAGGCTTTATAGGTTTCGGTGAACAGCGGCACGTCGCCCACCGACATCGCCGCCATGGTTTCACCGTGGTAGCTGTTGGTCAGGGTAACGAAGCGTTTCTTGTTCGGCTGGTCGCGGTTGAGCCAGTAGTGAAAGCTCATTTTCAATGCGACTTCGATGCAGGACGAACCATTATCGGCGTAGAAGCACCGGGTCAGGCCTTCCGGCGTCATCTTCACCAGGCGCTCGGACAGCTCGATCACCGGTTGATGACTGAAGCCGGCGAGGATCACGTGCTCCAGTTGATCGACCTGATCCTTGATGCGCTGGTTGATGCGCGGGTTGGCGTGACCGAACACGTTGACCCACCAGGAACTGACGGCGTCGAGGTAGCGCTTGCCTTCGAAATCTTCCAGCCAGACGCCTTCGCCGCGCTTGATCGGGATCAGCGGCAGTTGCTCGTGGTCTTTCATCTGGGTGCAGGGATGCCACAACACCGCGAGATCGCGTTCCATCCACTGTTTATTCAGGCCCATTCTCACTCTCCTCGAGGCGGTCCGTGACTGGCGCGGACATGCAATCGCGCAAGCCTATGCAATGCATCGCACGGGGACAACCCATTGTGTCGATTGAGCTACTTTGTATAGGGCGTTAGACGCTGCTGGCGGGCGTCTGAAGGCTGACGTATCCTTCGCGGTTCTTGGGCCGCCTGGCCCGCAAAACCGCTATTTTTCCTGTATTTCCGGAGTTCGCTGAATGTCTGTCGGTTGGCTGCGCGCCTGTGCGCTGGTGATGTTGGGGCTGTTCAGCGTGTCTGCGCTGGCCAAGGATAAAACCGCGATCGTGATCGGCGGTGGGGTTTCGGGCCTTACGGCCGCTTATGAGCTGCAGAACAAGGGCTGGCAGGTCACGCTGCTGGAAGCCAAGCCGACCCTGGGCGGTCGTTCCGGCATGGCCACCAGCGAATGGATCGGCAATGACAAGACCCAACCGGTCCTGAACAAGTACGTATCGACCTTCAAGCTGAGCACCACGCCGGCCCCTGAATTCGTGCGGACCCCGGGCTACCTGATCGACGGCGTGTATTACACCGCTGCTGATCTGGCCACCAAAGAGCCGGCCACCGCCGAAGCGCTCAAGCGCTACGAGAAAACCCTCGACGACCTGGCGCGCTCGATCGATGACCCGCAAAACCCGGCAGCCACCAGCACCCTGCACGCGCTGGATCAGATCAACGTGTCCAGCTGGCTCGACAAGCAGAACCTGCCGGCCACTGCCCGCCAGCTGGTCAACCAGCAGATCCGCACCCGCTACGACGAGCCTTCGCGTCTGTCGCTGCTGTATTACGCACAACAGAGCCGCGTCTACCGTGGCGTCTCCGACCGTGATCTGCGCGCTTCGCGCCTGGTCGGTGGCAGCCCGGTGCTGGCCCAGGCCTTCGTCAAGCAGCTGAAAACCATCAAGACCAGCTCCCCGGTTTCGGCCATCACCCAGGATAAGGACGGTGTCACCGTCAAGGCCGGCAGCGTCGGCTATCAGGCTGATTACGTGGTGCTGGCGGTGCCGTTGCGCGCCCTGAACAAAATCCAGATGACCCCGGCGCTGGATGCCCAGCACCTGGCTGCGATCAAGGGCACCAACTACGGCTGGCGCGACCAGATCATGCTGAAGTTCAAGACGCCAGTGTGGGAAAGCAAGGCGCGGATGTCCGGCGAGATCTACAGCAACACCGGCCTGGGCATGTTGTGGGTCGAACCGGCCCTCAAGGGCGGTGCCAACGTGGTGATCAACCTGTCCGGCGACAACGCCCGGGTGATGCAGGCCTTCGGCGACAAGCAGATGGCCGACCAGGTGCTGATTCGCCTGCACACGTTTTATCCACAGGCGCGCGGTTCGTTTACCGGCTATGAAATCCGTCGCTACAGCACCGACCCTTCGATGGGCGGCGCCTACCTGGCCTTCGGTCCGGGCCAGATCAGCAAATACTGGCGCCTGTGGGAGCGTCCGATCCAGCGTGTAGCCTTTGCTGGCGAACACACTGACACCCTGTACCCTGGCACCCTGGAAGGCGCGTTGCGCACCGGTCAGCGTGCGGCCAGTCAGGTCGAAGACCTGGCAGCGGGCAAGTCGTTTGAACCGGCGAAGGCAGTTCCAGTGGCGGCCGCTGCCGCAGCTGGCGCGGTGGCGGCGAAGAAGGGCAACTTCTTCACTAATCTGTTCGGTGGTTCGGATGACGAGAAGAAACCGGAGCCGGTCAAGGCGCCTGAGCCGGTTGCTCAAGCCCCGGCTGCTGCTCCGGCTCCAGCGCCGGCACCAACACCTGCTGCGGTCGAGGCACCGAAACCTGCTGCACCGGTGAAGGCTGAGCCTGCGAAGAAAGTACCGACCAAAGCTGCAGCGAAACCAGCAGCCAAGACCGAGGCCAAGAAAGCCCCGGCCAAGGCCCCGGCGAAAAAGGCTGAGCCGGCGAAGAAGCCAGCAGCCAAGCCCGCAACGACCACTGAGACCAAGGTTCAGTAACGTTCAGGCTTAAAAAAAAGCGCGGCTTAAGGGCGGCGCTTTTTTTTGCTCATACGTTTGCCGTCTTACAGGATTTAGCGGTAGATCAGATATTTCCCACGCAATAACAAGAAGCAAATGATTGTTAGTGCGTGAACTACAAACCTATGCTCTTCAAGAAATTTGGAGAGTATATGAAAGCACTATTGGCAATAATGGTGGTGATCACACTTTCCGGCTGTGCAGGCGGCGAGTATTTTCCTAAAGGGTATGGTCATGAACTGGCTCATAAATGTCAGATTGACCCGTACAATTATGATTGCCTGAATCCACCTCCAGCCTTCAAAAATTAACAAGTATTCAACAGCCAGTAGCTATTAGAGAGGGCCAAGTGAAAATTTCCATTCATAAATCTCTTTACCATCCGGTAGCACTCTGGTGAATCTCTCCTTCGCCTTTGGAATACGACCAGGGACGAATCCAGAGCGAGCCCAGCACAGATTTCCCGTTCGTTGATCGTAAATGACCAGATTTCCATCATCTTGAATAACCATACAAGTGTTGTACCACAGTGATTTATCAGTGCTGTGGGTGCTTTCGGCAATCCATAGACGTTTTCTGGAGGGGGCGTATAAGAATCCACTATTGCTGATTACAAACTGCAGTTTCTGATTCATTCTTTTTTGATATAAGGTCTTACTATAAATTTGGTTGGTGTCCGCAATCCAAACTACAGCCCCGTTGTCGGTAATAACCAGATTCCCGTCAGTCTGCAATATCAATCGAAATCGTCCATTTTCGGACATGAGGTACTGTCCCGCCGACATCATTTGGTTGGTGGGCAGCACATGCGAACCGCTTGCCTGAAATGGGGTGTATGTAATAGCCATGATTTTTTTACCTTGATTAATGAGTGCTCATGTAATCAAGTTCTAATGTGGAGATGGCGATATATATTTGTTGCTTGTCTTAATAGCATCCATCACAGATTGGCGTGGAGCAGCGAAGGAAGCGGCAGCCACCCAGCGTTCAGGAGCGGTGAAGGTGGAGCCTGACGGAAGACCGATCTCGCCAGCGTTCAGGCGCATAAAACGCGGCTCAAGGGCCGCGTTTTATGCGCCTGAAGGAAAACCACCCCACAGAATCGAATAAATTTTGGGGTGGAGGTGTTCTTGGGTTGGGCTACATTCTTTGGCACCCAATGGTCTTTTAATCTCGCCTTAACCCACCTATTTCAGACTCTTGATCGTATTTCTCGATATTTCAAAGCAAAATTTTCCGCTTTAATTCGATAGATAACTCTTTAGTCTTGGGTCGCAGTTCTCACAGGATTTGGGCAATGCAGCTACGTAACTCTACTTCCCGCTATGGTTTGGTCAGCATAGTCATGCACTGGGGCGTGGCACTGGCAGTGTTCGGTCTGTTCGCGTTGGGGTTGTGGATGGTCGGTCTCGACTACTACAGCACCTGGCGCAAAGACGCGCCGGATCTGCACAAGAGCATCGGCCTGGTGTTGCTGGGTGTGATGGTATTGCGGGTGCTGTGGCGCTTTATCAGCCCACCGCCACCGACCTTGTCCAGCTACAGCCGCATGACGCGCCTAGGCGCCCATTTCGGCCATGGCTTCCTGTATCTCAGTCTGTTCGCTGTGATGATTGCCGGTTACCTGATTTCCACCGCAGAAGGTGTCGGGATTCCGGTGTTTGGACTGTTTGAAGTGCCTGCGCTGGTGTCCGGACTACCGGACCAGGCAGATACCGCTGGGGTGATTCACCTCTGGCTGGCGTGGGTGCTGGTAATTTTTTCCGGCCTCCATGCGTTGGCAGCATTGAAGCACCACTTTATCGATCGCGATGTGACCCTCAAGCGAATGCTGGGTCGCAAAGCCTGAAGTTCAACCTCGACTCCAAAGGAAAACAAAGTATGTTGAAAAAGACTCTGGCCGCTCTGGCAATCGGTTCCGCCCTGTTGTCCGCCGGTAACGCGATGGCCGCTGACTACGTGGTCGACAAAGAAGGCCAGCACGCCTTCGTTGACTTCAAGATCAGCCACCTGGGCTACAGCTTCATCACCGGTACTTTCAAAGACATCGACGGCAAGTTCAGCTTCGACGCCGCCAAGCCTGAAGCCAGCAAGATCGAGTTCAACGTGAACACCGCCAGCGTGTTTACCAACAACGCCGAGCGCGACAAGCACATTGCCAGCAAAGACTTCCTGAACGGCACCAAGGCGACGTTCGTGTCCACCAGCGTCAAGCCAACCGGTAAAAATGCCGCAGGCAAAGACACCGCTGACGTGGCCGGCGACCTGACCATCCTGGGCGTGACCAAGCCAATCGTGGTCAAGGCCACTTTCCTGGGTGAAGGCAAGGATCCATGGGGCGGCTACCGTGCCGGTTTCGAGGGTACCTTCAACCTCAAGCGTTCCGACTTCGGCAAGCAGAAGGACCTGGGCCCATCGTCCGACGCGGTTGAAATGTACGTGTCGTTTGAAGGTGTAAAAGCGAAGTAATTTTCGCGCCTGACAAAAAACGCCCGCTGCTCTCAAGAGCGCGGGCGTTTTTTATTGCCGTACAAATAATCTCTGCCGGTATCAAACAATCCTTGTGGGAGCGAGCCTGCTCGCGAAGACGGCGGCATGATCAACATGGAAATGACTGGTAGACCGCTTTCGCGAGCAGGCTCGCTCCCACAGGTTTTCTCATTCGTCATAAAAAATGCCCCGGCTCTTTCGAGTCCGGGGCATTTTTCATTTCAGCGATAACTCAGCGATTGCGCGTCAGCAACGCCGGTTTTTCGCCGCGAGGACGGGTTGGCAGTTGATCCAGTTGCTCAGGTGTCGGGAAGCGATCGGCTTTGGACTCCTTGTGCATGATCTTCGGCGCGTTGCCCCGCGGGTTCTGTACGGCCGGTTCCGAACGGGACTGGTCGTCACGGGCCGGACGGCGATTGCGCGAGTCTTCGCGACGGGCCTGGCCGTCACGTGGCGCACCGTTGCGTGGACCAGTGCGCTTGGCGGGCGGCGTGCCGGTGCTGGCGCCATCGCTGTTGCGCGGACCACTCTGACGACCTTGTGGTTTGCCACCACGCGGAGCGCCCGAACCTGCGCCCTGGGCTGGTGCACCTGGACGGCGACCACGACCGGGAGCTGGAGCCTGCTTCGGTACGTAGTCGACGCGGTTACCGAAGTTATCGATATCGTCGTCCAGGAACTCGTCCGGCGCGCGATCAGCGGCGGCGCGTGGCGGCTGGCTTGGCTGGCGCTGTTCGCGGGCCGGGCTGCCTTCGCGTGGCTTTTGCTGGCGAGCAGGGCGCTCACCGCGTTCGCCGGCAGGTTTTTCCTTGCCCTTGTCCTTGCCTTTGTCTTTACGACCGCCACCGCCACCATTCGGACCGTCACCGCGCGGGCCACGGGCATTGCGCGGGTTACGCATGTCCGGACGTTCGCGGGCTTCCGGTTTTTCAGCTTCCACGGCGCTGGCATCGAAGCCCATCAGGTCGCCATCGGCGATTTTCTGCTTGGTCATGCGCTCGATGCTTTTCAGCAGTTTTTCTTCGTCCGGGGCCACCAGCGAGATCGCCTCGCCCGAACGACCGGCACGGCCGGTACGGCCGATGCGGTGCACATAGTCTTCATCGACGTTCGGCAGTTCGAAGTTGACCACGTGTGGCAACTGATCGATGTCGAGGCCGCGGGCGGCGATGTCGGTGGCGACGAGGATACGCACAGTACCGGCCTTGAAGTCGGCCAGTGCTTTGGTCCGGGCGTTCTGGCTCTTGTTGCCGTGGATCGCAACAGCGCTCAGGCCATGCTTGTCCAGGTACTCGGCCAGGCGGTTGGCGCCGTGCTTGGTGCGGGTGAACACCAGTACCTGTTCCCAGGCGCCAGCGGTGATCAGGTGCGCCAGCAACGCACGCTTGTGGCTGGCAGGCAGGCGGAACACGCGTTGTTCGATGCGCTCGACCGTGGTGTTCGGCGGCGTGACTTCGATGCGTTCCGGGTTGTGCAGCAGCTTGCCGGCGAGGTCGGTGATGTCCTTGGAGAACGTCGCCGAGAACAGCAGGTTCTGCCGTTTGGCCGGCAGGCGGGCCAGGACTTTCTTCACGTCATGGACAAAGCCCATGTCGAGCATGCGGTCGGCTTCGTCCAGCACGAGGATTTCCACGTGGGACAGGTCGACGCTGCCTTGGCCGGCGAGATCGAGCAGGCGGCCGGGGCAGGCCACCAGCACGTCGACGCCGCGGGACATGGCCTGAACCTGAGGGTTCATGCCCACGCCGCCGAAGATGCAGGCACTGACGAATTTCAGGTCACGGGCATAGACCTTGAAGCTTTCGTGTACTTGCGCCGCGAGTTCGCGAGTGGGGGTCAGGACCAGAACGCGCGGTTGGCGCGGGCCGTGACGCTGGGACTTGTCCGGGTGACCGTTGGGGAACAACCGCTCCAGGATCGGAAGGGCGAAACCGCCGGTTTTACCAGTACCTGTCTGCGCCGCGACCATCAGGTCGCGACCTTGCAACACGGCGGGAATGGCCCGCTGTTGCACCGGAGTAGGCTCGGTATAGCCCGCATCTTCGATGGCGCGGACCAAAGCCTCGGAGAGACCGAGGGAAGCAAAGGACATGAGTAATCCTGTTTTAGTTAGGGCTTGGCCCAATGGGAGTCTTGCCTGGCGCGAATGGCGTTTAAGAGGACGCAATCCCGTCCGGTCCTGCTGGGTTTCGAAAGCTCGTCTGGAACGCTCGCGCGGGCTGAAAAGCTGCGCTGTAGCGGGGTCGAGATGCCTTGAACGATTCCGAGCGTCCGGGCGTGAGCCTGGCGGGAAGGCCGGAGTATAACAGAGCAATCACTGCGCGCCGCTTTCCTGCTGCTCAACGGTTTTTGTATGGGTAGCGGTGACACTTGCAGCATTCGTCGCGCTCGCCGGGGCAGCACCGTAACGAGCGCTCAGTTCCGCGTAGGCGGCTTCGCGCTTGAAGCGTTTGAGTTCGGCACCGAAGCGCTGCACCAGTAAATCCATGCCGGCATTGCGGCGCACCGCGAGAAACTGGCTCTGCTGGCTGATAACGGCCGGGTTTTCGGTGATCTTGTCGCGGATGTTCAGCTCGTCGAGCAAATGCTGGCCCACCCGGCGATCGGTAATCAACAGGTCGATCCGTCCACGCACCAGTTTGCCGAAGTTGGCTTCATGGCTCGGCGCCGGCTCGCGGGTGAATAGCGTCGACTCCCTGAAATCCTGGCTGTACAGGTAGCCCGGTGAGGTGCCTATGGTCAGGCCGCGCAGTTCGTCGAGGGTACGGAACGGGTGCGGTCGCTCGTTGGCATAGAACATCACGAACTGGACGTCCGAAAGCGGTTCGCTGGGGTAGAGCAGGGTCGCGTCGCGCTCGTCGCTGTGGAAAATGTCCAGAGCGCCATCGGCCTGTCCCGTTTCGAGCATCGACAGGCAACGTTTCCACGGCAGGAATTGCCATTCCACCTCAATGCCCAGTCGCTTGAAGACAATCGCCGTGGTTTCGTAGTCCAGCCCCAGGGCTTTACCGTTCTCTTCATAGACATACGGAGCCCACGGTTCCGTGACAATGCGCAGCTTCTCGCCCCGAGCGGCGAAGCTCAGGCAAGTGAAGACAAACACGGCGATTAACTGCGTGATCAAAGACATGGGCTTGAGATTACGACGAGAAACGGGAAAGAGCCAGAAACTGGCTGCAGATGCTCTAACTCCGTGTCTTGCCGCACAATAAAAGTGCATTTGAAAGCAAAAAATCGCAGCCTGCGACAGCTCCTACAGAAATGACACATTCCAATGTAGGAGCTTTCGCAGGCTGCAATCTTTTGATCTTGCCTTGACGATTTTTAACGTGGCAACTTCAGGTTGTTCCACACCGCCAGGCTCGCTTCAGCCTGATTCAGCGTGTAGAAGTGCAGCCCTGGTGCGCCACCCTGCAGCAAGCGTTCGCACATCTCGGTGATGACCTGTTCGCCAAAGCGCTGAATGCTTTGGGTGTCGTCGCCGTAGGCTTCCAGTTGCTTGCGGATCCAGCGCGGGATTTCTGCGCCGCAGGCATCGGAGAAGCGCGCCAGTTTGCTGTAGTTGGTGATCGGCATGATGCCCGGCACGATCGGAATGTTCACACCCAGCGCCCGCACACGGTCGACAAAGTAGAAATAGCTGTCGGCGTTGAAGAAATACTGGGTGATCGCGCTGTCGGCGCCAGCGTTGGCCTTGCGCACGAAATTGGCGATATCGTCTTCGAAATTGCGCGCTTGCGGGTGCATTTCCGGGTAGGCGGCCACTTCGATGTGGAAATGATTGCCGGTTTCTTCACGAATGAATTCGACCAGGTCATTGGCGTGGCGCAGCTCACCGCTGGCCATGCCCATGCCCGATGGCAAGTCACCGCGCAGTGCAACGATGCGGTTGATGCCGGCCGCTTTGTACTCTCTCAGCAGGCCGCGCAGATCGTCCTTGCTGTCGCCCACGCAAGACAGGTGCGGTGCGGCAGGAATTTTGACTTCGCTTTCAAGCTGCAACACGGTGTTGAGGGTGCGATCACGTGTCGAACCGCCCGCGCCGTAGGTGCAGGAGAAGAAGTCGGGATTGTAGGTAGCCAGCTGACGAGCAGTGGCGAGCAGCTTTTCATGCCCAGCATCGGTCTTTGTAGGGAAGAACTCGAAGCTGTAGCGACGATCTTGGGACATGGTCATATCCTTGGAAACAAGAACCTTCGAGGCGCTGCTGTCCCGTGTGGGAGCGAGCCTGCTCGCGAAAGCGATTTAACGGCCAGCGCAAATGTTGAATGCGATGGCCCCTTCGCGAGCAGGCTCGCTCCCACAGGGAGAGCGAACAATCAGTGCCTGTTAGTAGCGGTAAGCGTGCGGCTTGAACGGACCTTCGACGGTCACGCCGATGTAGTCGGCCTGGGTCTTGGTCAGTTTGGTCACAACGCCGCCGAAACCGCGGACCATTTCCAGGGCCACTTCTTCGTCGAGTTTCTTCGGCAGTACTTCAACGGTCAGGCGCTCGGCTTTCTGGGCTGGCGACAGGTCGGCGTACTTCTGGCCGAACAGGAAGATCTGCGCCAGAACCTGGTTGGCGAACGAACCGTCCATGATGCGGCTTGGGTGGCCAGTGGCGTTGCCCAGGTTAACCAGACGGCCTTCGGCCAGCAGGATCAGGTAGTCGTCGTTCTGTGGATCGAAGCTGCCAGCACCGGTACGGTGGATCTTGTGAACCTGTGGCTTCACTTCTTCCCATGCCCAGTTCTTGCGCATGAAAGCGGTGTCGATTTCATTGTCGAAGTGGCCGATGTTGCAGACAACGGCGCGCTTCTTCAGGGCTTTGAGCATGTTCGCATCGCAAACATTGACGTTGCCGGTGGTGGTCACGATCAGGTCGATCTTGCCCAGCAGCGCCTTGTCGATGCTTGCTTCGGTGCCGTCGTTGATCCCGTCGATGAACGGCGAAACCAGCTCGAAACCGTCCATGCAGGCTTGCATGGCGCAGATCGGGTCGACTTCGGAGACTTTAACGATCATGCCTTCCTGGCGCAGGGACTGAGCGGAGCCCTTGCCCACGTCACCGTAACCGATGACCAGCGCTTGCTTGCCGGACAGCAGGTGGTCGGTGCCGCGCTTGATGGCATCGTTCAGGCTGTGACGGCAGCCGTACTTGTTGTCGTTCTTGCTCTTGGTGACCGAGTCGTTGACGTTGATGGCCGGGATCTTCAGTTCGCCCTTGGCCAGCATGTCCAGCAGGCGGTGAACGCCAGTGGTGGTCTCTTCGGTTACGCCGTGAACGCGATCCAGTACCTGTGGGTACTTCTTGTGCAGCAGCTCGGTCAGGTCGCCGCCGTCGTCGAGGATCATGTTGGCATCCCAAGGCTGGCCATCCTTGAGGATGGTTTGCTCCAGGCACCACTCGTACTCTTGCTCGGTTTCACCTTTCCAGGCGAAAACCGGGATGCCGGCAGCGACGATGGACGCGGCAGCCTGATCTTGAGTCGAGAAAATGTTGCAGGACGACCAGCGTACTTCGGCACCCAGGGCAACCAGGGTTTCGATCAGCACGGCAGTCTGAATGGTCATGTGGATGCAGCCGAGGATCTTCGCGCCCTTGAGCGGTTGCTCTTCGGAGTACTTGCGGCGCAGACCCATCAGGGCTGGCATCTCGGATTCGGCGATGATGGTTTCGCGACGGCCCCAGGCAGCCAGGGACATGTCGGCGACTTTGTAATCGGTGAAATCTGCAGGCGTGATAACAGCGCTCATGAAGAGCCTCCATTCGTAATGTATGCGAATGGGCGCCGTTGTGCGTTTAGTGCCGGGCCGATCAAGCCCAGGCAACGCCCCATCCGAGCCTGACAGGTCTAGCCTGCTGCAGCGCCCCTCGGACAGGTGGCGGGAAAACGGTACTCTGTGGAGGTTACCGTTTTGAAACGGGGGCGATTATAGCGGGCTATGCTGATCTTCCAAAGGGTTTCTGTCGGTCAATGTGCGAACGGTAATAGTGGCTATAGAAGATGCCGAATAGAGCGCTGGCCCGGGGTCTGCCAAGATACCGTCCATCATTCGGCAAGACGCTCAGGAGTGAACATGAATTTCCACACCCGCAAATGGGTCAAGCCAGAAGACCTCAACCCCAACGGCACGCTGTTTGGCGGCAGTCTTCTACGCTGGATCGACGAAGAAGCGGCGATCTACGCCATTGTTCAGCTGGGTAACCAGCGCGTCGTCACCAAGTACATTTCCGAAATCAACTTCGTCAGCGCCTCGCGCCAGGGCGACATCATCGAACTGGGCATCACCGCCACCGAGTTCGGTCGTACCTCGATCACCCTGACGTGCGAAGTGCGCAACAAGATCACCCGCAAGAGCATTCTGACTGTCGAGAAGATGGTGTTCGTCAACCTTGGCGAAGATGGATTGCCCGCCCCCCACGGCCGTACCGAGATCAAGTACGTCAAGGACCAGTTCAAGGATGATGACGCCGCTCAGTGAGATTGGTGGCGTTCCCTTCGCGAGCAGGCTCGCTCCCGCATTGAGCCGCAATCTCTGTGGGAGCGAGCCTGCTCGCGAATGCAGCAATGGAGATTTATCAGGCTACTGAACAGCCATGATCTCCGTGGGTCGTAGTTAAATGACCCGCTTCCGGTGCGCACGCTATGAACTCGCCAACAGACGGCAAGACCCCCGACCTCTCTGCCAAAGAGCAGCGTGAAGTCGAAAAGAGCCAGCCACCACGGGCGGCGGTGCTGCACGAAATCATCCGTATCCAGGGCGATCAGGAGCTTGAACGCAGTGTTGCTGCGCTCTGGTGGTCCGCCCTGGCCGCCGGCTTGACGATGGGCTTGTCCTTGATGGGCATGGGATTGCTCAGCGCTCGCCTCCCGGATGGGGAGGGTTTCAAGGTGATTGCCAGTTTCGGCTACTGCGCCGGGTTTCTCGCGGTGATCCTCGCCCGGCAGCAACTGTTCACCGAAAACACCCTGACGGCCGTGCTGCCGATCATGAGCAAGCCGACGCTGGGCAACTTCGGTCGATTGCTTCGATTGTGGTCGGTGGTGTTGTTCGGCAACCTTTGCGGCACATTGCTGGTGGCCTATGTGATGCTGGAGCTGCCGATTTTCGACAGCAAGACCGATGTCGCTTTCCTCGACATCGGCCGCAAGGTCATGGAGAACGACGCCAGCAAAATGTTCGCCAAGGGCATCATCTCAGGCTGGATGATTGCCACCATGGTCTGGATGATCCCGTCCATGGAAAGCGCCAAGATGTGGATCATCATCCTCATCACATACTTCATGGCGCTGGGGGATTTCACCCACATCGTGGTCGGTTCGCTGGAGGTTTCCTACCTGGTGTTTGCCGGTGAATTGCCATGGAAGGATTTCTGGCTGGTGTTCGCCGGTCCCACGTTGGTGGGGAACATCATCGGAGGCAGCTTCATCTTCGCGCTGATCAGCCATGCGCAGATTCGCAGTGAGAGCGGGCCGCCAAAAAGCACGGCGGATCAGGACGAAGTGCCCGACCCGCAAAAAATCAAAAAGTAGTCAGATCGGTGCATTCACCGCCGCTGCGCCGCGACGTTGCAGATAGATGAAAAACAGCGCGGTCAGCACCGTCAGCCCGCTCACCAGCGCGCCCGTCCAAGGCAAGTCCGCCAGATCCGCACCGCTGGCCACCACCAGGCCGCCGATCCAGGCGCCGGCTGCGTTGCCGAGATTGAACGCACTCTGGTTCAGGGTCGATCCCAGGTTCGGCGCTTCGTGGGCCTGGTCGATGATCAGCAATTGCAGGATCGGGCACAGCGCGAAAGCAAAAATCCCCCACAAGACCAAGGTAATCGCAGCCGGAATCACCGAGTGGCTGGTCTGGCTGAAGGCGGCCAGTACCAGCACCACGGCTAACGCCATGCCGACCAGTGAAGGCAGCAAGTGGCTGTCCGCCAGTCGGCCGCCGAGCATGCTGCCCGCGGTCAAGCCCACGCCGAACAACAGCAGCATGATGGTCACGCCATGGGGGCTGACGCCGGTGATGTCCTGCAGGATCGGTGCGATGTAGGTGAACACGCTGAACAGGCTGGTCGAGGCGAGCACGCTCATGCCCAGCGCCAGCAGTACGTTGATCTTGCCCAGTACCTTGAATTCGCTGGCGAGGTTGGCCTTGTCCATCGCAATGTTTTTCGGCAGCCAGACCCATTGGGCAATGGCGGCGATCACACCGATCACCGACACCGCCCAGAACGTCGAGCGCCAACCGGCGTATTGCCCAAGTGCCGTACCCAGCGGTACGCCCAGCACGTTCGCCAGGGTCAGGCCGGTGAACATCATGGCGATTGCCTGGGCTCGTTTGTTGGGTGCCACCAACCCGGCGGCCACCACCGAGCCGATGCCGAAAAATGCGCCGTGACACAGCGCAGTAATCACCCGGGCGGCCATCAGCGTGGCGTAGTTCGGTGCCAGGGCGCAGAGCATGTTGCCGAGGATGAACATCAGGGTCATGCCCAGCAGCGTGGCTTTGCGCGGCATGTTGGCGGTACCGACCGCCAGGATCGGCGCACCGAACACCACGCCCAAGGCGTAACCAGTGATCAGCAGGCCGGCATGGGGAATGCTGACCGCGAGGTCGCGGGCAACATCGGGCAGCAGGCCCATGATGACGAATTCAGTGGTGCCGATGCCGAACGCGGCAACAGCGAGGGCAAGCAAGGCGAGTGGCATGCGCAAGGTCTCTGTCGGTAGTCTTGACGCTGTGATCAGGCATACGCAGGCCAACGACCGTTCTCGACGAGAGCGGGCAGGGGCGGATTTTATTGGAATTAGTCTGTGCGCAACTGAGTGCGGCGTGGTCGCTTGCAGTATAAACAGCTGCTGACATATCGCGAATCAATTCTCTGTACCCATCTTGTGGGGGCGAGCCTGCTCGCGATGGTCGTCAACGATGACGCTGGCTGTCTGGACAAACGCGTTGCCTTGAAGTCCATCGCGAGCAGGCTCGCTCCTACAAGGGGTGTTGTGGGGACTGCAAAAGGAGTGTGCCGTGCTTGCGACGGCTTTGGTGTTAGTGGCGGCGCTGTTGCACGCGGCGTGGAATACCCTGATCAAATTCAGCGCCGAACGGTTGCTGGTAGTGGCGTGCATGGATAGCGTGGCGATGTTGTTTGTCGTCGTGATGCTTCCGTTCGTGGAGCTTCCCCCTGTTGAAATCTGGCCCTGGATTCTGGCCTCGGCGACGTTCGAATTGCTTTATCGCTATCTGCTCATTCAGGCCTATCGGGTCGGCGACCTCGGGCTGGTCTATCCGCTGATGCGCGGGTTGTCGCCGCTGGTGGTGCTGGCGCTGACATTGATTTTCGCCGGGGAGGCGCTGACTCATCAGCAGATCTTCGGGATTCTGCTGATTCCGCTCGGCATGCTGTGCCTGCTCTGGCAGGGCGGGGGCGGTGCGCGCCTTCCCTGGTCGATGTTGCCGGTGGTGGCGCTGATCGGCCTGTGCATCGGTTGTTACACCTACATCGACGGCCAGGCACTGCGGCGCTGGTCGCATCCGCTGGACTATCTGGTCTGGGTAACGTTACTCAGCGCCTGGCCGTTCCCGTTGCTGGCCTGGGTGCGCAAGCGGCCGGCGTTCAGGCTGTTCTGGCGGGAGCAGTGGCGATTGGGGCTGGCGGTCGGGTTCTGCGTGTTGTTCAGCTACGCTCTGGTGCTGTGGGCCATGCAGCTGGGCTCGATTGCCGAAGCGGCGGCCTTGCGCGAGATCAGCGTGATTCTGGTGGTGCTGTTCGGCATGCGCTACCTGAAGGAGCCTTTCGGCAGGCCACGGCTCTTGGCCTGTAGCTTGGTGCTGATTGGCATGCTGGTGATGAAATTCTGACTGCTCTGTAACGTGAAAAAGGGACTGCTTTATGACGGTTGCTCTGTGGTGCATTTTGATTGCGATTTTCCTGCCGTATGTGTGTGTCGGCGTGGCCAAGATCAGTGGCGGGTTCCGGTTGAAAGACAACCATGACCCCCGGGATTTTCTCGATTCGCTGGACGGACTGGGCAGGCGCGCAAATGCGGCGCAATTGAACAGCTTTGAAGTGACCCCGGCGTTCGCCGCGGCGGTGATCGTGGCTCACCTGGTCGGCAATGCCGAACTGGTGACCCTCAATGTGTTGTCGGTGTTGTTCATTACCAGTCGGCTGCTGTACATCATTTTCTATCTGGCGGACTGGGCGACGTTGCGGTCGCTGGCGTGGTTTGTGGGGATGGGGTTGATTGTGGCGTTTTTTGTGGTGTCAGCCTGAATCTTCATTGCCGATGAGGGCCCCTTCGCGAGCAAGCTCACTCCCACAGTTGGATTTCTTCATGCACAGAATTTGTGTTCACTGAAGATCCCTGTGGGAGCGAGCCTGCTCGCGAAAGCTAACTAACGGCCAACATTTGACTCAGGGCTTGGTCTTCTCTGCATCCGCCACCTGAGGCACTTGCGGCAATGCCGCGCCTTTGGGCCAGAGCATCCAGATCTGCCCCTGCTGCTTCATGTCCCCGGCCAGTTGCCCGGCCGCGTCGCCGGTGCCCCAGAACAGATCCGCGCGAACCTCGCCAGCAATGGCGCCGCCGGTGTCCTGCGCAGCCACCGGTCTAACCAGTGCTGTGCCATCCGGTTTGGTGGTGGATAACCACAGCAGACTGCCCAATGGAATGACCTTGCGATCCACCGCCGCACTGTAACCGGCCGTCAGTGGTACGTTCAATGATCCGCGTGGCCCTTCGTTGCTGTCGGGGTTGCGGGTAAAAAACACGTAGCTCGGATTGCTGCCAAGCAGTTCCGGAATACGTGACGGATTGGCCTTGGCCCAGGCTGCGATCGTGCCCATGGTCACGTCTTCTTTCTTCAGCTCGCCTTGTTCCACCAGCCAGCGTCCGATCGGTCGATACGGGTGGCCGTTCTGGTCGGCATAAGCGATACGCAACTGGCGTCCACTGTCGAGCTGGATGCGACCCGAGCCCTGGATTTGCAGGAACTGCAGGTTCATCGGGTCGGTCAACCAGGCCACCACTGGCGCCTTGACCCCTTTGGTTTCAATCGTTGCCGCATCGTCGTAAGGCTTGAGTACTCGACCTTCAAGTCGGCCGCGCAGGCGTTTGCCCTTGAGTTCCGGGTAGATGCTGTCCAGGGCAACGATGATCATGTCTTCGGGCACGCCGTACACCGGGATGTTGGCAGTGGCGGTCTGGGTCAGGCTGCCCGGATAGACCGGCTCGTAGTAGCCGGTGATCAGGCCGTTGGGGTTGTCGTTGGCGGCGCGCAAACCATAGACATCAAGGTTCTGTTTGAGAAAGCCACGAATCTCGCTGGCGGATTGCGGCACGTTGGCGGCTGCCGCGCAGGTGCCGCCCCAGACCGGGTCGGCCTTGAGCCGCGTGCACGCGCTGCGCCATGAACCGAAACCGGCGACGAGGTCGTTGTCGGACACCGTCGGCAGTGCTTCCCATGTGGCGCTTGAGTACGTCGCCAGGGCATGGGTTTTCGGTTGTTTGTTGTCGCCACCGGTGCAGCCTGCGAGCAGGGCCACCATTGGCAGGGTCCAGGCCAGGCTGCGACGCCATGCCTTGATACGGCTGTTCATGGAGTGATTCCTTTGCCGGTTGCCTGAGTGCTCCATGCCCTCAGACAACCCTTATTGATAATAGGGCTATTGGTGTTTGCCGATGAGGCGAGGATACTGGCCGCCGTTTCCCGTGACCTGAAGCCACCATGACTCTTAAAAGACTTACTGTTGTATTGCTGGCCTGTCTGACGTTGTCCGCGTGCGGCGGTGTCGACCCCAACTCGCCGCTTGGTCAGCGCAAGGCTATTTTCAAGCAAATGCTCAAGACCGGCGAAGACCTGGGTGGCATGCTGCGTGGCCGTATTCCGTTCGATGGCCCGAAATTCGCCGACGGTGCGGTGAAGCTCGACACGTTGTCTCGTGAGCCGTGGAAGCACTTCCCGCAGGTGCGTGAAGAAGACCACACCAGTGCCAGGAGCGAAGTCTGGCAAAAACAGGAACGCTTTCAGGAGATGGCTCGCACCCTTGAAACCGCAACCGGTGAATTGGTGACCGCCAGCCAGGTTCAACCCTACAAGGCCAGCAACCTGGGGCCGGCGGTGCAGAAGGTCGAAGACGCCTGTAGTGCGTGTCATAAAGAGTTTCGGGATCATTGATAGGCAGCGCCGGGTCTGACGCCTTCGCGAGCAGGCTCGCTCCCACAATTGATCGCATTCCCCTGTGGGAGCGAGCCTGCTCGCGAAGACTGATCTGGCAACACCAAAGATCCTGGTTTATTGCCTGTTGTTATTTGTCCAGCTCGTCCACTGCTTCCTGCAATTCCTTGCGGGACTCGGCGAGTTTGTCCTTGCGCTTGTTGATCTTCTCCGGATCGCCTTTTTTCATGGCTTTGTCGAGATCGGCCTGGCGCCTGCTGACTTCGTGCTTGGCGTCGAGCACCTTGTTTTCCCGCTCTTTCTTCAGCGAGGCTTCAGTGCAGTTGGCGCTGATTTCGCTCAGGGCTTTTTCCAGGCCTGCCTGTTGCTCGGCATTGCCATGGGATTTGGCCAGTTCGATCTGGTTGATGATGCCTTGTTTCTTGGCAGCGCAGCCGGTCAGCCCCGGTGCTTCTTCGGCGGCCATCAACGGGGCGGCCATCACACTGCAAAGGGTCAACAGGGCGAGCGGTGAAAGAAATTTCATAAAAACTCCATGTCAAAAGGCAATCGGATCGATGCGGCGATGGCTTGTTGGAGCCCATCGGAACTACAGGGTTCCCGGGCAGAAAAGCATTGCTGGTCGCTAAAAACCGTCAATCCCTGCCTCCCGTAATATTTCACTCAAGGCCAGAACCTGTGGGTCGCGAAAAAATGCGCTCAATTGTGCTGCGCGTCCCGGGCCGATACCGGCTTCGGCCTGCCATTGTGCTGTGTCTCGTTGCGCCAATTCCTGCCACGAGTCAGCGAGGCGTGCCTGGCCTGTTGGTGGCATGCCCAATGCTTTGAGCCAGCGGGTGAAAGGGCGCTGGCGGGCGCTGTCGAAACTGGTCCAAAGGCGCGCGGCACTGCGTTCGCCCAAACCGTCAATGTTAGCAAGCTCTTGGGCATCGAGGGTCAACCAATCCAGCAGACCGTCAAGATGACCCGCTTCAAGCAGTTTTTCCCAAGTGCCAGGGCCGACATGGGGCAAGGCCAGTCCTTGTTTGCCACTGAGCCAGGTCAGGCGAGCGAGAAACTGACTCTCGCATCCCGCTATCGGCTGCCAGCAGCTTAGCGGATGAAAGTCCGTTGCCTGCGGCACATTCAACGTCGGGCGCTCAGTGCTGCGCAGCACGACACCGTCCAGCCTGGGAATGGTCAGGCCAGCCAGGCTGATGGCGACCTGGTCGCCCGGCCGAATGTCCAGCATTTGCCAGCGCTGCAGGGAGCTTACGCTGACGCGTTTGATTTGCCGGTCATCGAGCATCACTGGCGTCAGCTCCAGCACCGGGGTGATCCGTCCGGTTCGGCCTATCTTGAAATGAACCTTGCGCACTTCAGCCAGTGCCTGGGCGTAGGGATACTTCCAGGCAACGCTCCAATAGGACGGCTTGGCTTGCCAGCGCTCGGCGGCCGGGCGTTGCCCTTGGCGCAGGACGATGCCGTCGCTGGCAAACGGCAGGGGCGAGCGATACCAGTGATCACGCCAGTGCTGCGCATCGGCCATGGTGTTGATCGGTTGGCTGAACCCGGCGGTGTCGGGAAACCCCAGTTCATTCAATGTCGCGGCGCGTTCCGGCAAGCTCGCCGGGCCTTGTGGCCAGTCCCAGGCAAACAGGCCGATCCCGGTGACTTGCTCCACGCTCAACGTCTTGCGATTCATCAAGCCCGCGACCGTGGCTCGGGCTTTGAGGCTGCCGGCCCGGGCCTGCACGTGCTCAGGCAGGCGCCAGTAGAGTTCGCCTTGCACCAGCAGGTCCAGGGACTGCGACAGTTGTTGGGGGATGGCGGCGATCTGGCGGGCCGCCGCTGTCCAGTCCTGGCCGTGCGACCCGTCGCCGCGACTGATTGCCTGGGTCAGCAAGCCGTTGCGGTAAATCAGGGTGACGGCGACGCCGTCCACCTTGGGTTGCGCCCAGACATCCGTACGATTGCGCAGCCAGCGTTCGACGGCTTGTTCATCGTGGAGCTTTTCCAGTCCGGTGTGGGCGATGGGGTGGGCAATGGTGCCGCGTGCAGTGCGTAAAGGATTTGTGGGCGCCCCGGTATTGAAGCACTGGCGCCAGTCGGCAAGTCGTACGCGGGACTGGTCGTAGAGTTCATCGGCGACCGGGGATCTTCCTTTGCGGTGATAGTCATCGTCCCAGGTGTCGATCTGGTTTTGCAGTGCGGTGATTTCGTTCGAGGCGCGTTCGGGTGGCCAGTCGGGGCATTGGGTGGCGTTGGCGTTCTGGCTGACGAAGGCGAGGAGGCCGGTGAACAACAGGCGCAGGGTGAAGGGCATCGTGAGCGTCCTTGCTCATGGGGATGAATCAAGGCTAGGTCAGTTTTTCAGGCGTAACGGGAGGGTGTTTTGCTGAATGTTTTTGCTGGCTGGGCCGGCCTCTTCGCGAGCAGGCTCGCTCCCACAGTAGATCTTCTGAACACCGCAGATCACTTGTGGGAGCGAGCTTGCTCGCGAAGGGGGCGACGTGGTCTTGGCGCAGGCAATAAAAAGCCCCGCACGGCAAACCGTGCGGGGCTTTTGGTACAGCCGGGAAAGGCTTACAGGCCGGCAGCGGAACGCAGGGCGTCGGCGCGGTCGGTTTTTTCCCAGGTGAACGTGGTGAAGGTGTCGTCACCGACAGTTTTGGTGCCCGGGATGCGACCGAAGTGGCCGTATGCCGCGGTTTCCTGATACATCGGGTGCAGCAGGTCGAGCATCTTGGTGATTGCGTATGGACGCAGGTCGAACACTTCGCGGACCAGTTTGATGATCTTGTCATCGCTGATCTTGCCGGTGCCGAAGGTGTTCAGCGAGATCGAAGTCGGTTGAGCGACACCGATGGCGTAGGACACCTGGATCTCGCAACGCTCGGCCAGGCCGGCGGCGACGATGTTCTTGGCCACGTAACGACCGGCGTAAGCAGCCGAACGGTCAACCTTCGATGGATCCTTGCCGGAGAAAGCGCCACCGCCGTGACGGGCCATGCCGCCGTAGCTGTCGACGATGATCTTGCGACCGGTCAGGCCGCAGTCACCCACCGGGCCACCGATGATGAACTGGCCAGTCGGGTTGATGTGGAACTGGGTGTCCTTGGACAGCAATTCGGCAGGCAGCACGTGCTTGACGATCAGCTCCATCACGCCTTCGCGCAGGTCGGTGTACGACACTTCCGGGTTGTGCTGGGTCGACAGGACCACCGCATCGATACCGACAACTTTGCCGTTTTCGTAACGGCAGGTGACTTGCGACTTGGCATCCGGACGCAGCCAAGGCAGCAGGCCGGATTTACGGGCTTCGGCTTGCCTTTGCACAAGCTGGTGCGAGAACGTGATCGGTGCAGGCATCAGCACGTCGGTTTCGTTGCTGGCGTAGCCGAACATCAGGCCTTGGTCGCCGGCACCCTGATCTTCAGGCTTGGCACGGTCGACACCCTGGTTGATGTCAGGGGACTGCTTGCCGATGATGTTCATCACGCCGCAGGTCGCGCCGTCGAAACCGACGTTGGAGCTGGTGTAGCCGATGTCGGTGATCACGTCACGTACGATCTGCTCCAGGTCAACCCAGGCCGAAGTGGTGACTTCGCCGGCGATGATTGCCACGCCCGTTTTCACCAGAGTCTCGCACGCCACACGGGCGAACTTGTCTTCAGCAATGATGGCGTCCAGCACCGCATCAGAAATCTGGTCGGCGATTTTGTCCGGATGCCCTTCAGACACGGACTCGGAGGTGAAAAGGGAGTATTCGCTCATCTCGATGTTTTCCTGAAATTACCGATGGTGAGTGTCGCCAGCCGGCCGCTGAAAATGGCGGACCTGGATCTGGAAACCATTACGTAAGCCTACATAGAGGCTTTCCCCGGGAACGAGTCCCGCAGCGGTGGCCCAACGGGCCAGATCGTCCTGTTCAAACCCCAACCAGAGATCACCGCAGGCCTCCTTGGCCCAACTCTGGTTGTGGCTACATAACTCTGTCACCAACAGGCTACCGCCTGGTTGCAGCAAATGGGCCATGTGTTTGAGCGCATCGGCCGGCGCAGCAAAATGATGCAGCACCATGTTCAATACAACGCAATCGGCCTTGAGGCTCACGCCGTTCAAGGCATCGGCCAGTTGCAGGCTGACGTTGGTCAGCATCTGCCGTTCGCACACCTGGCGCGCCAGTTCGAGCATCGCCTGGCTGTTGTCCAGCGCCGTGACCTGGCTGAAGCGGCGCGCCAGTTCCGGTAGAAAAGCACCGTCCCCGGGGCCGACCTCGATGGCCGTGGCGCCTTCGCTGAAACTCAGCTTGTCGAGTAGTGCCACCACGCTATCGCGGTATTGCGACAAGCCGGCGATCAAGTCTTGCTGGGCGCGAAACTTCTCCGCGACCCGTGAAAAAAAATCCTGACTGGCCGCCGCCCTTTGCCCGTGGACCTGGGTGATGCGTAACTGCACATCGGCAGGCAAAGTCAGGTCATCCACTTCTTCGAGCAAGGCAGCATGCAGCTTGCCACCCAGCAAATCGGTGTGGGGCAGGGCGCGACGGTAGAAGATCGCGTTGCCTTCACGGCGAGTGGCAACCAGGTCGGCCTGGGCCAATACCTTGAGGTGATGACTCATCCCCGACTGGCCGATCCCGAAGATCTGCGCCAATTCAAGTACGCCAAACGAATCGTTGGCCAGTGCGCGCAAAACATTCAACCGCAAAGGATCGCCAGCGGCCTTGCACAAGGCCGCCAGCTCATCGCAATCGTCATGGCGAATTGAAGGCACGCGTAAATTCATAAGGCCGGCAGTCTAGTCACGCGCCCGAAGCATCGCAAGAGCAATATCAAAAAGTTTTGATATTGCTCGATAGATGGCACTTCTTAACGTTAGCTTCAGTCAACAAACGGATGGCGGAAAGGTTTCACCAGCCGAAACCGTCGTTATCCATTGGAAAAACGCCTCCAGATGACTATCTGTCATTGCCCCGAGGCGTCCGGGTGAGGGAAAATGCTCGCCTTTTTTCCGTTTCGTTTATTCACTCTCGTTTCAGAATTCCCAGGAGATCAGCGATGCCTAGCCGTCGTGAGCGTGCCAACGCCATTCGTGCCCTCAGCATGGATGCCGTGCAAAAAGCCAACAGCGGCCATCCCGGTGCCCCTATGGGTATGGCAGATATCGCCGAAGTGCTTTGGCGCGACTACCTCAAGCACAACCCGAGCAATCCATCCTACGCCGACCGCGACCGCTTCGTGCTGTCCAACGGTCACGGCTCGATGCTGATCTACTCGCTGCTGCACCTGACCGGCTACGACGTGTCGATCGATGACTTGAAGCAGTTCCGCCAACTGCACAGCCGCACACCGGGCCACCCGGAGTTCGGTTACACCCCGGGCGTTGAAACCACCACCGGCCCATTGGGCCAGGGCCTGGCCAACGCCGTGGGTTTTGCCCTGGCTGAAAAGGTCATGGCGGCGCAGTTCAACCGTCCTGGTCACAACATCGTCGACCACCACACCTATGTGTTCCTGGGTGATGGCTGCATGATGGAAGGCATCTCCCACGAAGTCGCTTCCCTGGCCGGCACTCTGGGCCTGGGCAAGTTGATCGCCTTCTATGACGACAACGGCATTTCCATCGACGGTGAAGTCGAAGGCTGGTTCACCGATGACACGCCAAAGCGTTTCGAATCCTACAACTGGCAGGTAATCCGCAACGTCGACGGTCATGATCCGGAAGAGATCAAGATCGCGATCGAGACCGCTCGCAAAAGCGCTCAGCCGACACTGATCTGCTGCAAGACCACCATCGGTTTCGGTTCGCCGAACAAGCAAGGCAAGGAAGACTGCCACGGCGCCCCGCTGGGTGACGCGGAAATCGCCCTGACCCGCGCTGCGCTGAAATGGAACCACGGCCCGTTCGAAATCCCGGCCGACATCTATGCCGAGTGGGATGCCAAGGAAGCCGGTCGCGCGGCCGAAGCCGAGTGGGACCAGCGTTTCGCTGCCTACTCCGCAGCCTTCCCTACCGAAGCCAACGAGCTGATCCGTCGCTTGAGTGGTGAGCTGCCGGCCGACTTCGCCGAAAAGGCTGATGCCTACATCGCCGAAGTGGCTGCCAAAGGCGAAACCATCGCCAGCCGTAAAGCCAGCCAGAACGCCCTGAACGCGTTCGGCCCGCTGCTGCCAGAGTTCCTCGGCGGCTCGGCTGACCTGGCCGGTTCCAACCTGACCCTGTGGAAAGGCTGCAAAGGCGTGACCGCTGAAGATGCCAGCGGCAACTACATGTACTACGGCGTGCGCGAGTTCGGCATGACCGCGATCATGAACGGTGTTGCCCTGCACGGTGGCCTGGTGCCTTACGGCGCGACCTTCCTGATGTTCATGGAATACGCCCGCAATGCCGTGCGTATGTCGGCCCTGATGAAGCAGCGTGTGATCCACGTCTATACCCATGACTCCATCGGTCTGGGCGAAGACGGTCCGACTCACCAGCCAATCGAGCAACTGGCCAGCCTGCGCTGCACGCCGAACCTCGACACCTGGCGTCCGGCCGACGCCGTTGAATCGGCGGTGTCCTGGAAGTACGCGCTGGAGCGTAAAGACGGCCCTTCGGCCCTGATCTTCTCGCGTCAGAACCTGCAGCACCAGACCCGCAATGCCCTGCAGATCGCCGACATCAGCCGCGGTGGTTATGTGCTCAAGGACTGCGCAGGCGAGCCTGAGCTGATCCTGATCGCCACCGGTTCGGAAGTCGGCCTGGCCGTTCAGGCCTTCGACAAACTGACCGAGCAGGGCCGCAAGGTGCGCGTGGTTTCCATGCCTTGCACCAGCGTGTTCGACGCCCAGGACGCCGGCTACAAGCAATCGGTCCTGCCGTTGCAGGTCAGCGCCCGTATCGCCATCGAGGCTTCCCACGCCGACTACTGGTACAAGTACGTCGGTCTGGAAGGTCGCGTGATCGGCATGACCACCTACGGCGAGTCGGCACCTGCGCCTGCCTTGTTCGAAGAGTTCGGTTTCACCCTGGAAAACATCCTGGGTCAGGCTGAAGAACTGCTGGAAGACTGATCCAGAAGTGAGTCGCCCGGACTGCCGCCTTCGCGAGCAGGCTCGCTCCCACAGTTGGAATGCATTTCCCTGTGGGAGCGAGCCTGCTCGCGAAAGCGGTGGTTCGGTCAACGCTGCAATGACAGATTGACCACGGTAATCGAGAACCCCCATGCCTCAACCGCGTCCTTACAAAGTTGCACTCAACGGCTACGGCCGGATTGGTCGTTGCGTCTTGCGTGCGTTGTTCGAGCGAGGCGAGAAGGCCGGGTTTGAAATTGTCGCGATCAACGATCTGGCCGACATGGCCAGCATCGAATACCTGACACGCTTCGACTCCACCCACGGGCGCTTTCCCGGTGAGGTGAAGGTCGACGGCGATTGTCTGCATATTAATGGCGACTGCGTGAAGGTCCTGCGCAGTGCCACCCCCGAAGGCATCGATTGGGCGTCCCTGGGCGTCGATCTGGTGCTGGAATGCTCCGGTGCCTATCACACCCGTGAAGACGGTCAGCGCTTCCTCGACGCCGGCGCGCCGCGCGTGCTGTTTTCCCAGCCGATGGCCAGCGAGGCGGATGTCGACGCCACCATCGTCTATGGCGTGAACCAGGATTGCCTGACCGGTGACGAACTGCTGGTGTCCAACGCCTCCTGCACCACCAACTGCGGCGTGCCGCTGTTGCGCCTGCTGGATCAGGCCGTTGGCCTGGAGTACGTATCGATCACCACCATTCACTCGGCGATGAACGATCAACCGGTAATCGACGCCTATCACCATGAAGATCTGCGCCGTACCCGTTCGGCGTTTCAGTCGGTGATCCCGGTGTCCACTGGTCTGGCGCGCGGCATCGAACGCCTGTTGCCGGAACTTGCCGGGCGAATTCAGGCCAAAGCCGTACGTGTGCCGACGGTGAATGTGTCGTGCCTCGATATCACGATGCAGACCGTGAGTGATACCGACGCCACCGAGGTCAACCGGATTCTGCGTGAGGCTGCCACCAGCGGCCCGCTCAAAGGCCTTCTGGCCTATACCGAGTTGCCCCACGCAAGCTGTGATTTTAACCACGACCCACATTCGGCGATCGTCGATGCCAGTCAGACCCGCGTTTCCGGCCCACGGCTGGTAAACATCCTGGCCTGGTTCGACAACGAATGGGGTTTTGCCAACCGAATGCTGGACGTTGCAGAGCACTATCTGCAAACAGCGACTCCAACATCTGCTCTCTAAATCAGTAACCCAGGAAATGCGACCCATGACCGTGTTGAAGATGTCCGACCTCGATCTGCAAGGTAAGCGCGTACTGATCCGCGAAGACCTCAACGTCCCAGTCAAGGACGGTGTAGTCACCAGCGATGCGCGAATCCTGGCTTCGCTGCCGACCATCAAGCTGGCCCTGGAAAAAGGCGCGGCAGTGATGGTCTGCTCACACCTTGGCCGTCCGACCGAAGGCGAATTCTCCGCCGAGAACAGCCTCAAGCCAGTCGCCGACTACCTGAGCAAGGCTCTGGGTCGTGAAGTGCCGCTGGTAGCCGATTACCTGGGTGGCGTCGACGTCAAGGCCGGCGACATCGTGCTGTTCGAAAACGTGCGCTTCAACAAAGGCGAGAAAAAGAACGCCGATGAACTGGCCAAGCAATACGCCGCCCTGTGCGACGTGTTCGTGATGGACGCCTTCGGTACCGCGCACCGTGCCGAGGGTTCGACCCACGGCGTGGCCAAGTTCGCCAAAGTCGCAGCGGCCGGTCCGTTGCTGGCGGCTGAACTGGACGCACTGGGCAAGGCCCTGGGTGCACCGGCCAAGCCAATGGCTGCCATTGTTGCCGGCTCCAAGGTGTCGACCAAGCTCGACGTACTGAACAGCCTGAGCCAGATCTGCGACCAGTTGATCGTTGGCGGCGGCATTGCCAATACCTTCCTGGCGGCCGCCGGTCACCCGGTGGGCAAGTCCCTGTACGAGCCAGACCTGCTGGACACCGCCCGCGCCATCGCCGCCAAGGTCAGTGTTCCGCTGCCAGTGGACGTAGTGGTTGCCAAGGAATTCGCCGAAAGCGCCGCGGCCACCGTGAAGCTGATCGCTGACGTCGCTGCCGATGACATGATCCTGGATATCGGTCCGCAGACCGCGGCGAATTTCGCCGAGCTTCTGAAGTCGTCGAAAACCATTCTGTGGAACGGCCCGGTCGGTGTGTTCGAATTCGACCAGTTCGGCAATGGCACCAAAGTGCTGGCCCAGGCCATCGCCGAGAGCGCGGCGTTCTCCATCGCTGGCGGTGGCGACACTCTGGCGGCCATCGACAAGTATGGCGTTGCCCAGCAAATCTCCTACATTTCTACCGGTGGCGGCGCATTCCTCGAATTCGTCGAAGGCAAGGTGCTACCAGCCGTTGAAGTCCTGGAAAGCCGGGCCAAGGCCTGAGGTCGTCCGTTTGGCCAGGCAAGGGAGTGTTTTCATGGTCAAGACGTTAGCGCTGTTGATCGTCGCGGGTTCACTGGCGGCTTGCGGGAGTGACCCGAAAGCTCCGCAGGTGCCCGAGACGCCTGCACAGGATAAAGGCTGCTACCAGGCCGACTGGCAGGCGGAAACCAACCCGGTGCTCAACAAGCGCTCCGGGCCTGACGGCCTGGACAAATACGAGACACAGACCCCCGCCAAGGAACATGGTTGTCCTTGACGGGTCTGACTCTTTACTCAGGGTTGGCAGCGTGGGCCGCCAACCGAGGAACACGGATGAAAGGTTTTATCGCCATTACGGCGCTGGCTTTGCTGGCCGGGTGCACTCACTTGAACCCGTTCCAGTCGTCCGCCCCGGCGGATAACTGGACCACCTGGACCTGCGACAGCCAGGCCAAGGTGCTTTGGCGTTACACCGACGACAGCCGCCGCGAAGTCGACGTGCGACTGGGCGGTGCGGATCAGGTTTACCGCTTGAAGCAGGAACCGGGCGCGTCGGGTTCGCTGTACAGCAACGACATGCTGGCGTTTCACGTAAAGGGTGAGGAAGGCCTGGTTTACTGGGTCGCCACCAATGATTTGATTGGCCGTGGGTGCAAGGCGCAATAAACGGATTGCGCTGTACCTGTAGGAGCGAGCCTGCTCGCGATGGTCGTTAACGATAACGCTGGGCGCCTGAATGCCCGCGTTGTCCGGGCCACCATCGCGAGCAGGCTCGCTCCTACAGGGGGCCGCGTCAGAACTGATGCAACACCGAATTCGCAGGCCGGGACCAACCCCCGATCTGCAATAACTTGAATAGCCGCCGCCGCTACGGCAGGCTGGCACGATTAACGACCCTCAACCGGGAGAGACACACACAATGGCACTTATCAGCATGCGCCAGATGCTGGACCACGCAGCCGAGTTCGGCTACGGCGTTCCAGCCTTCAACGTCAACAACCTTGAGCAGATGCGCGCCATCATGGAAGCCGCTGACAAGACTGACTCCCCGGTGATCGTCCAGGCTTCGGCCGGTGCTCGCAAATACGCCGGCGCGCCGTTCCTGCGTCACCTGATCCTGGCAGCCATCGAAGAATTCCCGCACATCCCGGTGTGCATGCACCAGGACCACGGCACCAGCCCTGACGTCTGCCAGCGCTCCATCCAGTTGGGCTTCAGCTCGGTGATGATGGACGGTTCCCTGGGTGAAGACGGCAAGACCCCGACCGACTACGACTACAACGTCCGTGTGACCCAACAAACCGTGGCCATGGCTCACGCCTGCGGCGTTTCGGTTGAAGGCGAGCTGGGCTGCCTGGGTTCGCTGGAAACCGGCATGGCCGGTGAAGAAGACGGCATCGGCGCCGAAGGCGTTCTGGACCACAGCCAGATGCTGACCGACCCGGAAGAAGCCGCTGACTTCGTCAAGCGCACTCAGGTCGATGCCCTGGCCATCGCCATCGGCACCAGCCACGGCGCGTACAAGTTCACCAAGCCACCTACCGGTGACGTACTGGCGATCGATCGCATCAAGGAAATCCACAAGCGCATTCCGAACACTCACCTGGTGATGCACGGTTCGTCTTCGGTTCCGCAAGAGTGGCTGGCGATCATCAACCAGTACGGCGGCGACATCAAAGAAACCTACGGCGTTCCGGTTGAAGAAATCGTCGAAGGTATCAAGCACGGCGTGCGCAAGGTCAACATCGACACCGACCTGCGCCTGGCATCCACCGGTGCGATGCGTCGCCTGATGGCCACCAACCCGAGCGAGTTCGACCCGCGTAAATTCTTCGGCGCCACCGTGACCGCCATGCGCGACGTGTGCATCGCACGTTACGAAGCCTTCGGCACCGCCGGCAACGCCTCGAAGATCAAGCCGATCTCCCTGGAAGGCATGTACCAGCGTTACCTGAAAGGTGAGTTGAACGCCAAGGTCAACTAAGTCCTGAGCGTTTGAGTCCCACAAAAAACCCGCAGAAATGCGGGTTTTTTTATGGCCGAAGATTCACGGTCGGATGCGGTCATTGTGGGAGCGGGCTTGCTCGCGAAAGCGGTGGGTCAGCCGGCATCAATGTTGACGGTGAAACCGCATTCGCGAGCAGGCTCGCTCCCACATAGATCACTACTTATCGTGATCGATATCCAGCTTGCTGAACGTCACTTTCCCGCCCTCGCTGGTGTACCCGGTGTTGTCCTGCACATACACCCCGGCCTTGAAGTACAGCGGCTTGTCGCGCCATGTCGCGCTGATGTTGGTGTCCCACTGGTAACCCGCGGCGCTGATGCCGAGCGCGCCGCCAGGGCTGAGGTGGATGAGGTAGGAAAACTCGCGGTCCAGTTTCACGCCGGTGGCGATGGTGATGACCCGGCCTGCGTCGTCATCGGGGCGCATGCGTACTTTGGCGACGATGTTGCCGGTGGCCGTCTTGGTCTTGTACTGGTATTCGACCTTCACCATTGGCTTCTGGCTGTTATAGGCGTGGATCTGACCGATGACGATCTTGCCCGAGCTTGGCACTTGATTGACCGCCAGGGTGGCACGCAGGGAATTGTCGGCGTCGGGGTAGTACCAGTTTTTCAGTGTGCCGTTGCTGTAGGTTTCCCGCAGTTCGGTGCGAGGGTAGATGGCGTTTTCAGTGCGGGAGCCGGTCACCGGGGCCCAGAAAAACAGCGTGCCGGTGTCGGAATGAAAGTATTGATCCTTGAAGCCGTTAACCAGTTTGGAGGTTTCAACGGTGTACGGCGGATTGCCGACAGGAACGCTGAGGTTCCAGGATGCGAGGTCGATCATGGGAAAAGCTTCCAGGGTTTTTGCAGCACGGACGTACCAGAAGCTCTAGCACGGGCCTTCGAGGGCGCTCTTTATAAGCGTAGGAGGCTTTTTTGTTAATGCTGGCCAGACAAAATGGGTGAAGTCAAAATCCTGTTAAAAGGCCATCTTCGCCGGTTTTAGCGGCCTCCAGATGTTACCGTTAGTCGGCAAACTAACGCATTGGTTAAATGATGGCGTACTGACACCTACTGCTTTAGTAGAACCCGGACTAGAGTGATGGCACAGTATCTGTCCGGTTTTCACGAGAAACCGGCCTGACGTCCCGAACAAAGAGAAGCAGCATGGAATGCGCGCACCCCCCGCCAGATGAAGGCCGTTCAACGTTATTAATTGTCGACGATTACCCTGAGAACCTGCTCAGCATGCGCGCGTTGTTGCAGCGCCAGGACTGGCAGGTCATGACCGCAGCCTCAGGTTTCGAAGCCCTCGGTCTGTTGCTTGAGCACGATGTCGACCTGGTGCTGCTGGATGTGCAGATGCCGGGCATGGACGGTTTCGAAGTGGCACGCCTGATGCGCGGCAGCCAGCGGACCCGACTGACGCCGATCATTTTCCTGACCGCCAACGAGCAGTCCCAGGATGCGGTGATCAAGGGTTATGCCAGTGGCGCCGTGGATTATCTGTTTAAACCGTTTGACCCGCAGATCCTCAAGCCCAAGGTCCAGGCCTTGCTCGAGCACCAGCGCAATCGACGGGCCTTGCAGCGCCTGAGCCATGATCTGGAGGTTGCCCGCGCCTTCAATGCCTCGGTGCTGGACAATGCCGCCGAAGGCATCCTGGTGGTGAATGAGGAGGGCCTGATCCGCTTTGCCAATCCGGCGATGTCACGCCTGCTCAATGCCACCGTGCAAGAGTTGCAAGGGCGGATGTTCCTGGATTTCCTGCAAAAACCGCATATCCCGAACTGGGCCGACTCCGATTTGCTTGCTGGTTACAAACGCGGTGAAACCCTGCGCTTGCATGACGCTCTGCTGCGTACGGCCCCGGGTCAGCAGGTGCCGGTCGCGTTGTCCTGTGCACCATTGCCAAAGGAGCAGCAGGCAATGGTGGTGACAGTGCTGGACATGTCGGTCGTGCGCCACCTGCATCAGCAACTCGAATTCCAGGCGGTCACCGACCCGCTGACCGGGTTGCTCAATCGTCGTGGCTTCTACCAGACCGTCGAAAACCTGCTGCTGCGCGGTGAGCGCTCCGACAGTGCCTGGGTCTTGATGTATCTGGATCTGGACGGATTCAAGCGGGTCAATGATTCGCTCGGCCATGATGCCGGTGATCGGGTGCTGCGCTGGGTGTCCGAGCAGTTGAAGGCATGCCTGCGTCCATTCGATATCCTGGCGCGCATGGGGGGGGACGAATTCACGGCGTTGCTGGACCTGGAGTTTCCCGAACAAGCGGCCAAGATTGCCGAGAAGCTGATAGAACGTGTGTCGATTTGCCAACAAATCGACGGCCTGGAAATGACCCTGGGCGCCAGTATCGGCATTGCCACGTTCCCGGATTGCGGGGCCAGCCTGGACGGTTTGTTGCGGGCTTCCGACATCGCCATGTACGAAGCCAAACGTGCCGGTCGTCAGCAATACCGCTTCTACGATCACGAAATGAATGGCCGGGCACGCTCACGGCTGATGCTCGAAGAAAGCGTGCGCACAGCCATCGAAAACCGCGATTTCAGCCTGGTCTATCAGCCACAGGTGGCCATTGCCGGTGGCCAGATTCGCGGGTTCGAGGCGTTGTTGCGCTGGCAGCATCCGAGTGTCGGTGATGTGCCTCCGGGGCTGTTCTTGCCACTGCTGGAGGAAGCCCGGCTGATCAGTCGCCTGGCCAGCTGGATTTACCAGCGCGGTGCCGAGCAACGCAAAGCCTGGGGCACCCTGTTTGCCGAGGATCTGGTATTGGGTGTCAGCTTGAGCAGCACTCAGTTCGCCATGCCCAACCTTGTCACCGAGCTGCGCCAGGTGCTGGAGCGTCATGGCCTGCAGCCTCGACATCTGGAAGTGGAGGTGACGGAAGACGCCTTGACCCACAATCCGGAAGAAACCCGTAAACAGCTGCGTTTGCTGCGCAATCTGGGCGTCAGGGTGGCACTGGACGATTTCGGTTCCGGGCCGTGTTCGCTGGCTCATTTGCGCGACCTGGAACTGGACACCCTCAAACTCGACCGTCATTTGGTTGCCAGGCTGCCGCAGTCGTCGCGAGATGCTGCGCTGGTGCGCAATGTGATCGGGCTTTGCAAGCAGTACGGGATGCTGGTGATCGCCGAAGGGGTGGAAACCGTGGCGCAGTACGAGTGGCTGCAAGCCAATGGCTGTGAGTATGTGCAGGGTTTTCTGGTGGCGCGGCCGATGATGGCCGAAGACATCGGTCACTTCGTGCAGCCCTTCGACTGGAGCGCGCTGACCCGCTGAATTCGCTACACTGGCGACCTGTTCGTCATGTGTGTTGCCGTTGCGATGACCGCGTTGAAATACCTCCAGGCCTATCCCGCTACGTTGCAGGATCAAGTGCGCCAGCTGATCGCCGACGGTCGGCTGGGCGATTACTTGAGCCAGCGTTACCCGCAAAAGCACGAGGTGCAGAGCGACAAGGCGTTGTACACCTATGCGTTGGATCTCAAGCAGGAATACCTGCGTAATGCTCCGGCCATCGACAAGGTGCTGTTCGACAACCGCCTGGACCTGACCCACCGCGCCCTCGGCCTGCACACCACGATCTCGAGGGTGCAGGGCGGCAAACTCAAGGCCAAGAAGGAGATCCGCGTCGCCTCGCTGTTCAAGGAAGCGCCCGCCGAGTTTCTGAAAATGATCGTGGTGCACGAGTTGGCGCACTTCAAGGAATCCGATCACAACAAGGCGTTCTACAAACTGTGCGAGCACATGCTGCCGGGGTATCACCAGGTGGAGTTCGATGTGCGGGTGTACCTGACCTGGCGGGATTTGTAGGCACTGCCACGGTCTGCGAGCTTTTAAGGGAGCATTAGATGGACGTAAGCAAGACCAAGAGCAGCTTCTACCGTCGCTTGTACGTGGCGTACCTGATCGACAGCGGGCTGGCCAGCAGCGTTCCGGCATTGACCGAAGTCACCGGGATGCCTCGGCGCACGGCCCAGGACACCATTGCCGCGTTGGCGGATCTGGATATTGTTTGTGAGTTCGAGCAGGAAGAGGGCGCGCGCAACCATGCCGGGCGCTATCGGATTCGTGGCTGGGGGGCGATTGATCGGGGGTGGATCGAGCGTAATCTTCGGCAGATCAAGGCGGTGCTGGAGTATCCCTGAGATTCTGTGGTTATTGATCTGACGTCTTCGCGAGCAGGCTCGCTCCCACAGTTGAAATGCATTCCAATGTGGGAGCGAGCCTGCTCGCGAAGGGGTCCTTACTGACGCCGCATTCCTATGTGTGGAATACCATCCTCGACAAACTCCTCACCCGCCACCTCAAACCCGTATCGCCCGTAATACCCCTGCAAATGCGCCTGGGCCGAGAGATAGATCGGCATGTCGGGCCAGTGTTTTTCCACTTGCTTCAGCGCCTGAGCCATCAGCTCATGCCCCAGGCCCGTGCCTCGCGCCTGTGGCGCAATGATCACCCGACCGATCACCACGTCGCCGCCCTGCAGTTCGGGGTCGAGCAGGCGCAGATACGCCACCAGTCGATCCCCGTCCCAGGCCATCAAATGGCAGGTATCACCTTCCAGATCCTGGCCATCGATGTCTTGATAGACGCATTTTTGCTCGACGACGAACACCTCGGCACGCAGCTGCAAAATGGCATACAGCTGTTCTTTACCCAGATCGCTGTGGTGTTTGCAGACCCATTCGATAGTCATGTGCTGATTCCTTGAAAACGTCCCTGTGATGGTAAGCGCCCGAGCGATAGATGTCTTTATGGCGGAGAAATCTGTGATAAAGACCAAAATGCCATCATTCCATTCGCGCGCCGTTGTCTTCTTTGTGTAATCTGGAATCAAGCGATGTGCTGTGGCTTCAATGAGCTAACGTTTAGTGCCTGGGTGTGCCGGTAAGGGGCTTGGAGTTTTAGCTGAAAACACGTCGGGCAGCCCGCCCGCTAAGGATTTTCTAGCATGCCGCGATTGCATCGAGCCTTTGCTTTGATTGGATTGCTGTTGCTGTTCCAAACCGCGGCAGCGGAAAAACTGCGCCTGGTGGCTGATGCCTGGCCACCTTTTACCGACGCCACGCTGGTCAACGGCGGGTTGGCCACGGACATTGTCAGTACGGCTCTGGCGCGGGCCGGCTATGCCAGTGACTTCGAACAGGTGCCGTGGGCGAGGGCCTTGCTGGGTGTGGGCGAGGGGCGGTATGACGTGCTGGTCAACGCCTGGTATACCGAGGAACGCACCAAGCTCGGCAAGTTTTCCGGTGAGTACCTGATCAACCGGGTGCGCTTTATCAAGCGCAAGGATGCACCCATCGAATTCAACAATCTGCAGCAATTGCACACCTACCCAGTGGCGGTGGTGCGCGGTTATGCCTACTCACCGGCGTTCGATGACGATGCGTCGCTGCAGAAGGTTCCAGTCCACAGCTTCGCCATGGCCGTGCGCATGGTCGCCGCGGACAGGGTCAAGCTGACCCTGGAAGACGAATACGTCGCGCGTTATTACCTGGCCCGCGAATCCGCCAAAGTGCGCAATGCCGTGGAGTTCCTGCCCCAACCGCTGAGCGAGAACAGCCTGCACATCCTGGTCAGCCTGAAGAACCCCAAGCATGAACAGATCGTCGCCGGTTTCGATCGGGAGATTGCCAAGATGAAGGCGGACGGGAGTTATGAGCGGTTGATGAGGCAGCATGGGATGTAGGGCTGATCAGAGGTTGTGGTGCGGCTGATGGCCTCTTCGCGAGCAGGCTCGCTCCCACAGTGTTAAGTGGTGAATACAACTCCCCTGTGGGAGCGAGCCTGCTCGCGAAGAGGCCCGCCCGGACAGCGCAAAACCTCAATCCTCGCTCGTGTCCTTGATCAAATGCGCCGCCAGGGTCCGCAACGGCCCCAACTGCCGGCAGATCAGCGCCAGTTGCGTCTGCACCAACCGCTGGCCTTCATCGATTTCATCGGGCATCTGCTCCAGCTCATTGGCCAGCGCTTCTTCCTCATCACTTTGAATGGCAATGGCCGATTTACTCGACAGCCCCTGGGCGATTTCATCGATGCTGACGGCCAGTTTGGCGCCGGCCTCCTCAATCAAGTGTTCGCGCACCTCCGGTGGCAACTGGATTTCCCGGTGCGCGCCCAAGCCAGACAAGTAACTGAGCAGCGTGTGTGACAGCACCAGGAAGCGGAAGCCCACGTCCGCTTCCTTACGGAAATGCCCTGGCTCCATCAGCATGTTGGCCAGGGTGGTCGACAGTGCCGCGTCGGCGTTGTGCGCGTTGCGTCGGGCCAGGCGATAGGCCAGGTCGTCGCTCTTGCCGGCGGCGTATTGCTGCATGATCTGACGCAGGTAAATGCTGTTGCAGGCCAGGGTGTTGGCCAGCACTTTGTTCAGGCGCCGTCCCTGCCAGTCCGGCAGGAACAGGAATACGGCAAGGCCGGCGATCAGGCTGCCGAGCAAGGTATCGAACAGCCGTGGCACGAACAGTCCGTAACCGTCGCCCACCTGGTTGAAGCAGAACAGCACCATCAGGGTGATCGCTGCCGTCGCCAGGGTGTAGCGGGTGGTGCGGTTGGTAAAGAACACCACCCCGGCGGCAATCGCGAAGCATGACTGGATCAGCGGGTTGGGGAACAGGTCGAACAGCGCCCAGGCCAGGGTCAGGCCGATGGCGGTGCCGATGATCCGCTGACCGAGCTTGCGCCGGGTGGCGCCGTAGTTCGGTTGGCAGACGAACAGCGTGGTGAGGATGATCCAGTAGCCCTGGGACGGGTGGATCAAATGCACCATCGCGTAGCCGATGCTCAAGGCCAGGGGCAAGCGCAGGGCGTGGCGGAACAGCAGCGACGTCGGCGTCAGCTGCGTGCGCAGGCGTACCCAGACGTCCTTGAGGTTGCGCGGCGAGCGGTCGAGCAGGCTGCTGTCGGTGGCGTCGGCCAGGGCATCGGGGTTGCTGGCGTCGCTGAGCAAGCGGTCGAGGGTGCCAAGATTCGCCGCCAGCGCTCGCAACGAACGCAGCAAGCCGCGCCAGGCTGGGTTGCTCTGGATGCGCAGGTGTTCAAGGGAGGCGTGCAGATCGCCCAGGGCTTCGGCGAAGCTGGCGTCATAGACGAACGGCTGGCGCATCTGGATCGACTCGGCCAGCGCCCGACAGGCCTTGCCCTGCTGGCGCAGCAGGCGCTGGCAGCGGAACAGCACATCGCTGTGGAAAAACGCCTCGGCCAGGGCGTTGTAAGGGTAGTGCGAGGAGCTGGCGCGCTCGTGGATGTCCTGGGCGAGGAAGTACAGTTTCAGGTAACGGCTGACTTTCGAGCCCGGTCTGCCGTTGCCGACCCGGTGCAGGATGATTTCCTTGGCGGCGTTGAGTGCCGCAACCACGCGACCATTCTGTTGCGCCAGTTCCAACCGCCGCGCTTCCACGTCCATCTGCCGGATCGGCTCGAACAGTGACGACTTCAATTTCAGGTAATAACCCAGTTCCCGGAACAGCCGCGCCAGGCTTTGCTGCACCGGCTGATTGGAAAACAGCGCCTGCCACAGCACCGAGAGCAAGCCGTACCAGGCCGCCCCCGCCACCAGCAGCACCGGTTCGTGCCAGACGTCGGTCACCGCGCCACCGCGCTGGTCCACGCCGATCATGGTGTAGACCGACAGGATCAGCGTCGCCGAGGCAATCGCGCCATAGCGTTCGCCCAAGGCTCCGAGCATGGTCAGGCAGAAGGCGGCGAGTGCGAAGGCGATGATGAAAAAGATGGGGTAGGGGAACAGCAGTTCGACCGACAGCGCGGCGACCAGGAAACACACCAGCGTCACGGCCAGCGCATTGAGTCGACCCTGCCAACTGTCGTCGGTCTCGGCCAGGGCGCTGGCGATAATCCCCAGGAACAACGGGATCAGCAGCCCCATTTCATCCTGATACCAACACAGCGCCATGGTGCCGGTCAGGGCGATGAACACCCGCACGCTGTAGCTGAATTTATCCAGCGCCCAAAGGCGACGCAGAGACTGACGGAACGAGGTCGATGACATGAAGTGCGAGGGCCTTCCGAGGCGATGCCGCTAAATTGAGCCAGTAATGACGCCGACGCAATGGCGGCGATCACATCCGACAGCAAAATCTGTTCCTTTACCGAACAACCCCCGCCTCAATTTTTTAGACAGGCAAAGAAACCTGTGGGAGCTGGCTTGCCAGCGATGGCGGTCTGACAGTCAACACAGATGTTGAATGTACTGACCTCATCGCTGGCAAGCCAGCTCCCACAGGGATTGCATTTCAGATTAGAGAAGTGTGGCGTCAGACGTACTGCGCAGCCGCGTAGCCCGAAGCCCACGCCCACTGGAAGTTGAAGCCACCCAGATGCCCGGTCACGTCCAGCACTTCGCCGATGAAGTACAGGCCGGGGCTTTTCAGCGATTCCATGGTCTTGGACGACACTTCGTGGGTGTCCACGCCACCCAGGGTCACTTCGGCAGTGCGGTAGCCTTCGGTGCCGGCCGGCACGACTTTCCAGCTCGCCAGTTTTTCGGCGATGTCGGCCAGTTCGGCGTGGGTGTATTGCTTCATCGGTTTGGAAACGAACCAGTTGTCCGCCAGCAGGTTGGCCATCTTCTTGGTGAAGATTTCACCGAGCAGGGTTTTCAGCTCACTGTTGGGGCGTTCGGCTTGCTGTTGTTGCAGCCAGGTCGGCACGTCGTGGTCCGGCATCAGGTTGATCTCAACCGTATCGCCGGATTCCCAGAACGAGGAAATCTGCAAGATCGCCGGGCCGCTGAGGCCACGGTGGGTGAACAGGATGTTCTCGCGGAAGCTCTGGTCGTTGCAGCTCACCAGGCAGTCCACCGACGTCCCCGACAGCTCGGTGCACAGTGCCTTGAGCTGATCGGTGATGGTGAATGGCACCAGGCCAGCGCGGGTCGGCAGCAGTTCGTGACCGAACTGTTTGGCTACTTGATAGCCGAAACCGGTGGCGCCCAGGGTCGGGATCGACAGGCCGCCGGTGGCGATTACCAACGATTCGCACGTCACTTGGCCGAGGGTGGTGTCCAGCAAATAGCCCTTCTCGAGCTTCTCGATGGTCTGGATCGAGGTGTCCAGGTGCAGGCTCACGCCGACCTGATCGCACTCGTTCAAGAGCATTTCGAGGATGTCGCTGGATTTGTTATCGCAGAACAACTGGCCGAGTTTTTTCTCGTGGTAAGGCACGCCGTGCTTGGCCACCAGACCGATGAAGTCCCACTGGGTGTAGCGGGCCAGGGCAGATTTGCAGAAATGCGCGTTCTGCGAGAGGAAATTGCCCGGCTCGGTGTACATGTTGGTGAAATTGCAGCGGCCACCGCCCGACATCAGGATTTTCTTGCCGGCCTTGTTGGCATGGTCGAGCAACAGCACCTTGCGCCCGCGCCCGGCGGCGGTCAGTGCACACATCAACCCTGCGGCGCCAGCGCCAATGATCACGACTTCGGTAGAGCGCAAAACGGTGTCCTCTAAATGTGTTCGCCACAAAACAAACTGTGGGAGCGAGCCTGCTCGCGAAAGCGGGGTATCAGACACCTCAATGTTATCTGACACTCCGTCTTCGCGAGCAGGCTCGCTCCCACAGGGGGAAGTGCGTTGTGCTTACAAAATACGCACGCGCAACGAACGACCCTTGATCTTGCCGTCGTTCAGGCGCTGCAAGGCCTGTTTGGCGACGCCGCGTTCCACGGCCACGTAGGCCTGGAAGTCGAAGATCGCGATCTTGCCAACCTGGGTACCTGGAATCCCGGCTTCGCCAGTCAGTGCGCCAAGGATGTCGCCCGGCCGTACCTTGTCTTTGCGGCCGGCGGCGATGCACAGCGTGCTCATTTGCGGCAGCAGCGGGCCACCGCCCTTGGAGGTGAGGTTATCCACCTGATCCCAGGTCAACGGCGTCTTCTGCAACTGTTCGATGGCTTGTGCGCGCTGCGCCTCGGACGGTGCGACGAGGCTGATCGCCAGGCCTTTCTCGCCAGCACGACCGGTACGGCCGACGCGGTGGATGTGGATTTCCGAATCACGGGCCAGTTCGACGTTGATCACCATGTCCAGGGAATCGATGTCCAGACCGCGTGCGGCGACGTCGGTGGCCACCAGTACCGATGTACTGCGGTTGGCGAACATCGCCAGTACCTGGTCACGGTCCCGTTGTTCCAGATCGCCGTGCAGGCCGACGGCGGAAATGCCTTTGGCGGTCAGGTGATCGACGGTTTCCTGAACCTGCTGCTTGGTGAAGCAGAAGGCCACGGTGGAGGCTGGACGGAAATGACCCAATACCTTGGTCACGGCGCTCATGCGCTCTTCCGGGGAGATCTCGTAGAAGCGTTGTTCGATCTGCGTGTCGTCGTGGAACGCCTCGGCCTTCACTTGCTGCGGGTTGCGCATGAATTTCGACGCCAGCTGCTTGATGCCCACCGGGTAGGTGGCGGAGAACAGCAGGGTCTGGCGACGCTCCGGGGCCTGCATGATGATTTCTTCGATGGAGTCGTAGAAACCCATGTCGAGCATGCGGTCGGCTTCGTCGAGGATCAGGGTGTTGAGGCCGTGGAGTACCAGCGAACCCTTGCGCAGGTGCTGCTGGATACGTCCCGGCGTGCCGACGATGATGTGCGCGCCGTGCTCCAGCGAAGCGATCTGCGGGCCGAGGGACACGCCGCCACACAGGGTCAGGACCTTGATGTTGTCTTCGGCACGGGCCAGGCGACGGATTTCCTTGGCGACCTGGTCGGCCAGCTCGCGGGTCGGGCACAGGATCAACGCCTGGCAACCGAAATAACGCGGATTGATCGGGTTCAGCAGGCCGATACCGAAGGCGGCGGTCTTGCCGCTGCCGGTCTTGGCCTGGGCGATCAGGTCCATCCCCTTGAGGATCACCGGCAAGCTTTGCGCCTGGATCGGCGTCATCTGGGCATAACCGAGGGAGTCGAGGTTAGCCAGCATGGCGGCGGACAGCGGCAAAGTATTAAATTCGGTGGCGATGGTGGTCACGGGACTGGCCTGCAAAACAAAATGTCGCGCAGTGTACCAGCCTCTGGCCATTAACCTCGAAAGTTCTGGACGAACGCAAACCTGTGGCGAGGGGATTTATCCCCGTTCGGCGGCGAAGCCGTCGCAAAAACCTGTGTGCGCGGTTCGACTGATGGAACACTGGGGTCGCTTCGCAACCCAACGGGGATAAATCCCCTCGCCACAAATGTTCTCTTCAATGTTCGATGTGTTGTTCCGGACTTCTGACGCGCCGTCCGTCCTCCTTTGAAAGCTGCGAAAAGATTGTCGCGGCCAGCATGGCCATGATTCCGACGGTCACAAAGGTCAGTTGGAACGCACCCAAAACCGTGTCCACGCCATCATTGCCGATCTCTGCCGTAAAGCCACCAAGCAATGCGCCGGCGCAAGCTACACCGAGGCTCAGAGACAACTGCGCTACCACCGACAGCAAGCTGTTGCCGCTGCTGGCGCTGGCGTCGTCGAGGTCGATCAGGGTCACGGTGTTCATCGCGGTGAACTGCAAGGAGTTGATTGCCCCGAGGATCGCCAGCAGGCACAGCAGCAGCCAGTACGGCGTCTGCTCGCTGACCAGGCCCATGCTCGCCAGCATGATCCCCAGCGCCAGGGTGTTGCCGGTCAGCACGATGCGGTAGCCCAGGCGTTCGATCAGCGGCCGTGCCACCCACTTGGCGATCATCGCCGCCGCCGCCAGCGGCAGCATGCTCATCCCGGCTTGCGACGGCGAATAGCCCAGCGCCACTTGCAGCAGCAACGGCACGAGGAACGGCAGGGCACCGCTGCCGAGTCGGGCGAACAGGTTGCCGAGAATGCCGACGGCGAAGGTCCGGGTCTTGAACAGCGATGGCGCGAACAAGGGGTTGTCGATATGCCCGGCGCGCAACCAGTAAGCGGCGAGACAGGCCATGCCGCCAAACAGCAACAGCATCACCCGCAGGTGCGGCAGGTGCAGCTCTCCCAGGCCCTCCATGGCGATGGTAATCAGAATCATCGCCGCACCGAACAGCACAAAGCCGAGGCTATCGAAGCGCGTACGTTCGCTGCCGCGCAGGTCCGGGATGAACTTCCACACGGCGTAGCAACCGACCACCCCGACCGGCAGGTTGATCAGGAAGATCCAGTGCCAGGTCAGGTACTCCACCATCCAGCCGCCCATGGTCGGGCCGATCAACGGGCCGAGCAGGCCGGGAATAGTGATGAAACCCATGATGCGCACCAGCTCCGAGCGCGGGTAAGCACGCAGCACTACCAGCCGCCCGACCGGTAGCATCAGTGCTCCACCCAGGCCCTGAACGACCCGGGCGCCAATTAGCAGGGTCAGGCTGTTGGACATCGCGCAAAGCAGTGAGCCGAGGCTGAACAGCAGAATGGCGCCGAAGAAGATTTTCCGCGTGCCGAAGCGATCGGCAATCCAGCCTGAAGCGGGGATCAGCAGGGCCACGGTGAGCATGTAGGCGATGATCACGCCCTGCATGCGCAGCGGGTCTTCCGCCAGGTCCGCGGCCATGGCCGGCAGGGCGGTGTTGAGAATCGTCCCGTCGAGGGACTGCATGAAGAAGGCAATGGCGACAACCCACGGCACCCAGCGGGCGGTAACAGGGTCGAGAGGCGGGCGGTTGGGCATGGGACCTCTTGTCAGTGTGAATCAGGGAGTCCGTGGTGGCCTCTTCGCGAGCAGGCTCGCTCCCACAGGTTATTCACCGTCCATGTGGGAGCGAGCCTGCTCGCGAAGCTTTTAAAGGGTCAACGTGAGCCGGCTGACCAGCGCCCCCGGCAACAACGCCGAAGCCGTCGCCCGTTGGCTATAGGTGCTCGCCGACAGCAACAACTCCCGCTCTGCAGTCAGCGCTTCCAACTGCGAGCCGAGCAGGCTGAAGGCGCTGTCATCGAAGCGCATGGTGCTGACCGGTGCCTGGATCTCGCCGTTCTCGACCCAGAAGGTCGCGAATCGGGTCATGCCGGTCAGGCGCGCCGCCGGTTGGTCGGAGAAGTTCAGGTACCACAGGTTGCTGATGTACAAACCGGTGCCCAGTTGCTTGAGGATGTCCGCGTCTGGCAATGAACCGGCCTGCATGTTCAGGGCGCTGGGAGACTCCCCGCCGCTGGCGCCGTTGGCGGTCAGGCCGTACTCGGCGGCGCTGCGTGAACCGACCAGTTGCGCGCCGGCCTTGCCCTCGACAATCAGCCCCAGATCACTGCGCGGATAGCCTTCGTCGGAGAACGCCGGGCTCAATGAGCCGCTGACTTTTTCATCCAGCGAGACAAGCGGGCTGAAGGATTGATCGCCCCCATAAAGCTTTTGCAGCGGACTGCTTTTGCTGGCAATCGACTGCGCCGAGAACCCGCCCCAGCACAGCATGCCCATGATTTCTTCCAGTGCGGCTGGCGCCAGGTAAGCGCGGTACTGACCCGGTGCCAGCGTGCGCAGCGGCCGCCCCAGGAATTCAAGTTGCTCGCGGGCCTGCTGAAAACGCCTGGCAAAACCCTCGCTGCTCCAGTCGTGCCCGGCGTAGCTGGCCTTCACGGCCTGGCCGTTTTCGTGGAACAGGCTGAAATCGAAGTTGAAACTGTTGGCCTGATGCCAGCCGAATGCGCCGGCGGAACTGGCGAAACCACGGCTGATGGGGCCGGCGGCATAGAATCCGACCAGATCCAGGCCTTCGGCGGCGCGGGTGATTTCGGCGACCACGTGCTCGGTGTCCGGCAGCGGATGCTCCTGCACGTTTCTGCTTTGCCAACCGTTGTAGTTCAGCAGCAGGTACGGGTCCTGGGGCAGCAACGGCAAGGTGTCACGCAGTTGTTGCAGGCCGTCGGCCAGCCGTTGTTGATCCACCTTCAAGTCGCCGGAAAGGGTGATGTCGAGGTCGGCGTGGCGGCCATCGTTGATCAGTTTCAGACCGATGCTCGCCTGCTGCACCTGTCCGGCCTGACGCACCTTGGCATGGTTGAAACGCACGAAGGCCGACGATTCGGCGGCGTAGCTGAGGGTGAACTGTTCCGGTTCGCGCAAGGCCTCGCGCAAGCCGTTGACCAGGGCCTTGAACGACTCGGCCTGAGTTTTTGACGTACTCATCAAGCGTCTCCCCCAAACACATCAACGTTGCTGAACACGCAGGCCGGCGACGCATGACCAACGCGGATCACCTGATTCGGTTCGCCCTTGCCGCAATTGGGCGTGCCCAAGACCTTGAAGGTGCTGGCATCGCCGACAGCGCTGAGGCTCTTCCAGAACTGCGCGGAAATCGCCCGGTAGTTCGGGTTCTTCACCACGCCCTTGAGTTCGCCGTTTTCGATCAACTGGCCCCATTCGCAACCGAACTGGAACTTGTTGCGCGCATCGTCGATGGACCACGAGCGGTTGGTGCTCATCAGGATGCCGTGCTCGATGTTGCCGATCAGTTGGTCCAGCGGCTGATCGCCCGGCTCGATATTCAGATTGGCCATGCGATCGATCGGCGGACGGTTCCAGCCACAGGCGCGGCTGTTGGCGACGCCGTCCAGGCCTGCGCGGAATTGTGACAGCGCACCACCCAAGGGCCGCAGCAACAGGCCTTCGCGGATCAGGAATTGTTTGCTGGCGGCGGTGCCGTCGTCGTCATGGCCGTAGCTGGCGAGCTGCTCGGGAATGTCCGGGTCGAAAGTCACGTTGAGCAGTTCAGAGCCGTATTGCAGGTGCCCGAAGTCTTCGGCCTTGACGAAACTGGTGCCGGCGTAATTGCGCTCGTCACCGAGGATGCGGTCCAGTTCCAGCGGGTGGCCGATGGATTCGTGGATTTGCAGCATCATCTGGTCTGGCATCAACAGCAGGTCGCGCGGACCCTGCGGGGAGTTCGGCGCCAGCAGCAGTTGAAGGGCCTGATCGGCGATTTTCGGACCGGCGCCCACCAGGCCGCAGCGGCTGATCACATCAAAGCCACCCTGTTGGCCGAAGTTCTCGCGGCCCAGGGTACGGGTCTGGCTGTCGTTGCCGTCGTAGGCGGTGACTTCCAGGCCGGGATAGACAAAGCGCTGAGCCTGACGCAGTTCGGCACCCGCGCTGTTGAGGTAGATCTGCTCGACGTGGGTGATGCCGATGCTCACCTGCCAGTTCACCAGGCGTTCGTCCTTGGGGACGGCGGCGGATTCGGCACCGAGCAATTGGTAGCAATCGCTCAGGGATGGGAACGGCTGGTCGAGGTTCGGCGAGTGGTAATCGGCGCGGTCGCTGGACACGGCTTGTTCGCGCAGGTCCAGCAGGGCGTGGGGCTTGAGTCGGCGGGCCTGCTGCTCGGCGCGCTCGAGGGCGGCTTGCAGGCCTTGTTGCGACAAGTCGTTGGTGGCGGCATAGGCTTCGACGCCGTTCACCCGCACGGTCAGCATCGCGCCTTCGTCACGGCGCAGGCTCGGTGGTTCGGCGACATTCTTGCGCACCGACAGGTATTGACCGGACTCGCGCACATAACGCAGGGAAAAGAATTCAGCGCCCGTGCGCAAGGCAGCGAAGCGCTGCTTGAGCTGGGGGTGGAAATCGAACATTCGGGAACCTCCTTGGTGTGGCGCATCGATGTTGCGAGGGGAGGGTGAATCGTTTGCGTGGCGCTAGAGTAGGCCTGCGTGGGGATGGGATCAAGGAGGGGGCGGTGCAGGAAGGTTTGGCTGGGTGAGTCAGGTCGAGGTGTGTTGTTTCACAAGGCCTCTTCGCGAGCAGGCTCGCTCCCACAAAAGACCTGAGTTGTTCACAGATCCAATGTGGGAGCGAGCCTGCTCGCGAATAGCCGTGATGCGGTGTAACAGCGTTACGCGGTTTGAGGCACTTCCCGCACCGGCTTGCTCTTCACCGGAGCATCGCCGGCCACATAGTAGGCGGCCTTGCTGCGCGGCAATGGCTGGCGGCCACGGATCTTGTCGGCGATTTTCTCGGCCATCATGATCGTCGGCGCGTTCAGGTTGCCGGTGGTGATGATCGGCATGATCGACGCATCGACCACCCGCAGGCCTTGCATGCCATGCACGCGACCTTCGCCATCGACCACAGCCATCTCGTCGGCGCCCATCTTGCACGAGCAGGATGGGTGGAACGCGGTTTCGGCGTGCTCGCGGATGAACTTGTCCAGCTGCTCATCGGTTTGCACGTCGATGCCCGGGCTGATTTCGCGGCCACGGAAGGCGTCCAGCGCCGGTTGCTGCATGATTTCACGGGTCAGGCGGATGCCGTCGCGGAATTCCTGCCAGTCCTGCTCGGTGGCCATGTAGTTGAACAGGATGCTCGGGTGCTGGCGCGGGTCCTTGGACTTGACCTGGATACGGCCACGGCTCGGCGAACGCATGGAACCCATGTGCGCCTGGAAGCCGTGCTCTTTCACACCGTTGCTGCCGTTGTAGTTAATCGCTACCGGCAGGAAGTGGTACTGGATGTTCGGCCATTCGAATTCCGGGCGGGTACGAATGAAACCGCCGGCTTCGAATTGGTTGCTGGCGCCGATGCCGGTGCCGTTGAACAGCCACTCGGCACCGATGGCCGGCTGGTTGTGCAGGAGCAGCGACGGGTACAGCGAGACCGGTTGGGTGCAAGCGTATTGCAGGTACAGCTCGAGGTGGTCCTGCAGGTTTTCACCGACGCCCGGCAGGTCGTGGACCACCGGAATGTCGAGGCTTTCCAGCAGTTTCGCCGGGCCGACGCCGGAGCGTTGCAGGATCTGCGGCGAAGCGATGGCGCCGGAGCACAGCAGCACCTCCTTGCGGGCTTTGACTTCAACGCGTTCTTCGGCCGCGCCGACCAGGTAACGCACGCCGACCGCGCGCTTTCCTTCGAACAGGATCTTGTCGGTCAGGGCGTGGGTGACGATGGTCAGGGTCGAACGCTTCTTGGCCACGTCCAGGTAACCGCGGGCGGTGGAGGCACGACGACCTTTCGGTGTCACGGTGCGGTCCATAGGGCCGAAGCCTTCCTGCTGGTAACCGTTGAGGTCTTCGGTGCGCGGGTAACCGGCCTGCACGCCGGCTTCGACCATGGCGTGGAACAATGGGTTATTGCCGGCTTTCGGCGTGGTCACGCTGACCGGGCCTTCGCCGCCATGGTAGTCGTTCGGGCCGATGTCACGGGTTTCCGCCTTGCGGAAATACGGCAGGCAATCCAGGTAAGTCCAGTCTTCCAGACCTGGCAGTTTGGCCCAGCCGTCGTAGTCCATGGCGTTGCCGCGGATGTAGCACATGCCGTTGATCAGCGAGGAACCGCCAAGGCCCTTGCCGCGACCGCATTCCATACGGCGACCGTCCATGTGTGGTTCCGGATCGGTTTCGTAGGCCCAGTTGTAGCGACGGCCTTGCAGCGGGAACGCCAGGGCGGCCGGCATCTGCGTGCGGAAGTCCATGCGGTAGTCCGGGCCACCGGCTTCGAGCAGCAGGACGGTGACGCCAGCGTCTTCGGTCAGACGGGTCGCCAGGGTGTTACCGGCCGAGCCGGCACCGATGATGATGTAATCGAATTCTTGGGACATTGAATGCACCCTCTTTGAAGTTGGTCAGGTCAGGCCCCGGCGAGTGCTGCGCACTCGATTCGCGAGCAGGCTCGCTCCCACATTGGAATGGGGCTCCTGTGGGAGCGGGCTTGCCCGCGAAGAGGCCCTCGCAGGCAATACAAGGCTCGGGTCTTAGAACACCGAGACGTAATCGCCCAGCTCGACCTGTACCGATTTGATGCGGGTGAAGTTGTTCAGCGAGCTGATCCCGTTCTCACGGCCAACACCCGACTGCTTGTAGCCGCCGACCGGCATCTTGGCGTCGGACTCGCCCCAGGCATTGATCCAGCAGATACCGGCTTCCAGTTGATGAATCACGCGGTGGGCGCGGTTCAGGTCCTTGGTGACGATACCGGCGGCCAGGCCGAAGTCGGTGTCGTTGGCGCGGCGGATCACTTCTTCCTCAGTTTCGTAGGAGAGGATCGCCATCACCGGGCCGAAGATTTCTTCACGGACGATGGTCATGTCGTCGGTGCAGTCAGTGAATACCGTCGGTGCAACGAAAGCGCCCTTGCCGAACTCGCCGTCGGTCAGACGCTCGCCGCCGCACAGCAGGCGTGCACCTTCTTCCTTGCCCTTGGCGATGTAGCCCAGCACGCTTTCCATGTGGGCGAAGCTGACCAGCGGACCGAAGTTGGTGTTTTCATCTTCCGGGTTGCCGATGCGGATGCGCGCGACGCGCTCGGCGATCTTGGCTTCGAATGCGGCTTTCAGGTGCGCCGGTACGAACACGCGAGTGCCGTTGGTGCAGACCTGACCGGAGCTGTAGAAGTTGGCCATCATCGCGGTGTCGGCAGCGCGATCCAGGTCGGCGTCGTCGCAGATGATCAGCGGGGATTTGCCGCCCAGTTCCATGGTCACGTCTTTGAGCGAGGAGCTCGAAGCGCTGGCCATGACTTTCTTGCCGGTGTCGGTGCCGCCGGTGAACGAGACTTTCTCGATGCGCGGGTGCTCGGTCAGCCAGGTGCCGACTTCGCGACCGCTGCCGGTCAGGACGTTGAACACGCCGGCTGGCAGGCCGGCTTCGGTGTAGATCTCGGCCAGTTTCAGGGTGGTCAGCGAGGTGACTTCGCTTGGCTTGAAGATCATCGCGTTACCGGCCGCCAGGGCAGGTGCGGATTTCCACAGGGCGATCTGGATCGGGTAGTTCCACGCGCCGATGCCGGCCACGACGCCCAGCGGCTCGCGACGGGTGTAGACGAAAGAGGTGGTGCGCAGCGGAATCTGCTCGCCTTCGATGGCCGGCACCAGGCCAGCGTAGTACTCCAGTACGTCGGCGCCGGTGACGATGTCGACGTAACGGGTTTCGGAGTAAGCCTTGCCGGTGTCCAGGGTTTCCAGGGCAGCCAGTTCGTCGTTGCGCTCACGCAGGATTTCCACGGCGCGACGCAGGATGCGCGACCGCTCCATGGCGGTCATGGCGGCCCAGATTTTCTGGCCCTTTTCGGCGCTGACGACGGCGCGCTCGACGTCTTCCTTGGTTGCGCGTTGTACTTTTGCGAGGACTTCACCGTTAGCCGGGTTGATGGCTTCGAACGTGGCGTCGCTGCCAGCGTCACTGTAGCCGCCATCGATGTAGAGTTTTTGCAGTTCGAAACGGGCCATAAAGTCCTCGCAAGTGCATTAAGTGATTGGCGCGTTCAGGGGTTGAGCGTTCTGTTGTGCTCTAACTCACCTGCTTGGCCAGTTGTAAATCCATGTATTCGTAAGCAATCCGGTGCGCCTGCTCGGTGTCGAAAGCGTCTCCCGACAGCGCGCCGCGCAACCACAAACCGTCAATGAGGGCTGCCAGGCCACGGGCTGCACTGCGCGCATCTTCGAGCGGCAGTACGCGGCGGAACTGGCAGCACAGGTTGGAATACAGACGGTGATCGTTGATCCGCTGCAACCTGTGCAAAGACGGGTGATGCATGCTGGTGGCCCAGAAGGCCAGCCAGGTTTTCATTGCCGGGCCATTGACCTGGCTGGCGTCGAAGTTGCCTTCGATGATCACCTGAAGGTGAGCCCGCGGGCTGTTGTCCTTCAGCGCCTGACGGCGCGTGGTGACGTTCTCGCTCAGGACGCTCATCAGGTACTGCGCCGTGGCAGCTATCAGGCCGTTCTTGTCCTGAAAATAGTGACTGATGATGCCATTCGAGACACCGGCCAAACGGGCGATCAGCGCAATGCTGGCGTCCCCCATTCCGACCTGATCGACCGCCAGCAGAGTGGCTTCGATCAATTGCTGGCGGCGGATGGGTTGCATACCGACCTTGGGCATCTTGCACATCTCCTTAGGCCTTCCGGCAGACGTCGAGCGGCTACCGGATTGAGGGCCAGTCTATTTTGTTTTGATTGAACGTTCAATCAACAAAGAATAAGATCTGCGACAAATCGTCGCTGCTTACCGAATTTTCCTACGTGTAAATGGCGGCAAACCGACATCCGAAAAAGCTCGAAACCTGTACGCCACGGCGTCTCAAGGGCTTCGGGCTTTTTTCGGGCTGTCTTTATATCACCCACTGGTCGGCTGCCCACTAACCGATTGGTCGGGTACCCATTGCCTTGCGTTCTTCTCTCGCACTGCCCGGAGCATCTGTGCCATGAGTTCTGCCTCGCTAATAAAGACCCCACCCGAGAAGGTGACGGTCAACGGTTGGGTGTTCTACACCTCTACCGCGTTGATCCTGTTGTTGACCGCCATTCTGATCATCGCCCCGCAAGAGGCGGGCAGATTGCTCGGAACGGCTCAGGCCTGGTTGTCCCGCAGCTTCGGCTGGTACTACATGGTGGTGATTGCCGCCTACCTGATTTTCGTCGTCGGCCTGGCGTTTTCGTCCTACGGCAAACTGAAGCTGGGGAGCAAGGACGACACCCCGGACTTCAGCTACGGCGCCTGGGCGGGGATGCTGTTCTCCTCGGGTATCGGCATCTCGTTGCTGTATTTCGGTGCGTCCGAGCCGTTGGACCACTATTTCAACCCGCCGGAAGGCGTGGCCGGCAGCAACCTGGCGGCGCGTCAGGCGGTTCAGCTGACGTTCCTGCACTGGGGCCTGCATGGCTGGGCGATCTACGCACTGGTGGGCCTGGCGGTGGCGTACTTTGCCTACCGTCACAACCAGCCATTGGCGTTGCGCTCGGCGCTGTACCCGCTGGCGGGCGAGCGTTGGGTCAAGGGCGCGGCCGGTCACGCGGTGGACGGTTTCGGCATGTTCGTGACCCTGTTGGGTCTGGTGACCAACCTGGGGATTGGTTCGCTGCAAGTGTCGTCGGGCCTGGAAAACCTGTTCGGCATGGAACACAGCAACACCAACCTGCTGATCGTGATCATCGTGATGAGCACCGTGGCGACCATCGCGGCCGTGTCGGGTGTGGAAAACGGCATTCGTCGTCTGTCCAACCTGAACATCGTGCTGTTCAGCGGCCTGTTGATCTTCGTATTGCTGTTCGGCCCGACCTTGCACCTGCTCAACGGCTTCGTGCAGAACATCGGTGACTACCTCAACGGCGTTGTACTGAAGACCTTCGACCTGTACGTGTACGAAGGCGACAGTGAGAAGTCCGACCGCTGGTTGGGCCTGTGGACCCTGTTCTACTGGGCCTGGTGGATTTCCTGGGCACCATTCGTGGGCATGTTCATCGCGCGTATTTCCCGTGGTCGCACGGTGCGTGAACTGGTCGCTGGCGTGCTGCTGATTCCGCTGGGTTTCACCCTGGCGTGGCTGTCGATTTTCGGTAACTCGGCCCTGGACCTGGTGATGAACCACGGAGCCGTGGAACTGGGCAAGACGGCGCTGGAGCAGCCGTCCATGGCGATCTACCAGTTGCTGGAGCATTACCCGGCGTCGAAAGTGGTGATCGGCGTCTCGATTTTCGTGGGCTTTGTGTTGTTCCTGACCCCGGCGGATTCCGGCGCGGTGATGATGGCGAACCTGTCGTGCAAGGGCGGTAACGTCGACGAAGACGCCCCGCACTGGCTGCGGATTTTCTGGTCGGTGGTGATCACCCTGGTGACCATCGGCCTGCTGTTCGCCGGTAACTTCGAAGCCATGCAAACCATGGTGGTGCTGGCCGGCCTGCCGTTCTCGGTGGTGCTGGTGTTCTTCATGTTCGGCTTGCACAAGGCCATGCGTCAGGACGTGCAGATCGAGCAGGAACAAGCGGAACTGGCGGCACGCGGTCGCCGTGGTTTTACCGAGCGCCTGACTCAACTGGATCTGCAACCGAGCCAGTCGGTGGTACAGCGCTTCATGGACAAGCATGTCACGCCGGCGCTGGAAGATGCCGCCGTGCAAATGCGCGCTCAAGGCCTGGATGTGCAAACCGTGCTGGGCAAGGCCAAGCGTTGCATGGGCCTGCGGATCGAGATGGAAGAGGGTAACCCTTTTGTCTACGAAGTCAGCCTGGACGGCTACCTGGCCACGCCAACCGAATCGGCTCAATCCGATGAGGCGCGCCAGCGTTACTACCGTGCCGAGGTGTACCTGCACAACGGCAGCCAGGATTACGACTTGATGGGCTTCACCCAGGACCAGATCACCCGTGACGTGCTCGATCAGTTTGAAAGCCATCGGCAGCTCCTTGGCCGGGTTTACAGCTAAGTTGTGAAGGGATGCGGTGCTTCTGTCTGAAGCACCGTATCGCCTTCTTCGCGAGCAGGCTCGCTCCCACAGTTGACCGTATTCCAATGTGGGAGCGAGCCTGCTCGCGAAGGGGGCATCAGCCACAAAGCGGAATGACCCGATATCCCATAAACAAAAACGCCGCGATCCTCTCGCGGCGTTTTTGTGTCTGTTGCCTTAACCCAGGTTCTTTCCGAGTAGCGCGTGGTACAGCTCGCTGTCGCCGAGAATCCCCACCACGTGGTTGTTATCGTGCAGCACCAGCTTGTTGCCGGTCTGGTAGCGAATCTGCAGCGCGTCGCGCATGCCGATGTTCGAGTCCACCAGTGTTGGCCGACGACCCAGGCCTTCAACCGCCTGGCCCGGTACCCAGTTCTGCAGATCCAGGCTCGAGCCGTTCTGGCGTGCGCCCTTGATGGTGTTGCCCTCGGCCAGGTCGAGCCATGAATCGCCGCCCGGATCCAGGCAGACCGAACCGTTGATGCGCTTGCAGTTGTCCAGGGTGCGCATCAGGCTGCGGCCGCAGAGTACGTTCAGCGGGTTGGTGTGGGCCACGAAGGTCCGCACGTAGTCGTCCGCCGGGTTGAGGACGATTTCTTCAGGCTTGCTGTACTGGATGATCCGACCGTCTTTCATGATCGCGATACGGCTGCCGAGCTTGAGGGCTTCATCGAGGTCGTGGCTCACGAACACGATGGTTTTGCTCAGCTTGCGTTGCAGTTCCAGCAGCTCGTCTTGCAGGCCCTGACGGATCAGCGGGTCCAGTGCCGAGAACGGTTCGTCCATCAGCAGAATGTCGGCGTCCATCGCCAGCGCGCGGGCCAGGCCCACACGTTGCTGCATACCGCCGGAAAGCTCATCGGGCTTCTTGTTGCGCCATTGGGTCAGGCCCACCAGTTCGAGTTTCTCATCGACCAGTTTCTTGCGTTCCTTCTCCGGACGGCCCTGCATTTCCAGACCGAAGCTGATGTTCTCGCGCACGGTCAGCCAAGGCATCAGGGCGAACTTCTGGAACACCATCGCGATGCGCTTGGTGCGCATCATTTTCAGTTCGGCGGCGGAGCAGGAGGCAATGTTGATTTGCTTGCCTTCGTGCTCGACGAACAGCTTGCCGCGGCTGACGGTGTTCAGCCCGTTGATGCAGCGCAGCAGGCTGGACTTGCCGGAACCGGACAAGCCCATCAGCACGCAGATTTCACCTTTTTCGATATCCAGGCTGGCCTTTTCGACGCCTACGATCTGGCCGGTCTTTTTCAGGATCTCGCTGCGGGTCAAACCTTGATCGAGAAGTTTCAGTGCCTCGCGCGGATCTTTGGTGAAGATCACGTCGACGTCTTCGAAGCGAATTATGCTCATGCGTCACCCCCTACTTTGGCTTCGGGTTGTTTGCAGATACGGTCGAGCATGATCGCCAGCAGTACGATCGCCAGGCCCGCTTCGAAGCCCAGGGCGATATCAGCAGTGTTCAGTGCGTTGACCACCGGTTTACCCAATCCATCGGCGCCCACCAGTGCCGCGATCACCACCATCGACAGCGACAGCATGATGCACTGGGTGATGCCGGCCGCGATGCTCGGCATGGCGTGGGGCAGTTCGATCCGTGTCAGCAGTTGGCGACGCGAGCAGCCGAAGGCCTTGCCGGCGTCCATCAGTTCTTGAGGGACATCGCGGATGCCCAGGTAGGTCAGGCGGATCGGCGCGGCGATGGCGAACACCACCGTGGAGATCAGGCCTGGCACCACACCCAGCCCGAAGAGGGTCAGGGTAGGAATGAGGTAAACGAAGGTCGGTACGGTCTGCATCAGATCGAGTACCGGTCGCATTACAGTGTAGAACATTGGCTTGTGCGCCGCGACGATGCCCAGCGGCACGCCGATGACCACGCAGACCAGGGTCGCAAACATCACCTGGGCAAGGGTCTCCATGGTTTCCTGCCAGTACCCCAGGTTGAGGATCAGCAGAAAGGAAGCGACAACAAAGGCGGTCAGCCCCCATTTGCGCTGGATCAAGTGGGCCAGAATGGCGATGAGTCCAATCAAGACCAGCGGGTTGAACCAGGTCAGCGCGAAAGTCACGCCGTGGATCATCGTTTCCAGCGTCACGGCAATGGCGTCGAAGGTGTTGGCGCCGTGTTGCGTCAACCATTCGACGAAGCTCGCAATGTGCTGGCCTAGAGGTATTTTCTGATCAATCAGCATGGTAGTGAACGTCCGCATGCAAGGAAATAAACAGCCCGGACGGCCGGAGCCGTCCGGCATAAGCGATTACTGTGCGAGCTTGGCTTTCACGGCCTCCAGGCCTGGTTTACCGTCAATGGTGTTCACGCCAGCGAGCCAGGTATCGAGCACCTGTGGATTCTTTTTCAACCAGGCCTTGGCGGCCGCGTCAGGCTTCATCTTGTCGTCCAGGATGTTGCCCATGAGTTCGCTTTCCATGTCGACAGTGAACTCCAGGTTTTTCAGCAGTTGGCCCACGTTGCTGCATTCCTCGGCGTAACCCTTGCGGGTGTTGGTCGCCACGGTGGCAGCACCGAAATCCGGGCCAAAGAAATCGTCGCCGCCAGTCAGGTATTGAATCTTGAAGCGCTTGTTCATCGGGTGCGGCGCCCAGCCGAGGAAGACCACGGCGGTGTCGCGTTTCTGTGCGCGGTCGACCTGGGAAAGCATCCCCGCTTCGCTGGACTCGACCACCTTGAAGCCGGCGTCTTTCAGGCCGAAAGCGTTCTTGTCGATCATGCTCTGTATCAGGCGATTGCCGTCGTTGCCCGGCTCGATGCCATAGATCTTGCCGTCGAGTTCTTTCTTGAATTTGGCGATGTCGGCGAAGTCATGCAGCCCCTTGTCGTACAGGGCTTGAGGAACGGCGAGGGTGTACTTGGCGCCCTTGAGGTTGGTGCGTACGGTGTCCACGGTGCCGGCATCGCGGTAAGGCTTGATGTCGTTTTCCATGGTCGGCATCCAGTTGCCGAGGAAGATGTCCATGTTCTTGCCGTCGGCCAGGGACTTGTAGGTCACCGGCACGGAAATCATGGTGGTCTTGGTCTTGTAGCCCAGCGCGTTGAGCACAACGCTGGTGGTCGCGGTTGTCGCGGTGATGTCGGTCCAGCCGACATCAGAGAAATTTACGGTGCTGCATTGGGCCGGTTCGGCGGCTTGCGCCAGAACCGGCAGACTAAGCATGGCGGCCAACAACAACGACGGGGAACCTTTCATGGATGGACTCCTTGGTGTTTTTTTTGGCAGTGTTCCGACTGGACCACCGCACTTATAGAGTTGCGGTTGGATGGCGTTTTGGAGACAGCTCTACCACGGCGCCTAGCAATCGAGTCGATATGATCATGTACCAGTGAAAATCTGACGCCTACAGGGTGCGTCGTAACCAGTACAGGGATGGTCGCATCCAGTGTCAGTGACGTCGTTTACAGATTTTTTCAGCCACTTTTCCCCCTCTGCATCGCAAAAAAACGCCGAAAACATGGCGCAAAACGCACACGGCGTTAGTGGACAAGAGTGCGTCGGTTAGAGACGTCGAACGACATGACAAAAGCCTGATGATGCGGTCATCTCGGCGGATTGCAGCTTGAGCGTAGCAGCTCCGCCACCGGGCGCTTTTGCGCCTGGAGTTGGCTCACCCAGGAGTTCGGCAGTAATGGCTATCAGTGTTTTCGACCTGTTCAAAATCGGCATCGGCCCTTCCAGTTCGCACACCGTAGGGCCTATGCGGGCGGCGGCGCTGTTCGTGCAGGGTTTGCGTGAACGGGGGCTGCTGGAGCAAGTGCGGCGCGTCGAAGTTCAGCTCTACGGTTCACTGTCAGCCACCGGCATCGGTCACGGCAGCGACAACGCGGTCATCATGGGCCTGATGGGCGAGTGGCCGGACGCGATCGATCCGTCGCAAATCGGCATTCGCATCGCCACCCTGCGCGAAACCGACACGCTGCTGCTCGACGGTCGCTTGCCGGTACCGTTCATCTGGGCCCGGGACATGCGCCTGATCGACGAAAACCTGCCATTCCACCCCAATGCCATGACCCTGGTCGTCGAAGGCGATGACGGCGAGTTGCATCGCGATACCTACTATTCGGTCGGCGGCGGTTTTGTCGTCGATGAGGCACAGGCTTCCAGCGGTGTCGTCGACCTGGATCGCACCGTGTTGCCCTACGATTTTTCCAGCGCGGCAGAGCTGCTGGAACTGTGCAAAAAGCACAACCTGCGCGTGGCTGAATTGATGATGGCCAACGAGAAGGTCTGGCGCAGCGAAGAGGAAATTCGCAGCGGCCTGATGCACCTCTGGCGTGCCATGCAGGACTGCGTCGAGCACGGCCTCAAGCACGAAGGCATCCTGCCCGGCGGCCTGAACGTGCGCCGGCGTGCGGCCAAGCTGCATCGCAGCTTGCAGGAGTTGAACAAACCCAATGTGATCGGCTCGACCCTCAGCGCCATGGAGTGGGTCAACCTGTTCGCCCTGGCGGTCAACGAAGAAAACGCCGCCGGCGGGCGCATGGTCACGGCGCCGACTAATGGCGCGGCAGGGATCATTCCGGCGGTGTTGCACTACTTTATGAAGTTCAGCGAGGACGTGACCGACGCCAATGTCGTCGACTACTTCCTCGGTGCGGCGTCGGTGGGGATTCTGTGCAAGAAGAATGCGTCGATCTCCGGTGCGGAAGTCGGTTGCCAGGGCGAAGTCGGTTCGGCCTGCGCCATGGCGGCGGCAGGGCTGGCGGAAATCCTCGGCGCGACGCCGGAGCAACTGTGCAACGCGGCGGAAATCGGCCTGGAACACAACCTCGGACTGACCTGCGACCCGGTGGGCGGCCTGGTGCAGGTGCCGTGCATCGAGCGCAACGCGATTGCCGCGGTGAAAGCGATCAACGCGGCGCAGATGGCATTGCGCGGCGATGGCCAGCACTTTATCTCGCTGGATCGGGTGATACGCACGATGCGCGATACCGGTGCCGATATGCATGACAAATATAAGGAGACATCGCGGGGTGGGTTGGCGGTTAGCGCGGTGGAGTGCTGATACCGAGTTGGCCCATTCGCGAGCAGGCTCGCTCCCACAGGGGAATGCGATCAAATGTGGGAGCGAGCCTGCTCGCGAAGGGGCCAGACCAGTCAAAACTGCGCGTAAAGTGAACACCCGTCACAAACCGCGCCACCTTTTGGCGCGTCGCTAACAGATAAATTGCCTCACCGGCGGTCGGGTACAATCAGTGCTACGACCGCCTGTCACCCGTGCCTGCGGTGACACTCTTTCCGGGCTCGTCGCAGCCCTGTTCCCACAAGTGCTACCGATTTGCTCACACGCAACGGGGCAGAGCGCTTGTCGCCGTTGATGGCACTTATAACCCCTACTCGCCGCGCGTCATATATAGACACATTCCGACGTCGTTTTTAGGAGTTATTGAACGCACATTCAAATTTAGGCATGGCAATTGCTCTGTCATTACAAAGCCCGTCTCCCACGCGAGAACGATGGCAATAACAAGAGCCTCCGCCTGAGGCCATCACCCGCTTTGTGTGAGGAGATACCGCGATGACGTCGTTCAACTCCGGGGCCCAACCCCAGAACCGTGCGCCTCAATCCATCGGCTTTCTGCTGCTGGACAATTTCACGCTGATTTCCCTGGCCTCCGCAGTCGAACCCCTGCGCATGGCCAACCAGTTGTCCGGCCGTGAGCTGTATCGCTGGACCACCCTCACCGTCGATGGCGGTCAAGTCTGGGCCAGTGACGGTCTGCAAATCACCCCCGATGCCTCCATGCACAAAGCGCCACCGATGGATACCGTGATTGTCTGCGGCGGTATCGGTATTCAACGCACTGTTACCCGCGAACACGTTTCATGGCTGCAAAGCCAGGCGCGTCAGTCCCGCCGCCTCGGTGCCGTCTGCACCGGCAGCTGGGCCCTGGCCTGCGCCGGCCTGCTGGACGGCTTCGATTGCAGCGTGCACTGGGAATGCCTGGCGGCCATGCAGGAAGCCTTCCCGCGCGTCGCCATGAGTACCCGCCTGTTCACCCTCGACCGTAACCGTTTCACCAGTTCCGGCGGCACCGCGCCACTGGACATGATGTTGCACCTGATCAGCCGTGATCACGGTCGTGAACTGTCCGCCGCGATCTCGGAGATGTTCGTCTACGAGCGCATCCGCAACGAACAGGATCACCAGCGCGTGCCGCTCAAGCACATGCTCGGCACCAACCAGCCGAAACTGCAGGAAATCGTCGCGCTGATGGAGGCCAACCTCGAAGAGCCGATCGATCTGGACGAACTGGCGGTGTATGTCGCCGTGTCCCGTCGTCAGCTGGAGCGGCTGTTCCAGAAGTATCTGCACTGCTCGCCATCGCGTTACTACCTGAAACTGCGCCTGATCCGGGCGCGGCAGTTGCTCAAGCAAACGCCGATGTCGATCATCGAGGTGGCGTCGGTGTGTGGCTTCGTGTCCACGCCGCACTTCTCCAAGTGCTACCGCGAGTACTTCGGCATTCCGCCGCGTGACGAGCGCGTAGGCTCCAACACCACGCAGCAAGTGGCGATGATGCCGCTGCCACAAGCCCTGGTGCTGTCGCCGCTGTCCGGGCCGTTGTCGGCGTTGAGTCAGGCGCGTAATGAGTCGACTTTCGCTAGCGTAAGGCTCTAAAACCGAGTCGCATCCTTCGCGAGCAGGCTCGCTCCCACAGTTGACCGGGTTCCAACAGAGGAATGCGGTCGAATGTGGGAGCGAGCCTGCTCGCGAATGCGTTTTATCGGGCGGTATGGCTTTGCTGGTATTCCGCCAACGCCGGCAGCAACTGCTTGTCGATGGCCTGGCGCACAGCCGGCAGGATCGTCGCACTGCTGGTGTACATCTGCTTGACCATGGTCCGCAGCACGATGGCCCGCTCGTTGTTCAAACCGCGCACCGCATACTCGCAAGCCTGCTCGGCCGTGGCGCCGCTCGGTACTTGAAAGCCCAATGCCTTGAGCTGGCCCAACAGGTCTTCCTGGTCAATCAAATCGGCGTACATCATGACGCAAATCCTTCTTCTGGGAACGGTGTCGTGGCTCGATTCTGGTAGGGGTGCCGGGTGGCGGCAAGGGCGATTTGTCGCAATGGCCGCATTGGCTATGAAAGCGTCGTTTTCGGGCTATTTACCTGCGAAGGGAGTCGGCACACTGGACTCAGCTTGCTTCACGAAGGTTTGGTCACCCTCGCACGGCAGCTCCTCAACAGTACCTATTGCCTCGATCCTGTCACGGCTTGATCGGGGCTTTTTTTTGCCTGTGAATCAGAGGGTTTTGTGTTGTTTGACAGGCCGCATTCGCGAGCAGGCTCGCTCCCACAAGGACCGCCTGAAACCTGTGGGAGCGAGCCTGCTCGCGAAGAACGATGACTCGGTTTAACGCTGTAGCACCAAAATGCGCGACAGCAATTCATCCCGATCGACATAGCACCCCTGGAAATGCCGGGCCCCGGTGGCGGGATCGAAGGCATTGCGGGCGTGGAGGGTGCGGCGGTTGTCGAAGCACCAGAGTTCGCCGGGGTTGAGCCTTTGCATCAACCTGAACCGGGGCTCGCGGGTCATCGCGATAAAGCGGCGATAGGCGCGGTAGAGCAAGGGCATCTGGTCCACCGACGCATCGAACGGCCCGCGCAGAAAATTCGCCATGCGGATCTCCGATATCTGGCCCAATGCGTCCAGGTCGATGATGGGGGCGAGGCAACGGTAGTCGCTATGGCGGTCCTTGTTGCGAAACTCCACGGGGATCTCGCAGAGGCTTTTGAATGACTCGGGATCCTCCCGGCGCAAGGCATCGGCGATGGCGAAACCATCGACGAAAATACTCTCGCCACCCTCGGCGTCGTTGACCAGGCAATGCAGGAATTGCAGCCCCGGTTGCAACTCCCGGGTCGGCAGATCGCTGTGCAGTGGCAGGTTGAAAGCGGTGTAGGCGTTGCTGTCAGCGTCGGCCTTGGATTGCACGTTGAACAGCACACCGAAATTGCTCTCGCGGATGAAAGAAATGCGCTGCGCGATCAGCTTCAGAGAGCCGGGTTCGGTGGGCACGCCACGGACCTGGGTCAGGCCGATATCCCGTACGGCGAGAAGCCACTGCAATAGGGCATCGTTGTCGTGCATCAGCGCCTGATACTCGAACACTGGCAGTGCCAGATCGTTATGCCATAGGCGTGCTTTTGGCTTGCCGGCGAGGCGTTCGGCGCGGGATTCGTCGTCGTAGGCGTGGGCACGCAACCAGCCTGGATCGAAGCGACTCAGGTGGCCGTCCTGCCATTGCACGCTCAGGCAGCCTTCAAGGTCGACGCTGGCTTGTGCAGGGATCAGGTTTTCCGGAACGTCGACGATTTCCAGCACCTGTTCGCGGGTCACTGTGTAGACGCATTGCGGGCACGGGCAGTTGTCCCGCAGCCATTGGTGATGGAAGGGGCTGACACGGTTGTCGGCCCACTTCACCAGCACACGATCCGCCATCGCTTGCACGCCTGACAGCGCGCTGATCAACGGATAAGTACGGAAGTCGGCAAAAGCGGCGGCGGTGTTCATGCAATCTCCTTGTTATTTTTTTGGGGGTAATGCGATCACTCGGCCAATGTACTTGGGGGTTGGCAGGTCGGTCTGGTCGGCGACGATGGCTTGCAGTTTGCCCAGGGTCACGTCGCTGAACGGTGTGGAACTTGGCCCGGCAAGGTCGACGTGCAGCAGCATTTGCTCGTTGCCGGCCAGCTCTTTGTCATCGCCCACGAGGTGCAGGCTGTGATAGAGGTGCAGGCGCTTGCTGTCGTGGCCAATGATCTGTGTGCGCACCTCGACATCGGCGTCGAGCTTCACTTCGTGCAGGTAGTTCAAGTGCAGCTCCAGGGTAAACAGCGAGTTGCCGCTGGCTTCGCGGTTGTTGCTGTCCATGCCCAGGCGATCCATCAGGGCGTCGGTGGCGTAGCTGAAAATCAGCAGGTAGAACGCGTCGCGCAGGTGGCCGTTGTAGTCGACCCAGTCGGGGATGATGCGGGTTTGGTAGGTGGTCAGTGCTGGCATGTTTCAGTTTCCAATAAGTGTGGTGACTGTACTGCCGCATTCGCGAGCAGGCTCGCTCCCACAAGGACCGCGCAAAACCTGTGGGAGCGAGCCTGCTCGCGAAGGGGCCAGTCCTGCTGGGTGATTACTCGCTGAAGGCCATCCCATGTTTCTCTTTGGTGGTCTTCACCGCCTCCAGCACCGCCAGCAGGCAGTCATCACGATAGCGTTCCAGCGCCGAAATGCTGTGTTTGCCCAACTGATCGCTGGTGCCGTCCACCACATCGTCGATCAGTTTGTCAGTCAGCTCAGGCGCAGGCAGGTAGGTCCACGGCAACTGTAGCGCCGGGCCGAACTGTGCCATGAAGTGACGCATGCCTGCATCGCCACCGGCCAAGGTGTAGGTCAGGAAAGTACCCATGAACGACCAGCGCAGACCGGCGCCAAAGCGAATTGCATCGTCGATCTCGCCGGTGGTCGCCACGCCATCGTTGACCAGGTGCAGCGCCTCGCGCCACAACGCTTCGAGCAAGCGGTCGGCGATGAATCCCGGCACTTCCTTGCGCACATGCAAGGGGCGCATGCCGAGGGATTCGTAGACTTTCATGGCCGCTTGCACGGCTTCGGGGGCGGTGTTCTTGCCGCCGACCACTTCCACCAATGGCAGCAGGTAAACCGGGTTGAACGGGTGCCCGACCACGCAGCGTTCCGGGTGCGTCGAGCTCTCGTAAAACTCGCTCGGCAACAGTCCCGAGGTGCTGGAGCCGATCAAGGCATTGGGCTTGGCGGCAGCGCTGATTTTGCTGTGCAGCTCGAGTTTCAGCTCAAGACGTTCGGGGGCGCTTTCCTGGATGAAATCGGCGTCGCGCACGCACTCTTCGATGGTGGCGACAAAGCGCAGGCGATCTTGCGAGGCGCCGGGCGCCAGGCCTTGTTTCTCCAGGGCGCCCCAGGCATTGGCGACGCGTTTGCGCAGGGCGGCTTCGGCACCGGGCGCCGGGTCCCAGGCCACCACGTCGAGGCCGTGGGCGAGGGCGCGGGACACCCAACCGCTGCCGATGACACCGCTGCCCAGGGCTGCGAAGGTTTTGATTTCGGTGATAAAGCTCATGGCTACGTCCTAAAGAGTTCGGTGATGCCCTTGTGGGAGCGAGCCTGCTCGCGAAAGCGGTGTGTCAGTCGACTGAAATGTCGGATGTGACGGCCTCTTCGCGAGCAGGCTCGCTCCCACAGGGGTAAAGAATGAGTAGTGATTAACCGCGCTGCTTCAGGCCCATTTTCTTGCGGCCTTCAGCCGGGGTGAGCACCCGGGCGCCGAGGCGGCTGAGGATTTCGCCGGCGCGTTCGACCAGTTGGCCGTTGGTCGCCAGCACGCCCTTGTCCAGCCACAGGTTGTCTTCCAGGCCAACCCGCACGTTGCCGCCGAGCAATACCGCCTGTGCGGCCATCGGCATTTGCATGCGGCCGATGCCGAAACCGGCCCAGACCGCGTCGGCCGGCAGGTTGTCGACCATGGCTTTCATGGTGGTGGTGTCCGCCGGGGCGCCCCACGGGATGCCCAGGCAGAGCTGGAACAGCGGGTTGTCCAGCAGGCCTTCCTTGATCATCTGCTTGGCGAACCACAGGTGACCGGTGTCGAAGATTTCCAGCTCGGCCTTCACGCCCAGCTCTTGAATGCGTTTGGCGCCAGCACGCAGCTGGGCCGGGGTGGACACGTAAATGGTGTCGCCGTCGCCGAAGTTCAGGGTGCCGCAATCGAGGGTGCAGATTTCCGGCAGCAGTTCTTCGACGTGGGCCAGGCGGGTCAGCGGACCGACCAGGTCGGTGTTCGGGCCGAACTCCATCGGGTTCTCGCCGGCACCGATTTCCAGGTCGCCGCCCATGCCGGCGGTGAGGTTGACGATGATGTCGACGTCGGCTTCACGGATGCGCTCCATCACTTCGCGGTACAGCGCCACGTCACGGCTGAACTTGCCGGTTTGCGGATCGCGAACGTGGCAGTGAACCACGGTGGCGCCGGCCTTGGCGGCTTCCACGGCGGCAGCGGCGATTTGTTTCGGGGTGACCGGCACGTGTGGGCTCTTGGCGGTCGTGTCGCCAGCACCGGTGAGTGCGCAGGTGATGATGACGTCGTGGTTCATTTGGCGGTTCCTTACAGGCGTGGTGGTCCCGTTCGCAGCCCGGTCGGGCTGCGAATCGGAGGTTCAGTTCAGGTGTGTTTCCGGGGGGAGCTATTTGCTGGTCAGCTTGAGGTTTTCAGCCGCAGGCTTGCCGTCGAAGGTGGTCACGCCTTCGAGCCAGCGCTGCTTGTCTTGCGGGTGATCTTTCAGCCATTGCCTGGCCGATTCGAAGGCGTCCTTGTGATCCAGCAGTGGCTGCATCATCCGGCTCTCGTCTTCGGCGGTGAAGGTCAGGTTGCTCAGCAGTTTGCCGATGTTCGGGCACTGCTCGGCGTAGGTCGGCGCGGTCACGGTCCAGACCGTGGCCATGCCTTCGTTCGGGCCCAGCGCGTCTTCGCTGCCGGTGAGGTAGGTCATCTGCACGTTGACGTTCATCGGGTGTGGTGCCCAGCCGAAGAACACCACGGCTTCCTTGCGGCGCACGGCACGATCCACCGCCGCGAGCATGCCGGCCTCGCTGGACTCGACCAGCTGGAACTTGCCCAGGCCGAACTGGTTCTTGGCGATCATCGCCTTGATCTGGGTGTTGGCACCCGAGCCAGGCTCGATACCGTAGATCTTGCCGCCCAGTTCTTTTTCGAACTTGGCGATGTCGGCGAAGGTTTTCAGGCCCTTGTCGGCGAGGTAGGTCGGCACGGCGAGGGTGGCGCGAGCGTCCTTGAGGCTTGGCGCTTCAAGCACCTTGACCTGATTGGCGTCGACGAACGGGGTGATGGTCTGGGTCATCAGCGGGTTCCAGTAACCCAGGAACAGGTCCAGGCGCTGATCGCGGATCCCGGCGAATATGATTTGCTGGGAGGCGCTGGTTTGTTTGGTGCTGTAGCCGAGGCCGTCGAGCAATACCTGGGTCATGGCACTGGTAGCGATAACGTCGGTCCAGTTCACTACGCCCATGCGCACGTTCTGGCACGACGCAGGTTCGGCGGCCATGACACTGGCGCTCAGCAAAGCGGTACCGCTGAGTGCAAGAACACAGCTGCTGATCAGTCGTTTCATCTCAGGATTCCTCGGCAGTTCGTTATTGTGGGTCCGGTCGTCTTTGTGCGCCGGTGATGTCACGTTACGCAGCTGTGTCCCCATAAAAACGCACTGCGGCGACCGACTCTTGCACTGCAGCGACCTGCCCACTTGAATGCCGGTGGCAAGTGGCGTATCAACGTCCACACGCTACCCGTCAACCGAGTGCGCTCCATGTCCCAGGATTTCTATTTCTTGTTGATGCCGGGTTTCTCGGCCATTGGATTTATCTCGGCCATCGAGCCGTTGCGGGTCGCCAATCGCTTTCGCGGCGAGCTCTATCGCTGGCACGTGCTGAGTGCCGATGGCGGGGCGGTGCTGGCCAGTAACGGCATGTCGGTCAACGCCGATGCGGCGCTGGAGCCGCTGAAAAAGGGCGCGACCTTATTGGTGGTCGCCGGCTTCGAGCCGTTGAAGTTCGCCACCCCGGCCCTGGAACATTGGCTGCGTCGCCTGGACAACGAAGGCGTGACTCTCGGCGCCATCGACACCGGCAGCTTTATCCTCGCCGAAGCCGGCCTGCTCGATGGCCATCGCCTGACCCTGCACTGGGAAGCCATCGACGCCTTCAAGGAATCCTATCCGCAGCTCAGCGTCACCCAGGAGCTGTTCGAGATTGACCGTCGACGCATCACCAGCGCGGGCGGCACTGCGTCGATCGACTTAATGCTGGATTTGATTGCCCAGGCCCACGGCCCGGAACTGGCGATCCAGGTCAGCGAACAGTTCGTGCTCGGCCGCATCCGCCCGCGCAAAGACCACCAGCGCATGGAGGTCGCTACGCGCTACGGCATCAGCAACAAGAAACTTGTTCACGTTATCGGAGAGATGGAACAGCACAGCGAGCCGCCGCTGAGCACCCTGGAACTGGCGGAATCGATCAAAGTGACGCGCCGACAGCTAGAGCGGTTGTTTCGCCTGCATCTGAATGACACGCCGAGCAATTTCTACCTGCGCCTAAGGCTGGAAAAGGCCCGGCAGCTGCTGCGCCAGACCGATATGAGTGTGTTGGAAGTGAGTATTGCTTGCGGGTTTGAGTCGCCCTCGTATTTCACCCGCAGCTATCGGGCGAAATATGAGCGCTGCCCACGGGAGGATCGGCGGACCGCGAAGGCCTGACCCCCGAGAACCCTGTGGGAGCGAGCCTGCTCGCGAATGCAATCTGTCAGTTGGCCCATGTGCCGGCCGATACACCGCTTTCGCGAGCAGGCTCGCTCCCACAGTGGCGCTGCTTTGTCTGGAAGATCGGTTACTTTTTCAGTAACGCCGAGCAGGCAGCCTTGTACGCCTCATGCTGATATTTGTTCAGCGTCGCCGGCAGTTCAAAGTTGTGCTTCTTGGCCTGCGCGTTGATGGTCTGCGGCGATAACAATGTCACCTCGCAATTCTCCAGCAACTGGAAAACCCCTTCGATCTTGAACGTGGTCGGCCCACCCGCGAATTCGCCTTTCTTGCTGCGTTTCTTGATCGCGATTCGATCTATCGAATTCTCGCGGACAAACGACGCAACCTGGGCGGCAAAGACTTTGACGTTGGCGGCTTCGTCGTCATCGTCCAGGGCGATTTTTTTGGTAGCGAGCGAGACGTGATTCAACGCATGGCCGTCGAGAGCGGCCACGGCAATGATTGCTTCGCTGCCTTTGATTTCGATGCCGCAGACTTTCATGGAGAATCCCTTTTAGTTGGAGGAGCGCAGCCTACAGCTCAATTGACTGAAGTTTGTATTTACTCCTGCCCAATCGACTCCAAAAACTCCGACCGCTCGTCACTCACCCGCGCCACGCAATCATTTTGCGCAATGGTGAACGCCTTGCTGCCGGCCGTAGCGGGGAAGGCTTCGACGGCGCAGTCGGCGTCGCGGGTTTTCAGCCATTGTTGCTGGGATGCCTTGAGCTTGGCGGTGATGTCGGCCAATTGCGTCGCGTTCTTGCCATAGAGCGACTGCAGGCGCTCGTTCAGGTTTTTGTAGTTTTCGCTCAACAGGTCTTCAGCGGTGGTTTTGCTGAAGGCCGAGCACTCCAGGGTCTGGACGTCGTTTTCGACTTTGTCGCAGGGGTTGTCGTCGGCTTCTTCCGCTGCGTGTACGCCGGTCGCAATCAGGGCCAGTGCCAGGATGATCGATTTCATGTACGTCGTGCTCTCGTCCAGTGAAGCATTCTGAGGTTGCGGCGAATTCTGGCCCATGCCGGCGACCTTGAACAGGTCGCGAATCGTGCCCTGTGACGACCCTTTGTCGCGGATTGACGCTTTCGGCAATTCCCCTGTCGTTTTTGCACCGGGTCGCCAAGGCCCTCAGGCATATGCTGGCCCCAAAGCGCCGGCAGACGATTCGGCGCATGAATCGCTAATAAGGGGACAGCCTGATGAGCCCAGCCGAATTGCACGCCGACAGCATCGTTATCGACGGGCTGATTATTGCCAAGTGGAACCGTGAACTGTTCGAAGACATGCGCAAGGGCGGTCTGACCGCAGCCAACTGCACCGTGTCGGTGTGGGAGGGCTTCCAGGCCACCGTCAACAACATCGCCGCCAGCCAGAAACTGATCCGCGAGAACAGCGACCTGGTGATTCCGGTGCGCACCACCGCCGACATCCGCAAGGCCAAGGAGCAGGGCAAGACCGGCATCCTCTTCGGCTTCCAGAATGCCCACGCTTTCGAAGACCAGATCGGCTATGTCGAGGTGTTCAAGCAGCTCGGCGTCGGTATCGTGCAGATGTGCTACAACACCCAGAACCTGGTCGGCACCGGTTGCTACGAGCGTGATGGCGGCCTGTCGGGCTTCGGTCGTGAAATCGTCGCCGAGATGAACCGTGTCGGTGTGATGTGCGACCTGTCCCACGTCGGCTCCAAGACTTCCGAAGAAGTCATCCTCGAATCGAAAAAGCCGGTCTGCTACTCCCACTGCCTGCCGTCGGGCCTCAAAGAGCACCCGCGCAACAAGTCCGATGAAGAGCTGAAGTTCATTGCCGATCACGGCGGTTTCGTCGGCGTGACCATGTTCGCGCCGTTCCTGGCCAAGGGCATCGATTCGACCATCGACGACTACGCCGAAGCCATCGAATACACCCTGAACATCGTCGGCGAAGACGCCATCGGCATCGGCACCGACTTCACCCAGGGTCACGGCCAGGACTTCTTCGAGTACCTGACCCACGACAAGGGCTACGCCCGTCGTCTGACCAGCTTCGGCAAGATCATCAACCCGCTGGGCATCCGCACCGTGGGCGAGTTCCCGAACCTGACGGAAACCCTGCTCAAGCGCGGCCACTCCGAGCGCGTGGTGCGCAAGATCATGGGCGAGAACTGGGTCAACGTCCTGAAAGACGTCTGGGGCGAATAAGCCGCCGCACCCCTGAATCCTTTCCCCCGGCCGTCCGTGCCGGGGGCAACACCAAAATTTTTCTGGAGTTAAGTTTCCATGGCCAAGATCGCCCCGCAATTGCCTATCGAAGTCGACAGCGAAACCGGTGTCTGGACCTCCGACGCCTTGCCGATGCTGTACGTACCGCGTCATTTCTTCGTCAACAACCACATGGGCATCGAGGAAGTGCTGGGCGCCGAAGCCTACGCCGAGATCCTCTACAAGGCCGGCTACAAGTCCGCCTGGCACTGGTGTGAAAAAGAAGCCGAATGCCACGGCCTGGAAGGCGTCGCGGTGTTCGAGCACTACATGAAGCGCCTGTCGCAGCGCGGCTGGGGCCTGTTCAAGATCCAGGACATCGACCTGGATAAAGGCACCTGCAGTGTCAAGCTCGAACACTCGGCATTCGTCTACGTGTACGGCAAGGTCGGGCGCAAGGTCGACTACATGTTCACTGGCTGGTTTGCCGGCGCGATGGACCAGATCCTCGCCGCTCGCGGCAGCAAGATCCGCACCGTGGCCGAGCAAGTCTACGGTGGCTCCGAAGAGGGCCACGAAGACGGCTTGTTCATCGTCAAGCCGTTGTAAGTCGAGGAACCCGCCATGGCTTTCGAAGCAATGTTCCAGCCGATCCAGATCGGCAAACTGACCATCCGTAACCGCGTGCTCAGCACCGCGCATGCCGAGGTCTACGCGACCGACGGCGGCATGACCACCGACCGGTACGTCAAGTATTACGAAGAGAAGGCCAAGGGCGGGATCGGCCTGGCGATCTGCGGCGGTTCGTCCGTCGTCGCCATCGACAGCCCGCAGGAATGGTGGAGTTCGGTGAACCTGTCCACCGACCGCATCATCCCGCACTTCCAGAATCTGGCCGACGCCATGCACAAGCACGGCGCCAAGATCATGATTCAAATTACCCACATGGGCCGTCGCTCCCGTTGGGACGGCTTCAACTGGCCGACGCTGATGTCGCCGTCGGGCGTGCGCGAGCCGGTGCACCGCGCCACCTGCAAAACCATCGAGCCGGAAGAAATCTGGCGGGTGATCGGCAACTACGCGCAAGCGGCACGCCGCGCCAAGGCCGGTGGCCTGGACGGTGTCGAACTGTCGGCCGTGCACCAGCACATGATCGACCAGTTCTGGAGCCCGCGGGTCAACAAGCGTACCGACGAATGGGGCGGTACTTTCGAAGGCCGCATGAAGTTCGGCCTGGAAGTCTTGAAAGCCGTGCGCGCCGAAGTCGGTGACGATTTCTGCGTGGGCATGCGCATCTGCGGCGACGAATTCCACCCGGACGGCCTGTCCCACGAGGACATGAAGCAGATCGCCAAGTATTACGACGACACCGGCATGCTCGATTTCATCGGCGTCGTGGGCTCGGGTTGCGACACCCACAACACCCTGGCCAACGTGATTCCGAACATGAGTTACCCGCCGGAGCCGTTCCTGCACCTGGCCGCCGGCATCAAGGAAGTGGTCAAGGTTCCGGTGCTGCACGCGCAGAACATCAAGGACCCGAACCAGGCCACCCGTATCCTGGAGGGCGGTTACGTCGACATGGTCGGCATGACCCGCGCGCACATCGCCGACCCGCACCTGATTGCCAAAATCAAGATGGGCCAGGTCGATCAGATCAAGCAATGCGTCGGCGCCAACTACTGCATCGACCGTCAGTATCAAGGCCTGGATGTGTTGTGCATCCAGAACGCGGCGACCTCCCGTGAATACATGGGCCTGCCGCACATCATCGAAAAGACCACCGGCGTGAAACGCAAGGTGGTGGTGGTCGGGGCCGGCCCTGCCGGGATGGAAGCCGCCCGTGTGGCCGCCGAGCGTGGTCACGACGTGACCCTGTTCGAGAAAAAGGAATTCATCGGCGGGCAGATCACCACGGCGTCGAAAGCGCCGCAACGTGACCAGATCGCCGGCATCACCCGCTGGTATCAGCTGGAGTTGGCACGGTTGAAAGTCGACCTGCGCCTGGGCACTGCGGCGGATGCACCGACCATCATGGACCTGCGTCCGGATGTGGTGGTACTCGCCGTCGGCGGCCATCCGTTCATCGAGCAGAACGAGCACTGGGGCGCGGCGGAAGGCCTGGTGGTCAGCAGCTGGGACATCCTCGATGGCAAGGTGGCACCGGGCAAGAACGTGCTGGTGTACGACACCATTTGCGAATTCACCGGTATGTCGACGGCGGACTTCATCGCTGACAAGGGCAGCCAGGTCGAGATCGTCACCGACGACATCAAGCCCGGCGTGGCGATCGGCGGTACGTCGTTCCCGACTTACTACCGCAGCATGTACCCCAAAGAAGTGATCATGACCGGCGACATGATGCTGGAGAAGGTCTACCGCGAAGGCGACAAGCTGGTGGCGGTGCTGGAAAACGAATACACCGGTGCCAAGGAAGAGCGGGTGGTGGACCAGGTGGTCGTGGAAAACGGCGTGCGCCCGGACGAAGAAATCTACTACGCGCTGAAGGAAGGTTCGCGCAACAAAGGCCAGATCGACGTCGAAGCCTTGTTCGCGATCAAACCGCAGCCATGCCTGGAACAGAGCGGCGACGGCTACCTGCTGTTCCGCATCGGCGACTGCGTGGCCCAGCGCAACGTGCACGCGGCGATCTACGACGCGTTGCGGCTGTGCAAGGACTTCTAACGGCTTGCAGTAAACCCTGTGGGAGCGAGCCTGCTCGCGAATGCAATCTGTCTGCCGACATCGATGTCGACTGACCCACCGCTTTCGCGAGCAGGCTCGCTCCCACAGACGTCGCCGACCGAGATTCTCCAAGTTGTACTGGTGGGAGCTTCACCATGTTAAACACCCTTCTTCCAATCCTGTTGTTCGCTGCCCTGGGCCTCGCGGTTCTGGGCGCGTTGCGGCGGGTGGCCATGTGGCGTCGGGGCCGGGCCTCGAAGGTCGATCTGATCGGCGGCCTGTTCGCCATGCCCAAGCGCTACATGGTCGACCTGCACCACGTGGTGGCGCGGGACAAATACATTGCCAACACCCACGTCGCCACGGCCGGCGGCGCGGTAGCGTCCATCGTGCTGGCGATTCTGGTGCATGGTTTCGGCCTGCATAACCGGATCCTCGGTTATGCGCTGCTGTTGATGTCGGCGGTGATGTTCGTCGGCGCAGTCTTTGTCTACCTGCGTCGGCGTAACCCACCTGCGCGCCTGTCGAAAGGCCCGTGGATGCGCTTGCCGAAAAGCCTGATGGCGTTCTCGGTGTCGTTCTTCCTGGTGACCCTGCCGGTGGCGGGCATCCTGCCGGAAAACTTCGGCGGCTGGGTGCTGGCCGTGATCCTGGGGATCGGCGTGCTGTGGGGCGTGTCGGAACTGTTCTTCGGCATGACCTGGGGCGGGCCGATGAAGCACGCCTTCGCCGGTGCCCTGCACCTGGCCTGGCACCGTCGCGCCGAACGCTTTGGCGGCGGTCGCTCCACCGGTTTGAAGCCGCTGGATCTGGAAGATCCGTCTGCGCCGCTGGGCGTGGAAAAACCCAAGGATTTCACCTGGAACCAGCTGCTCGGTTTCGACGCCTGCGTGCAGTGCGGTAAATGCGAGGCCGCGTGCCCGGCGTTCGCCGCCGGTCAGCCGCTGAACCCGAAAAAACTGATTCAGGACATGGTCGTCGGCCTGGCCGGTGGCACCGATGCCAAGTTCGCCGGTAGCCCTTATCCAGGCAAGGCGATTGGTGAGCACGCCGGCAACCCGCATCAACCGATCGTCAACGGTCTGGTGGATGCCGAAACCCTGTGGTCCTGCACCACCTGCCGCGCTTGCGTCGAGGAATGCCCGATGATGATCGAGCACGTCGATGCCATCGTCGACATGCGTCGCCATCTGACCCTGGAAAAAGGCGCGACCCCGAACAAGGGCGCCGAAGTCCTGGAAAACCTGATCGCCACCGACAACCCGGGCGGCTTTGCGCCGGGCGGGCGGATGAACTGGGCGGCGGACTTGAACCTCAATCTGATGAGCGAGAAGAAGTCCACCGACGTACTGTTCTGGGTCGGCGACGGTGCGTTCGACATGCGCAACCAGCGCACCTTGCGTGCCTTCGTCAAAGTGCTCAAAGCAGCGAAAATCGACTTCGCCGTGCTCGGCCTCGAAGAGCGCGACAGCGGTGACGTGGCCCGCCGCCTGGGCGACGAAGCGACCTTCCAGCTGTTGGCCAAGCGCAACATCCAGACCCTGGCCAAATACAGCTTCAACCGCATCGTGACCTGCGATCCGCACAGCTTCCACGTGCTGAAAAACGAATACGGCGCCTTCGACGGCAACTACCTGGTGCAGCACCACAGCACCTACATGGCCGAAATCATCGGCGCTGGCGCGCTCAATCTCGGCCAGCACAAAGGCAACAGCGTGACCTATCACGACCCGTGCTACCTCGGCCGCTACAACGGCGAATACGAGGCGCCGCGCGAGGTGCTGCGTGCCCTCGGGATCGAGGTCAAGGAAATGCAACGCTCCGGTTTCCGCTCGCGCTGCTGCGGCGGCGGTGGCGGTGCGCCGATCACCGACATTCCGGGCAAGCAACGGATTCCCGACATGCGCATGGAAGACATCCGCGAGACGGGCGCCGAACTGGTGGCCGTGGGTTGTCCACAGTGCACCGCGATGCTCGAAGGCGTGGTCGAACCCCGGCCGCTGATCAAGGACATCGCCGAACTGGTGGCTGACGCGCTGCTGGAGGACGAAGCCCCAAAGTCGTCCACCCCGGCCAAACGTGAACCTGCGGAGGTGCACTGATGAGCGACATTATCCGCCGCGATCCCCGCGCCGAATGGATCGCCCGTAACCGCCTGCACCCGCTGCACGCGGCCATGCAACCGACGCAACATAGCTGGATGGGGCCGAACGGCGTCATCCGCAAGAATCCCCATGGCATCGGTTTTATCGGCCCCAACGGGATCAAGCGCATCGACCGCAGTGGCGCGCAACAGGGCGGGACGACGAAACGCTCGGCCGCCGTTGAAGTGCAATTGCCATTGCATCAAGTGCCTGCGCCGGCGTTCTACATCTGCGTGGTGCCGGACATGGTCGGCGGCCGTTTGAGCAGCCACGACCGAGATCTGCTGGGCCTGGCCCATCAACTGGCCGGCAAGGACGGCGCGGTCCTGGCGGTGGTCTTCGGCGAACACAAGGAAAGCGCCTTTGCCACCGCTGGCGTCGATCGCTTGCTGGTGCTCGAAGGCGACGAGTTCAGCGGTTATGCACCGGAACAACGAGTCCAGGGCCTGCGGGCTGTGGATAACCAGTTCAATCCGCGCCACTGGTTGCTACCGGATAGCCGCAGCGGTGGCGGTGAGTTGGGTCGACGCTTTGCCGCCGCATTGGGCGAACGCCCGGCCACGCGGATCTGGCAGGTCAAGGATCAGGAGTGCATCGGCCGTGCTGGTGCCGGTTTGCAAGACCTGGCACGTCCGGTCGCTCGCCTGATTCTGGCCGCCGTCGAATGCGCCGAACCGGTCAGCGAAACCCGTCACGAAGCTTTGCCGGTGGAGTTATCCACAACCATCGCGCGCAGTTTGTCGCGCATCGAGGATCTGGGCGCGGTGGCGGTGGACCCGGCGGCGATTCCCATGGCCGAAGCCGAATTCATCTTCTCCGGCGGCAACGGGGTCAAGGACTGGGATCTGTTCCACCAGACCGCTGCGGCGCTGGGGGCTACCGAAGGTGCCTCCCGGGTGGCAGTGGACGACGGCTTCATGGCCCGCGACCGTCAGGTCGGCGCGTCCGGGACCTGGGTCACTGCACGGGTTTACGTGGCGGTGGGGATTTCCGGGGCGATCCAGCACCTGCAAGGCATCGGTGCCTGCGACAAGGTGGTGGCGATCAACCTCGATCCTGGCTGCGACATGATCAAACGGGCCGACCTGTCGGTGATCGGCGAGAGCGCCGAGATTCTTCGAGCCTTGATCGCGGCGGTAGAGGCCTACCGCAACGACGCCAAGCGCGATGCGGCTTAAGGGAAGGAAAGGGTTATGAGCACGAAAATCATCAGCCTGGTGTCCATCGGCGCCCACCCGACCTCCGGTCGTCCGCGTCGCGCGGAACAGGATGCGCGGGCGGTGGAATTGGGTCTGCAACTGGCTGGGGATAACTTGCAGGTGCTGCATGCCGGCGACGTGGCTGAGCCTGCGCTGCGCGCTTATCTGGGCATGGGCCTGGAACAACTGCACGTGCTGGAACAACCCCAGGGGGCCGACGCTTTGCCAGCCTTGACGGCGTATCTGCGCGACGCCGGGGCCCAGGTAGTGCTGACCGGCAGCCAGGCGGAAACCGGCGAAGGCTCGGGGATGCTGCCGTTCCTGTTGGCCGAAGGCCTGGGCTGGCCGCTGGTGGTGGGGCTGGCGCAGGTCGAATCCATCGACGGCGGTTCGGCGCTGGTGCTGCAAGCCTTGCCCCGTGGCCAGCGTCGCCGGCTGAAGGTGCGCTTGCCGTTTCTGGCGACGGTGGATAACGCCGCACCCAAGCCACGGCAGAGCGCCTACGGCCCGGCCCGGCGCGGGGTGTTGCAGGCCGATGAGGTGGAAGTCGTCGATGATGAACTGCTGGCAGTCGCCACCCTGCAACCGGCCAAACCTCGGCCAAAACGCCTGAAAGTGATCAAGGCCAAGAGCGGCGCCGATCGCATGAAAGCCGCAACGGCGAAAGCCAGTGGCGGAGGGGGACAAGTGCTCAAGGGCGTTACGGCGCAAGCTGGGGCTGAAGCGATCCTCAAACTTCTCATTGAAGAAGGCGTGGTTCGCTGACCAACAATCACTGAGAATCCAATGTGGGAGCGAGCCTGCTCGCGAAGGCGGAGTGTCAGCCGACATGAATATTGCCTGACCCACCGTTTTCGCGAGCAGGCTCGCTCCCACAAGGAAAACCAATGGCAGTTGAATTTCGTCCGGCAGTCCGCGCGGATGCGCGGGACATTGCGCGGCTGTTCCAGATTTCATCCGAAGGCGCTTCAGATTACATCTGGAGCCAGATCGCAGAACCCGGCCAGGATCTGCTGGACGTCGGCGCCATTCGTTACGCCCGTGACGATGTGGATTTTTCCTATCAGAACTGCCTGATTGCCGAGGCGGACGGACAAGTCATCGGCATGCTGCACAGCTACGTGATGCGCCACGACCCGCTCGCCGAGCCGGTTACCGATCCGGTGCTGGCGCCCTACGCGACCATGGAAATCCCCGACACCCTGTACATTTCCAGCCTCGCCCTGCATGAAGGCTGGCGCAATCAGGGCCTGGGCAAGCAGTTCCTCGCCTACGCCTACGACCGCGCCAACCAGCTGGGGCTCAATGGCCTGAGCCTGATCGACTACGCCGCCAACACCGGCGCCCGGCGCTTCTACGAGCGCCACGGCTTTCGGGTGGTCGATACCTGCCAGATCACGCCGCATCCGATGATCCGGGTCACCGGCGAAGCCTACCTGATGTACCGGCCTTAGGGGCCCAACTCGGACCTGTGGGAGCAAGGCTTGCCCGCGATGGCGCCAGCAAGATCGCCATCGCGGGCAAGCCTTGCTCCCACAAAAAAGCACGTCCGGGTAATCACCCGTTGAGCTACATTTTCTAGGTGCGCTGGTCAGGGTGCAGCACGCAGTCAGGGAGCTTTCAGAGGTTCAGCGCTTGTTCATAAGACCTGGTTTTTATGAGTGGGTTGGCCATGAAGCCGCTGACGCGATTGCTCCTTGCCTGGGTCGTCCTGGTGTCCACGGGACTTCTGGCCGCTAACCGGCCGAACGCGCCTGAGCCGCTCGTCTTGCCCGAGCCGGGCTTCTATCAATGGTTGGCCTCCGAGCAAGGGCAGAACGCCTCCCTGGCACAATTGCGCGCGCATTGCGACCTTGTGCCGGACCCCGGGAAAAACCTCGACTGCTCAGTGACGGTGATCGCCCGGATATTCGAGCTCAAGGCCGCCAACCAGTTGCCGGATTACTACCTGGCGATCAAGCGCCGACACGCTCGGGCCATACAGGCTGACCCGGAGCTGAAAATCCTGTTCTCGATGTTCGGCGATCAGTCCCTGGCCACGTTGCGCGCGACGGGGGATTTCACGGTCAAGCGCGCAGCCCGGCGCCAGGAGCTGAAGATTCATCCGTACGCCAGCGACCACTTCATTGCGCAAGAGGTGCTGCCCTTCATCGATGTCAGTGACGCCAATGGACATTCGGCGCGCTTCGTCCTCGACACCGGCGCTCCGCAAACCCGGGTCAATGTCGACACCGCCAGGTCGATGGGGATCAGGCTGTTAACCGACTCCCATTACGCCTACAGCACGTTTTACGGCGAGAGCAATGTGTCGGCCAGGCTGGGCGTCATCGAGTCGCTGAGGATCGGCTCAAGCGAATTCAGGAACGTGCTGGTGTTCGTCAGCGATCGAGACAACCTGCTGGGGCTGGATCTGATCAGCAAGCTGGGGCCGCTGAAAATCACCCGCAAGACCCTGGAACTCAACCCCTTGCCTGCCGCGCGCTGCGACGCACCGATTACCTACACTCGCATGGATCTCAACCAGCGCCTGACCATCGCCGCCAGCCTGGATAACCGCTCGACCCAGGCAATCGTCGATACCGGCAATGTCGATTACCTGACCTCGGCCTTGCCCGGTGAGCAAGTCAATGTGGTGCAGGCACTGACCCCTGGAGTCTCCCCGCTCGATACGGCCGAAAGGCAACGCTTCCAAACCTTCAAGGGCGTGCTGAACCTGCCCGGCCACAGCCTGCCGATCACCTACAAGTACTACCCGGGCTTCACCATCCCGCCGTCCTGGGTGAGGGGGCGGTATGTGCCGTCGGTTCTGTTGGGCTGGCGAGCGTTCGATGACTTTGAGTTGAATCTGGATATCGAGGCGGGACGTTCGTGTTTTAACAAGGTTTGAAGGCGCGAGGCCATTTTCGACCTGTTTACCCACAATCCCTGTTGGCGGTTCTGTGGATAACGTGTTCACCCCTTGGCCAACCCCTTGCAGATCAGGGCCTGCAGGCCGAAGATCAAAAAACAACCAGCCTAAGCTGCGGTTTTTCATGGGTTTTTTCAGAGGATAAGTGCAGGACTTGCCCCCAATCTCTGTTGGCGCTTCTGTGGATAAGATGTTCGCTTACTGCTACAGCCCTTATAAACCGTGGCTTTCGAGGGGTTGGTTAAAAAACGTCCAAACTGCCGGTTCTGGCCAGTTCTACACCCCGGGAACGCAGGAAAATCGCGGTCTCCAGCGGTTTTCCACAATACCCGTGAAGTTGCCCCCAAAGTCTGTTGGTGCTTCTGTGGATAAGGTGTTCGCCATACGCTGCAAGCTGCGTGTTACGTGCCCTGCAGAGATTTGATCAATAAATGATCAGGCGCCGGAGAAAACCCTGGTTCTGAATAAGTCACGGATTTTCTTCAGTTTTCGGGAAGAAATTTTGCGAGCTTTCCACAGTTGTCCCCATTTGCTGTGGGTTGAGGTGTGGATAACTTGTTTGCGGAAGGCTGGGAGCCTTATGGGGCATAGCGCTGAACGGAATAGATCATATTTCGTACAGTTCTGGGGTGCGTTGTGTCATGAGGAGATATGAAGGTTTAGAGGACGTTTTCGCAACCATGCCCCCCCACACTTGACCGTGTCGTTTACGGGATTTGTGTACGACCGATCAAATGTGTGGGCTTGCCCCGTGCGGTGTTCGATCAAGCTTTTGCTTGCAGTCTTGAACCTGAACCCCTTTGAGGTACGGCGTAGGCTCGGCGCCGCGCTTTCCGCCCTTCGCTCAAGCCGCGCTTTTAGGGTGGCTTGGATGCGTGGGATACAGGTCATTGGTTCAACTCATAAACATCAAGTTCTCCTTTGAATCTTCCGTTTAGATGGTCAACAAAGTCGAATGTTGCCTTTAGTCTTTTTTCTGAAATAGAGTGTTCGAATTTAATAAATCCGCTCCGCCCCCCATGCATCACATTTCCAAAGAAAAGTACAAGTGCATCTGTTTGACTGCTTGGGTCAAAACTAACGTTGGCAATGCCGTCCTTTGCGTTTTGGGGAATTGCCATTGTGAAATTAAATGTTTTACCGTTATCTAGTCTATCCTCCGCGGTAACCATAAAAAACGGCGCGGTAGGAGAAAGTTCGTAATATGCTACATCTGCCCTAAATGAATGGGGCAATACCGGAATTGTGGATTCGAAAGAGCCATTTGTTCCATTGCGGGTTTGCTCATTCTTTATGGCTTTCGTTTGTTCTGCAGAGCGTAGTGGCAGCATGGCGGAAACCTCTAAATTCAATTGAAAGGCCTAACGCAGCTTTAAAGCGAGCGTTGGGTGTAATAGATCAAGAGTAAGACTTGCTGTGGATGGTGCGTTAACAACAATAGCCCAATAAATCAATTGCACCACTAGCAGTTCTGATAGTGGCGCTCGGGCAAAAACTGTGGTTCTTGAAACACTTCTATGCCCAATGCCAAAGTGACCCATAGATAGGGTGGGGGCTTTTTACTGATTACGTCGTGTCGTAAGCAACGATCCGCTGGATGGTGCCATAGGGCAACACAACCCATAAAACTTAGCAGTGAATCTCGACAGTGCCACTATCAGTTGTGCTAGGTATGTTTTTTTCTAAATTTCACACAGTATAAAAAAGTAGTTATTTTTTATATGGGAGCCACTGAGATGAAGAAAAAAGTCAATAAAAGCGACTCTTCGCGCTCAACGACGACGGCGCCCGGAGGGCGCGCAATAAACTATAGTCGTTGGTTATCAGATCTTTATCCTCAAATTGCAGACAAAAGGTGGGTAAGGACGGTTTTTCCAAGCTCGCATAATGCTGGTGTCGATAAAGATGCAACGGGTGGGCCGGCCGAGTATTGGGTAGCCTGTCAAGATCGCCGGTTTTTATACCAGCTTAGAGATGGCGCACGTGTCTTAGATTTGCGTCTTTATGACAAAAGCTATAAAAAAACAACCGGGAACCATAGTCCGACTACTAAAACATATTATGTATTTAAGTTTCAGCATGGTAATCATGGGAATAGGAGTTTAGAAGATTTAATTGCGGATCTTCTGATTTTCTTTAGGGAGAATCCTGGAGAGCCCGTAATACTTGATTTTCATACGTTCGACAAAGGGAGGCTTTTTGCACATAGTAGTCTCTCGCGATTGCTGACTCACCTCAAGGCTTTAGAGGGGGTTGCATTGAGTTATAAAGCAAATAATTTTACTTGGAAGAAAATAAGAGAAACAGGGCGCAATTTATTTATAACGGGAGCGTTTGGTGATCTGCCAGAAGCGGAAGAGGATCCAGAAAATCCAGACAATCCAAAGAATCCACCAGGTTGGAGTGAAAATTGGATATCTCGAAGATATCTCTGGGCCCCGATAACTCACTACTGGAGCCCCGAAGACAGCAGCGAAAAAGGTATCGAGGCGCTCGTCACCCGGACGATGTCAGAGCCGCCAATGAACTCAATATGGAGTTTAAGTGCGGCGGTCTACGCGGGTGGTCCCAAGCACTTGAATAGTAATCATCCTATACGATTGAAAACGTTCGCGGCGGGGTTTGAAAACGCGAGCATTGTGAATGTCGATTTCATTACACGACCAGAAACCCGAAGCAGTGTAGTCGATAAATGCATCGAACTTACCTTGCGGCGAGCACAAGATACAACGCCCCCAGTAGCACCGAAAAACTTCACTGTTGAGCCACAGTCACTTTATGAGGCTGATAAAGTAAATACGGTAAAATTTGCTTGGAGCTCGGCAAGCGATAATGTTGGTGTGCGTAATTATCGTATATGTGTGGGTGATAGATTGCTTTATGTGACGAATCAGACAACTTATACCGCCAAGGATTTGCCGAGGTGGAATGGTATGTTCAGAGTCCAAGCGGAGGATGGTAACGGTAACTTGTCACCGTTCTCCAACGAGGTTGAATTAATCCAGGATAAGAAGCCTCCAACGATTCCCGGAAATCCCAGGTTTTCATTATTTGGATTGCCCGTCATCAGGCTGGAATGGGATGGATCCAGCGATGACGATGGCATTGGGGTCAAAGATTATGAAGTAAGAATGGACGGTGTAGTCCAGGGGGCGACCCGGGGTCTTAAGTTCGATATATATAATGTGCCGCCATCTGAAAGTCGCTTTATCGAAGTTCGCTCAAGAGACTATAACGACAATGTGTCTGAATGGACTGGTATTTTGCGCCGGCCTATACCTGAGCTAAAGAATATGCAGGTTTGCTACGTTCCTATTGATCTGGATCGAGACCCGTTGTTGGCTCTGGCGACTCTGACATGGGACCCTATTCCTGATCCGGGATATGCGATGCCTATAGGTCTTGCAGCTACCTCGAAGAACATTGACCTTCCCCCACTGCCCATCGAATATGGAACTCCAATATCGTTCCTGGAATATGCTCGACAAGACGAAGAATTTGAACTAAAGGTCTCTCTTCAGTTGATGGAGAGTGGAGAGAAGACTGATCCAAAAACGATGGTTGTTGACGTGGATATGACACTTCCTCAGCCAGTAGAGAATTTTAAAATTGTCTCCGAGACAGCCACCGGTTTGAAGTTGGCATGGGACAAGTCAAGTAGCAAAAATATTGTAAATTATGCAATATCGGTAAATGAAAATCCCCCGCTGTTATTGGCAGGTTCGGTCAGTGAATATGAGCTTGGAAAAGTATGGGGTTCAGAAGAAGTTACCATTGAAATCTGGGCGATTGATGAAAAGCAAAATCCCTCAATTGCGAAGCCTCTCACAATCTCCGCCCCTGCTTTACCAGTACCTGAAATTATCGAACCTGCCGACCGTTCAACCGTAACAACCACCACTCCAGAGGTCAGGGGAATCAATGGAATGCGTGGTGCAACAGTTCGTTTCTATCAGGCGGGGTCGGGTGTCATCGAATACGGTACTGCCCTGGTTAGGGAAGATGGAGGCTGGTCTGCGGCCCCAAAGACCCCATTCCCGCCCGGTAATTTCGACTTAATCTGTGATGAGATCCACGATGGGCAACAATCGGGCTATTCGGAAGTTGTCACATTTACCATCAATCCAGGAAACCCCGACGAACTCTCAGTTACTGATATCACCTCAACCTCGGCCAGGCTTGAATGGGCTTTTCCTGGAGGAAGTGGAATTCGTTTCAGGATCAAAGTTAATGGATTTGTGGTGGCTCAAACGGGTGAAACATTTTTCCAATTGAATTACCTGCGGTACTTAACTGAATACAAGGTTGAAGTATATGCCTTCGCTGGAGGATGGGTCTCTGAACCTTCAAGCGCAACGTTCAAAACCTTGGTACATCCACCGACAAACCTCAGGTTTAGCCAGTCCAACGGAAACTGTAAACTCCGTTGGGGCCCGCTTTGGGGAACATCTTTAACTCATGAAATTAGTATCAACGACAAGGTCTTCAATACGCCGGCGGGGCGGTGGGGCTATAACTTCAAACTGGCTGACATATTGCCAAGCCCCCCCTACCACCTTGTATTCAAGGTGAGAGCACAAATTGGCGATGATAAATCGGAAGAAAGCATGCTTGAAGTAACTATATCCGATGGAGTACCACCGAGTTCACCGGGTAAGCCGGTTGTCAGCGAACTAACAGAAAGCCATGCGAGGTTGGATTGGGCACAACCAATCAGCAACGACGCAGTTGCGTACATAACGTATGTAAATGGGTTTCCATTTCCTCGGGTCAGTGATAACTGTAGCTTTCTAAGTTCACTAATGGCAGGGGCTTATTATCATGTGGGTATACGTGCTTTAGATAGAGATGGGAATAAATCCCCTTTTAGTCCGATTACGTTGTTCAGAACTTTAGGGCAACCACCAGAGCCTCCGCCTTTGCCTCCAGAGGTCAATTTGTCGGATCTGACACCAACTCAAGTGAAGTTGACCTGGGAACGTTTATCAAGTAGCACCATTGGCGTGCGGGTAGATATTAATAATGAGCATTATAGGGCTGTGCTGGGTTTTCCCACGGTTACCATATCCGAATTGGTGCCGGGCGAGATATACACAATAGAAGTCTATAGCATCGATTCATATAGGCAGCTATCTGAGTCGCCAACAACAGTTGTCTATGAGCCGGTGGTCGAAACCCCACCCGCGGCCCCGCTAAATTTCGAAGTTTTAGAGCTGGTAGGGAACTCGGCAAGTCTGGCGTGGGCACCATCTGAAGGGGAGTTTGGTGTTAGCGCGTATTTTGTCTACTGGGATACGGTGTGTTTAGGTCGTACAGAGGTTCCTTTTTTCACAACAGCGGACTTGCCGCCGGGTTCTCACTTAATCGAAGTGCGGGCGATGGATGCTTTCGGAAACCTTTCCGAGGTTACATCGATCCAGGTTGATATTGCCGACCCCGACTCATCCCTATAGAAGAGCGGAACAAGATAACGTCGGAGGAGATAAGTTAATCTGGAAAAATGCTTATTGAAATCGCAATGTCGAGGTTCATGCGCCGAAAGCGCAAGAACCTCGAATTTTAATTATCAGTAATTTCTCTTGCCTTACCCTTGGACCGGCACCCCTTTAAGGTATGGCGCAGGCTCGGCGCCCAGGTTGTTCAACATGCGACCGCTGTACCAATCGATGAAGTTCACCACACCGAACTCATAGGTCTTGGAGTACGGACCTGGCTGGTAGGCGGTGGAGTTGATGCCGCGCTGGTTTTCCTCGGCCAGGCGACGGTCCTGGTCGTTGGTGGCGTCCCAGACCTGGCGCATGCGCTCCACGTCGTAGTCCACGCCTTCGACAGCGTCCTTGTGCACGAGCCACTTGGTGGTGACCATGGTTTCCTGGGCGCTGATCGGCCACACGGTGAACACGATGATGTGGTCGCCCATGCAGTGGTTCCAGGAGTGCGGCAGGTGCAGGATGCGCATCGAGCCCAGGTCCGGGTTCTTGATACGGCCCATGAGCTTGGCGCAGCCCTGTTTGCCGTCCATGGTCATCGACACGGTGCCCTTGAGCAGCGGCATGCGCACGATACGGTTACGCAGGCCGAAGCTGGCGTGGGCGTAAGGGATCTTCTCGGCTTCCCAGGCAGCGGCGGAGGCGGCGACGTGGTCCTTGAACGCCTGGTCGGCGCGCGGGTCGGTCACGTCGTCCCATTCAAGCAGGGTTTTCAACAGTTCAGGGTGCGAACCGCCGCAGTGGTAGCACTCGCGGTTGTTTTCCAGCACCAGTTTCCAGTTGGCCTTTTCCATCAAGGTGGTTTGCACCGCCACCTTGGTGTTTTCCATGTCATACGGTTCCATGTAATGGCTGAGCGTCGACAGGAAGTCATCGATGGCCGGCGGGTTCTCTGCCAGGCTGATGAAGATGTAGCCGCCGGCGGTTTTCACGTTTACCGGCTTGAGGCCGTATTGCTTCATGTCGAAGTCGGCGCCCATCTCGGTGCCGGCGAACAGCAGGCGACCGTCGAGTTCGTAGGTCCACTGGTGGTAGTGGCAGACCAGTTTGGCGACCTTGCCCTTGTCGCTGGTGCACAGGCGCGAGCCACGGTGACGGCAGACGTTATGGAAGGCATGGACCACGCCATCGGCGCCGCGGATCACAATGATCGGGTTCTTGCCGACCTGCAGGGTCATGTAGTTGCCCTTGGCCGGGATCTCGCAGGTCATGCCGGCGATCAACCACTCTTTCTGGAAGATCTCCTGCATGTCGATTTCAAACAGGCGCTCGTCGGTGTAGAACGGCTGCGGCAGCGAGAAGGTGCGCTCGCGCTCTTGCAGCATCTGCGCGGTGGCCTTGCGTGCGGGTTCCAGCGGATCGCCCAGGCTCAGGGTAGTAGTGACGTCCATCGTTTAATCCTCAGGGCCATCTGCGTGGCCGGCGAAAGTGGCTAATCAGGTCTGCTGTTCAGGGTTGCTACGCAAGGTGTAAAGGTCGTGTCTTGGTATGGGGCGAGTGTGGGGCCGACGCTGGCCAGAACCTTATCCATGGGCGACATGATGCAATCTGTTCCCGACGCGCAAGCCCCGGTGGTTGGCGGCTGGTCGCGATAAGCATGTCAATGTCGCAGATAGGTAAATGGGTGGTTCGCGCTATACGCAGAATCGCCATCATGAAGGCCGACAGTCGGCCGTGGAGATCAGCATGTCCAACAACTTCCTGAACCCTGTAACTACACAGACCTGGGCCAATGGCCGGCACATCGTCCGTTGCGTCAAAGTCATCCAGGAAACCTGGGATGTGCGCACCTTCTGCTTCATGGCCGACCAGCCGATCATGTTTTTCTTCAAGCCGGGGCAGTTCGTCACCCTGGAGCTGGAGATCGACGGCCAGCAGGTCATGCGCTCCTACACGATTTCCAGTTCACCGTCGGTGCCTTACAGCTTCTCGGTGACCATCAAGCGCGTACCGGGCGGCAAGGTCTCTAACTGGCTGCACGACACCCTGCATGAAGGCTACGAACTGGCGGTGCACGGTCCGGTCGGGCTGTTTAATGCCATGGACTTCCCGAACCCGAAGGTGCTGTACCTCAGCGGTGGCGTGGGGATCACGCCGTGCATGTCCATGGCCCGCTGGTTCTTCGACACCAACGGCAATGTCGACATGGCGTTCATCCACAGCGCCCGTTCGCCCAAGGACATCATTTATCACCGCGAGCTGGAGCACATGGCGGCGCGGATCGAAAACTTCAGCCTGCACCTGATTTGCGAAAAACACGGTTTCGGTGAGCCATGGGCCGGCTATCGCGGCTACCTGAACCATAAGATGCTGGAACTGATGGTCCCTGACTTCCTCGAGCGCGAAGTGTTCTGCTGCGGCCCGACGCCGTACATGAACGCGGTCAAGCGCCTGCTGGAAAACGCCGGCTTCAACATGAAGCACTACCACGAGGAATCCTTCGGCGCGACCCCGCCCGAGGCCCGCGCAGACGCCGTGGAGCATGCCGAGCAGGCCGCCGAGGCGCCGGAGGTGGCTGACTCGGAACTGCATCAGGTGGAATTCACCGCCTCGGGCAAGAGCATCCGCGTGGCACCGGGCGAGACCGTGCATGCAGCCGCCGCCAAGGTCGGCCTGATGATCCCGAAAGCCTGCGGTATGGGCATTTGCGGCACGTGCAAGGTGCTCAAGCTGGGCGGCGAAGTGGAGATGGATCACAACGGCGGGATCACCGAGGACGACGAGGCCGAAGGGTTCATCCTGTCGTGCTGCAGCATTCCGAAGGGGGATGTGCGGATCGAGTATTGATTCGCACCGGTAATCCCTTGTGGGAGCGGGCTTGCTCGCGAATGCGGTATGTCATTCAAATCTGTTTTGACTGATCCGACGCTTTCGCGAGCAGGCTCGCTCCCACAGGTGTTGTGTTGCTTCAGTCGATAAAAAGGTCTGGCATCAGCTTGTCGCTGCTGTCCGGCGCGAACCGATAGTGTTCGAACTCGGTGACGCCGTTCTCCCGCAGAACTTCCTCATCAATCAGCAAACGCCCGGTCAGACTGCGATTCGTGCTGCTCAGGATGACATGGGCGGCATCCGCCATGATCGCAGGCGTGCGTGCATGCTTGAACGACTCCCGTGACCCCAGCTGAAACTCGATCGCGGCGGTGGCAATCATCGTCTGTGGCCACAGCGAGTTGGCGCTGATGCCGTAATTCCTGAACTCCTCGCTCATGCCCAGCGTCAGCATGCTCATGCCGTATTTGGTCACAGTATAGGGGCTGTATTGGGCGAACCATTTGACGGCCAGGTTCAGCGGTGGCGACAGGTTGAGAATGTGCCCCTTGGACTGCTTCAGGTACGGCAGCGCTGCCTGGCTGCACAGCAGCACGGCGCGGGTGTTGATCTGGTGCATCAGGTCGAAGCGCTTGAGCTCGAGGTGTTGAACCCCGGTCAGCTTGATCGCCCCGGCGTTGTTCACCAGCGCATCGATGCCGCCGAAATGTTCATTGGCCTGGGCCAGGGCCTGGTGCACGGCGGCTTCGTCGCGTACATCCACCTGCAGCGCCAACGCCCTGCCGCCTGCCGCCTCGACTTCCTTGGCCACGCTATAGATCGTGCCCGGTAGCTTGGGATGCGGTTCGGCACTTTTGGCGGCGATCACGATATTGGCGCCGTCGCGTGCTGCCCGTAGCGCGATCTCTCGGCCAATGCCACGGCTGGCGCCGGTGATGAACAGGGTTTTACCTTGCAATGACATGCGTACGCTCCTGATTGTTGTTGTCTGTACGGCTCGCCAGACAATGTAGACCAAGACTTCAGGTGCGAACGATCGGGGAATTCGGCGGGGGCTTGCTTGTGGGAGCGAGCCTGCTCGCGAAGGCGGTGGGTCAAACAACATTTGCGTTGACTGACACTCCCTCTTCGCGAGCAGGCTCGCTCCCACAGTGGTTGCATTAGTTCCGGATAATTAGTGAGACATCACTTCGCGGATGTCGCGAGCCAGCTCGCGCACACGCTCTTCCTCGGTGTCCCACGAGCACATGAAACGCGCGCCGCCGTTGCCGATGAAGGTGTAGAAGCGCCAACCCTTGGCGGTCAGGGCGGAGATCGCCGGTTCCGAGAGTTGCAGGAACACGCCGTTGGCCTGTACCGGGAACATCAGTTCCACGCCCGGGATGTCGCTGACCAGCTCGGCCAGCAATTGTGCGCAGTGGTTGGCGTGGCGGGCGTATTTGAGCCAGGCGCCGTTTTCCAGGATGCCGACCCAGGGCGCGGACAGGAAGCGCATTTTCGACGCCAGTTGGCCCGCCTGTTTGCAGCGGTAGTCGAAGTCTTCTGCCAGCTTGTGATTGAAGAACAGAATCGCTTCGCCCACGGCCATGCCGTTTTTCGTACCGCCGAAGCACAGCACGTCGACGCCGGCCTTCCAGGTCAGGTCGGCCGGCGAACAGCCGAGGAACGCGCAGGCGTTGGAGAAGCGCGCGCCGTCCATGTGCAGGTTAAGGCCCAGCTCCTTGCAGGTGGCGCTGATGGCGCGGATTTCGTCCGGGGTGTAGACACTGCCGACTTCGGTGGCCTGGGTCAGGGTCACGACGCGGGGTTTGGGGTAGTGGATGTCCTGGCGCTTCAGGGCGATTTCGCGAATCGATTCAGGGGTCAGCTTGCCGTTTTCGGTGCGGGCGATCAGCAGTTTGGAGCCGTTGGAGAAAAACTCCGGTGCGCCGCATTCGTCGGTTTCGACGTGGGCGGTTTCCGAGCAGATCACGCTGTGGTAACTCTGGCACAGCGACGACAGGGCCAATGAGTTGGCCGCGGTGCCGTTGAAGGCGAAAAACACTTCGCAGTCGGTTTCGAACAGTTTGCGGAAATCGTCGGACGCGCGGGCGGTCCACTCGTCGTCGCCGTAAGCGCGCTGGTGGCCATGGTTGGCCTGCTCCATGGCTGCCCAGGCTTCGGGGCAAATGCCGGAGTAGTTGTCGCTGGCGAATTGTTGGCTCTTGTCGGTCATGGCCTGCTTCCGTGGTCGAGGCGCCTATGGTGAGGCGTCACGTGGTCAATGAGGTGGGGCACTTTACCGAAGATCGTCCGGGAAGCGCACGGGATGTCACTGTCAGAACATTACAAGGATGCCGGGCAATTATGCACATGGCTACGCACTTAAAGCAGCGCGACGGAGCGCTGGATCTTCTCAAGTGGCTGGCGTTGCTGAGCATGCTGCTCGATCACCTGCGATATGTCGGTTATTCCGCCGATTGGCTGTATGTGCCGGGGCGTCTGGCGTTCCCGTGGTTCTGCCTGGCGATGGCGGCCAATCTGGCACGGGTCACGGCGGTGACGACAGGCGGGCAATGGCGCTACCTGGGCTGGTTAATGCTGTTCAGCGCCGTGAGTGAAATTCCCTACCGGATGTACATCCCCAATCCCGACACCCTAAATGTGCTGCCCACGCTGGCACTCGGTCTTCTGGTGATTCGTGGCTGGCAGGACCGAACCCTGCAAGCGCGTCCGTTGATGGCGGTTGCCCTTGTGCTGGCGGCGTTGTTCCCGGAACGACTGATGTTCGGTTTCTTTGGCGTGCTGTTGCCGTTGGCGATGCTGCTGGTATTGCGGCGACCCTGGTATTTCGCGTTGCTGCCGGGGCTGGTCTGTCTGGCATCGAATCAGTGGCAGGTGCTGTATTACTCCGTTCGATTGGGCAATCACGTGGCAATGGCGGCTGTTGCCACTTGTCTGATTGCGCCATGGCTGGGGCTGTTCCTGTTGCGACATGCGGGTGACGTAAAACCACCACCGATGCGGCGCTGGGCGTATGCCCTGTATCCCGCGCATTTCCTTGCGTTGCTGGCTTTGCGCCAGGTTCTCGCATAGCCCCGCGAGCTGAATGCAAGCCCTGTGGGAGCGAGCCTGCTCGCGAAGAGGGCGTGCCAGGCGATATCCATGTGGCTGATACACCGCCTTCGCGAGCAGGCTCGCTCCCACAAGGGATTCAGGCGTGTTCGCAGATTGTGTACGACCTGCCATTTCCCGCCATGTCGTAAACGCACCTTTGCGTGGCGCCCTTAGGCATTTGACCACGCCAAGCCAGTCATACCATCGCTATCAAAGGGCACTGCCGAAACGCCAGTGCCTTACCGAGACGAATGGCGCACAGATGCCGCTGGGAGAGACGCGATGTTCAGCAAGCAAGACAAGATCCAGGGTTACGACGATGCACTGCTGGCGGCGATGAATGCCGAGGAGCAACGTCAGGAAGATCACATCGAGCTGATCGCGTCCGAGAACTACACCAGCAAGCGCGTCATGGAAGCGCAGGGCAGCGGCCTGACCAACAAATACGCCGAAGGCTACCCGGGCAAGCGTTACTACGGTGGCTGCGAGCACGTCGACAAGGTTGAAGCGCTGGCCATCGAACGCGCCAAACAACTGTTCGGCGCCGATTACGCCAACGTCCAGCCGCATTCCGGTTCCTCGGCCAACAGCGCCGTGTACCTGGCCCTGCTGCAAGCCGGCGACACCATCCTGGGCATGAGCCTGGCCCATGGCGGTCACCTGACCCACGGCGCCAAAGTGTCGTCCTCGGGCAAACTGTACAACGCCGTTCAATACGGCATCGACACCAAGACCGGTCTGATCGATTACGACGAAGTCGAGCGCCTGGCCGTCGAACACAAGCCGAAGATGATCGTTGCCGGCTTCTCGGCCTATTCCAAGACCCTCGACTTCCCGCGCTTCCGCCAGATCGCTGACAAAGTGGGTGCGCTGCTGTTCGTCGACATGGCCCACGTGGCCGGTCTGGTCGCTGCCGGCCTGTACCCGAACCCGCTGCCATACGCCGACGTGGTCACCACCACCACCCACAAGACCCTGCGCGGTCCGCGTGGCGGCCTGATCCTGGCCAAGTCCAACGAAGAGATCGAGAAAAAGCTCAACGCCGCCGTATTCCCTGGCGCCCAGGGCGGCCCGCTGATGCACGTGATTGCTGGTAAAGCCGTGTGCTTCAAGGAAGCGCTGGAGCCTGGCTTCAAGGCTTACCAGCAACAAGTGATCGACAACGCCCAGGCCATGGCCGGCGTCTTTATCAAACGCGGCTACGATGTAGTGTCCGGCGGCACCGATAACCACCTGTTCCTGGTCAGCCTGATCCGTCAGGGCCTCACCGGTAAAGAGGCGGACGCAGCACTCGGTCGCGCCCACATCACCGTGAACAAGAACGCTGTCCCGAACGATCCACAGTCGCCGTTCGTGACCTCCGGCCTGCGCATCGGCACCCCGGCGGTCACCACTCGCGGCTTCAAGGTGACCCAGTGCGTCGAGTTGGCCGGCTGGATCTGCGACATTCTCGATAACCTCGGCGATGCCGATGTCGAGGCCAATGTCGCCCAGCAGGTTTCGGCCCTGTGCGCGGACTTCCCGGTTTATCGCTGAGTGCGGTTTTGGAGTAAATGACTATGCAACGCTACTCAGGCTTCGGCCTCTTCAAACACTCCCTCAGCCACCATGAAAACTGGCAGCGGATGTGGCGCACACCGACCCCGAAAAAGGTCTACGACGTGGTCATCGTCGGCGGTGGCGGGCATGGTCTGGCGACCGCCTACTACCTGGCCAAGGAGCACGGCATCACCAACGTGGCCGTGGTCGAAAAGGGCTGGCTAGGCGGCGGTAACACCGCGCGCAACACCACCATCGTTCGCTCCAACTACCTGTGGGACGAGTCGGCGCACCTGTACGAACATGCGATGAAACTGTGGGAAGGCCTGTCCCAGGACCTGAACTACAACGTGATGTTCTCCCAGCGCGGTGTCTACAACCTGTGCCACACCCTGCAGGACATCCGTGATTCCGAGCGTCGGGTCAGCGCCAACCGCCTCAATGGCGTGGACGGCGAGCTGCTCGATGCCAAGCAAGTCGCTGACGAGATTCCGTACCTCGACTGCTCCAAGAACACCCGCTACCCGGTGATGGGCGCCACCGTCCAGCGTCGCGGCGGCGTGGCCCGTCACGATGCCGTGGCCTGGGGCTTTGCCCGTGCCGCCGACGCACTGGGCGTGGACCTGATCCAGCAGACCGAAGTGATCGGTTTCCGCAAGGAAAACGGCGTGTGCATCGGTGTCGAAACCAACAAGGGCTTCATCGGCGCCAAGCGCGTCGGCGTGGTCACCGCCGGTAACTCCGGGCACATGGCCAAGCTGGCCGGTTTCCGTCTGCCGATCGAATCGCACCCGCTGCAAGCGCTGGTGTCCGAGCCGATCAAACCGATTATCGACAGCGTGATCATGTCCAACGCCGTGCACGGCTACATCAGCCAGTCCGACAAGGGCGACCTGGTGATCGGCGCCGGTATCGACGGCTACAACGGCTACGGCCAGCGTGGTTCGTACCCGGTGATCGAACACACCATCCAGGCCATCGTCGAGATGTTCCCGGTCCTGTCCCGCGTACGCATGAACCGTCAGTGGGGCGGCATCGTCGACACCACCCCGGATGCGTGCCCGATCATTTCGAAAACCCCGGTACCGAACATGTTCTTCAACTGCGGTTGGGGCACCGGTGGCTTCAAGGCAACACCTGGTTCGGGCAACGTGTTTGCCGCGAGCCTGGCCAAGGGTGAAATGCACCCGTTGGCCGCACCTTTCTCCATCGACCGTTTCCACAACGGTGCGTTGATCGATGAACACGGCGCTGCTGCGGTTGCCCACTAACAGGAGAAATCCCCATGTTGCATATCTTCTGTCCTCACTGCGGCGAACTGCGCTCCGAAGAGGAATTCCACGCATCCGGCCAGGCGCACATCCCGCGTCCACTGGACCCTAACAGCTGCACCGACGAGGAGTGGGGCGACTACATGTTCTTCCGCGATAACCCTCGCGGCCTGCACCACGAGCTGTGGGATCACGTTGCCGGTTGCCGCCAGTACTTCAACGTCACCCGCGACACCGTGACCTACGAGATTCTCGAAACCTACAAGATCGGCACCAAGCCACAATTCACCGACAAGACCGATAGCCCGAAAGCGGCCAGCACGGCTCTGGGAGAGAAGGTATGAGCCAGATCAATCGCCTGTCCAACGGCGGACGGATCGACCGCAACAAAGTCCTGACTTTCACCTTCAACGGCCAGAACTACAAAGGCTTTGAAGGCGACTCCCTGGCCGCTGCACTGCTGGCCAACGGCGTCGACATCATCGGTCGCAGCTTCAAGTATTCCCGTCCGCGCGGCATCTTCGCCGCCGGTGCCGAAGAGCCGAACGCGGTGCTGCAGATCGGCGCCACCGAAGCCACGCAAATCCCGAACGTACGCGCCACGCAACAAGCGCTGTACCAGGGCCTGGTCGCCACCAGCACCAACGGCTGGCCGAGTGTGAACAACGACATGATGGGGATTCTCGGCAAGGTCGGCGGCAAGCTGATGCCACCGGGTTTCTACTACAAAACCTTCATGTATCCGCAATCGTTCTGGATGACTTACGAGAAGTACATTCGTAAGGCCGCCGGTCTTGGCCGCTCGCCAACCGAGAACGATCCGGACACCTACGACTACATGAATCAGCACTGCGACGTGCTGATCGTCGGCGCCGGCCCTGCCGGTCTGGCGGCTGCACTGGCGGCTGCGCGCAGCGGTGCCCGTGTGATCCTCGCCGATGAGCAGGAAGAGTTCGGCGGCAGCCTGCTCGATTCCCGCGAAAGCCTTGATGGCAAGCCGGCCACGGAGTGGGTTGCCAGCGTCATCGCTGAGCTGAAGAACACCCCGGACGTGCTGCTGTTGCCGCGCGCCACGGTCAACGGTTACCACGACCATAACTTCCTGACCATTCACGAGCGCCTGACCGATCACCTCGGCGACCGCGCACCGATTGGCCAGGTGCGTCAGCGCATCCACCGCGTGCGTGCCAAGCGTGTGGTGCTGGCGACCGGCGCTCACGAGCGTCCACTGGTCTACGGCAACAACGACGTGCCGGGCAACATGCTCGCTGGCGCAGTCTCGACTTACGTGCGCCGTTACGGCGTGGCACCGGGCAAGAAGCTGGTGCTGTCGACCAACAACGATCACGCCTACCGCGTGGCCCTGGATTGGCTCGATGCCAGCCTGCAAGTCGTGGCCATCGCCGACGCCCGCAGCAACCCTCGCGGTGCGCTGGTGGAAGAAGCACGCGCCAAGGGTATTCGCATCCTCACCGGCAGCGCCGTGATCGAGGCCCGTGGCAGCAAGCACGTGACCGCTGCCCGCGTTGCCGCGATCGATGTGAAAGGCCACAAGGTCACCAGCCCGGGCGAATGGCTCGAGTGCGACATCGTCGCCAGTTCCGGCGGCTACAGCCCGGTGGTTCACCTGGCTTCGCACCTGGGCGGCAAGCCGATCTGGCGTGAGGACATCCTCGGTTTCGTACCGGGTGAAGCGCCGCAGAAACGCGTGTGCGTCGGCGGCATCAACGGCGTCTATGGCCTCGGCGATTCTCTGGCCGATGGTTTTGAAGGGGGCGTGCGCGCCGCCAGCGAAGCCGGTTTCGGTGCGGTCGAAGCGACCTTGCCCAAAGCCCTGGCCCGTCTGGAAGAGCCAACCCTGGCGCTGTTCCAGGTGCCTCATGAAAAGAACACCGCACGGGCGCCGAAGCAATTCGTCGACCTGCAAAACGACGTCACCGCCGCCGCCATCGAACTGGCGACCCGCGAGGGCTTCGAGTCGGTCGAGCACGTCAAACGCTATACCGCACTGGGCTTCGGCACCGATCAGGGCAAGCTGGGTAACGTCAACGGTCTGGCCATTGCCGCCCGTTCGCTGAACGTGACCATCCCGCAGATGGGCACCACCATGTTCCGCCCGAACTACACGCCGGTCACCTTCGGCGCCGTGGCCGGTCGTCACTGTGGGCACATCTTCGAGCCGGTGCGTTACACCGCGCTGCATCAGTGGCACCTGAAAAATGGCGCCGAGTTCGAAGACGTTGGCCAGTGGAAACGTCCGTGGTACTTCCCGAAATCCGGTGAAGATATGCACGCCGCGGTCAAGCGCGAATGCAAAGCCGTGCGCGACAGCGTCGGCCTGCTGGACGCCTCGACCCTGGGCAAGATCGACATCCAGGGCCCGGACTCACGCGAGTTCCTCAACCGCATCTACACCAACGCCTGGACCAAGCTCGACGTGGGCAAGGCCCGCTACGGCCTGATGTGTAAAGAAGATGGCATGGTGTTCGACGACGGCGTGACCGCATGCCTGGCCGACAACCATTTCGTGATGACCACCACCACCGGCGGCGCGGCCCGCGTGCTGCAATGGCTGGAGCTGTACCACCAGACCGAATGGCCGGACCTGAAGGTGTACTTCACTTCCGTGACGGATCACTGGGCAACCATGACCCTGTCCGGGCCGAACAGCCGCAAGCTGCTCAGCGAAGTCACCGATGCCGACCTGAGCAACGAAGCGTTCCCGTTCATGACCTGGAAAGAGGCCCTGGTCGGTGGTGTGCCGGCGCGGATCTTCCGGATTTCGTTTACCGGTGAGCTGTCGTACGAAGTCAACGTTCAAGCCGACTACGCCATGGGCGTGCTCGAGAAAATCGTCGACGCCGGCAAGAAGTACAACCTGACGCCGTACGGCACCGAAACCATGCACGTCCTGCGGGCCGAGAAGGGCTTCATCATCGTAGGGCAAGACACTGACAGCTCGATGACCCCGGACGACCTGAACATGGGCTGGTGTGTGGGCCGCACCAAACCGTTCTCGTGGATCGGCTGGCGTGGCATGAACCGCGAAGATTGCGTGCGTGATCAGCGTAAACAGCTGGTGGGTCTGAAGCCGATCGATCCGAACAAGTGGCTGCCGGAAGGTGCGCAACTGGTGTTCAACACCAAGCAGGCGATCCCGATGACCATGGTCGGTCACGTGACCTCCAGTTACCTGCACAACTCCCTGGGCTATTCGTTTGCCATGGGCGTGGTCAAGGGCGGTCTGAACCGCATGGGCGAGCGCGTGTTTGCGCCCCTGGCGGACGGCAGCGTGATCGAGGCGGAAATCGTTTCTTCGGTGTTCTTCGATCCGAAAGGCGAACGCCAGAACGTGTGATTGCCCAGGCCCTGTGGTGAGTCTGCCGACGCTTTCGCGAGCAGGCTCGCTCCCACAGGAGATCGCGTAACCCTTGTGGGAGCGAGCCTGCTCGCGAAGGCGGCAGAACAGCTTCCACAGGGCCAACAGAATTCAGGAAAGGTGCTTTATGACCGCAGCCAATGTTTACCAACAACGCCCAACCTCCGGGGCCAAGGCCGAGTCGTCGCTGCATCACGCCGACCTCGCCAGCCTGGTGGGCAAGGGTCGCAAGAACGCCGGCGTGACCGTGCGCGAGAAAAAACTCCTCGGCCACCTGACCATCCGTGGCGATGGTCATGACGCCGCATTCGCTGCTGGCGTGCACAAGGCGCTGGGCATCGAATTGCCAAGTGCGCTGACCGTCATCGTCAAAGGTGAAACCAGCCTGCAATGGATGGGCCCGGACGAGTGGCTGCTGATCGTACCGACCGGCGAAGAATTCGCCGCGGAGAAGAAACTGCGTGAAGCGCTGGGCGACCTGCACATCCAGATCGTCAACGTCAGTGGTGGCCAGCAGATCCTCGAACTGAGTGGCCCGAACGTGCGCCAGGTACTGATGAAGTCCACCAGCTATGACGTGCACCCCAACAACTTCCCGGTGGGCAAGGCTGTCGGCACGGTGTTCGCCAAGTCGCAACTGATGATTCGCCACACCGCCGAAGACACCTGGGAACTGCTGATCCGCCGCAGCTTCTCGGATTACTGGTGGTTGTGGTTGCAGGATGCATCGGCCGAATACGGCCTGAGCGTTCAGGCCTGATTACAACCCGCCATGGAGGCGACCACCTGTGGGAGCGAGCCTGCTCGCGAAGAGGGAGTGTCAGGCGACATCAATGTTGCTGATACACCGCCTTCGCGAGCAGGCTCGCTCCCACAGGAGGATGTTTTCTTTACCGATTCAGCAGGAGTCACCGCACTATGAGCCGCGCCCCAGACACATGGATCTTGACCGCCGACTGCCCCAGCGTGCTCGGCACGGTGGACGCGGTGACCCGCTTTCTGTTCGAGCAGGGCTGCTACGTCACCGAACACCATTCCTTCGATGACCGCCTTTCGGGGCGTTTCTTCATTCGTGTGGAGTTCCGCCAGCCCGACGGTTTCGACGAGCAGTCATTCCGCGCAGGCCTTGCCGAGCGCGGCGAAGCCTTCGGCATGATTTTCGAGCTGACTCCGCCGCACCATCGGCCAAAAGTAGTGATCATGGTCTCCAAGGCCGATCACTGCCTCAACGATTTGCTCTACCGCCAGCGCATCGGTCAATTGTCCATGGACGTGGTCGCCGTGGTTTCCAACCACCCGGACCTCAAGCCGCTGGCCGACTGGCACCAGATTCCGTACTACCACTTCCCCCTGGACCCGAACGACAAACCGTCACAGGAGCGTCAGGTGTTGCAGGTGATCGAGGAGGCCGGCGCCGAACTGGTGATCCTTGCCCGCTACATGCAGGTCCTGTCGCCGGAGCTGTGCCGCAAACTCGACGGCAAGGCCATCAACATCCACCACTCCCTGCTGCCGGGTTTCAAAGGCGCCAAGCCTTACCACCAGGCGTACAACAAGGGCGTGAAACTGGTCGGCGCCACGGCGCACTACATCAACAACGACCTGGATGAAGGTCCGATCATCGCCCAGGGTGTCGAGGTGGTGGATCACAGTCATTACCCGGAAGACCTGATCGCCAAGGGGCGGGATATTGAAGGCCTGACTCTGGCGCGGGCCGTTGGATATCACATTGAGAGAAGAGTGTTTTTGAACGCCAATCGCACGGTCGTTCTCTAGATCGCTTTCGCGAGCAGGCTCGCTCCCACAGGGTTTTTGTGTCGTTCCAAGATCCATTGTGGGAGCGAGCCTGCTCGCGAAGAGGCCCTTTCAGGCAACACAAGAAACAGCAGCATCTGTACCCGAGCACTTAACGCGCTGCCTGCCTGGGCAACGCGGATCCATAAAAACAACAGCGAGGTGAAAGCATGTCTGGCAATCGTGGTGTGGTGTATCTCGGCGCTGGCAAGGTCGAAGTACAGAAAATCGACTATCCGAAAATGCAGGACCCGCGCGGCAGAAAGATTGAGCACGCCGTCATCCTGCGTGTGGTGTCCACCAACATTTGTGGTTCCGACCAGCACATGGTGCGCGGTCGTACCACCGCTCAAACCGGCCTGGTCCTGGGTCACGAAATCACCGGTGAAGTGATCGAGAAGGGCCGCGACGTCGAAAACCTGCAAATCGGCGACCTGGTGTCCGTTCCGTTCAACGTGGCTTGCGGACGCTGCCGTTCCTGCAAGGAAATGCACACCGGCGTGTGCCTGAGTGTTAACCCGGCGCGTCCCGGCGGTGCTTATGGTTACGTGGACATGGGCGACTGGACTGGTGGCCAAGCGGAGTACGCCATGGTGCCGTACGCCGACTTCAACCTGCTGAAACTGCCTGATCGCGATCGCGCGATGGCAAAAATCCGCGACCTGACCTGCCTCTCCGACATCCTGCCAACCGGTTACCACGGCGCAGTGACCGCCGGTGTCGGCCCAGGCAGCACCGTGTACATCGCCGGTGCCGGTCCGGTCGGTCTGGCGGCTGCCGCTTCCGCTCGCCTGCTGGGCGCGGCCGTGGTCATCGTCGGTGACGTCAACACCGTGCGCCTGGCCCACGCCAAGGCTCAGGGCTTCGAAATCGCCGACCTGTCCCTCGACACCCCGCTGCACGAGCAAATCGCCGCGCTGCTGGGTGAGCCGGAAGTGGATTGCGCCATCGACGCCGTAGGCTTCGAAGCTCGCGGCCACGGCCACGACGGCGTGAAACACGAAGCCCCGGCCACCGTACTCAACTCGCTGATGGGTGTGGTACGCGTAGCCGGCAAGATCGGTATTCCTGGCCTTTACGTCACTGAAGATCCGGGCGCTGTGGACGCTGCCGCAAAAATGGGCAGCCTGAGCATCCGTTTCGGCCTCGGCTGGGCCAAATCCCACAGCTTCCACACCGGCCAGACCCCGGTGATGAAGTACAACCGCCAACTGATGCAGGCGATCATGTGGGATCGCATCAACATTGCCGAAGTGGTGGGTGTGCAGGTGATCAGCCTGGATCAGGCGCCGGAAGGGTATGGCGAGTTTGACGCGGGCGTGCCGAAGAAGTTTGTGATTGATCCGCATAAGTTGTTTAGTGCGGCGTAAATTTTTGGGTAGGAAAAACGGCGATCCCTTGTGATCGCCGTTTTTTTTGCGCTGTAATTTCAGCTATTGCTTTCTGAGCCGAGACATTTTTTTTTCGTAGCCAGATATCCGTAAAACTTCTGGAGAGATTGGGTGTATTCCTTGGTTATATAGACTGAGATTTGCTCTCAAGTGCCGACTGAGGTGCACACCTGCATGCTGTGTGGCCAAGTGTGTAGGATCATAATCTACTATTGGCCAGCCCACCGAGGGGGAGTCACTCGCTTCAATCCTATTAATCCATTCTTGAATATCCCCAGCCTGCCTTCCGCTAGGGCTTCTCTCTGCATTTTGTACGGAAAAGCGAGATGCAGAGCGAGAGCTTGCCGGCGGCGAACGAAGCGGAATTGGTGGAGCGAAACTGGAATTAACGCTGGTATATGATTGGATGCTCGCGTAGTCAGATGAAAAACTTTCTTTACTATTGTTTGCTCCGACACTTGAGTAAATATCAGATGGCTCAAATTTGTGTTGCATGGCTGGCGAACGTTTTGAAGGACTCGGAGACACAAGATGCTCCCACGCGTTTACTCTATTAGTACCGGCCATACGTTTGGCTAGAGTCTTGGATGAGGTTCTGAGTTTTAAAAAGTTTAATAAGCCTTTTACCGGATTACCGATGTGTCCCGTTGGATCACTCTGATTCACCGGGTCTCCCTTGCAGTACGTATACGCATTCAACCCACCCGCCCCAAACGGACTCCAACTGTCCGGGCAAATGAAGCACCCCAAAACAGGATTGAACGGCCGATGATGTCCGGTCCCCAACAAGTACCACCCAGTCACCGAATCTGGCCGCTCGCCGTTGAACCCGAGCAGGCTGAGCAAGCCGCTTCCAGCAAGGCAGTGACCATAGGGCATATACGCGAAAGCATGAGCTCGTTTGGCGTCGAGCAGGGTCAGCACCGAGCGCTGTCGGTCGGTGGCGAGCAAGGATGTTCCCGGCGCCGCGCTGCCTTGGCGCTGTTGCTGCGCCAGCAGTTGATCGTCGTGCTGCATGATCGAATGCTGCACCGTGCCTTGAATCTCGGTGGCAAGGCGGTCTCTCAGGTAAAAGCGCTGGGTGCTTGCCTGCGTCGAAGTTGCGCACGCGACCAATCGATCCAGTGGGTCATACCGATAGCTGCGGAGCAGATTCATGCTTTGAGATGGCATTGGCCGGACTCCCGGAAACTTCGTCGATTCAGGCATTACTCTGGCGCAATCAGCCGAAACTGCCTACTAGCAGAACTGATAGGAAGCCCAGGTGCTTCAGCGATTGCCTGATGATCAAAGCGCTTTACGCAGCACTTCACCCGTTTTATAGAGTTTCTGGTCTGTGACACCACTTACGAGCGCGCCACCGAAGTTCATCAAAGTGCCTGCCACCCCACTGGGCCTTCGAGTCGTGGCGAAATGCCTATACCACTCGGCTGCTGCAAAAGCGTGGGCGCCCGCATTACTGATTTGCCCTTCACTCACCACAGCGGCAAGGTCCCCGTATACCCGGGCATGCGTCGGTGACAAGGATGTGTTCCCATGGCTCGCCAGGTTTTTATTGACCTCACCAAGACGCTTGACGAAAGGTTGATCGTAATCGAGCCTCTCCACCACGTTGCTGATGTATTGCCTGGCCTCTGACGGAGTATCAAGCGCCGGTTTCGAACTTCGCCGCAGTGATTGATCGACTGTTTTCAAAGCATCAGTGAAGAAGCCCGACTTTGCCGCCTCTGCCGGTAGTTGGCTGCTCATCTGCGCAGGAGAAGGGGAAGCAAGGGTAGTTATCGACGTTCTTCGGTAGGAGGTGCTCGTGCCGAACAGTTTTCCAAAGAAAGACCAGGAATGCCCAGTCGGGTCGCTCCTGTTGAGCGGATCCCCCATGCAATACGCGTAGGTGTTCAACCCACCCTCCCCAAACGGACTCCAACTATCCGGGCTGTTAAACCTCATCAACACCGGGTTGAACGCTCGATACCCATTCCCAAGCAAATACCATCCTGTTACCGGATCCGCTCGTTCGCCGTTGAACCTGAGCAGGCTGAGCAAGTCGCCTCCAGCAAAGCAATGACCGTACGGCATATAGGCGAAAGCATGAGGTTGTTTGACGTCAAGCAGTGTCAGCACCGAACGCTGCTGGTCGGTAGCGAGCAAGGATGTTTGCACCGCCACGCTGCCCTGACGCTTCTGCTGCGCCAGCAGTTGATCGCCGTGCTGCAGGATCGAATGCTGCACCGTGCCTTGAATCTCGGTGGCAAGGCGGTCTTTCAGGTAAAAGCGCTGGTTGCTTGCCTGCGTCGAAGTTGCGCATGCAACCAGTCGATCCAATGGGTCATACCGATAGCTGCGGAGTAAATTCATGCTTTGACGTTGCATTGGCCGGACTCCCGGATAACTCCTTCGATTCAGAAGTTACTCTGGCGCAATCATCCGAACCTGCCTACTAGCAGAACTGATAGGATCAAAGCGCCGACAACGCGCCTTGATAGAGAACCGGCCCTGTCGGTTGCCCCGTCGGCGAGCCGCCCTTCGGTTCAAGGCTGACCGCCAGCGCAATCGGTTTGCCAATTAGCGCTTTTTGCGTGTCGCTCAGCTTAACCATGCCTTTGCCTCCCACCGGGATCACCCCGAGGGAAATGGGTTTGCCATCCGCCGGAATCGCCCACAGTTCCAGGCTATGTCCCGGTTCGATGGCTGCCAATGTCAGCGGCTCGATTTGCAGGTAGTTTTCGTGGGCCTGAACCCGTAATGCCGGCTGTGCGTCGGCGCTGACCAGGGTGGCGCTGTAGCGGGCGTCGTCGCGGTTGTAGAGCATGCCGAGGGTCACGGCGATCACCACCGAGCACACTGCGACGGTTACTCGCAGCCAGTTCCAGAACGGGCGTTTCTGCGGTACATGCAGTTCTTGCGGTTCGATGCGCGCCGTAATGCCTTGCCAGACCCGCTCCGGCACCGGTTGCTCAGGCAAAGCATCGGTCAGGCTCGCAAGGCTTTCCTGCCATTGCGCCAGTTCCACCCGCAGCGCCGCGTCCTCCAGCAACAGCTGTTCAAAACGTCGACGTGCGGCAGGGGGCATCAGGCCGATGGCGTAGTCGGCGGCGAGGGCGCGGCGCAGGGTCGGGGTTTGATAGTTCATGATTCGAGGCACCTGCGCAGGCGCTCCATGCCGCGGCGGATCCACGATTTCACCGAACCCAAGGGCGCCGACAGGTATTCGGCCAGTTCAGCGCACGACAATCCCTGAAAGTAGGCGACGGTGATCGACTGGCGCTGCATGCCTTCGAGGCTGTCCAGGCAGCGGTTCAAGGCGCTGGCCTCGCGGGCGCTGATCAACTGTTCGTCGGCCGAGGGGCTTTCGTCCACCAGCGTCTGTTCTTCGAAGTCGCCCAACGGCCGCTCGCGATGTTTGCGCAACTGGTCGATGGCTTGGTTGCGGGTGATGTTGATCATCCAGGTCAACGGCGCCGACAAGTGCGCTTCGTAGCGCGAGGCGTTGTTCCAGATGCGCACGAAGCTTTCCTGCAGCACTTCTTCGGCCAGGTCCGCGCGCCCCATGAAGCGCAGGGCCACACCATGCAAGCGCGGGCCGACGCTTCGATAAAGCGTCTCGAAAGCGCGGCGGTCACCCAGTGAGCACTGGGCCAGGAGCTGCCTGAGCTGCTCGGCATCGGCGATGGGCGTCACGGTTCTCCAGGCACACGAGGCGGGTTGTGTGAGGGCTGAGGTTAGTTCACGGCGCGCGCTTGTTCCATTCACGGTCGGGCACCCCGGTAAACCCGCCGACCCCGATGCGCGGGGTCGGCGGCGCGGTTCAGCTCTTTGGCATCAGCACTTTGTCGATGACCTGTATCACGCCGTTGGACTGGTACACGTCATAGGTGGTGATGTCGGCGACGTCACCTTTCTCATCCTTGATGGTGATGTTGTGCGGGCCGTTCATCATCGCCCACAGCTTGCCGCCGGCGACGGTGGTGAGTTCGGCCTTGCCGCCACCGGCCTTGATCTTCTCGGCCAGGGTCGACATGTCGAGTTTGCCGGCGACCACGTGGTAGGTGAGGATTTTGCTCAGCGTGGCCTTGTTTTCCGGTTTCAGCAGCGTATCGACGGTGCCGGCGGGGAGGGCGGTGAAGGCTGAGTTGACGGGGGCGAACACGGTGAACGGGCCTTTGCCCTTCAGGGTATCGACCAGCCCGGCGGCTTTCACGGCGGCGACCAGGGTGGTGTGGTCGGCGGAGTTGACCGCGTTATCGACGATGTCCTTGCTGGGCCACATGCTTTGGCCGCCTACGATTACGCTGTCATGGCTCATGGTTGCCGCTTGCACGGTGCTCAGGACGAAGCCGCCGCCAAGGGCCAGGGTCAGCAGGCTGGCCATCAACGGGGTTTTGATCGAAGTGCGTTTCATGGTGATGATCCTCTGGTGGGGAATCGGCCAGGAATGTCTGTCCGTGCTTGATATACGTGCGTGGGGACCGACTGGATGCAGCGTCGGGAAATTATTTCTGTGTCTGATCCCTGACCCTTGTAGGAGCGAGCCTGCTCGCGATGGACGCAAGGCCAACACGTTGATTCAGGTAGTACGCGTTATCGTTGGCCACCATCGCGAGCAAGCTCGCTCCTACAGGGGATGGGTGGTTGGGAACAATGTTGGGGCATGCCAGTCCAACGCACAGTTTTTCGCCGCCCATTTCCGGACGGTTTTCATTGAGGGTGTCTGGATGAAGTTTTCCCGCGGTTTTGCACTGGCATCGCTCCTGACCCTGGCGGCCAGCCCGGTCTTCGCTCAGTTCAGCCTGAGCGATGCGGCCAATGCCATTTCCGGCATGAAAGGCAACGAGGCCACAGAGGCGGCGCCGACCCCGGAGACCGCAGACCTGCTGGGCGCGCTTAGCCAGCTGAACGTGACGCCGCAACAAGCCATCGGCGGTGCCGGGGCGATGCTCGGATTGGCGAAGAACCAGCTGAGTTCGACCGACTACTCGGAGCTGGCCAAAAGCGTGCCGGGCCTCGACATTTTGTCCGGTGGCGGAGAGTTGGGCGCCCTCGCCGGGTTACTCGGCGCCACCGGCCAGGCGGCCGGGCTGAATAACGCGCTGGGCAACGTCAAGGACACCGATGACCTGAACAACGCCTTCAGCACCCTGGGCATGGACACCGGCATGGTTGGCCTGTTTGCCCCGGTGATCCTGCAATACCTCGGTCAACAGGGCGTCACTGGTTCGCTGCTGCAGAGCCTGGGCGGTATCTGGGGCACCGGCTCTGGACTTGGCACTGGTAGCTGATCAGCGGCTTTCGGCGCGCAATGCGTCGATGCGCCGGTCCTTCTCGGTCCAGAGCTGATTGACCCAGTTCTGGACCGTTTCACGAAACGCCGGATCGTTTTCGTAATCGCCCTTCCACAGTGCCGGGTCGAGCTCGCGGGTGTGGATGTCGATGATGATCCTTGGCACGTTGCCGCTGAGCAAATCCCAGAACCCCGGGATCTTCTGCTGCGGATACACCACTGTCACATCGAGGATGGCATCGAGCTGTTCGCCCATCGCCGCCAGCACGAACGCCACGCCGCCGGCCTTGGGCTTGAGCAAATGGGTAAAGGGTGACTGCTGCTGAAGGCGTTTGGCCTCGGTGAACCGGGTGCCTTCCAGATAATTGACCACGGTGACAGGCTGGCGCTTGAACAACTCGCAGGCCTGTTTGGTGATCTCCAGATCCTTGCCCGCCAGTTCCGGATGCTTGGCCAGAAACGCCTTGGTGTAGCGCTTCATGAACGGGTAATCCAGCGCCCACCACGCCAGGCCCAGGAATGGCACCCAGATCAGCTCTTTCTTGAGGAAGAATTTGAAGAACGGCGTGCGTCGGTTCAGCGTCTGGATCAGCGCCGGGATATCGACCCAGGATTGGTGGTTGCTGATCACCAGATACGAAGTGTCGCGTCGCAGGTCGTCACCGCCGCGAATGTCCCATTGGGTGGGGATGCACAGGCGGAAGATCAGCTTGTCGATTTCCGACCAGGTCTCGGCGATCCACATCACCGCCCACGAGGCGTAATCGCGCAAACGGCCGGGCAGGACCAGTTTGAGCAGGGCGAATACCATCAACGGCCCGATCAGGGTCAGGGTGTTGAGCAACAGCAGCAGGGTGACGAAACAGCCGGTGAGCAGGCGGCGCATAGGCAACTCTTGGAAACGTTTGGGCGCGCCATGATAAGCAGCTTCGGGCGACAGGCCAAATCGGGGGTGACGAATGTTTCACGCAGGTGGCGGTAGGCTTGAATAAAACTATCAAGGTCAGTTGCTCGGGTGACTGCACCGGCCTCTTCGCGAGCAGGCTCGCTCCCACAGGAGATCTCTTGTGTGCCGCATATCGCTTGCACACCGAAAACCCCATGTGGGAGCGAGCCTGCTCGCGATTCGGTCTCGGAGCGAACGAATAGCTGGCGGATTGTCTAAAATCCCGCTGCCCCTCTCTCAAGGACAACGATCACGTGAAATCCCTCCTCGCACTGCTGTCCCTCGTCGCCCTGCCCATCATGGCCGCCGAGCCGACCCTCTACGGGCGCTACGAATACATTGCCCTGCCGGAAATCGGCGGTGAAGTACTCAAGGCCAAAATGGACACCGGCGCCCTGACCGCGTCGCTGTCGGCCAAAGACATCGAAACCTTCACCCGCGATGGCGAGGACTGGGTGCGTTTCCGTTTGGCCACCAAGGATGCGAGTAATAAGGTCTACGAGCACAAGGTGGCGCGGATCAGCAAGATCAAGACCCGTTCCGAAGAGGACGAGGATGAAGAAGTGGCGGCGCCGACCAAGCGTCCTGTGGTTGATCTGGAGCTGTGCCTGGGGGACGTCAAGCGCACGGTTGAGGTGAATCTGACTGATCGCAGCAGTTTTAATTATCCGCTGTTGATTGGGGCGAAGGCGTTGCGTGAGTTTGGGGCGGCGGTGAATCCGGCGCGGCGGTTTACGGCGGATAAGCCGGATTGTTGATGCGACATAGGGCCATTTTGACAGCCTTCAAGTGCGTATTGACCCCCGCGGTGGTGTCCGCTGTGGATCACGTATTTGAAGGGGTTCGAGTTTGATAGCTACTGCGTTTAAAGTCGCCTGTGTGTAATTGGGATCTAACGGGTTCAGCCATCTGGTAGCTTCTTCATAGTTCGGCAAACCACCATTCGCGCTTGAACTATTGTTCGATGGCGCGTCCACTCCAACAGTGGACGAGGGTCTTGAAGGCACATTAACTGGAAGTGATGGCATATCTAAAGCCGCCCTGTATGAAGGGGGTGGAGGATTTTTGAGCCTTTCACGCCCGTACTTGACAGCTTGGCGTGCCAGACTTGACAGGGGGGCGAGTCCAATAGTGACTACAAGTGCTCCCAATGATGTGAGGAGGAAATTCACGGTTGTGTCTTTACTCTGTGCGTACATGATCAGACCGATTCCTCCGCCCACCGCTGTGCCGCCGATTAACATTTTTGCAGCCGCACCAAATAAATTCGGGATTGGAATTCTTCCGTTTGGATCACTTTTATTGATCGGATCCCCGAGGCAGTACGCATAGGTATTCAATCCACCTTTACCAAATGGGCTCCGATCGTCCGGTGCGTTAAACCGCATCAACACCGGATTGAACTGCCGATACCCATTCCCCAAATGATAATGCCCGGTCAGTGGGTCAATCAGTTCCCCGGTGAACCCAAGCAGGCTGAGCAAGCCGTCGAGGGGGCAATGACCGTAGGGCGTGTACGCGGTGGGATAAAGCCGATTCGCATCAAGAACGTTCAATACTGAACTCTGTAGATCGGTTGCCGGCAAAATTGTTTTGCGTGATTGCGTGGTCATAGGAGATCCCTGTGCCAGATTCCAAACACCGATGTACCAGCATCGAACCTTTTTCCGCCTTTGCCTACTATCAAATCTGCTAGGTACTACAGACCACACCACCGATTTATCCTTGCCGATTGACGCCGCAACCCCCTTGGTTCACCGTTCGCCCACTCACCTGACGGGCTCGGACGCCATGCCTCATATCCTGATTGTCGAAGACGAAGCGGCGATTGCCGACACGCTGATTTTTGCCCTGCAAGGCGAGGGGTTCACCACCACCTGGTTGAGCCTCGGCGCGGCGGCGCTCGAACATCAGCGCCAGACGCCAGCCGATCTGATCATCCTCGACATCGGCCTGCCGGATATCAGCGGCTTCGAGACTTGCAAACAACTACGGCGCTTCAGCGATGTGCCGGTGATGTTCCTCAGCGCCCGCGATGGTGAAATCGATCGTGTGGTGGGTCTGGAGATCGGTGCCGACGATTACGTGGTCAAGCCGTTCAGCCCCCGCGAAGTGGCGGCGCGGGTCCGGGCGATTCTCAAGCGCATGGCGCCGCGTGCAGTAGAAGCGGCGTCGCCGGCGCTGTTTCGCATCGACAACGAGCGAGTACAGATCAGCTATCGCGGCCAGCTACTGACCCTCACCCGCCACGAATTCCGCCTGCTGCAATGCCTGCTTGAACAACCCGAGCGCGTGTTCAGCCGCGAGCAATTGCTCGATGCGCTGGGCGTGGCCGCGGATGCCGGTTACGAGCGCAGCATCGACAGCCATATCAAAAGCGTGCGCGCCAAGCTGCGGCTGGTGAAGGCCGATGCCGAGCCGATCCAGACCCATCGTGGCCTCGGCTACAGCTACAACCCGGGGCACAGCTGATGCCCTTGGGGATGCGGATTTTCCTGGTCTATGTGCTGTTCATCGGCCTGACCGGCTACTTCGTGCTCAACACCGTAATGGAGGAAATCCGCCCCGGTGTGCGCCAGTCCACCGAAGAAACCCTGGTCGACACCGCCAACCTGATGGCGGAAATCCTGCGCGACGACTTCAAGGCCGGCACCCTCAACCAGAACCGCTGGCCGGAACTGCTCAAGGCTTACGGCGAGCGGCAACCGAAGGCGAACATCTGGGGCCTGGCGAAGAATCAGGTCAACCACCGCATCTACGTCACCGACGCCAAGGGCATCGTGGTGCTCGATTCCAGCGGCGTGGCGGTGGGCCAGGATTACTCGCGCTGGAATGACGTTTACCTGACGCTGCGCGGCGAATACGGCGCTCGCTCCAGCCGTAGTGATCCTGACGATGCCAGCTCATCGGTGATGCATGTCGGCGCGCCGATTCGCGATAACGGACGGATCATCGGCGTGGTCACCGTGGCCAAACCCAACAGCTCGTTGCAGCCGTATGTGGATCGCACTGAACGTCGATTGCTGGCTTATGGCGCCGGGTTGATCGCGCTCGGTCTGCTGTTCGGCGCGCTGTTGTCCTGGTGGTTGAGTCGGGCGCTGCGGCGATTGACCGCTTATGCCCAGGCGGTGAGCGAGGGCCGCCGGGTTGAGGTGCCGCATTATCGCGGTGGTGAGCTGGAGCAACTGGCGACGGCGGTGGAGCAGATGCGCACGCAGCTGGAGGGCAAGGCCTACGTCGAGCGTTACGTGCACACCCTGACCCATGAATTGAAGAGTCCGCTGGCGGCGATTCGCGGCGCGGCGGAGTTGCTGCAGGGTGAAATGCCCTTGGCTCAACGGCAGCGGTTTGTCGGCAACATCGACAGCGAGAGTGCGCGGATGCAGCAGTTGATCGAGCGGTTGTTGAACCTGGCGCAGGTTGAACAGCGCCAGGGGCTGGAGGAACGCGTAGAGGTGCCATTGGCCGCGTTGGTGAATGAGTTGCTGGGCGCCCAAACGGCACGGATTCAAGGCAAGGAACTGCTCGTGGAGCAAAGGATTCCATCGACCGTGGCGGTGATTGGCGAGCCATTCCTGCTGCGGCAAGCGTTGGCAAACCTGCTGGAGAATGCGCTGGATTTCACCCCGGCCCGGGGCGTGTTGCGATTCACCGCCGAGCGGATTGGCGAGCAGGTCGAGTTTTCACTGTTCAATCAGGCCGAGGCGATTCCCGACTATGCGTTGCCGCGATTGAGCGAACGCTTCTACTCGCTGCCGCGACCGGACAGTGGGCGCAAAAGCACCGGGCTCGGGCTGAATTTTGTCGAAGAGGTGGTCAAGTTGCACGGTGGGTCGATGAGCATCGGCAATGTCGAGGGCGGGGTTGAAGTCAGGTTGCGCCTGGCTTAGGACCGAGTCGCGGCCATTCGCGAGCAGGCTCGCTCCCACAGTTGATCTGTGATGTGCATTAGTTTTGTATTCACAGGAAATCCAGTGTGGGAGCGAGCCTGCTCGCGAAGAGGCCGCTTCAGTCTCCACACAATCTCCACATTCCCCCCATAAAGCCCCCACACACCCATCCCAGACTCTCCCCATCCAAACAGGGAGAGTCCCATGAACCGCAGCCTGACCCTTAAACTCGGGGCAATCGCCCTACTGATTCTGTTATTGCTGATTCCGCTGCTTATGATCAACGGCGTGATCCAGGACCGCCAGCAACTGCGCGATGGCGTGCTCGAAGACATCGCCCGCAGCTCCAGCTACAGCCAGCAATTGAGCGGCCCGTTGATGGTGGTGCCGTATCGCAAACTGACGCGCACCTGGAAGCTCAACGAAAAAACCAACCAGCGCTATCAAGAGGTCGGCGAAGAGCGCGGGCGGTTGTATTTCCTGCCGGAACGCTTCGAACTCGACGGGCAGGTCCACACCGAATTGCGCGCCCGGGGGATTTATCAGGCGCGGTTGTTCCATGCCGACAACCGCATCAGCGGGCATTTTTCGTTGCCGGCACAGTTGGGTATCAAGGAAGACTTCGCCGACTATCAATTCGACCAACCGTTTCTTGCGGTCGGTATCAGCGACATTCGCGGCATCGAGAATGCCTTGAAACTCGAACTCAACGGCCAATGCCTGGACTTCATTCCCGGCAGTCAGGTCGGTTGGCTGGGCGAGGGTGTCCACGTGACGCTGCCGGCCCTGGAGGCCAAGCAAGCCAGCGAACTGGCTTTCGCTTTCGACCTGAAGCTGCAAGGCACTGGCCAGTTGCAGATCCTGCCGGTGGGCAAGACCAGCAAAGTCTCGCTGACCGCCAACTGGCCGCATCCCAGCTTCATCGGCAACTACCTGCCGGCCCAGCGCGAGATCACTAATCAGGGCTTCAGCGCCAATTGGCAGACCTCCTTCTTCTCCACCAACCTGCAAGAGGCCTTGAACAGCTGCGTATCCCGTAGCAGTTGCGAGGCATTTTCTGCCCGCAGTTTCGGCGTGAGCTTCATCGACCCGGTGGACCAGTATTTGAAAAGCGACCGGGCGATCAAATACGCACTGCTGTTCATCGTCCTGACCTTCGCCGGCTTCTTCCTCTTTGAAGTGCTGAAAAGCTTGGCGGTGCACCCGGTGCAATACGCGCTGGTGGGCGTGGCGCTGGCGTTGTTCTATCTGCTGTTGCTGTCGTTGTCCGAACACATCGGCTTTGCCCTGGCGTATCTGCTGTCAGCCGGCGCGTGTGTATTGTTGATCGGGTTCTATGTCTGTCACGTGCTGCGCAGTGTGCGCCATGGCTTGAGTTTTTCGGCAGGGTTGGCGGCGTTGTATGGCCTGCTGTATGGCCTGTTGAGTGCCGAGGATTACGCGTTGTTGATGGGGGCGTTATTGCTGTTCGGGTTGCTGGGTGTGTTCATGGTGCTGACCCGCAAGCTGGATTGGTATGGGGTTGGGCAGAAGGCGGACAAGCCGTTGGAGTTTGATATTGGAGCGGTGGAATGAGCGGGTGGGTGGGGTTGCGGGAGGATCAGCGGGAAGGGGAGGTGTTGGCGACGCTGATTGTGCAGTGGCTACCCGTTGAACCACGAGGGTGCTTTCGCGAGCAGGCTCGCTCCCACAGGGGATCTTCAGTGAACCCAGATCAAAATGTGGGAGCGAGCCTGCTCAAGAAGAGGCCCGCACAACTGGAGAAGATTTAGAGCTTTGGCATCGTCGCCAGCATCGAAGGCCGCTGGCTCACCTCGAAATACCACGCCGCCAACTGTGGATTCGCCGTGCGCCAGTCCAGATCAGGGTGACGCAGATCCAGGTAACCCAACGCACACGCCACGCTGATCGCCGCCACGTCGAAATGGCTGGTCAGCTCGGCAATGGCGTCTTTTTCCAGCAACGCCACGGCCCGGCGGATTTTGTCGCGTTGGCCGTCGAGCCAGACGTCCCAGTGTTTTTCCGGCGCGCGCAGGGCGACTTCATAGCGCACCAGCACGGCCGCGTCCATGATCCCGTCGGCCATCGAGGCCAGGGTCAGGCGCCGCCAGCGGGCGGAGCCTTCGCGGGGGATCAGCGGGTTGCCGACGTGCTGGTGGTCGAGGTAGTCGAGGATCACGCGGCTGTCATGAATGACATGGCCGTCGGCCAGACGCAGGGCCGGGATCTTGCTCAGGGGGTTGTCGTTGATCAGCGTCTTGTCCGGGTCGACCGGCGTGAGCACGCAGTTCTGCAGGGCCACGCGGTCCTGTTGACCGGTTTCGTGCAACAGCACCATGACTTTGCGAACGAAGGGGGAAAGGGCGTTGTGATACAGGGTCATGCTCGGGGCGGACATGGCAGCGTCTCGGTCGGTGGCAGTGTCGGGGCAGCATAGCGCGTTGAGGGGATAGCTCAATATCACCAAGACACACTGATCCCCTGTGGGAGCGAGCCTGCTCGCGAAAGCGGTGTGTCAGCCAACATTGGTGGAGACTGACACACCCTCTTCGCGAGCAGGCTCGCTCCCACAGAGTTATCTGTGCTCAGTGACGTTGCAGCAGGCCGCGCAAGGCGAGGACGGCAGGGATGCCCAACCCCAACCAGCTCAGCGCATCCCACACGCCGTCACCGAGCAACGCGGCGAACAGGCCCGCCGCACTGAACAGGGCGATAACGGTGGGCGTGCCGAAGACCTTCCAGAAGCTCGACTGTCGCGGTTTCATGCCACGCTCTCCGCTTTTTCCAGCACGGGTTTCGTCGCCTTGCGCCGCACCACCCACAGGTAGACCCCGCTGCCAAGGACGATGATCGTCAGCACATCCAGGGTGGCCCAGAGGATTTGCATCGGCATGCCGCCGTAGTCACCGAAGTGCAGCGGCTGGGACATGCCCATGGCGTCCATGTACCAGGGGCGCTCGGCCACGGCGGTGACTTGCAGGGTGCTGGCGTCGATCAGTACCGGCGTCAGCAGATGCGAGGTCAGGTGGGTGCTGCCTTTCATGAACACCGCGTAATGGTGCTCACTGGAGAAACGGGTGCCGGGGAAGGCGATAAAGTCAGGCTGCATGCCCGGCGCAACATCCCTGGCGATGTCCAGCAAGCGAGTGGCCGGTGCCAGTTGCGCCAGCGGCGGCGCATCGCGATACGGCGCAACCATCGCGCTCAGGCTGTCGTTGCGCCAGGCAGCGATGATCAGATCGGCACAGGCGCTGATCACGCCGGTCACGCCCACCACCAGCGCCCAGGTCAGGGTCACCACGCCAATCAGGTTGTGCAGGTCGAGCCAACGCAGGCGGGTGGATTTGTCCTGGCGCACGGTGGCGAATTTCAGGCGACGCATGAACGGCAGGTACAGCACGGTGCCGGAGACAATCGCCACGACGAACATCAAGCCCATGAACGCCAGCAACAACTTGCCCGGCAGCCCGGCGAACATGTCCACGTGCAGGCGCAGCATGGTCATCATGAAACCACCGTTGGCCGACGGCGTTTCCAGCGCCTCGCCGGTGCGGGCGTCGAGCATGAAGGTATGGGACGAGTTCGGCTCCGTGCCGGCGGTCGCCGCCATGATGGTCAGTACGGCATTGGGTTCATCGTCTTCGAAGCCGAAATACTGCATGACTTCGCCGGGGCGATGCTTCTCGGCTGCCGCCACCAGTTGCTGGAGATCCAGGCGCGGGGTGTCCGCCGGCATGTCCTTCACTTGTGGCGCATCGCCCAGCAGGTGGTCGATCTCGTGGTGGAAGATCAGCGGCAGGCCGGTCAGCGCCAACAGCAGTAAAAACACCGTGCAGATCAGGCTGGTCCAGGTGTGGACGAAGGACCAGCGGCGAATTGTTTTACTTTTCATTTCATAGCCTCCAGAAATACCAAAGCCGTCCTCGAAGGACGGCCTGGGTACCGGGCGTGTCAGATCAAGCCGTTACCACTTGTAGTTCACTGCTGCGATGACGTTGCGCTCGTCACCGTAGTAGCACCAGAAACCGTCGCAAGTGGAGATGTAGTCCTTGTCGAATAGGTTCTTCGCGGTGACGTCGACCGAAATGCCTGCCAATGCCGGATTGAGGCGGCTTAAGTCGTAATGCACAGCAGCGTCGTACACGGTGTATGAGCCCACGTGCGAGTTATCGGTGTTGCTGGTACTGCCGTAAGTGTCGCCGACGTAGCGCACGCCCGCCCCCACGCCAAAACCGTCGAGGAAACCGGCATGCCAGGTGTAGTCAGACCACAGCGAGGCCTGGTTGCGTGGGATCAGTTTGAATCGGTTGCCTTTGTCGGCACCCTTGAGAATTTCGGTATCGGTGTAGGTGTAAGAACCCACCAGCTTCAGGTTGTCGGTGACGTCCGACGTGGCTTCGAGTTCGATGCCGCGAACTTTCAGTTCACCAATCTGGCTGGTGACGTTGTTCTGTGTAACCGAAACGTTTTCCTGACGCAGATCGAATGCCGCCGCAGTCAGCAAGGTGCGGCTGCCCGGAGGCATGTACTTGACGCCCACTTCGGTCTGCTTGCCTTCGGTCGGTTTGAACGAGTTGGTGGAGCTGGCGTCTGCCCCCATCGATGGCTGGAACGATTCGGTGTAGGAGATGTACGGCGTTATCCCCGAATCAAATACGTAGCTCAGGCCGGCGTTTCCACTGAAGGCCTTGTCGCGCTGGGTGTTGGTGGCATCGTTCAGGTTGTTGAACTGAGTCGCTGTGTGAATCCAGTCTTCACGCCCGCCCAGGGTCAGGCGCCATTTGTCCAGAGAGATTTGATCCTGAGCGTAGAGACCTGTCTGGTTGGTTTTCTGGTTGTAATCATAAAAAGTGGCGTAGGCGACGTTGGAGAAGTCTGCGCCACGGATCGGATTGATCACATTGCTTGGTGGGGCACTCCCTTCAAGCCATTTGTAGTTGGTGTTGGTACGCTGGTGATCCAGGCCGAGCAGCACGACATGGCTCAATGAGCCGGTCTGGAAGTCGGCCTGGAAATTGTTGTCCACCGCGAACTGGCTAATGTCTTCGTCGACCTTGTCGACCAGACGGGCCAAGGTACCATCTGGCGAGACCGAATTACCGAACGATGCATAGGCTTGCTGGAATTCCAGATCGCTCTTGGTGTAGCGCAGGTTTTGCTTGAATTGCCAGACATCGTTCAGGCGATGGTCGAAGGCGTAACCCAGCGCGTAGTAGGTGCGGTCGTAGTGGTCGGAATCCGGATCACCGAGGTTTTTATGGTGAGAGATCTTGCCCGCTTCCGAAGACAGCTTGGTGCCTTGCAGCGGCAGGAACTGACCAGCGACCCCAGTATCGTCCCGAGTGTACTGCGACAGGAGAGTCAGGTGAGTGTCATCGTCGATGCTCCAGGTCAGGCTTGGCGCAATGTTGTAGCGCTTATCGTCGATGTGGTCGACCGGCATGCCGCTGTCGCGCACCACGCCATCGACTCGGTACAGGAACTGACCTTCGTCATCGATTTTGCCGGTACTGTCGAAGTTGATTTGCTTGCGATTATTGCTGCCGACTTCGGCGCGTACTTCGTGGCTTTCAAACGCATCAGGGCGGCGGCTGACCATATCGAGCATTCCGCCCGGTGGGGTCTGGCCATATACCGAGGAGGCCGGGCCGCGCAGCAAGGTGATGCGCTCCAAGTTCCAGGTTTCAACTTTTGGGTTGGCGTAGGAACCCTTTGGCAGCGGCAAGCCGTCGAGAAACTGGGTCGGTTCGAAACCACGCACACGCAGCCAGTCGGCTCGTGCGTCACTGCCGTAGCTACTGGCAATCACGCCCGGCATGTAGCGCACGGCGTCATCAAGGTTCTGCACACCACGATCTTCCATCTGTGCTCGCGTGATCACCGACATTGAGCGCGGTGCTTCAACGATTGGTGTGTCGGTCTTGGTGCCCGCCGCAGTGCGAGTGGCAACATAGCCTTCCACCGGACCCCAGGCGTTCTCAGCGGATTCAGCGCCAATCACGTTAGTGGCTGGCAGGGCCATCGCGCCTTCAGGCACGGGGGCGAGGCTGAAAGTGCCCGTGCCGCTCTGTTCCAACTGCAGGCCGGTCCCGCGCAAAGCTTCTTGCATGGCGCCGGTGGCATCGAACTGGCCTTTGACCGGGGCGGACGTTTTGCCCGCAGCCAGCGATGGATTCAACGACAGCGCCAGACCGGCCTGGCTGGCGATCTGGTTCAGGGTGCTGGCCAATGGCGCGGCCGGCAGGTTGTAGGCGCGAACGCTGGATGCCTGTTCAGCGGCGATCAGTTGGCTGCTGGCCAAAGGGGTGCAAAGGGCAATGGCAACCGCCAGCAAACTGGGGCGCAACAAGGTGTCTAGGGAACGGGACATACAGCGGCTCCTGAAAGTGAATACTTCTCAATTGCCTACGTGCCGGACGAAAATCAAAAAGTGATAGGGCTGGATGAAAATAATTTCGATTCATCATTTTGTGGTGAGGTTGATGGCCCCTTCGCGGGCAAGCCACGCTCCCACAAGTTATGTGTTGGACGATAATTCTGTGAGCGACACCCTGTGGGAGCGGGCTTGCCCGCGAAGAGGCCGGTTCAGGCGCCCTCAAATCAGGGCTTGGCCTCAGTCTTCGCCGCCACCGTCACCCACCACGGCGTGTGCTGTTCGATCTGCACCGGCAGGGTCGGTAACAGGGCGCTCAGGGCCAGGTCGGTGTCTTTCAGCGGGAAGCTGCCGGTGATCCGCAGGTCGGCCACTTCCGGCGCAACGCCCAGGTGTCCACGGCGATAGCGCCCGAGTTCGTGCACCAGCTCCTCCAGCCGCGCGTTGTCCACCACCAGCATGCCGCGGGTCCAGGCATCGGCGCCCTGGTTGAGCGCGGCGATCGGTCCCAGGCCGTCATTGCGGATCAGCACTTGCTGGCCTTCGCGCAGAATCTGTTCGTCCGGGCTCGATTGCGGATGGGCGGCCACCGCCGACTGCAACACGCTCAGTCGCGTGCCTTCTTCCTCGCGCTTGACCAGAAACCGCGTCCCCAGCGCGCGCATGCTGCCTTCACGGGTTTCGACGATAAACGGCCGGGCATCGCCATGACCGGTTTCAACCAGGATTTCCCCTTCCTGAAGTACGATCAGCCGCTGCTTCTCGTCGAAGCGCACGTCCACGGCACTGTGGGTATTGAGGTTGAGCAGGGTGCCATCGGCCAGGCGAAGGGTGCGCTGTTCGCCGGTGGCGGTGCGCTGGTCAGCCAGCCAATAATCGACTGGCAGATAACGATCACCGGCGAACAGCGCCAGGCCAATCACGGCCACGACACTGGCCACGCCGCTGCCGAGCTTGCGCACTCGGCGGCGAATGCCTTCGCGCGATTGCAACAGCGCCGTACGGGCCGGGCCGCTGGCGACACTGAAACGTTGGTCGAGCATGCCCAGCTGGCGCCAGGCACGGGCGTGTTCTTCGTGGGCGGCATGCCATTTGGCGAACTCTTCGCGCTCCACCGGGTTGCCGGAGTCCAGCGACAGTTGCCAGGCAATCGCCGCATCCAGCACCTGCGCCGAGACCGGTTTGGAACTGACGGGACTCATGTTGGCTCCCCGTACAGCGCGATGTAGCACTGACGGATGCCCTGGGCCAGGTACTGGCGCACGCGTGGCACCGACACCCCGAGGCGTTCGGCGATTTCTGCGTGACCCAGGCCGTCGAGACGGTTGTAGAGAAACGCCGCCCGGGCCTTGCTCGACAGCTTGCCGAGCAGGCGATCAATGTTTTTCAGGTCTTCGAGGATCATTTGCTGCTCTTCCACCGACGGTTGCTCGGCTTCGGGAATCAGCATCAGTTCGGTGAGATAGGCCTGTTCCAGCGCGGCACGGCGGAAATAATCAAACAGCAGGCCCTTGGCAATCGCCACCAGAAACGCCCTTGGCTCGCGCGGCGCTTTCAGTTCCTCACGACCCAGCAATCGCACGAAGGTGTCCTGGCTCAGGTCTTCGGCCCGCTGCGGGCAGGCGACATTGCGGCGAAGCCAGGCCAATAGCCAACCGCGATGGTCGCGATATAACGCACCGACGAGCTCACTTTGAGGGCTTGGGACTGACGACACGCAGCATCACCGATTGGGAAGTGTTAACTAACGAGAATTGTTCGCGATTGTGTCAGAGGCGGGGGAGGTAAAGCAATTGGCGTTGGTCGGGTGGTTTGGAGGGCAGTTGGACCGCGTTATCGTTCATCGCGGGCAAGCCACGCTCCCACAGGTTTAATGTCGTTCACAAAATGAGCGCACGACACGAAACCTGTGGGAGCGGGCTTGCCCGCGATGAGGCCGGTACAGGCGTAGGAGATTCAGAAGGACGGCGTCTGCTGCCGTCGTTTCCACTGATTCAACCGCTGCTGCAAATTCAACGGGCTATGGATCTGCTGCTGCCGAGCCCGGCTGAACAGGATCAGCGCCAGTTCGGCGGTGGCCAATGCATCGGCGCTGGCGTTGTGGCGCTCGAACACTTCCAGCTTGAACCAGTCGATCCACTCGTCCAGCCCGGCTTCGCGGAGGTTGGCCTGCGGACACAGCAGCGGTGCGATGTCCGCCACATCCAGAAAGGCGTGCTGCAATTTGTAGCCCAGGTGATCCTTGAGAGCGCGCCCGAGCATGTGCTGGTCAAACGGCGCATGGAAGGCCAGCAACGGACTGTCGCCAACGAACTCCATGAAATCGAGCAGCGCCTGGGCCGGGTCGCTGCCGGCGGCAATGGCGCTGGGTCCGAGTCCGTGAATCAATACGCTGGGGCTGAGCTTGAGTTCGGCGCATTGCAGGGTGCGTTCGAACTGTTGACTGAAATCGATCGCGCCATCCTCGATCACCACTGCGCCGATGGACAGCACCCGATCCTTGTTCAGGTTCAGTCCGGTGGTTTCCAGGTCGAGCACCACCCAGCGTTGTTCACGCAGGCTGCATTCGCCCAACGCAGTTGCTGCCGGCAAGCGTTGCAGGCGTTGTTGCAATTCACCGGACAGGGCCGGGGTGGCCGGGCGCAGCCATGAAAACAGGCTCATAGCTGGTACCGCAGGGCCAGGCTGCTTTGCAGGCGTTGCGCCTGGCGCAGGGACTCACGCAGGATTCGCCGGTCCAGATGATTGAGGCTGTCCGGATCGACCCGGTTGGAGTAGGGCTGATTCTCCCGGGTCTGCAATTGATGCTGCTGCATGCGGGTTTGCTGGATGAAGTGATAGGCCTCTTCGTACGCCGCGCCGTCCAGCGGCTCGATGACCTCTTTGTCCACCAGTTGGCGAAAGCGCTCCAGGGTATTGTTGGCCTCGATGCCGTGGGCCAGGGCCAGCAATCGAGCCCCATCGACAAAGGGTGCCAGGCCCTGAATCTTGAGATCCAGGGTGGCCTTTTCGCCATTTTTGCGTGCCAGCACGAACTCGCGGAAACGTCCTACCGGCGGCCGATTGCGCAAGGCATTTTCGGCCATCATGCGCTGGAACAGGCGGTTGTCGCCGACTTGATCGAGAATCGAGCGACGCAATTGTTCGCAGCCTTGCTCGCTGCCCCAGACCACGCGCAAATCGAAATAGATGCTCGAACCCAGCAAGTTTTCGGGCGTCGCCTCGCGGATAAACGCGGCAAAGCGACGTGCCCATTCGACCCGGGACAGGCACAGCTCGGGATTGCCGGCCATGATGTTGCCCTTGCACAGGGTGAAGCCGCACAGCGCCAGGCTGTGGTTGATCTGATGGGCGATGGGTAGCAGCTTGCCGCGGATTTCCGCCGCGTGGGCCGCGTCCCGGGCTTCGAACAGAATGCCGTTGTCCTGGTCGGTGTGCAGCGTCTGCTCGCGGCGACCTTCGCTGCCAAAACACAGCCAACTGAACGGCACGCCGGGGTCGCCTTTCTCGGCCAGGGTCAGCTCGATCACGCGGCACACGGTGTGGTCGTTGAGCAGGGTGATGATGTGGGTGATTTGGGTGGACGAGGCGCCATGGGCCAGCATGCGCTCCACCAGTTGGCCGATTTCGCCGCGCAGCGCCACCAGGTTTTCCACGCGCGGGGCATTGCGGATGGTACGGGCCAGGTGCACCAGGTCGACCCGCTGCAAGGAAAACAGATCCCGCTCGGACACCACGCCGCACAAGCGCTGATCCTTGACCAGGCAGACGTGGGCAATATGCCGCTCGGTCATGGCGATCGCCGCATCGAAAGCACTGTGGTCCGGGCTCAGGTAAAACGGCGCCTGGGTCATGTGCCGCTCGATGGCTTCGCTGAAATCGCCGGTGCCGTTGGCCACCACCTGGCGCAAATCGCGCAGAGTGAAAATGCCCAGCGGCGCTTTATGTTCGTTGACCACCACAATGCTGCCCACCTGCTGCTCATGCATCAGGGTCACGGCTTCACGCAGCGGCGTGGCCGGGCTGCACGTCACTGGATGACGCATGGCCAATTCACCCAGGCGCGTATTGAGCGAATACTGGGTGCCGAGGGTTTCCACGGCTTTTTGCTGGACTTGCTGGTTGACCTGATCCAGCAGACTGCTTACGCCGCGCAGGGCAAAGTCGCGGAAAGTGCTGGAAATGGCGAACAGCTTGATAAAAGCCAGTTTGTTCAGCTGCAGGCAAAAGGTGTCTTCGGCCGACAGGTGTTCGGTGCGGGTCGCACGTTCGCCCAGCAACGCAGCGAGCGGGAAGCATTCGCCGGTGGTGATTTCGAAGGTGGTTTCGGTGCCACCCTTGGCCGAATGCGGGCGTTCGCCCACCACCCGGCCCTGCTTGACGATGTAGAAGTGCTCAACCGGGCCGTCGGCGGGCTTGATGATGCTCTCGCCGGGGCCATAAAAACGCAGCTGACATTGCTCAACCAGATACGCCAGGTGGGCGTGTTCCATCTGATTGAAGGGCGGGAAGCGCTGAAGGAACTGCAAAGTGCCCTGGATGTTCTGCAACACCGCGGTTTTCCCTGCCTGTGTGAAGGCGTCCGCTTTACTCATAACCATTACCGCAGTCTTTTTTGGATTTGTTGTGGAATGACCTGCCCATGGTCGACCCCTGCGGCCGGAGTGCCCATTGGACGTAAGTCTAGGTAGGCAATGAGTGTGATGGAATGTCGGAAAAACCTTACGCAAATGCGAGAAAAATCTCTCTATTCTTCTATTGGAAGATTATCCGACGAAGTGCACATTGAAGCTCTGCTTAGTGATGTCTCACCACTGTGCCAGGGAACTGAACTGAACATGTAGAGAATGCCATGTCCGACCACGATATTTTGAGTGATGCCGAGCGCGAAGCGCTCAGTGCCGTCATGCAGGAACCCGATCTGCCGCCGCAGCGGGTGCTGATCGTTGATGACGACAAGGACGCCCGAGAGTTGCTGTCAGAGATTCTGGCGTTGGACGGCATTCGCTGCATGACGGCGGCCAGTGGCGAAACTGCACTCAAGATGCTTGAAGAGAAGCCTTCGATCGGGCTGGTGATTACCGATCTGCGGATGGGGCATATCGACGGTCTCGATCTGATCCGCCAGGTGCGGGAGTCGGTGCGGGCGGCGATGCCGTTCATCATCGTCTCCGGCGATGCCGACGTGAAAGACGCCATCGCCGCGATGCATTTGAGCGTGGTGGACTTTCTGCTCAAGCCCATCGACACCGGCAAGTTGTTGGGGCTGGTCAAGCATGAGTTGGGGATGGAGCCCTGATCCGGAAATTTAACGCAGCCCCAACCCTGTAGGAGCGAGCTTGCTCGCGATGGTCGTGAACGATTACGCGTGAAACCAGATGCCAGCGCCGCCCTCGGGTTTTTCGCGAGCAAGCTCGCTCCTACAGTGAATACAACGCCGCTGATTTCAATCGAACAAAAAAGCCCTGATCTTTCGATCAGGGCTTTTTCATATCCGGCATCAGCGCTCAGTTACAGGCCATTGGCGGCCTTGAACTCGCGACGACGACGGTGCAGAACCGGCTCGGTGTAGCCGTTCGGCTGTTTGGTGCCTTCGATCACCAACTCGACGGCTGCCTGGAAGGCGATGTTGCTGTCGAAGTTTGGTGCCAGCGGGCGATACAGCGGGTCGTTGGCGTTCTGACGGTCAACCACCGGCGCCATGCGCTTGAGGCTTTCCATGACCTGGGCTTCGGTGACGATGCCGTGGCGCAGCCAGTTGGCGATGTGCTGGCTGGAGATACGCAGCGTGGCACGGTCTTCCATCAGGCCGACGTCGTTGATGTCCGGCACTTTCGAACAACCAACGCCTTGGTCGATCCAGCGCACTACATAACCGAGAATGCCCTGGGCATTGTTGTCCAGTTCGTTCTTGATCTGCTCGGCGGTCCACTGCGGGTTGACCGCCAGCGGGATGGTCAGGATGTCGTCCACCGAAGCGTGGGCACGCTTGGCCAGTTCGGCCTGACGGGCGAACACGTCAACCTTGTGGTAGTGCAGCGCGTGCAGGGCCGCGGCGGTTGGCGAAGGCACCCAGGCGGTGTTGGCGCCGGCCAGTGGGTGAGCGATTTTCTGTTCCAGCATCGCCGCCATCAGGTCAGGCATGGCCCACATGCCTTTACCGATCTGCGCGCGACCTTGCAGGCCGGTGCTCAAGCCGATATCGACGTTGGAGTTCTCGTAGGCGCCAATCCATTTCTCCGCCTTCATGTCCGCCTTGCGCACCATCGGGCCGGCTTCCATGGAGGTGTGGATTTCATCGCCCGTGCGGTCGAGGAAACCGGTGTTGATGAACACCACACGCTCGCTCGCCGCCTTGATGCAGGCCTTGAGGTTGATCGTGGTGCGACGCTCCTCGTCCATGATCCCGACTTTGAGGGTGTTGCGCGGCAGACCCAGCACGTCTTCGATGCGGCCGAACAGTTCGTTGGTGAACGCAGCTTCTTCAGGGCCGTGCATTTTCGGTTTAACGATGTAGACCGAGCCGGTACGGGTGTTTTTGCGCGAGGTGTTGCCGTTCAGGTTGTGCATCGCCGCCAGAACAGTCACCAGACCGTCGAGGATGCCTTCCGGCACTTCGTTGCCGTCTTTGTCCAGAATCGCGTCGATGGTCATCAGGTGACCGACGTTGCGCACGAACAACAGCGAGCGACCGTGCAGGCTCACTTGGCTGCCGTCGACGGCGGTGTAGGTGCGGTCGGCGTTCATGGTACGGGTGAAGGTCTTGCCGCCCTTGGCGACTTCTTCCGACAGGTCGCCCTTCATCAGGCCGAGCCAGTTGCGGTAGATCACCACCTTGTCATCGGCATCGACAGCGGCGACGGAGTCTTCGCAATCCATGATGGTGGTCAGCGCGGCTTCCATCAGGACGTCTTTGACGCCGGCAGCGTCGGTCTGGCCGACCGGGGTGCTGGCATCGATCTGGATTTCGAAATGCAGGCCGTTGTTTTTCAGCAGGATCGCGGTCGGTGCCGAAGCATCGCCCTGGAAGCCGATCAACTGGGCGTCGTTGCGCAGGCCGGTGTTGCTGCCGCCTTTGAGGGCGATGACCAGTTTGCCGTCAACGATTTTGTAGTTTGTCGAATCGACGTGGGAGCCGGCCGCCAATGGCGCGGCTTCGTCGAGGAAAGCGCGGGCGAAGGCGATGACCTTGTCGCCGCGAACCTTGTTGTAGCCTTTGCCTTTTTCCGCGCCATCGGCTTCGCTGATGGCGTCGGTGCCGTAGAGCGCGTCATACAGCGAACCCCAGCGGGCGTTCGAGGCATTCAGGGCGAAACGGGCGTTCATCACCGGTACCACGAGTTGTGGACCGGCCATGCGGGCGATTTCTTCATCGACGTTTTGCGTCGTCGCCTGGAAATCGGCCGCTTCTGGCAGCAGATAACCGATGTCTTGCAGGAAGGCTTTATAAGCCACGGCGTCGTGGGCCTGACCGGCACGGGACTGGTGCCAGCCGTCGATACGAGCCTGGAAATCATCGCGTTTGGCGAGTAGGGCTTTGTTCTTCGGCGCCAGGTCATGGATGACCTTGTCGGCACCGGCCCAGAACTGGTCGGCGGTGAGGCCGGTTCCGGGAATGGCTTCGTTGTTCACGAAGTCGAACAGGACTTTGGCGACCTGCAGGCCACCGACTTGAACGTGTTCAGTCATTGCTTGCCTCACTCTGCTCAGCTATTTCGCTTTTCAGCTCTTCAATTTAACAATGAAGCCTTTGGCATTTAAACCACAAACCCTGCGACCAGTGCATGCCATTTCTGACGGCTGGGTTGGGACCAATCAACGGCGTTGAGGCCTTGCTGACGGGGCTTTCAGGGATGCGACTGCGCCTGTGGCAGACATCGATCCAACGTTATGTAGTGCGCGCTGCGGCATACTACATGATGAATTGCGCTTGTGAAAATTAGACTAATTACGTCGTTCTGCGACCCCATGACGCATTGCAGTCACGCCGGGGATGAGGATGTTCTCAAAAAAGCATGAGATTGTTCCAGTTAAATATAAAAAGTTGTACACGATTTATGGTTTTGCATGGACGGCGGCGTCCCGTTCGCGAGCAGGCTCGCTCCCACAGGGGGCGCGCAAGCCATTGTGGGAGCGAGCCTGCTCGCGAAGGCGTCGGACCTGCCAGCGCAGGTTTAACCCTTGCCTATACTTGGGTTTTCTAAAACAAAAATCATGACCAGAGGGCTGCGCCATGGACCACCTCGTACTCACTGTTTTCGCTCCGGACAAGCCTGGGCAGGTCGAGCGCATTGCCCAATGCATTGCCGAGCACGGTGGCAACTGGCTGGAAAGCCGCATGTCGCGCATGGCCGGGCAATTTGCCGGGATTCTTCGGGTGGGCGTACCGGCCGAAGCCTACGACGCGCTGGTGGACGCCTTGAAAGGGTTATCCGCCCAAGGCATTCGGGTGTTGATCGCCGAAAGCAGCATCGAGCAATCATGCACCTGGAAACCGATTGCCATGGAGCTGGTGGGCAATGACCGGCCGGGGATCGTGCGGGACATTACCCGCTTGCTCAGTGAGCAGGGCGTGAACCTGGAACGGCTGGTGACGGAAGTGCGTCCGGCGCCGATGAGCAGCGAGCCGCTGTTTCACGCCGAAGCGATTCTGGCGGTACCGCTGACGCTTTCCCTGGACGTGCTGCAGTCACGCCTGGAAACCCTGGCTGACGACCTGATGGTGGAATTGGTGCTGCGCAGTGAGCCCTGATCGGTTATCCAAGTTAAACGTGCACCTGCCTGTGGATAACCTGTAGAGACAGCCCGCCAGGCCACGTCAACCGTGGCTTGGCGAGCATTGATCAAAAAACCGCCAGTATTCAGCGACTTGCGCACAAACGCCGGGGATCACGCTGTGGATAACCTTGGGAAGGAACGATGCAGGCCACATGAACCGTGGCCTGCGGAGGTTTGTATGTTTTTTGATCAGTTGCGGCGGCGCAGACTTATCCACGCATCGACGCTGTAAACCGCCAATCCCGCCCAGATAAAGACGAACGCCAGCAGCGTGCTGGACGACAAGTGCTCACCAAACAGCAGTACGGCTTGCAACAACACCAGCGTGGGCGCCAGGTACTGGAGGAATCCCAGCGTGGTGTAAGGCAAGTGCCGTGCAGCGGCGTTGAAACTCACCAGCGGCACCAACGTAACCGGCCCGGCCGCCACCAGCCACCAGGCTTCGGAGGTGGTCCAGAATTCGGCCTGAGCGCTATGGGCGGTCGGATTGAGCAGCAACCAGGCCAGGGCGATCGGCACCAGCATCCAGGTTTCCACCACCAGACCCGGCAGCGCCTTGACCGGCGCCTGCTTGCGAATCAGCCCGTAGAAACCGAAGGTCAATGCCAGCACCAGCGACACCCAGGGCAGGCTGCCGACTTGCCATACCTGCTGCGCCACACCGATGGTCGCCAGACCCACGGCAATCCACTGCATGCGTCGCAGCCGCTCGCCAAGGATCAGCATCCCCAACAGCACGTTCACCAGTGGGTTGATGTAGTAGCCCAGGCTGGCTTCGAGCATGCGCCCGTTGTTCACCGACCAGACGTAGGTCAGCCAGTTGGCCGCGATCAAGGTACCGCTCAAGGCGAGGATTGCCAGCCGTCGCGGGTTCTCCCGCAGTTCGCGCCACCAGCCCGGGTGCTTCCAGACCAGTAGCAGCAAGGCGCCAAACAAAGCCGACCACAGCACGCGGTGGATGATGATCTCCACGGCGGGCACGCTGGCGATGGCTTTGAAGTAGAGCGGGAAAAGGCCCCAGATGATGTAGGCGGTCAGGCCCAGTATGTACCCGCGACGCGGGTTGGCGGCTTGCATGCAGAATCCTTGCTTAGGCAGCTAACAAAGAAGGGATTGTAAGGAGGTTTGGTTGCTAATGTCCTGCTGGAATGGTGAGCACTGACAACCTGTGGGAGCGAGCCTGCTCGCGAAAGCGGTGTGTCAGCCATAGATGTGCTGGATGTGCACCGTATTCGCGAGCAGGCTCGCTCCCACATTGGGTCTTTGTTTGTCAGAACAACTTCAGTGGCTCTTCGTTGAGTGCCGCCAGTTGTTCACGCAACGCCAACACCTGATCACCCCAATACCGCTCCGAGCCAAACCACGGAAAGCTGCGCGGAAACGCCGGATCGTCCCAGCGACGGGCAAGCCAGGCGCTGTAATGCATCAGGCGCAGGGCACGCAACGGTTCGATCAGCGCCAGTTCTCGCGGGTCGAAGTCGTGGAACTCGTTGTAGCCATCCATCAATTCCGACAACTGGCCCAGGCAGTCCTGGCGGTTGCCGGCCAGCATCATCCAGATGTCTTGCACGGCCGGGCCCATGCGACAGTCATCGAGGTCGACGATGTGGAACACCTCGTCTCGGCACATCATGTTGCCGGGGTGACAGTCGCCGTGCATGCGGATGTTCTGGTGTGGCGTGTCGTTGTAGACCTCTTCCACGCGTTTGAGCAGATCGCGGGCCACGGACTCGTAGGCCGGCAGCAGGCTGCGGGGAATGAAGTTGCCTTCGAGTAAGGTCGCCAGTGAGTCATGGCCGAAGTTTTTGACCGCCAGCGCTTCGCGGTGCTCGAACGGTTTGGTCGCACCGACGGCATGCAGGCGACCAAGCAATTGCCCCAGGCGATACAGCTGGTCGAGATTGCCCGGCTCCGGCGCGCGGCCACCCCGACGGGGAAACAGGGTGAACCGGAAGCCGTTGTGTTCGTGCAGGGTTTCACCGTTGTGGATCAACGGCGCAACCACCGGCACTTCGACTTCAGTGAGTTCGAAGGTGAACTGGTGTTCCTCCAGAATCGCTTCGTTGGTCCAGCGCTGCGGGCGGTAAAACTTGGCGATCAGTGGCTCGGAGTCTTCGATGCCGACCTGATAGACACGGTTTTCGTAGCTGTTGAGCGCCAGGATGCGCGCATCACTCAAGAAGCCGATGCTTTCGACGGCATCGAGCACGAGGTCTGGGGTGAGGGTTTCAAACGGGTGGGCCATGCTGACTCCTGCGCGCAGCAGGCTGCTGCGTCCGGCCAGGCATGGTAGCGCAGACGAGGCGGCTTTAGGGGGTGGGGTTCAGATGTGTGGTGTTTGTGTTGGCGCCTTCGCGAGCAGGTTCGCTCCCACAATGGGTCTCCTGTGTGTCACCCATTGCATGCACACCGAAGTCCCCCTGTGGGAGCGAGCCTGCTCGCGAAATCGTCCTGTCAGGCGCCGACGATCCCGCCATCTTCACGGGTAATGGCAATCACCGACGACCGTGGTTTGCCATTGGGCAGGTGCTCGGGGAAGGTCGAACCACCGAATTCACCCGGATGCTGAATCCCGACGAACATTGTTTTGTGATCCGGCGAAAAGCTGATCCCCGTCACTTCACAGCCAATCGGCCCGACCATGAAGCGGCGAATTTCGCCCGTCACCGGATCGGCGCAGAGCATCTGGTTGTTGCCCATGCCGGCAAAGTCACCGGCATTGCTGGCGTCGCCGTCAGTTTGAATCCACAAGCGACCGGCATCATCGAACGCCAGGCCATCCGGGCTGTTGAACATGTTCTGCGGCGTGATGTTCGACGAGCCGCCCTTTGGCGTGCCGGCATGCACCTGCGGGTTGCCGGCGACCACGAACAAATCCCAGGCAAAGGTTTTGGAACCGTGATCGTCACGGTCGGTGCGCCAGCGCAGGATTTGCCCATAGACATTCTTTTCCCGCGGATTCGGTCCGCCGACCGGTTGCCCGTCTTCGCCACGCTTGGCGTTGTTGGTCAGGGTGCAATAGACCTGGCCGTCCTTGGGGCTCACCACGATCCATTCCGGACGATCCATGCGCGTGGCTTTCACCACGCTGGCCGCCAGGCGCACGTGAATCAGCACTTCAGCCTGGTCGGCAAAACCGCTACTGGCATCGATGCCGTTCTTGCCGTGGGTCAGTTCGGTCCACTCGCCCTGGCCTTTGGGATGATCGGCATTGCCGTCGCCAGCGTCGAAACGCGCCACGTACAACGTACCGTGGTCCAGCAGGTCGCGATTGGCCTTGGGGTTCTTGTGATTGATCTTGTCGCGGCTGACGAATTTGTAGATGAACTCGCCGCGTTCATCGTCGCCCATGTACACCACGGCATGGCCGTCATTGGTTTCGGCTATGGCAGCGTTTTCATGTTTGAAGCGACCCAGCGCGGTGCGCTTGACTGGGGTCGATTGCGGATCGAACGGGTCGATCTCCACGATCCAGCCGTGACGGTTGAGTTCGTTGGGATTCTTCGCCAGATCGAAACGCGCATCGTGCTGATGCCAGTTGATCTCCTTGCTGGCCGCCACCGCGCCGTAGCGTTTCTGCGCTGCGTCAAACTTCTGCTCGGCATTACTGCTGCCAAAGCAATCGGTGAAGTTCTCTTCGCAGGTCAGGTAGGTGCCCCACGGTGTCTGGCCGTTGGCGCAATTCTGGAAGGTGCCGAGGACTGTCTTGCCGTGTGGGTCGGCGCTGGTTTTCAGTAACTCGTGTCCGGCGGCCGGGCCGCTCAGGTTGATCGGCGAGTTGCCGTGGATACGCCGGTTGTAGCGCGAACCCTGGACGAACTGCCACTGACCGTTCTTGCGCTGGACTTCCATTACCGTCACACCTTCGGCGGCCAGGGCCTTGCGCACCTCTTCGGCCGATTGCGGCATGCCGCCGTGGGGGTAGAGGTAGCGGTAATTGGTGTATTCGTTGTTGATCGCCATCAGCGCCCGGTTGTGGTCGCCGGGAAAGGCGAACAGGCTCATGCCGTCGTTGTGATCACCGAACTGCACTTCCTGCTGCTCGGCGCTGCCATTACCGCTGGGATCGAAGGCCGGGCCATTCTTGTGCAGGGGCTGCCCCCAGCTGATCAGCACCGAGGACTTGTAACCGGGCGGCAGGCTAATGCTGTCTGCGGTGGCGGCGGGAATGCTGGCGAAACCCAACAAGGGTCCAGGGCCAGCGGTGGCGGCCATCACGCTGCGGCTCAGCAGACTGCCGCCCATGAACATCGCGGCGCCACACAGGGCTCCGGCCCCGATAAATCCACGACGGCTGAGGCCGACCATTTGTTCGAGGTCGGTGGTTTGGTGTTCTTCCAATAGGCTCACATCAGGCTCCCTGCGGTTTTGGCAGTCACCTTAATGATGGGTGATGAAGGTTTTGTTGCAGTGCGCTTACAGCGGTGTGCCCAGTAGCACGTTGGAGGGCGAAAATTGCACGTTCACCGGTTTTCCTGTGATCAACCCCCGCGCTTGCAGATGTTCGGGTTCGGCCAGTGCGCAGAGTGTCTGGCCGTTGGGCAGGGCGATGCGCACTTCACTGGGGCCGTCTGCAGCGTCGAGAATTTCCTCGATCGTGCCGTTGAGGCAATTGTGTCCGGGCATTGCGACGTCCCCGGTGCCAAGCAACTCGAGCCAGCCGGCCTTGATCAGCGCCACCACTTCGGTGCCGGTTTCCAGCGCCAGGCGCAGGGTGCTGTCGTGGGTGATTTGCGCATCGATACTCAAGCCTTCGGCCAGTTCAAGGCGAATCCGGTCGTTGTGGCCTTGGGTTTCGATGGCCGCGATTTTGCCGTGCAGTTGATTGCGCGCGCTGGTGCGCAGCATCAAGCGGCCGATCAGGTCGAGGTCGCTGGCCTCTTCGGCGGCTTCCAGCACCTGAGCCTGCAGCGCCTGCAGCTTTTGGTACAGGCGCAATACGCGTTCGCCTTCCTTGGACAACTTGGCGCCACCACCGCCCTTGCCGCCGACACTGCGTTCCACCAGCGGTTTCTGTGCGAGGTTGTTGAGCTCGTCGATGGCGTCCCAGGCGGCCTTGTAGCTCAGCCCCGCGCTTTTCGCTGCGCGGGTGATCGAGCCTTGTTCGGCTATGTGTTGCAACAGGGCGATGCGTTGCGGGCGGCGAACAATGTGCTGGGACAACAAGGTAGGCAAGGACATGGCGAGACGCTTTGGGTTGTGACGATGATGAGGACGTTGGCTTCTGCAAGCCCGGGAGTCAAGTCGAGCACAGCCCTTGTAGGAGTGAGCCTGCTCGCGATAGCGGACTGACATTCAATGTAGATGTCGACTGTCACACCGCTATCGCGAGCAGGCTCGCTCCTACAGGTTTTAGTGTTTTCAGGTCAAACGGTGTCGCCGGGTTTTGGCGTGCGGGCCAGGCAATAGACATCGACCCGTGCGGCACCGGCGTCCATCAGCAGACGGGCCAGTGCCTGGGCCGTGGCGCCGGTGGTCAGCACATCGTCCACCAATGCCAGGTGTTGTCCTTTGACCGATGCGTCGGGTGCCAGCGCGAAGGCATTGCGCAGGTTTTTCTGCCGTTCACTGGCCTTCAGCGCTTGTTGCGCGCCGGTATCCTGAACCCTCAGGAGCAACCGATCATCGCAAGGCAGATCCAGGCGTGTGCCGAGCCATCGCGCCAACATCGCGGCCTGATTGAACCCCCGTTGGCGAAGTCGGCGGGTGGCCAGCGGCACCGGCAGCAGCAAAGCGGGCCGTGGCAGATCATCATTGAAGCGATGTAGCAGTGATTGAGCGAGAAGTTCGGCGAGCAGGTGGCCAAACGGCCACTTCGTGCTGTGTTTGAAACGCGTAATCAGGCTGTCGATCGGGAAGCTGTAAGTCCAGGGCGCAATGACCCGTTCGAAGGCGGGCGCTCGCTTCAGGCATTGCCCGCACGTCAGGCCCGCTGCTGGCAGCGGCAGGGCGCAGCGCTGGCAGTGGTCGCCGAGCCAGGGCAGCTCGGTTTCGCACGCCATGCAAAGGGGCGTGGCGTCATCGGCGGTTTCATCGCAGAGCAAACAGCTTTGTTTGTTTTTTAACCAGATGTAAACCGGTCCTTCGTATCGTGGTTGACAGGGCATCGCTCTTCCTTAAATATGCCGAACATCCGTGTGGCGACTGTGGTTATTCCATGCCTCAGTCGCTTGCCCAGCATAAAACCGTGCCCTGCATAAAAGAAAGGTAATGCCCATGAGCGCCAGCACCTCTGCCACCCTGCGTCATGACTGGTCTTTGGCCGAAGTCAAAGCACTCTTCGTTCAGCCATTCAATGACCTGCTGTTCCAGGCGCAGACCGTGCACCGCGCGCATTTCGACGCCAACCGCGTCCAGGTTTCCACGCTGCTTTCGATCAAGACCGGCGCCTGCCCGGAAGATTGCAAATATTGTCCGCAGTCCGGTCACTACAACACTGGCCTGGAAAAAGAAAAGCTGATGGAAGTGCAGAAGGTCCTCGAAGAGGCCGCTCGCGCCAAAGCCATCGGTTCGACCCGTTTCTGCATGGGCGCGGCGTGGAAGCACCCGTCGGCCAAAGACATGCCGTACGTGTTGAAGATGGTCGAAGGTGTGAAGGCGCTGGGCCTGGAAACCTGCATGACCCTCGGTCGCCTGGATCAGGAACAGACCGAAGCGCTGGCCAAGGCCGGCCTCGATTACTACAACCACAACCTCGACACTTCGCCGGAGTTCTACGGCAGCATCATCACCACCCGCACGTACAGCGAGCGTCTGCAGACCCTGGCTTACGTACGTGACTCCGGGATGAAGATCTGTTCCGGCGGCATCCTCGGCATGGGCGAGTCCCTTGATGACCGCGCCAACTTGCTGATCCAGCTGGCCAACCTGCCGGAGCATCCGGAGTCGGTGCCGATCAACATGTTGGTGAAAGTGGCCGGCACGCCGCTGGAAAATGCCGAAGACGTCGACCCGTTCGACTTCATCCGCATGCTCGCCGTCGCCCGGATCCTGATGCCCAAATCCCACGTGCGCCTGTCCGCCGGCCGCGAAGCCATGAACGAGCAGATGCAGGCCCTGGCGTTCTTCGCCGGTGCCAACTCGATTTTCTACGGTGAAAAATTGCTGACCACCGCCAACCCGCAGGCCGACAAGGACATGCAACTGTTCGGGCGTCTGGGCATCCTGCCGGAAGCCCGCGAAGAGCATGCCGACGAAGTGCATCAGGCGGCTATCGAACAGGCGCTGGTGGAGCAGAAGAGCAGCGAGCAGTTCTATAACGCCGCCGTCTGATCGCCCAACCGCTGTTCTGATTGGAATGCAAAACCCTGTGGGAGCGAGCCTGCTCGCGAATGCGGACTGACATCCAACATTGATGTCGACAGACACACCGCTTTCGTCGGAGCGCCGCCCGGAGCCGGCTCGCTCCCACAGTGGACTTGTGTCACTGGATAGACGAGGCCTGCATGTCTTTCGATCTCGCCGCACGCCTGGCTGCCCGTCGTGCCGAAAATCTCTACCGCCAACGCCCGTTGCTCGAAAGCCCGCAAGGTCCTGAAGTGGTGGTCGATGGCCAGCCGCTGTTGGCGTTCTGCAACAACGACTACCTGGGCCTGGCCAATCATCCGCAAGTGATCGAAGCCTGGCGTGCCGGCGCCTCGAAATGGGGTGTTGGCGGCGGGGCCTCGCACCTGGTGATCGGCCACAGCGGACCGCATCACGCCCTGGAAGAAGCCCTGGCCGACCTGACTGGACGTCCACGCGCCTTGCTGTTTACCACCGGTTACATGGCCAACCTCGGCGCAGTCACAGCGCTGGTGGGGCAGGGTGACACGGTGCTCGAAGACCGGCTCAATCATGCGTCTTTGCTGGATGCCGGGCTGTTGTCGGGTGCGCGCTTCAATCGCTACTTGCATAACGACGCGGCAAGTCTGGCCAATCGTCTTGAGAAAGCCACCGGCAATACGCTGGTGGTCACCGACGGCGTGTTCAGCATGGACGGCGACATCGCCGATCTGCCATCGCTGGCCCGGGAAGCCAAAGCCAAAGGTGCGTGGCTGATGGTCGACGATGCCCACGGTTTCGGTCCGCTGGGCGCAAATGGTGGCGGCATCGTCGAGCATTTCGGTTTGAGCATGGAAGACGTCCCGGTTCTGGTGGGCACGCTCGGCAAGGCATTCGGCACGGCAGGGGCCTTTGTCGCCGGCAGTGAAGAGCTGATCGAGAGCCTGATCCAGTTCGCCCGACCTTACATCTACACCACCAGCCAACCGCCCGCCCTGGCCTGCGCCACGCTGAAAAGCCTGGAGCTGCTGCGCAGCGAGCATTGGCGTCGTGAACACCTGAAGACGCTGATCCGCCAGTTCCGCCAGGGCGCCGAGCAGATCGGCCTCGAGCTGATGGACAGCTTCACGCCGATCCAGCCGATCATGATCGGCGACGCGGGGCGAGCGGTGCGTCTGTCGCAGATGCTGCGCGAGCGCGGATTGATGGTGACCGCGATCCGCCCACCCACCGTGCCCGCCGGCAGCGCCCGTCTGCGCGTGACCCTGACCGCCGCGCACAGCGAAGCGCAGGTGCAGCTATTGTTAGAAGGATTGGCCGATTGTTTCGGACAACTGGGACCGGAGCCAAGCCATGCGTGATCGACTGATTCTGCTGCCCGGTTGGGGGCTCGGCGTTTCGCCGCTGGAGCCCTTGGCGGCGGCCTTGCAGGGCCTGGATGAACACCTGCGGGTCGAAATCGAGCCATTGCCGGAGCTGGAATCGAGCGACCTTGAAGAATGGCTCGATGAGCTGGATTCGACGCTGCCGCAGGACGCCTGGCTCGGCGGCTGGTCCTTGGGTGGCATGCTGGCGTCGGAATTGGCGGCACGTCGCGGCGATCGTTGCTGCGGTTTGCTGACGCTGGCGAGCAACCCTTCCTTTGTTGCCCATGAGCAGTGGCCCACTGCGATGCCAGGGGAAACCTTCGACGCGTTTCTGGCTGGCTGTGCCGCTGATTCGCGCATGACCTTGAAGCGTTTTTCGTTGCTCTGCGCACAAGGTGCCCAAGACCCGCGCGGGTTGTCGCGGTTGCTGCTCGGTGGTGCGCCGCATACAGCAACCCCCGTGTTGATGAGCGGCCTGGAAGTGCTCGCGCAACTCGATACCCGGCAAGCCTTGCAGGCCTTTCGCGGTCCGCAATTGCATCTGTTCGCCGGCCTCGACGGTCTGGTCCCCGCCGAAGCCGCGGGGGCGTTGCTGACGTTGCTGCCTGATGTAGAAATCGGCCTGATTGAGCAGGCCAGCCACGCGTTTCTTCTGGAAGATCCCCACGGTTTGGCGGGGGCGATCCAGGCCTTTTTGCATGAGTCCGGTGATGACTGATTTATCCCTTGCGCTTCCCATTCCAGAGCAGCCAGGCGGTTTGCCCGACAAACGCCAGGTAGCGGCTTCCTTTTCCCGCGCGGCAGCGAGCTACGACAGCGTGGCTGAGTTGCAGCGTGATGTCGGTAGCCAACTGCTGAGTCGTTTGCCGGAAGATTTCGTGCCGGGACGCTGGCTTGACCTGGGCTGCGGCACCGGGCATTTCAGTCGTGCACTGGGTGAGCGGTTCCCGGCAGGTCAGGGGGTAGCGCTGGACATCGCCGAAGGCATGCTCAATCACGCCCGGCCATTGGGCGGTGCCACGCACTTCGTTGCCGGCGATGCCGAACGTTTGCCGTTGCGCGATTCGACCTGCGATCTGGTCTTCTCCAGCCTGGCGGTGCAGTGGTGTGCGGACTTCGCGTCGGTGCTCAGCGAAGCCCATCGCGTGCTCAAACCGGGCGGAATGTTCGCGTTTGCTAGCCTGTGTGTGGGCACGTTGTCTGAACTGCGTGACAGTTGGCGGCAAGTGGACGGCATGGTGCACGTCAACCGCTTCCGTGAATTCGCGGTTTATCAACAGTTGTGCGCGGCCAGCGGCCTGCGGGCGATCAGTCTGCAAACCCGTCCCCACGTGCTGTATTACCCGGATGTGCGCAGCTTGACCCACGAACTCAAGGCACTGGGCGCGCACAATTTGAACCCGGGGCGACCGGGCGGATTGACCGGTCGGGCGCGGATCATGGGTTTGATTGAGGCATATGAGCAGTTTCGTCAGGCCCAAGGCCTGCCGGCGACTTATCAAGTGGTGTACGCCGTTATGGAGAAACCCTTATGAGCGCAGCCTATTTCATCACCGGCACCGACACCGATGTCGGTAAAACCACAGTGGCCGCCGGTTTGCTGCACGCGGCGCGGTCGGCAGGCTTGAGCACGGCAGCGGGTAAACCGGTCGCCTCCGGGTGCGATGTGACGCCCAAGGGCTTGCGCAATGCCGATGCGCTGGCACTGCTGGCGGAATGCTCGGTGCCGTTGACTTATCCACAGGTCAACCCGATGGCGTTCGAACCCGCCATCGCACCGCATCTGGCGGCACGCGAGGCGGGCGTGGCGCTGACGGTGCAATCGCTGTTGACGCCCATGCGGCAGATTCTCGACATGCAGGCTGACTTCACCTTGGTCGAAGGTGCCGGTGGCTGGCGGGTGCCACTGGCAGATCAGGATAATTTGTCGGACCTGGCAATAGCGCTCGGTCTGCCGGTGATTCTGGTGGTCGGCGTGCGCCTGGGCTGCATCAGCCATGCGTTACTGACGGCCGAGGCGATTGCCCGGGACGGTTTGCAGTTGGCAGGGTGGGTGGCCAATATCATCGATCCGAAGACTTCGCGCCTGGAAGAAAATCTGGCGACACTCGCCGAGCGCATTCCGGCGCCGTGCCTGGGGCGGGTGCCAAAACTCAAGGTGGTAACAGCCGAAGCGGTGGCCGAGCATCTGCAACTGGACTTGCTCGATTGACGTTCAGGAAAGGGTTTTGCCTATGACAAGGCACTGTGCCATTAGTGTTTTTGTCGGGCGTTTTGGGCAAGCGTCTGCTTCAATAGCCGCTGTTGATCCTTTGAAAGGACGAGTTCTCCCATGGAAATCTCAGGAAACACCGCTTTTTATGCCGGTCTGAGCACAATTCAGGCAGGGCAGAACCGCGTAGACCAAGCCGCCGGGCAGATCGCCAACAATACGATCGAGCGATCGGTTACCAGCCAGTCCTCCGAGATTCAAGCCGATCGCCTGCGTTCGGTGGATCGCAGCCAGCAATCGGACGTGGCCAGTAACATGGTGGAAATGGCCCAGGGCAAATTCCAGGTGGAGCTGGGCGCCAAAGTCGCCAAGGCCTCCGACGAAGTGCTCGGTACGTTGATCGATACCTTCGCCTGATGCTTCGCTAAACCCGCACCGCTGACGCCGCGATCATTCGCGGCGTTTTTCTGCGTAAGTCCTTCTCCGCAAACTATTCTTTCCTACACTGCGTGTTGCTTCGGCCAACGGCGTCGTGCCGCTGTGCGTCCTGTATTTCAACGGCGATGACGAACGGCAAAAGATCGGCGCTTGACAAGCTTTTGGCGTAAACGTATGTTTCAAACAACTGTTTGACCGTCATAACAAATCAACACGGTCGTTCATTCCCGGTTACATCAGCAGAGGTTTATCGCTATGCCTGACTACAAGGCCCCCTTGCGTGATATTCGCTTCGTTCGTGACGAACTGCTCGGCTACGAAGCGCACTATCAGAGCCTTCCGGCTTGCGCGGACGCAACGCCGGACATGGTTGACGCCATTCTCGAAGAAGGCGCCAAGTTTTGTGAGCAGGTACTGGCTCCGCTGAACCGCGTGGGCGACCTTGAAGGCTGCACCTGGAGCGAGTCCGGTGTTAAAACCCCGACTGGCTTCAAGGAAGCGTACAAGCAATTCGTCGAAGGCGGCTGGCCAAGCCTGGCCCACGACGTCGAGCACGGCGGTCAAGGCCTGCCGGAATCCCTGGGTCTGGCCATCAGCGAAATGGTGGGTGAGTCCAACTGGTCGTGGGGCATGTACCCTGGCCTGTCGCACGGCGCGATGAACACCATCTCCGAGCACGGCACGCCTGAACAGCAAGAGGCTTATCTGACCAAGCTGGTGTCCGGCGAGTGGACCGGCACCATGTGCCTGACCGAACCTCACTGCGGTACCGACCTGGGCATGCTGCGCACCAAGGCCGAACCTCAGGCCGACGGTTCCTACAAAGTCTCCGGCACCAAGATCTTCATCTCGGCCGGTGAACACGACATGGCCGACAACATCGTCCACATCGTGCTGGCCCGCCTGCCGGATGCACCGGCCGGTACCAAAGGCATTTCCCTGTTCATCGTGCCGAAGTTCCTGCCGAACGCAGACGGTTCGGTCGGTGCGCGCAACGCAGTGGCCTGTGGTTCGCTGGAACACAAGATGGGCATCCACGGCAACGCCACTTGCGTGATGAATTTCGACGGTGCGACCGGTTTCCTGATCGGCCCGGCGAACAAAGGCCTGAACTGCATGTTCACCTTCATGAACACCGCACGTCTGGGTACCGCGCTGCAAGGTCTGGCCCACGCCGAAATCGGCTTCCAGGGCGGCCTGAAATACGCTCGCGATCGTCTGCAAATGCGCTCGCTGACTGGCCCGAAAGCGCCGGAAAAAGCCGCTGACCCGATCATCGTGCACCCTGACGTGCGCCGCATGCTGTTGACCATGAAGGCCTTCGCCGAAGGCAACCGCGCAATGGTTTACTTCACTGCCAAGCAGGTCGACATCGTCAAATACGGCGTGGACGAAGAAGAGAAGAAGAAAGCCGACGCACTGCTGGCGTTTATGACGCCAATCGCCAAGGCGTTCATGACCGAAGTCGGTTTTGAATCGGCCAACCACGGCGTGCAGATCTATGGCGGCCACGGCTTCATCGCCGAGTGGGGCATGGAGCAGAACGTTCGCGACAGCCGTATTTCCATGCTGTACGAAGGCACCACCGGCATCCAGGCACTCGACCTGCTGGGCCGTAAAGTGCTGATGACCCAAGGCGAGGCTCTGAAGGGCTTCACCAAGATCGTGCACAAGTTCTGCCAGACCAACGAAGGCAACGAAGCGGTCAAAGAGTTCGTCGCACCGCTGGCTGCACTGAACAAGGAGTGGGGCGAGCTGACCATGAAGGTCGGTATGGCTGCCATGAAGGATCGCGAAGAAGTCGGCGCAGCTTCCGTGGACTACCTGATGTACTCCGGTTACGCCTGCCTGGCCTACTTCTGGGCCGACATGGCGCGCCTGGCTGCCGAAAAACTGGCTGCCGGCACTTCCGACGAGGCGTTCTACACCGCCAAGCTGCAGACTGCGCGCTTCTACTTCCAGCGCATCCTGCCGCGTACCCGCACTCACGTTGCAACCATGCTGTCGGGCGCCAACAACCTGATGGACATGAAAGAAGAAGACTTCGCGCTGGGCTACTAAGCCTTAACGCGGTACTTCAAAAACCGCTGGTCCTTCGGGTCCAGCGGTTTTTTTTTGCCTGTTTCTTTTTCATCTGTAGGAGCGAGCTTGCTCGCGATGGAGGTTAACGATAACGCGTGCTTCCTGATTTAACGCGTCGAATTAAAGTCCATCGCGAGCGAGCTCGCTCCTACAGAATTTTTACAAGCTGAAGGTGCATGGCTAGTTGATGTGGTGCAAGTAAGCACCTCATTTCTATTGAGTGGCGGTAAGAAGTTTAAATAACTAAGCCGTATGGTTTATCTATATGCAGGCTGTTCTCTCGAGTCTGTTTTTCTTGATTCAGCAATTACTCTGCCAATCTGAAAAGGTGTCGCGGCGTTCGGTTCGCTTGGCCGCTGCACCTTTATTTGTGGGGGTTTTCCCCCAATGCTGGGGGAGGTTCTCCCCGAAGTTGCGTCAGCGATTAACACATCCATTCGCGCAACTAAAAAATTGTAAATAAAAGCTGCTGAAATAATTTGTTACGACTACAGTGCAATCAAGCGTCGCCCCAGAGCGACGAGCCAATATGTATTAACCAACGATTAGCGAGCCCTTCGCCAGTCCAGCCATGCCTTGTCTACGGCAACTTCGATTCGATGTTGTGGCGCGTGCGGGCAGCAGTCTGGTCATGAGTCCATCTCGCAACGGGTTAACCGGAGCCTGGCAACTCCGAACTGAATCGGGAGTGTCATCATGGTCAAAAACTTGCGTGTCCTGCGCGCCATCCCTCTGGCTGGCGCCCTCATAAGTTGTCTGTCGCTGAACTTCGCTTTCGCCGCTGATCCCGTAGAGGTCGATCCCCCTGTACCGGAAGTGCCCAGCCTGCAATCGTTGCGCGGCATGAGCCCACCGGACCCATCGGGCACCGAGGGCGGTCGCAAGGTCGATCTGATGACCGACTACGTGCTCAATCGCTCGGCGGCGATCCTGCTGGGCAAGGCCCTGTTCTGGGACATGGAAGTCGGCAGCGACAGCACCACGGCTTGCGCATCCTGTCACTATCACGCCGGGGTCGATCACCGGACCACCAACCAGATCAACCCGGGCCAGGCGCACACCAACGCGAACGTGGCTTCAATCTTCAACAAGCCGTTCACGGCGTCCGATATTCCCGGCGACGTGCCTTCGTACACCACCAAATCCGGAGGCAAGGGCGGGCCGAATTACCTGCTGAAAAAAGCCGATTTTCCGACCCATGTGCTGGCCGATCCGCTGAATCGCAACTCACCGATCCTTTATTCGACCGACGACGTGATCGGTTCCCAAGGGGTGTTCGACGCCAACTTCGTCAAGCCGAACCAGCCGCGCTTCGACAAGTGCACGCAGCAGCCGGACGGGATCTTCCAGGTCGGCGGGATCAATGTGCGGCGCAGCACCGGGCGCAACGCGCCGTCGGTGATCAACGCTGCATTCAACGTGCGCAATTTCTGGGATGGTCGGGCCAATAACGTGTTCAACGGCTTCTCGCCCTTCGGTAACCGCGACCCGGATGCCGGGATCTACGTGACCAAGGACAACAGCGGTGTGGCGCTCAAAGTCAGGCTGGCGCTCAATGATGCTTCGGCCGCTTCGCAAGCGGTCGGACCTCCCGGCAGCGCCGTGGAAATGTCCTGTGGCGGGCGCACCTTCGCCGACATCGGCCGGCGCATGCTCGACACGCTGATGCTCAAGCAACAGCGAATCTCGTCCACCGACTCGGTGCTGGGCCCGGTGTCCGGTGCCCGTCGGCCCACCTACCGCGAACTGATCAAGAACGCTTTCCAGCCACGGCTGTGGAACGCCACGCAGCAGGTGTTGGTGGGCGGTGCGCCCTACACCCAGATGGAAGCCAATTTCCCGCTGTTCTTTGGCCTCGCGATCCAGATGTATGAAGCCACGCTGGTGTCCGACCAGGCGCCGCTGGACGCATATCTGCAGGGGGATCATACGGCCATGAACGAACAGCAGGTTCAGGGCATGAATCTGTTCCTGGGCAAGGGCAAATGCGTGAACTGTCACGGCGGCGCGGAGCTGACCAATGCCGCCAGCCGCTTGCAGTTCCATCCCCGCGAGCGCATCGAGCGCATGGTCATGGCGGACGGCTTGACCACGCTCTACGACAACGGTTTCTACAACACCGGCGTGCGGCCAACCTCGGAGGACCTGGCGCTTGGCGGCTCGGATGCCTGGGGCAACCCGCTGTCCTTCACCCGTCAGTACAACACCGTGCTGCAAGGCGGGAAGATTCCTGACGCGCTGGATGTCGATGTCTGCACCTTCGAAGCGCCGCTGAGCGCAGCGATTCCCTGCGATGCGACGCTTCAACCCAATGTCGGTTTCCGCGATTCGGTCGATGGCGCGTTCAAGACGCCGACGCTGCGCAACATTGCGCTGACCGGGCCGTATTTCCATAACGGCAGCCGCTCGACGCTCAAGCAAGTCATGGAGTTCTACAACCGTGGTGGCGACCGGCGCGGCGAGGACGCGAGCAATACCAGCGGATTCGAACATCCGGCGGTGAGCCAGCACAACGGCTCGAACCTCGATCCGGACATGACCAACCTGAACCTGACGCCCGATGAGATCGATGCGCTGGTCAAGTTCATGGAGGTAGGTCTGACTGATCCGCGGGTTGCGTGGGAAAGGGCGCCGTTCGATCACCCGTCACTGGTGCTGCCTCAAGGCCAGGTGGGTGATGAAAACGCCGTGACGCAAAAACCGGTCAGTCCGAAAATCACCACCCGTCAGGCGATGGACGCCAACATCCAGCTCAGCCCGATCGGTGCAGAAGGTCGCAGACCTGAAATGGGACCGTTGCAACCGTTCAACAACGATATCTGAGGGGGATAACGGCCTGGCAACCCAGCCGTCGGCCTGCTTGAAAAGGGCCGATGGCGGGTGTCGTATCCGGTTACGCATCTCGTCAAAAAAACCTCGCCCAATCGCTCAGTAAGTCAGGGCTTCTGCCGTTAACAATGATGGCCATGTGACCTTGGTCAGAATGTGTGTGCTTATTGACCTGCATTGCAGGCACAATGCCATCAATTGCTATGACGGTCGGAGCTTTACCCTTGCCGCGTTCTTCCGCTGTACGTTTCAGTCATTTTCTGCCGTCATTGCTGCTGTTACTGGCGGGGCTTGCCGCTGCCTACGTCAAGGATCTGAACGTCTTCTTCACCTCGCTGTTCAACGTGCTGCCCACGTTGGTGCTGCTGCTCGGCGGTGCCTACTGCGCGGTTTACCGGCGCCAGCGTGAACTGTTCCTGATGGTCACGGTGTACATCGCCTACTTCCTGCTCGACACCCAGACTGACTACTACCGCGACAACGGCAAGGTGCGGGAAGACGCCGCGGTGGTCTTCCATTTGTGCTGTCTGCTGCTGCCCTTGTTGTTCGGCGTGTTCGCCGCCTGGCAGGAGCGAACCCACCTGTTCCAGGACATGGTGGCGCGTTTCGCCGTGTTGCTGGCGGTGGGCAGCGTGGCATTGGGGGTGGAACAAAGTTACCCACAGGCGCTGCTGATGTGGCTGTCGGAGATCCGCTGGCCAGCCTTGCACGGCGCGTGGATGAGCTTGATCCAGTTGTCGTACCCGGTGTTCATCGCCTCCTTCCTGCTGCTGTCCTGGCAATATTGGCGCAACCCGAGACCGCTGCATGCCGCGCAACTGGTGGGCTTGCTCGGGCTGTTCTGGATGTTGCCGAAAACGTTCATATTGCCGTTCACCCTGAACATCATGTGCAGTCAGGTGATGTTGATGATTGCCGCCGCCGTGGCCCATGAGGCTTACCAGATGGCCTTCCGTGACGAGCTGACGGGGCTGCCGGGACGCCGCGCGTTGAACGAGCGCATGCAGCGTCTGGGACGCAACTATGTGCTGGCGATGAGCGACGTCGACCACTTCAAGAAATTCAACGACACCCACGGCCACGATGTCGGCGACCAGGTGTTACGCCTGGTGGCCAGCAAACTGGCGAAAATCAGTGGCGGCGGCAAGGCGTATCGCTACGGCGGTGAGGAGTTTGCCCTGGTGTTTGCCGGCAAGACCGTGGAGGAGTGCCTGCCGCACCTGGAAGTGATCCGCGAATCCATCGCCACCTACAACATTCATCTGCGCAATCAGGACAGCCGTCCGCAGGATGACAGCCAGGGGCGTCAACGTCGCTCCGGCTCCAGCGCTTCGAGCGTGTCGGTCACCGTCAGCATCGGCGTCGCCGAACGGGTTGAGCAACGTACCCCCGAAGAAGTGCTCAAGTCCGCCGACCAGGCGCTCTACAGCGCCAAGGGCGCCGGGCGTAACTGCGTCGTGGCGTTCGGGCAGAACCGCCGTGGTGCCGTGCGCAGGGACGCTGCCACGGCTGAGTGATGATGGCGCATTCAGCGTCTGGACAGTGATTGTGGGGCGTGGTCGGCGGCAGTAGGTTGAAGAAATCTGCTGACGGAGAATGACCATGCCCGAGTACAAAGCTCCCTTGCGCGACATGCGCTTTCTGATCGACCACGTCTTCGACTTTCACGGCAACTACGCGGCATTGGGTGCCACGGACGCCAGTCCGGACATGATCAATGCGATCCTCGAAGAAGGTGCAAAATTCTGTGAGAACGTGTTGTCCCCCCTCAACCGCAGCGGCGACGAAGAGGGCTGCCATTTCGACAATGGCGTGGTGACGACGCCCGCCGGCTTCAAACAGGCTTTCGCCCACTATGTGGAAGGCGGCTGGCATGGCCTAGCGGCGGATCCGGCGTACGGTGGCCAGGGTTTGCCCAGCTCCCTGGGGCTGGTCATCAGCGAAATGGTGGCGTCCAGCAATACGTCGTGGGGCATGTACCCCGGCCTGACCCACGGTGCGATGTCGGCGATCCACGCCCATGGCACCGAGGAGCAGAAACAGACCTACCTGAGCAAGCTAACGGCCGGCCAATGGACCGGCACCATGTGCCTGACCGAGGCCCATTGCGGCACCGACCTGGGCATCATCAAGACCCGTGCCGTGCCTCAAGCCGACGGCAGTTATGCAATCTCCGGCAGCAAGATTTTCATCTCTGCCGGTGAGCACGACATGAGCGATAACATCATCCACCTGGTGCTGGCGAAACTGCCCGATGCGCCGGCCGGGACCAAGGGCATTTCGCTGTTCATCGTGCCCAAGTTCCTGCCCGATGCAGCAGGCGAAGCAGGGGACCGCAATGGCGTGTCCTGCGGTTCCATCGAGCACAAAATGGGCATCAAGGCCTCGGCCACTTGCGTGATGAACTTCGACGAGGCCAAGGGCTTTCTGATCGGTGAAGCGAACAAGGGCCTGAACTGCATGTTCACCATGATGAACCACGCGCGGCTGGGCACCGGCATGCAGGGTTTGTGTCTGGGCGAGGCGAGTTTCCAGGGCGCGATCAAGTACGCCAATGAGCGTTTGCAGATGCGTGCGCTGACGGGCCCGAAAGCCCCGGAAAAAGCGGCCGACCCGATCATCGTTCATCCGGATGTACGCCGGATGTTGTTGACCATGAAATCCTTCAACGAAGGCAATCGCGCACTGACGTATTTCACCGCGCAGTTACTGGATGCCGCGCATCTGGGAACCGATGAAGCGGCGCGTCAGGAGGCAGAAGACTTGTTGGCGTTCCTGACGCCGATCTGCAAAGCCTTCATGACCGAAACCGGCCTGGAAGTGACCAACCACGGCATGCAGGTGTTTGGCGGCCATGGCTTCATTCGCGAATGGGGTATGGAGCAACTGGTGCGCGATTGCCGTATCGCGCCGATTTATGAAGGCACCAACGGCATTCAGGCGCTGGACCTGCTCGGACGTAAAGTCCTCGGCAGTCAGGGCAAACTGCTGCGAGGCTTCACCCGAATCGTTCACAAGTTTTGCGCGGCGCACGCGGATCATCCGCAATTGGCCAGCTATGTGGCTCAGCTCAATGAGCTGAATCAGCAATGGGGTGAACTGACGACCCGTATCGGGATGGCCGCCATGAAGAATCCGGATGAAGTCGGGGCTGCCTCGGTGGATTACCTGATGTACAGCGGCTACATCATCCTCGGCTACTTGTGGTTGCGCATGGCGTTGGTGGCGCAGGCACAGCTTGAAACGGGTGAAGGCGATGCCGATTTCTGCCGGGCGAAACTGGCGACCAGCGAGTTTTACTTCAAGCGACTGTTGCCACGTACTGCCACACACCGGGCGGCGATCGAGGCGGGGAGTGATTGTCTGATGCAATTGCCGGCGGAGTTGTTTGCGTTGTAAGCACTCAACTCTGTTTCAAGGAGCCCGCCTTGCGCGGGCTTTTTTCTGCTGACTAAAAATTACAAAACAGTCATGTGCTGACCCTATGTGTCGCAAAAGTTGATGAGTTACACTCGGAAACATCGAAAACACCATTCCTGTGAATCACCTGTATTAGATCTTGCGAGGTTTGCCATGGCTGACTACAAAGCGCCCCTGCGCGATATGCGCTTCGTCCTCAACGAAGTTTTCGAGGTCGCCAAACTCTGGGCCGAGTTGCCGGCGTTGGCCGAAACCGTTGATGCTGAAACCGTTGAAGCCATTCTCGAAGAAGCCGGCAAGGTCACCAGCAAAAGCATCGCCCCCCTGAGCCGCGCAGCTGACGAAGAAGGTTGCCACTGGGCGGACGGTGCCGTCACCACGCCGGCCGGTTTCCCACAGGCTTATCAGACCTACGCTGAAGGCGGTTGGGTCGGCGTTGGTGGCGATCCGGCGTACGGCGGCATGGGCATGCCCAAGGCGGTGTCGGCCCAGGTCGAAGAAATGGTCAACTCCGCGAGCCTGTCGTTTGGCCTGTACCCGATGCTGACCGCCGGGGCTTGCCTGTCGATCAACGCCCACGCCAGCGAAGAGCTGAAAGCGGCGTACCTGCCGAACATGTACGCGGGCGTCTGGGCCGGTTCCATGTGCCTGACCGAGCCGCACGCCGGTACCGACCTGGGGATCATCCGCACCAAGGCCGAACCTCAGGCCGACGGTTCCTACAAGGTCAGCGGCACCAAGATCTTCATCACCGGCGGTGAGCACGACCTGACCGAAAACATCATTCACCTGGTGCTGGCCAAACTGCCGGACGCCCCGGCGGGCCCGAAAGGCATTTCGTTGTTCCTGGTGCCGAAGTTCATGGTCAATGCCGATGGCAGCCTGGGTGCGCGTAACCCGGCCAACTGCGGTTCGATCGAACACAAGATGGGCATCCAGGCGTCCGCGACCTGCGTGATGAACTTCGACGAAGCCGTGGGTTATCTGGTCGGCGAGCCGAACAAAGGCCTGGCGGCGATGTTCACCATGATGAACTACGAGCGCCTGGGCGTTGGCATCCAGGGGCTGGCCAGCGGCGAGCGCTCCTATCAGAACGCCGTCGAATACGCCCGTGACCGTCTGCAAAGCCGTTCGCCGACCGGCGCGCAGAACAAGGACAAAGTGGCTGACCCGATCATCGTCCACCCGGACGTGCGTCGCATGCTGCTGACCATGAAAGCCTCGAACGAGGGCGGTCGTGCCTTCTCGACTTATGTGGCCATGCAACTCGATACGGCCAAGTTCAGCGAAGACGCCGCCACCCGCAAACGCGCGGAAGACCTGGTGGCACTGCTGACCCCGGTGGCCAAGGCGTTCCTCACCGACCTCGGCCTGGAAACCACGGTCCACGGCCAGCAAGTATTCGGCGGTCACGGTTACATTCGTGAATGGGGCCAGGAGCAACTGGTGCGTGACGTGCGCATCACCCAGATCTACGAAGGCACCAACGGCATCCAGGCGCTGGACCTGGTGGGGCGCAAGATCGTCGGCAGCGGCGGGGCGTTCTACAACCTGTTCGCTGACGAGATTCGTCACTTCACGGCGACTGCCAGCGCTGATCTGGCAGAGTTCACCAAGCCGTTGAACGATGCCGTGACCACCCTCGACGAACTGACGGCCTGGTTGCTGGACCGGGCGAAAGCCAACCCGAACGAAATCGGCGCCGCTTCGGTGGAATACCTGCAAGTGTTCGGTTATGTCGCCTACGCTTACATGTGGGCACTGATGGCCAAGGCTGCTTTCGGCAAGGAAGCGCAGGACGATTTCTACGCCAGCAAGCTGGGTACGGCGCGGTTCTACTTCGCCCGCCTGTTGCCGCGGATTCACTCGTTGAGTGCCTCGGTGAAAGCCGGTAGCGAGTCGCTGTTTTTGCTGGACGCCGCGCAGTTCTGACAATGTAACGTCATGTAAGCATTCTCTTACATGACGTGCTGCTTTTCTCCCATAGAAGCAGATTGGATCCACAGCTAATCTACTTCCCATGGACGTCGCGCAGGAAGCGCAAAGCAACAACACGGACACGTAGGATTCTGCCAGGATGGCGGAGTGAAATGGATGTCAGGGAAACAGTCTGCAAAGCCCCGCTTCGGCGGGGTTTTCTTATGCCTGCGAAAAAGTTTCAGCTCAGGCCATCCAGCTCCGGCGGGCCGCTCAAACGTTCATCCGGCCGATTCATCACCTCTTCAAGCAAGGTCCGCAGCAACGCGAGCGAGGCCTGCTGCCGTTGCACATCCCTGCACACCAATCCTACTTTCAGTGGCACCCTCGGTTCGCTCAGGGGCTTCCACAGCAACTCCTTATTGCCATGAGCCTTTTGCGAACGCCCCGGCAGCACCGTCGCCAATCGCGTGTGCGGCAGGCTGTCGAGTATTCCGGCCATGTTGTTCAGTTCTGCCTGCACTTGTGGCCGTCGCCCCAGATTTGCCAGTTGCGCCTGCCAGATTTGCCGCACTTGGAACTCCTCGCCCAGTAACAGCATTGGCAGCTCGGCGGCCTGGCTCATGGACACCTTCTTGAATTCGCGCAGTGGATGCTCCGCCGGGATGACAAGGGTCAGTTCATCTTCGTACAGCATCACGCCATGCAGTCCCGGTTGCCGGGGCGGCAGATAGCTGATGCCGATATCCAACGAACCATTGAGCAGTCGTCGCTCGATCTCCAACCCCGTCAATTCGTAGATCTGCACCACCAGATGCGGCTGCGCCTTGCGCACCCGTTCAAGCATCTGCGGCACCAGGCTGGTATGGACCGTCTGCAAGACACCGATGGCCAGTGTGCGCAACGCCTGGCCCTTGAAATTGCCGAGCGCTTCGCGGGCCCGTTGCAGGCCGTCGAGCAAGGGCAGGGCATGGTTGTACAGCGTGTGGGCCGCCAGCGTCGGCAACAGGCGTTTGCTGCTGCGCTCGAAGAGGCTTACATCGAGTAACTGTTCGAGGTGACGGATCTGCTGGGACAGGGCGGGTTGCGAGATCGACAGCCGTTCGGCGGCGCGCCCGACATGACCTTCTTCATAGACCGCGACGAAATAACGCAGTTGCTTGAAATCCATAAGTATTACTTATCGAAAATGCTCGGAAATCGAAATGGCTCAACGCCGTGTCTGCCCCTAGTCTAACCGCATTCATAAGGCTTACAGGGGCCACAGAACGCGATGAATACCGATTACTTCGAGGGTGTTTGCATAGGTAAGGCAAAACACCCCAAACGAGGGTTGAACCCATGAATCTGTTCAACCTGCGCCGTCATTCACCGAGTCTCGATGATCTGGTGGCGGGCGCTTCCTTTTCCTACAGGGACGACATCCTTTCCAGTGAGTGTTTGATGCCAAGTGTCGAGCGGCCGCAACAGGTGTTCGTCCGTGGCCAGGGCTCATGGCTGTGGGACAGTGGTGATCGTGCGTATCTGGATTTTTCCCAGGGCGGTGGGGCCAACAGCCTCGGCCACAGCCCCAAGGCACTGGTCAGTGCGATAACAGCGCAGGCCCAGTCGTTGATCAATCCTGGCTTCGGCCTGAATAACCGCGGCCTGCTCAACCTTGCCGAGCGCCTGTGCCTGAGCACCGGCAGCGACCAGGCGTATTTGCTCAACACGGGCAGCGAAGCCTGTGAGGCGGCGATCAAACTGGCGCGTAAGTGGGGTCAGCAACATCGCAGCGGCGCTTCGCGGATTATCGTTGCCAGCAACGGCTGCCACGGTCGTAGTCTGGGGACGATGTCGGCGTCGGACAGTTCGACGCTGACGAACCGATTCGAGCCGCAACTTCCGGGCTTCAGCCCTGTGCCGTTCAACGACCTCCCGGCACTGCACGCCGCCGTGGATGAGCGGACCGTGGCGATCATGGTTGAGCCGATCCAGAACGAGGCCGGAGTGATTCCGGCCACGGCGCATTACCTCAAAGGCGTGGAGCGTCTGTGCCGAGAACTCGGCATCCTGCTGATCCTCGACGAAGTGCAAACCGGCGTCGGTCGCTGCGGCACCTTGCTCGCCGAACAGACCTACGGCGTACGGGCCGATATCGTGGTCCTCGGCAAAGGACTGGGCGGTGGCGTGCCGCTGGCCGCCCTGCTGGCGCGGGGCAAGGCCTGCTGCTTTGAAACCGGTGAAATGAGCGGCACCCATCATGGCAATGCGCTGATGACCGTGGCAGGCCTGGCGGTGCTCGACAGCGTTCTGGACAAGACATTTCTGGAGCATGTCGGAGAAGTCGGTCAGCACCTGCGTGAGGGGCTGCAGCGGTTGTCCCATCGTTATGGCCACGGCGAATTGCGCGGCCAAGGACTGCTTTGGGGGCTGACCCTTTCAGACGATTGCGCCGATGCCGTGGTCAAGGCAGCGTTGTACGAAGGTCTGCTGCTCGATGCCCCGCAACCCGACTGCCTGCGCTTTACCCCGGCGCTGACCGTCAGCAAGGCCAACATTGACGAAATGCTCCTGCGCCTGGCCCGCGCCTTCTCCCGAGTACGTACCGCGCAAGTGCAGTGCCGCAAAGGCATCTGCGTCTGACCGGACACGCCCTGCCCGAACTCCCGAACCGTCTCGCGGTATAACGCACGCCCCATGCCTGATTTTTTTGGCGTGGGGCTTTTTTTGTGGCCGGGTTTTGCTAGCGATAATTTCGGCTTGAGTGGTTGCCGGATCAATGGCTTTTTAGAGGAGCGTCGGCAAGGAGCGCCGGTGCCATTGCAACCACATTGTTGTTGCGATGCCTTTGAGTTCTATACCACCTGGTGGTATGTTTTTGGAAGGGATGCCAATGTCACCAAGGCTGTTCAAGACAAAACGTTTTGCAATGCAGGCTGCGAAGGCATGGATCGGTGATGACGAACTTCAAGAGGCATTCGCCGAGATGCTCAGGGGGCAGGCGGTCGATCTTGGTGGTGGAGTCTGGAAGAAACGATTGAATGCCAATCGGCATCGGTCGATTCTCTTGGCTAAGGGTGATCGTTACTGTGTTTATCAGTTTCTCTATGCCAAGAAGGATCAGAGCAACATCACTCCGAGGCACTTGGCCGATTTACGTGAATTAGCCAAGACATACGGAGGGATGACCGAGATCGAAGTCCAGCGCTTGCTGGATATCAAGGAGTTTATGGAGATACCCCATGAGTAAAAAATACAAAAGTGAAATAGCGGAGTCGATCCACGAATCGGCTAGTGCCCTGTATGCCATCGGCGCAATCAGCAAGGCGACCATGCGCAAATTCGATGAGTCATGCCTAGCCACGGTTCCGGATGAAATCTCGCCAGAGCAGATCAAGGCGCTGCGTGAGCGCAACAATGTCAGCCAGCCGGTGTTCGCCCGCTACTTGAACACTAGCCCTTCCACCGTCAAACAGTGGGAAGCAGGTGATAAGCACCCCAGCGGTATGGCGTTGAAGCTGTTGAGCATTGTTCAAAAGCATGGCCTGGAAATCCTGGCCTGACTGATTTGGCTGAACCCTGCCACGCAGCACAGGTCGATTGCATGTAGGCTCGCACGAGCCGACTTCATTCAGGAGCTGACCCCATGGATTTTATTCGCATCATCATCGCCATTCTGTTGCCACCACTGGGTGTGTTTCTGCAAGTGGGATTTGGCGGGGCGTTCTGGCTGAATATTCTGTTGACCCTGTGCGGTTATATTCCGGGGATCGTGCATGCGGTGTACATCATCGCCAAGCGTTGAGTTTTGTGTTGCCGGGTAGATAGCTTTCGCGAGCAGGCTCGCTCCCACAAAGTTTGCGTGCACCGCAGATCCTGTGGGGGCGAGCCTGCTCGCGAACGGGGCGACGAAATTTCTGATCAGTCCCCCTGATCCATCACCCGCCGATAAAACAGCCACTCCTGCTCCAGCGCATGGGCCTGGTTGCCGGCCTTGCGGAAGCCGTGGCGTTCGTCCGCGTAGTAATGGGCTTCGACCAGAACGCCGTTGTTCTGCAGGGCTTCGACCATGTCGCGGGTCTGCTGCGGCACGACCACGGCGTCCAGTTCTCCTTGAAAGAAGATCATGGGTACGCGGATATTGCCCGCATGCAGTAACGGTGTTCGTGCGGCGTAGCGCTCGACGTCCAGCACGGGATCGCCGATCAGCCAATCCAGGTAGTCGCCCTCGAACTTGTGGGTGGCCCGACCAAGCGCGACGGGATCGCTGACCCCATAGAGGCTGGCGCCGGCCCGGAACACGTTGTGGAAGGCCAGTGCGCACAGCGTGGTATAGCCACCGGCGCTGCCGCCGCGAATGAATGCCTTGTCGCCGTCGATCAATCCGCGTTCGGCGAGATGACTGACCACCGCGCAAGCGTCTTCGACATCCACATCACCCCAACTCAAATGCAGGGCCTGACGATAGGCTCGACCGTAGCCGCTGCTGCCACGGTAGTTGAGGTCGGCCACGGCGAAACCGCGCTGCGCCCAATACTGGATACGCGGGTCGAGCATCGGATAGCACGCCGAGGTCGGGCCGCCGTGGATAAACACCACCACCGGCGGTCGTGCATCGCCAGTCATTGCCGGATAGAAGAAGCCGTGAGCTTCCCCCGCGCCGCTTGGATAGCACAGGGTTTGCGGGCGGCTGATCTGTTCGGCTGGCAACGGTGCGATGCCGCCGGCCAGCACCTGGGCTTGGCTGGTCTGGCGGTCGATGGCGATGACCGCCGAAGAACTGATCGGCGAGGCCGCGATGCAATAAATGAATTGCTCATCCAGGGCGAGGCTGCGAAAGCGGCTGTAGTCGCCCGTAAACTCTTCACAGGTGGCCCCACAAATGCCCAGTCGGCCAAAACCGCCTTCGGTCCAACTTGCCAGATAGTGGTCCTCGCCCAGCGGTAACCAGGTGCATCCACCGAGTTGCCATGGGGCCGGGCCATGATCGGCGGCCGCGCTCGGCAAAGGGATCAGGCCGTTCGCCGATTCCACCCAGGGTTGCCAGTAACCGCCACGATCCGTCAGGCAACACAACTGGCCGCAGCTATCAAAACGTGGTTGTTGCAGGGACTCTTGAGCTTCATTGCCGGCCACGCAATGGGCAGGGCCAAAGTCACCGTCACCTTGACGTTCGGCAATCATCAGGCGGGTTGCGGTCCAGGGCTGATCCGGCCGACTCCATTCAATCCAGGCCAAGCGCCGCGTATCAGGACTGAGCGTTGGGGCCGCGTAGAAGTCAGCGCCTTCGGCCAGTAAATGGCGCTTGCCGTCAGCCAGATCGATCGCCACCAGACGATGTCGGTCTCGGTTTTCTTCAACTGCCAGCACCTGGCCGTTGGCGAATTGCAAGTCGCCGTAGCGGCAGATACCGGATGTCAGCACCACGGGCTCGCCCTGCAGTGATTGGCGATACAGTTGCTGATCGGCCTCATTGACGAAAACCACCCCATCGTCCGTCAGACAAAACGCACCGCCGCCATATTCGTACACCCGACTGCGTACGCTGAAATCCGGCGGCGTCAGGCATTTCGTGGTGCCATCGCGCCAATGCCAGATACGGCAGGCGGCATCCTCCGGGCGATACTCGTTCCAGAACAGGCCCTGTGGGCCAACCTGCAGTTCGGCAAAATCGATACCGGCTGCAACGGCTCTGGCGGCGCTGAGGGGTTCAGCTTTTGGCGATGAGGCGTGAGTTTCGTTCATTGCGAAAGGCCAGTTGTTCGATGGTCTGGGTCGCGTGCTCAGCCTCTTCGCGGGCCTTGAGAATCACGCCGTGATGTTGCGATTTGCTGCACACCGGGTCGGCGTTGCTCGCATCACCCGTGAGCATGTACGCCTGGCAGCGGCAGCCGCCGAAATCTTTTTCCTTCTCATCACAGGAACGGCAAGGCTCAGGCATCCAGTCGTATCCGCGAAAACGGTTGAAGCCGAACGAGTCGTACCAGATGTGCTGCATGCTGTGGTCGCGCACGTTGGGAAACTGCACTGGCATCTGTCGGGCGCCATGACAGGGCAGCGCGGTTCCGTCCGGCGTGACGGTCAGAAAAATACTGCCCCAGCCGTTCATGCAGGCTTTGGGGCGTTCTTCATAATAGTCCGGCGTGACGAAAATCAGCTTGCACGGATGCCCTTCGGCTTCGAGTTTGGCGCGGTATTCATTGGTGATTCGCTCGGCGCGCACCAGCTGTTCCCGGGTCGGCAACAACCCGACGCGATTAAGCTGCGCCCAGCCGTAGAACTGGCAGGTGGCGAGTTCGACGAAATCCGCCTCAAGGGCAATGCACAGCTCGATGATGCGGTCGATCTTGTCGATGTTGTGCCGATGGGTCACGAAATTCAGCACCATCGGATAGCCATGAGCCTTCACCGCGCGGGCCATTTCCAGCTTCTGCGCGAAGGCCTTTTTCGAACCAGCGAGCAGGTTGTTCACCTGTTCGTCGCTGGCCTGGAAGCTGATCTGGATATGATCGAGGCCGGCCTTCTTGAAATCACTGATTTTCTGCTCGGTCAGGCCGATGCCGGAGGTGATCAGGTTGGTGTAGAAACCCAGCTTGCGTGCCTCGGCAATCAGCTCGGCGAGATCCTGACGCACCAGTGGCTCGCCACCGGAAAACCCCAGTTGTGCCGCGCCCATTTCCCGCGCTTCGCGAAACACCTTGATCCATTGCTCGGTGCTGAGTTCTTTGCCTTGCTCGGCGAAATCCAGCGGGTTGGAGCAGTACGGGCACTGCAGCGGGCAGCGATAGGTCAGCTCGGCCAGCAGCCACAGCGGCAGGCCGATATCCGGTTTGGGCGGTAACTTGTCTGACGCAGTTTCAGGCAAGTTCGATCCAGTGCTGAGCACGGGCGACCTCCATGAATTGCTCGATGTCGTCACCGAGCTCCGGCACGCCGGGGAACTGTTGGTCGAGTTCGGCGATGATCGCCGCGACATCGCGCTGGCCATCGATCAGACCGCCGATCAACGCGGCGCTTTCATTGAGTTTAATCATGCCTTCGGGGTACAACAGCACATGGCCTTTTTGCGCCGGCTCGTACTGGAAGCGGTAACCGGGACGCCATGCCGGAGTCTTGCTGCGATCGAAACTCATAACGTAATTCCCTTATGCCAGACCCGTTGCCCGGTCACGCTGTGATAGGGCGGGCGATTGAGTTCGTAGGCCATGCTCATGGCATCGAGCATGCTCCAAAGAATGTCCAGTTTGAACTGGAGAATTTCCAGCATGCGCTCCTGACCTGCCCGCGTCGTGTAATGCTGCAGTGTGATTGCCAGACCATGCTCGACATCACGGCGCGCCTGGCCCAGGCGCGTGCGGAAGTATTCGTAGCCGGCCGGGTCGATCCACGGGTAATGCTGCGGCCAACTGTCCAGGCGCGACTGGTGGATCTGCGGCGCGAACAGTTCGGTCAGCGAACTGCTGGCGGCTTCCTGCCAGCTGGCGCGTCGGGCGAAGTTGACGTAGGCGTCCACGGCGAAGCGTACGCCGGGCAGTACCAGTTCCTGGGAACGCAGCTGATCCGGGTCGAGGCCAACCGCCTGGCCCAGACGCAGCCAGGCTTCGATGCCGCCGTCTTCGCCGGGGGCGCCGTCATGGTCGAGCAGGCGCTGAATCCACTCGCGACGGATCTCGCGGTCCGGGCAGTTGGCCAGAATGGCGGCGTCTTTGAGCGGGATGTTCACTTGGTAGTAGAAACGGTTGGCGACCCAGCCCTGGATCTGTTCGCGGGTGGCCCGACCTTCATACATCGCCACGTGGTAGGGGTGGTGGATGTGGTAATACGCGCCCTTGGCGCGTAGCGCGGCTTCGAATTCGGCGGGGGACATTGGGGTGTCGGTCATTGCGGTTCTCCGGGAATGGGCCCTGGATGTTTGGTGCTAGTACCGGCCTCTTCGCGAGCAGGCTCGCTCCCACAGTTGATCGCATTTCCCTGTGGGAGCGAGCCTGCTCGCGAATGACCGCGCAGCGGTCTTAATTCCTACAGCACAATACTCATGCCGTCATACGCCACTTCAACATTGCGCCGATCCAGTTCCGCCCGCTGCGGCGAATCTTCGTCGAGGATCGGGTTGGTGTTGTTGATGTGGATAAGCACCTTGCGCTGTTCCGGCAGTTGCTCGAGCACTTCGAGCATGCCGCCGGGCCCGTTCTGCGCCAGGTGGCCCATTTCCCGACCGGTACGGGTGCCGACGCCACGGCGCTGCATTTCGTCGTCGTCCCACAGCGTGCCGTCCACCAGCAGGCAATCGCTGCCGGCCATGATCTCCAGCAGCGGTGCATCGACCTTGCCCAGACCCGGTGCGTAGAACAGTTTACCGCCGGTGTTCAGGTCCTCGACGATCAAGCCGATGTTGTCGCCCGGGTGCGGATCGAAGCGGTGCGGGGAGTAGGGCGGCGCGGCGCTGCGCAATGGCAGCGGGGTGAAACGCAGGTTCGGGCAGGCCGGGATGCTGAAGCACTGGTCCAGTTCGATTTGGTTCCAGGTCAGCCCACCGTTCCAGTGGGTCAGCATGTTGAACAACGGAAAGCCGGTGCTCAGGTCTTCGTGGACCATGTCGGTGCACCAGACCTGATGCGGGCACCCTTCGCGCAGCATGAGCAGGCCGGTGGTGTGGTCGATCTGGCTGTCCATCAGGATGATCGCGCTGATGCCGGTATCACGCAGGGCGCGGCCCGGTTGCATCGGGGCAAAACCCTGGAGCTGGGCACGGATGTCCGGTGAGGTGTTGCACAGCACCCAGTTCACGCCGTCATCGGAAATCGCGATGGACGACTGGGTTCGCGCCTTTGCCCGAAGGCTGCCATCGCGAAAACCTGCGCAATTGGCGCAGTTGCAGTTCCACTGGGGGAAACCGCCGCCGGCGGCGGAACCTAGAATCTGGACGAACATGGATGCTCCATCATTTCAATGCTGAAAATAAAACGCCTCGGGATCACCGAGGCGTTGTGCTGCATGTCTGCGAAAGCAGAAATTAGCGGCTGGCGAAGTACATGGTGACTTCAAAGCCGATACGCAGGTCGGTGTAAGCAGGTTTGGACCAGGCCATGGGGGCGCTCCTTGAGGTGATGGGACAGTTGAGACCTATACATATAGTCCACCTCCAGCCGGAGATGTTCAGATAGTTAGGTAGCTATGTTACTTAAAATTTCACAAGAATTGGCTGCAAGTGTTCGAGAAAGTTAATTGCAGCCCCGGTAATGATCATTTTGCCGCTTGCCAAGGTGCGCCGGGGCACGGCCCGCTGGACAGGCAGCGCCATCCGCCCTCGGCCTGAATCAGGCGGTGGGCGGCGGCGATTAGTGCAGGTCGGTCCATCTTCAGAATGGCCGCGGGCAGTTGCACCAGATAATCCGACGAATGGCCAGCCAGCTTGCCCTGCCAGAGCAGTTCGACGGCTTGGGCAGTGGGCAATGTTTCAATGGAGAGTTGATCGGCCAACGCTTGGCGCGCAGTGACGAAATGTTCGTCGTCGATGCCGCCGAGGGTGCCCGGCAGTGCGTTCAGGAACTGCTCGATGTGTTGCAGCAGATCCAGGGGCGCAACGCTTGGCGATTGCACGCCGAACAGCAACCCGGTTTGTCCGTGCATCTGGCGCAGGGCACTGAACACCGCATAACCGAGTTGCAGGTCTACTCGCAGACGCTGGTAGAACGGCGTCTGACACAGGTGTGCGAGCAAACGCCACGCGGCGTCGTCGGCGATGTCTGTCGAGGCTGTCGGACAGAACAGCAGCAATGCGTGTTCGCTGGAGCCGGTATCGATGGCGCTCCAGAGGTGCTGCCCTTGAATAGACGACGGTGGTGTCAGCTGATTGTCCGGTGTGCCGGGGATGCGACTCAACGCCAGTCCCATTGCTGCCTGGGTCTGGGGGCTAAGGCCCGTCGCCAGGCCATCCCAACGAGCAGTCGACCGGAGTTGCAGCAAGTCATCCGAACTCGCGGTGTGCTCAAGGCAGTGACCGGGCAATGCCTTGAGCAGTTGCCGGATCGCTATGGGGGCCGGTTCATTTTGAACGCCACTCACATCAGGGTTGGCCAGCGCTTTCAGCACATGTTCCAGGACTGTGGGCATCGGCTCCTGCAGGCCGGTCATTTTCAGGAGCCATTCATTCCCCGATGCGCTGAAGGCAACGTCGACACCTGCCTGGTGCGCTTCTTCCTTCAGCGGCTGCAGGTTGTTTTCGAGGTTCGACTGCAGGTGCTTTGCAGGTGTCGCCTCGAGGCGCCAGCGCACGTAAACCGCACCTTCGGCGGTGTTATCCGGCAACGCGTGGCTAAATTGCATGGGCGAGCGTTCACGGCGGACACGCGAGCGGTCCTGGGCAAACGTTCGCAAACCCCGGTGAGCGCTGGTCTGCCCGCGAATCAGCCCGGCGTTCGGTGCCTCTGCCTGCGAGCGCAAAAATGGATTGGGTGTCGGCAATTGCCATGGACCGCTGAAGTTATCCACAGCGCCGATCTGTTGAAGGATTGTGTTGAGCGCTGTCACGCCTTGCTCGGATAACCCGGCTTCATGCTGTTCGCTGTCCAGGCGCGCCAGGTGCATGGCGCCGCTGACGTGCTGCTGACGCTGGAGCAGGGTGGCGTACTCGTTGTGCAATCCGCTCAAGTCTTGTCGGGCGAAAAAGCCGAGCCAATCCAATAGTTGTTCGCGGATTGCTGATGGCGACACCGTGTTTTTCAATGTGAACGCTACGTGCAGCAAGGCCTGCCCGGTGAATTGATACAGCGAAGCCGCTTTCAGGCTGTCGATCCAGCCGCGATTGCGCAACCCGGCCAGCAGTCCACCGGGTTTCGCGGAATTCAGCCAATGGCACAGGAACGCCAAGGCTTCTGGGGATGAGTCGGGTAACGCTTCAAGGGCGAACAAAAGATCCAGCCGGCGTTCGTTGACCTGTTGATAACTGCTTTCAGAAACATCCATCAGCGGAGCAGGCGCTTGTTGCGGGACCGCTTTGCCTTGAGGGAGGGCATCCGCAAACGCTTGGGCCAGCGCCTTCAACTCTTCGAGCGGTTGAGGGCCCACCAGGCTCAAAGTCATTTGTCCGGCTTGATAAAACCCTTGGTAGAAATCCTTCAATGCTTGCTGAAACCGGGGTTGCTCAATCGGCAGGCTGTCGCGGTTGCCAGCGTGAAAGCCCCGCAGGGGATGATGCTCGGAAAGCCCATCGAATAGCGCCAGATGCTGCTGGGCAGCCGCATCCTGCGACCAGGCGACAAATTCCGCCTGCAGAACTTCCCGTTCCCGCTGCTGATCATCCGGATTCATACGTGGATGGGCGAGCATGTCTGACAGACGCTCCAACCCACCGGCAAAGGCCTGAGGTGGCAACTCGAAAAAGTAGTCGGTGGTGCGTTCGCTGGTCCGCGCGTTCACTTGACCGCCATGGCCCTGGACGTAGGCCATCAGCCCTTGGCCCGCAGGAAAGCGCTCGGTCCCCAGAAACAGCAGATGCTCAAGGAAGTGCGCCATGCCCGGCCAGGCCAGTGGTACGTCGTGGCTGCCGACACCGACACGCAATGCCGCAGCGGCGCGCTTCAGGTCGGGCGCATGGCGCAGCGTCACCCGCAGGCCGTTGGCCAGGGTTTCAGTATGGGGGCGAGGGGGATTCGGCGCAGGCATGGGCACTTCCAGAACAGTGAAGTGCCAATGCTAGCGGATTAGCGCTTGTTCAGCGCGCCGTAAAGCTCGGGACGGCGATCGATCAAATAGCGATTGGCAGCGCGGGAATCGACCATCAGCTGTCGATCCAGCTCTCCGACAATCAGCGCCTCATCGAGGCCGGCCTGGGCAATACGACTGCCATCCGGCGCGGCGATACTGCTCTGACCGCAATAGTGGATATCACCTTCGTGACCGCAGTAATTGGCGTAAGCCACGTAGCACTGGTTTTCGAAGGCGCGGGAGCGAACGGTGACATCTGCGACGAAATCAAAGGGAATCATGTTCGCCGTCGGTGCCAGGATCAGCTCGGCGCCATCGAGGGCCAGGCGGCGGGCGTTCTCCGGAAACTCCAGGTCGTAGCAGATCAGGAAGCCGAGTTTCCAGCCGTTGAGCTCAACCACGGGGAATTCGTTGGCTCCAGGACTGAACATCGAGCGGTCAAGATCACCGAACAGATGGGTTTTGCGGTAGTTGCAGACGCGCTCGCCCTGGGCGTCGATCAGCTGTACGGCGTTGTAGATCTGCCCGTCCTCGGTTCGCTCGGGATAACCATACAAAATGGCGATCCCGGCGGCTCGGGCGATGTGCGCCACTTGCTGCGCCGACTCACCGTTGTGCACCTCCGCCAGTACACTGACGGCATCGACGCCGATGTTGTAGCCGGTCAGGAACATTTCCGGCAGCACCAGCAAATCAGCGCCTTTGGCTTCCTGCGCCAGCTGCTGCAGGCGTTGCAGGTTGCCGGCGACATCCAGAGGCAGCGGTGGGCATTGGTAAAGGGCTACGCGCATCGGGGATTCCTCTTACTCGGGCAGGGCGATAGGGCCTATGTCTTTGAACACATCACCCGGGCCCGGGTTCTCTTTATGTGTCGCGCCGCCGAAATGCTTCATGATGCCCCACACCGCGTTGAGCGACGTTTGCACCGCGCCTTCAACCCAGGCCGGCGTCCACGAAACGTCATCCCCGGCAATGAAAATCCCGCGCTGTTCCGCTGGCATGTCGTCCTGCATGAAGTGCGCGTACATGCGCTGGTTGTAGCGGTAGTGGCCGGGCAGGGCGCCTTTGAACGCGCCGAGGAAGTGCGGGTCGGCTTCCCAGGATACGGTGATCGGATCGCCGATGATGCGTGCGGCGATATCGACTTTTGGGTAGATCTTTTTCAAGGCATCCAGCGCCAGTTTCACGCGTTTTTCCACCGGGTGCGGGAGCATTTTCAGCGCGTCGCTCATCCACGAATACGACAGGCAAATCACCCCTGGCTTGTCGTCGCCGTTATCGAACAGGTAGGTGCCACGGGTCAGGCGATCGGTGAGGGTCATGCTCATCAGGTCGCGGCCGGTTTCCGGGTCTTTGTCCTTCCAGAATGGGCGGTCGACCATCACGAAGGTTTTCGACGACTGCATGTAGCGGGTGCGGTCCAGGGCCATCCACATTTTTTGCGAGAACAGGGTTTCTTCGCATTCGATCTGAGTGGTCAGCAGCCAGCTCTGGCAGGTGGTCAGCACCGCGGCATATTCGCGGGTGTCGCCGTTGTTGTCGGTGACCGCAAAACGGCCGCCCGGCGCGTGAGCGATTTTCTTCACCCCGGAGCGTGGAGCGCCGCTGTGCAGCGACTTGAGGCTGGTACCTTGCGGCCAGTGCACGCAGCGTTCAGGTACATGGCGCCAGATGCCCTGAGGCACCTGTTCCACACCACCGACCACCAGATGTTGGTGATCGTCGCAGTTGGTCATCACTACGCGGAAGATTTCCAGCATCGAGTTGGGGAAGTCCGAGTCCCAGCCACCGGTGCCGAAACCGACCTGGCCGAACACTTCGCGGTGATGGAACGACAGTTTGGCAAAGGCTTTGGAGGTGGCGACGAAATCGTAGAAGGTGCGGTCGTCCCACAGCGGTACGAGGGTGTTCCACAGCTCCTTGAGGCGCGGAACGTCGCGGTCGCGGATCGCTTGCTGGATATCGGAGAACTGCGAGCCGGCTTCCAGGGCGTCGGCCCAGGCGTCAGCCACTTCCTGGAACAGTGCAGGAAGATCCGCCAGTTTCTGTGCGTAATGGGTTTTGCCTTCCAGATCGATCACGGTGCTGCCGGAGGCGGGCGTCAGCGGGTTCGGGAAGGGCTTGGTCTCAAGACCCAGCTTGTCGACGTAGTGATAGAACGCGGTGGACGACACCGGAAAACGCATGCCGCCCAACTCGGCGACAATGCCGTCGGTGCCATTGAACGCTTGGGAGCGCAGACGACCGCCCAGCTTCGAAGCCTCATACACGACGGGCTTCAGGCCAAGTTTCATCAGCTCGTAAGCGGCCACCAACCCGGCGATACCGGCGCCGACAATCGCCACTTCGGCACCGTGATTGTGCTCGGGAATGCTGCCCAGGCCGGCCGGGTGTTCGATCCAATCGTCGAAGGCGAAAGGAAAGTCCGGACCGAAAATGGTGACTGGTTTTTTACCGTCTGCAGGATGGCGATTGTTCTTGTTCATGGCTGACCTTACTGGCGACCGGACGCGGGGTGCGCGTCTGAGTATAGGAAAAGATGCCAGCCATTCTAGAGAGCGTAGAACACGTTAATAAGACGCAAAGTGTCGTCGTTTTGCTAATTAAACAATCAATATGACGAGCATGTTAATCGAAGTGACGATGCAGCTCCTTGTGGGAGCGAGCCTGCTCGCGAAAGCGCCAGCCCGGACACCACCCATTCAAGATTGAAACCTCAAACCGGCTGCCCCCGATCAATCTTGCTACTCAAAATGATCGAAGTCGTCGTCTTCTCCACCCCATCCACACTGCCAATCTGATCCAGCAACTGATCCAGTTGCTCCGGCGAATCGGTGCGTAACCACGCCACATAATCAAATTCGCCACTCACCGCACATAACTGCTGCACCTGGGCCATGGCGCTGAGCCGCCGCAACACCTCCTTGCCGGAGCGCGGCTGAACCGTGATCCCCACATACGCCTGCAATCCACCGTCCACCACTCGCTGGCCCAGTCGCACACCATAACCGGTGATCACTTTGGCTTTTTCCAGCCGTGCCAGGCGCGAAGTCACGGTGGTCCGGGCGATGCCCAGTTGCCGGGCAAGCATGGCTACACTCTCACGGGCATTGATTTGCAGGGCGGCAATCAACTGGCGGTCGATTTCGTCGAGAACGGGCGGGCGAGTGTCAGGCAAAGGGGCGTCTCCAGCGGTATAGATCGGTGGATGAGCATGTTACAGGCACATTCCGCGCAACGGCTGTGTGATCTGATTTCACGACCGTTCGTGCCATTTTTGCCTGCGACAAATTGCCATAAGTAACTAGGTAGTACATTATTCCGCCCCTTGTCACAAATGGGGATAATTTCCGACATGAATAATTCTGGGGCTGCCGCCGGCAGCAAGTGGCTGCTGGCGGGGCTGGGTGTCCTGATCGCGCTGATCGGGCTTGGCCTGGTTGGCGGTGGCGGTTATCTGATCGCACTGGGCGGCAGCGGGTATTTCCTGCTGATGGGCCTGGCAATGCTGGTTTCCGGTCTGATGATTGCGCGCCGCAAACCGCAGGGCGCGTGGCTGTATGGCCTGGCGCTGATCCTGACGGCGATCTGGGCGGTGTGGGATGCCGGTTTTGAATATTGGCCTCTGGTTTCGCGGGTACTGACGTTCGCGGTGATCGGTCTGGTCGTCGCGTTGATCTACCCGACGCTGGTACGCGCTTCGGGCGCGACGGCGAGCCGTGGGGCCTATGGCCTGGCCGGTATCCTGGGCGTCGCTGTCGTCGCAACCATGGCCTACATGTTCGTGCCGACCCACGTGGTCAAGGCCAGCAGCGAGCCTGCGGTCACACCGGTTACACCCGGTACCGAGCAGAAAGACTGGGCGCATTGGGGTAACACCACCGCCGGCAATCGCTTTGCCGCGCTGGACCAGATCAACAAGGGCAACATCGACAAATTGCAGGTGGCCTGGACCTTCCGTACCGGTGACATCCCGCAAAGCACCGGTGCTGGCGCTGAAGACCAGAACACCCCGCTGCAAATCGGTGACACGGTCTACACCTGCACCGCTTACGGCAAAGTCTTCGCTCTGGACGCCGACACCGGCGCCCAACGCTGGAAGTTCGACCCGCAAGGCACCGCGCCCAACTGGCAGCGCTGCCGTGGCCTGGGCTACTCCGAGACGCCGGTGTCTTCGGACAATCAGCCAACAGCCTGTGCGAAACGTCTGTTTCTGCCGACCGGCGATGCGCGCCTGATCGCCATCAATGCCGAAACCGGCAAGCCTTGCGAAGAATTCGGCAACCAAGGCACCGTCGATCTGACCACCGACATGGGCGAAGTGAAGCCTGGCTACTACCAGCAAACCTCGACCCCATTGGTCGCTGGTGATGTGGTGATCGTCGGCGGCCGCGTGGCCGATAACTACTCCACCGGCGAACCGCCAGGCGTGGTCCGAGCCTACGACGTGCGCAGCGGTGAGCTGGTGTGGGCGTGGGATCCGGGCAACCCGAACACCACCAAACGCCCTCCAGCCGGTGAGACTTACACCCGGGGCACGCCGAACGTCTGGTCGGCCATGTCCTACGACGCCAAACTCGGTCTGGTCTATCTGCCGACCGGCAACGCCACCCCGGACTTTTTCGGCGGTCAGCGCACCGAGTTCGATGACAAGTGGAGCTCGTCCATCGTCGCCCTCGACGTGAAGACCGGTCAGGTGCGCTGGCACTTCCAGACCACTCACCACGACCTGTGGGACTTCGACTTGCCGGCGCAACCGCTGCTGTACGACGTTCCGGACGACAAGGGCGGCATGCAACCCGCGCTGGCACAAGTCACCAAACAGGGCGAGATCTTCCTGCTCAACCGCGAAACCGGCGTGCCTATTGCCCGCGTCGAAGAACGCCCGGTACCGCAAGGCCATGTGCCCGGCGAACGCTACTCGCCGACCCAGCCGTTCTCGGTGGACATGCCGTCCATCGGCAACAAAACGCTGACCGAGTCCGACATGTGGGGCGCCACACCGTTCGACCAGTTGATGTGCCGCATCCAGTTCAAGGGCATGCGCCACGAAGGCGTCTACACCCCGCCGGGCATGGACCGCGCTCTGCAATTCCCGGGCTCTCTGGGTGGCATGAACTGGGGCAGCGTCTCGGTTGATCCGAACAGCAACTACATGTTCGTCAACGACATGCGCCTGGGCCTGGCCAACTACATGATCCCGCGCGACAAGATCGGCGCCGGGGCCAGCGGTATCGAAATGGGCGTTGTCCCGCAGGAAGGCACACCGTTCGGCGCCATGCGCGAGCGCTTCCTCTCGGCGGTCGGCATTCCGTGCCAGAAACCACCGTTCGGCACCATGTCCGCCATCGACCTCAAGACCCACAAACTGATGTGGCAAGTCCCGGTCGGCACCGTGCAGGACACCGGCCCGCTGGGCATCCGCATGCACCTGCCGATCCCGATCGGCATGCCAACCCTCGGCGCCTCCCTGGCCACCCAGTCGGGCCTGCTGTTCTTCGCCGGCACCCAGGACTTCTACCTGCGTGCTTTCGATACCGGCAACGGCAACGAGATCTGGAAATCGCGTTTGCCAGTGGGCAGCCAGTCCGGGCCGATGACCTACGTATCGCCGAAAACCGGCAAGCAGTACATCCTGCTGACGGTGGGCGGTGCGCGCCAGTCGACGGACCGTGGGGACTATGTGATTGCCTACGCCTTGCCCAAGTAAGGGCTGACAGGCAGGTACGAAAAAGCCGCGCAATTGCGCGGCTTTTTTCTGTGTGAAAATTCAGTAGAGCTACAGTCACTCGTAGTCGAACGGGAGATCCGACGCGATGGAAACCAAGAAGATGCCGCCCGCTGTACGGGACCATGCCTTGCAGATTGCCCATCACGAGATGGGGCACTACGTCGTGGCCCGGGCACTGGGGTTTGAAACAGGGGGCGTGACGCTGACAGTGACCAGGGACCTGAGACACAAAGGGGGTGCGACCATCAGCCTGGTGCGACCCATAACGTCGATGGAAGCCATGAAGGAATACCTTGAAGCCCGGATGATGGTCCTGTTTGCGGGCGCCATGGCGCAGACTTTACCTTCAGCGCGTGCACGCGAGAAACGTGTCGATAAAACGAAAGCGATCGCCATCCTCAACGGCGCATTTGGGGCGGAACGGGATGACGCAAAGATCAGGGAATTGCGGCAGCTGCTTCGCAACATCACCCATCCCGATACCGATCCGGCAGCGTGCGACCGCATCACCGTCGAGCTGAAGGCGATCAACGATCATCTGTGGTTGCGCACTCAGGAGATCGTCGAAGCATTGACAGGCACCATTACCGAACTCGGAGAGGCATTGGTAGAGCGCATGGTCCTGGTCGAACAGTGGGGCAGGCCGGCGGAAACCTACGAGGTTGTGTTGACGCGGGAAATGCTTGAACGGTTGGCCCCTCTGTAGGAGCGAGCTAGCTCGCGAAGGTCGTGAACGAAAACGCGTAAATCGAGATGCCCCGCGGCGTTCTCGGGTTTTTCGCGAGCAAGCTCGCTCCTACAGGTTCCTCAACTGATTGGCCTGCGCGTCAGCACCTTCACCACATCATCAATTACCGCTTTGCTCATCGTCGTCAGATAGTGCGCTGCCCAAGCATGGCGGTCAGTATCTTTGGCGAACGCGGCGTCCACGGTCAGGGATTTGGCGAGGAACAGCAGGTCGGAGGCTTGAGCCAAGGCGTCGGCAATGGGGACGTCGCGGCATACGTGGAAGAGTGGTTGGTTGGAGCAGTAGAGGAAGGGGGTGAAACCGATGGTTTTTAGTTCTGAGGGTTCGGGCGGATTTGTTTTCGTCATGGTGCAGCTCCTAATTTGAGGTGCTGTCACATTCGTTTCCAAGCGAATGGGTGACAGCTGTGCGCAGGTTGGAAAACCGGGAAATTAGGAAACCGGCACGCCCGAAGACGTCCCGCGCACAGCCGCCATAACTCGATGGGCAAACCGTTGCGTCCAATTTCATCGGGTTTCCAAGCCCGATCGCTGAATGGTCAGCGACGTCCGGAGACTATCCCGTCGAAGAAAAGCGCAACAAGGCGGCAAATTGCCCAAAAGCAAGATTCGGAGTTTGCCTACAAGACCCTACGGCGTCATCCGATATTGCGGCACCTGAAGTAAGCAATGTTTAAACGGAAAACACGCAAAAAGCTCGTGATTGACGCGTCCTGACAACATTTCAAACGCCTCAATGACCTCTCATGAGCCATCAATCAAGTGGGGGCCCAGGTTCAACGGTCAGGTGCTGGAAACGGTCATTAACAATTTTGGGAAGTGCCAAGCGTGGTCGGGTGGCCGCTCTAGCTCATAAAGTTATTCCCTTGAGATCATATTCCTTGGGTGGCATATTGTATGGGCTGGGATATTGAGTACACCGATCAGTTTGGAGTCTGGTGGGAGGGGCTGGATGTGCAAGAACAGGCTTCGGTTTCGGCCAGCGTCGATTTGCTGGAGCTCTTCGGGCCAGGGCTACGCTTTCCCCACAGCAGTGACATCAAAGGCTCTCGATATGGCAATCTCCGAGAGCTGAGGGTCCAGCATGCGGGGCGACCTTATCGTGTGCTGTATGCATTTGATCCACGTCGATGCGCTCTACTTTTGATCGGAGGGGACAAAACCGGTCAGGGCCGTTGGTATGACGAGAATGTCCCGTTGGCCGACAAGTTGTATGGCGAACATTTGGAAACACTGCGTAAAGAGGGCCGCAACGATGGCTAAGAAATTTTCTGAACTTCAAGCTCGCATGACGCCGGAATCTCGAGCTAACGCAGAGCGGCTATTCCAGCAGCACCTGAAAGAAATGCCCTTGCATGAGTTGCGCAAGGCGCAGGAACTGAGCCAGGAAACGCTGGCCAAGACACTACATGTCAACCAGGCGGCAATCTCCAAGATGGAGCGGCGTACCGACATGTACATCAGCACGTTGCGCAATTACATCCGCGCCATGGGCGGTGAACTGGAAATCATCGCAACCTTTCCCGAGGGGCAGGTAAAGATCGAGAACTTTTCCAACTGAACAGTCAGACACGAAAAAGCCGCGCATTGCGCGGCTTTCTTGTTTGGTGGGCCCACACGGACTTGAACCGTGGACCAAAGGATTATGAGTCCTCTGCTCTAACCAACTGAGCTATAGGCCCCAGTGGTCGCGGATTATAGCGACGGTTTCGCGGCTGTGCTATCCGAAAAATCCAATACGGCTGTACGAAGAAACGTCGCGGCGAATTCATCGGGGGGCAGGGGCAGGCTGACGATGTAGCCCTGAATCTGCTCGCAACCTTCAAAGGCCAGAAATTGCTGCTGGGCCTGGGTTTCGACGCCTTCGGCAATCACGGTGAATTGCATGCTGCGGCCAAGCGCGATGATGGCGCGCACGATGGCGGCGTCGTGGGGGTCATCCGGCAAGCCGCGAACGAACGACTGGTCGATCTTGAGGATGTCCAGTGGCAGACGCTTGAGGTAGCTCAAGGATGAATAGCCCGTACCGAAATCGTCGATCGCCAGTTGCACGCCCAGGTGCTTGAGTTGATGCAGCACGGCCAGCGCTTCTTCCGCTTGGCTCATGATGAAGTTTTCGGTGATTTCCAGTTGCAGGAGTCCAGGATTGAGGCGGTAGTCTTTGAGCAGTTGTTCGATGCGTCCGAGCAGGTTCGGTTGGCGCAGTTGAGCACCTGCGAGGTTGACCGATAGCGGGCCGAGGTCCACGTAGGTTTTACTCCACTCGTGCAATTGCCGGCAGGCGGTCTCCAATACCCAGTCGCCAATTTGCAGGATCATGCCGTTTTCTTCGGCCAGGGAAATGAAGTGCTCCGGCGGTACATCGCCAAAGGTCGGATGCCGCCAGCGGATCAGCGCTTCGGCACCCACCAGGCGATAGTCGTCGAGGCTGATCTTGGGTTGGTAGTACAGGTGCAGTTCGTTGCGCTCGATGGCGCGTCGTAGTTCATGCTCCAGCGCTATCCGTTCACTGGCCTGCGCGGTGAGGTCGCAGGTATAGCTTTCGACCCGGTTACGCCCCTTGGCTTTGGAGCGGTACATCGCCGCGTCGGCGTTCTTGATCAGCGTGGCCACATCGCAGCCGTCCTGTGGATAAAGGCTGGTGCCTATGCTGGAACTGATGAAAAACTCATGCTCACCGGCCTGGAACGGCGCGGTGAAGCAGTTAAGCAGCTTGGTGGCAATGTTGTCGGCATCGCTGGGTTGCTGCAGGCCGGGCAGCAGGATGATGAATTCATCGCCGCCCAAACGCGCCACCGTATCGATATCGCGCAGCTGTTCCTTGAGGCGTACGGCAATGCCCTTGAGCAGCAGGTCACCGACCGGATGACCCAGGCTGTCGTTGATGTGTTTGAAGCGGTCCAGATCCAGGAACAGCACCGCGCCCTGGCCACCGTTTTCCTTTTGGGTATTGAGTGCGCTTTGTAGGCGGCTTTCGAACAGTGTGCGGTTGGGCAGCCCGGTCAGTGGGTCGTGGTGGGCCTGATAGTCGAGTTTGGCCTGGGCGTGCTTGAGGCTGGAAATGTCGGCGAACACGGCGACAAAGTGAGTGATGAACTTGTCCCGGTTGCGCACTGCGCTGATGGTCAGCCAGCTCGGATAGAGCTCGCCATTCTTGCGGCGATTGGAAATCTCGCCTTGCCAGTGCCCCTCAGCGGTCAGCTGATGCCACATGGCGGCGTAGAACGCGCTGTCATGCAGGCCCGAGGCAAGCAGGCGCGGAGTATGGCCCAGCGCCTCGCTTTCGCTGTACCCGGTGATTTCGGTGAACGCACGGTTGACCGCGCTGATGTGCTGCTGGGTATCGGTGATCAATACGCCTTCGGCGGTGCTCTCGAACACCGTGGCGGCCTGTTGCAGTTTTTCCTGCATCAAATGGCGCTCGGTGATGTCCCGGGCGATGGTCAGCATGCAGTCCTCATCGCCAATGGGCAGCGGGCGACTGGACACCTCACAGAGCCGGATCTGCCCGTCGCTGCGGCGGATATGGCAGCTGAAGTCACGCACGAAACCATCACGATGAAGCAGGTCGAGCATCTGTTTGCGCTCGTTGAGGTTGACCCAGATCCCCAGATCCAGGGCCGAGCGATCCACCGACATCGCGCTGTTGAACCCGGTGATGCGGCTGAAACCCTCGTTCACCTCCAACAGCAAGCCATCGCTCTGTCGCGATAGCAGCAAGCCGTCCGGGGAGGCGTGGAAGGCCTTGGCGAATTTCTCTTCGGAGGTTTGCAACTGCTGCTGGGTTTCCTTGAGTTGGGTGATATCACGCACCACCACCACCAGGGCTGGGGTTGTATCGAGATCGAACGGTTCGGCCGAGATCAGGCCGGTGAACACCTGGCCATTGCTGCGGCGAAAGGGCATCTCCAGGTTTCGGATGCTGCCAGCCTGCAAGCGTTGTAACAGGCCCGGCCCCACGCCCGGAATGCCCCAGATGTTGAGGTCGGTGGCGGTCTGGCCAATGACGTCTTCGGCCCTGAGGCCGATTTGTTCTTCGAACGCTTCGTTGACCTCCAGCAAACAGCCGTCGGAGAGCCGTGCGATGACCAGAATGTCCGGGCATTGCTGGAACACTGAAGCGAACTTCTGCTCCGACTGACGCAGTGCTTCTTCGGTGCGCTTGGCCTCGCTGATGTCGATCATCAGCCCGCGCATCACCGGCTCGTGGCCGTGTTCGATCAGGCTGACGATATCGCGAACCCACAAGCAACGCCCGTCTGCGGTGATGACCCGATAATCGAGGCTGTGATCGCGTCCGGCCAGCACTTCGTGATCGCAAAAATTCTGTGCGCGGGTCAGATCGGCGGGGTGAATGATGTTTCGCCAGAATCCCGGTATCAGCCAGTGGGACAGAGGGTAGCCAAGCAGATCCTCGGCGTGGGGCGATACGTAGCTGTAGGTGAAGTCGCTCATCCGCGCTTCCCAGGCGATGGCCGACAGACTCTCCACCAGTCCGCGGTAGTGATACTCACTGCTGCGCAGTTCTTGCTCCAGATCGACCCGTCGGGCAATTTCCGAGCTGAGTCGGCGGTTGACCCGGATCACCGCCGCCAGAACGGTGATCAGCAACAGCAATCCTGGTAGGCCGTAAACCAGCAGATCGGACCAGAAGGTTCGATGATCGAGGACGTTGCCGACCCAATGTTCCTGTATGGCGCTGATTTCTGCCGGGGACATGTCCGCCAGGACTTTGTCGAGGATGCCCACCAGCATTTTGTTGTTCTGCGGTACGCCCATGGCCAGTTGATAGCGGTAGGGGGTTTCGCCGCTGACATACAGCCCATCCAGCTTGAGCTGGCGCAAGCTCCAGACGCTGGAGGCCAGGTCACCGACGACTGCATCCACTTCGTCTGTGGCCAGCGCTTGCAACGCCGAGCTCACATTGGGCATGGCCACCAGGTTCAAGTCGGGATGGTGGGTGCGTAGCAGTTCGTGGGGGGCGTAGTTTTCCACTACGGCGATTTTCAACCCGTACAGGTCCTGGATTTTGCGTGGTTGCGGGCCGCCGACGTGGGCCAGGATGACAATTGGAAAGTCGAGATAGGGGCGGGTGAACGACAGGTAAGCCTGGCGTTCCGGGGTCGACATAATCCCCGGCAAGAGGTCCAGTTTGCCTTGTTTGGCCTGCTCCAGCACCACCGACCAACTGACGGGCTCTATCGGTGTGAGTTTGACAGCCAAGCGTTGGCGAATCACGTCGATATAGTCGGCTGCAAGGCCCTGATAACGACCCTGATCGTCGCGAAACTCAAAAGGTGGCCAGGACGCATCCACACCCAGGCGCATGTCCGGGTGGGCCGCAAGCCAGCTACGTTCTTCGTCGGTTAGAGTCAGCGCGCCAGCCGTTGCGGTCCAGGTCATCAGCGACAGCAAAAAAAGCACGGTCGGCAGTCTGGGCATAACGGTCTCGTTATGGCTCGGGGAATGCTTCGAGTGTAGACGGGCAAATCGGGGGAAGTGGGGGCGCTGAGGGATTTAATCTGCATAAAGCAAAACCCCCGGCACAGGCCGGGGGTTTTGTGATCACTCGTCGAGGAAGGAGCGCAGATGCTCGCTTCTCGTCGGGTGGCGCAGCTTGCGCAGCGCCTTGGCTTCAATCTGACGAATCCGCTCACGGGTCACGTCGAACTGCTTGCCCACTTCTTCAAGCGTATGGTCGGTATTCATGTCGATACCGAAGCGCATGCGCAGTACCTTGGCTTCACGGGCAGTGAGGCCGGAGAGTACTTCGCGAGTCGCTTCTTTCAGGCTCTCAACGGTTGCGACATCGATTGGCGACTGCATGGTCGAGTCTTCGATGAAGTCACCCAGATGGGAGTCTTCGTCATCACCGATCGGGGTTTCCATGGAGATCGGCTCTTTAGCGATCTTCAATACCTTGCGGATTTTGTCCTCAGGCATTTCCATGCGTTCGCCCAGCTCTTCCGGCGTCGGTTCGCGACCCATTTCCTGCAACATCTGGCGGGAAATGCGGTTGAGCTTGTTGATCGTCTCGATCATGTGCACCGGAATACGGATAGTCCGGGCCTGGTCAGCGATCGAGCGAGTGATCGCCTGACGAATCCACCAGGTTGCGTAAGTCGAGAACTTGTAGCCACGACGGTATTCGAACTTGTCTACCGCTTTCATCAGGCCGATGTTGCCTTCCTGGATCAGGTCGAGGAACTGCAGGCCGCGGTTGGTGTACTTCTTGGCGATGGAGATCACCAGACGCAAGTTCGCTTCAACCATCTCTTTCTTCGCGCGGCGGGCCTTGGCCTCACCGATCGACATACGACGGTTGATGTCCTTGATCTCGGCGATGGTCAAACCGGTTTCGGTTTCCAGCGCGATCAGCTTCTGCTGGCAACGAATGATGTCCGGTTGCACGCGACCAATGGCTTCAGCGTATTTGCTTTTGCCTTTGGCCAATGCGTCGGACCAGCTCTCGTCGACTTCGTTGTTCGGGAATTGACGCAGGAAATCGGCACGCGGCATACGTGCATCACGCACGCAGAGCTGCATGATTGCACGCTCTTGCTGACGCAGGCGGTCCAGGGCACTGCGAACACGCTCGACCAGGCCTTCGAATTGCTTCGGCACCAGTTTGATCGGCATGAACAAGTCGGCCAGCGCCAGCAACTCGGCAACCGCTGCCTTGTTGTGACGACCGTGCTTTTTCAGGGCCTTGCGGGTGATTTCCATCTGATCGGCCACAGCGCCAAAACGCTGTGCAGCGATGATCGGATCCGGACCGCTTTCGGCTTCTTCTTCGTCATCCGAGGCTTCGGCGTCTTCGTCGTCGGAGTCGTCATCCGCTTTCGCGGCTTTCGCGTCGATCGGCGGCGGCACTTCTGCCGCAGGCGGCGCAATGCCGTCATCCGGATCGATGTAACCGCTCAGGACGTCCGACAGACGGCCACCTTCGGTGGTGACACGCGTGTACTCGGAGAGAATGTGCTCGACCGTGCCAGGGAAGTGCGCAATTGCGCTCATCACTTCACGGATGCCTTCCTCGATACGCTTGGCGATTTCGATTTCGCCTTCACGAGTCAGAAGCTCAACCGTACCCATTTCGCGCATGTACATGCGCACTGGGTCAGTGGTGCGACCGATATCGGTCTCCACCGCTGCCAACGCAGCGGCTGCTTCTTCCGCAGCGGCCTCGTCGGTATCGGCGTCGGCCAACATAAGGGCGTCCGCATCCGGAGCACTCTCGTGTACGGGGATCCCCATGTCGTTAATCATGCGGATGATGTCTTCCACCTGCTCTGGATCTGAAATATCCTCGGGCAGGTGGTCGTTGACCTCGGCGTAAGTCAGATATTTCTGCTCACGACCCAGTTTGATCAACTCAATAATACGAGACTGCTGTTGCGCTTTTCCGGACATAACACCCTATCCACTGAAGGTCTTGGCGGGCAAAAAACAAGCCGAGGATTATACCTGAGCTATGACCTCACGCGCCAGTTGAGGTCGGGTTTGATGCGGAAACATTCTGTTTTAAGAGGTCGCGCATCTGTTTTGCTATCTGAATTTGCTCTTCAGCCGATAATCCCGGCTGCCTTGCTTTTTTGATGAGTTCGTCGAGGGTTTGCGTGTGCTGACCCGCGGATAACCTAGTAATGGTGTCTAAAAACTGTTGTTCAAGGTTATCGCCGTCAATTAGCCACTCCTTTTCCGCGAGTGCTTTCAAGAGGCGTCCTTGCTCTGTGCCGTGCCAACGGGCCATCAACTGAATAGAGTTTAGCTTAGGATTTTTCTGCACTGCCTCGATCAGGGCGATTAGTACCTGAGCGTAGGTATTGCTCTCGTTGGAAAAGTGATCGGCACTCTCGACCTTGCCCGCCAGTTGCGGGTAGTGGATCAGCGTGCGCAATGCGATAAGCGTCGGGGCTTCTACCGCTACGGGCGTGCGAGGGGCATAGGCCTCATCGCGATCGCCGCGCTTACCGTTTTTGCTCCACGGTTTCTTGTCCCATTTCTTGCCGCCGGCACCGGGTTTCTTCGGCGTCCATTCCTGCTGTGGGGCGTAGGCCTCCTGGGGCTGGTGGAAGTCGGCGTAGTCCGGCATGGCGTCGTAATCCATGCCTGGATCATAGGCAGGCGGCGCGTCCTGAGGCGCGCTATGTGCCAGCTGGCTGACCGCCTCACCACTCAATCCAGTGATTTCCAGCAGGCGATGGCGCATCAGTGTGCGCAGATTGGCGCCCGGCACTTTGTCGATCAGCGGCGCGGCGAGGGTGGCCATGTGGGCCTTGCCCTCAAGGGAGCGCGGATCGGCCTCCTCTGTCAGTTGTTGGAAGAAATAATCTGCCAGCGGCTGTGCATGCTGATTGATTCGTGCCCGGAAGGCGTCGGTGCCTTCGGAGCGGATCAAGGTGTCCGGGTCTTCGCCTTCGGGCAGGAACAGGAAGCGCGCGCGACGTCCGTCCTGCAGGCTTGTCAGTGTCGCTTCCAGGGCGCGCCAGGCGGCATTGCGGCCGGCCTGGTCGCCGTCGAAGCAGAACAATACGTTTGGCACCACGCGAAACAGGCGTTTCATGTGTTCTTCGCTGGTGGCGGTACCCAGTGTTGCAACAGCGTTGCGCAGCCCTTGCTGGGCCAGGGCGATGACGTCCATGTAGCCTTCGACGACGATGATTTCGTCGAGGTTGCGATTGTTCTTGCGCGCTTCATACAGGCCATAGAGTTCCTGGCCTTTGTGAAACACCGGCGTTTCGGGTGAGTTCAGGTACTTGGGCTTGTCATCTCCCAATACGCGGCCACCGAAGGCAATGATGCGGCCACGGCTGTCGCGGATCGGAAACATCACGCGATCACGAAAGCGATCATAGCGCTTGCCGGTTTCGGCGTTTTCGATCAGCAGGCCGGCATCGATCATGGCTTTTTGCTGCAGGGTATCGCTGCTCAAGTGTTTGAACAGATTGTCCCAGCCGGGGGGCGCAAAGCCGAGGCCGAAATCTCGCGCGATTTCACCGGTCAGGCCGCGCCCTTTCAAGTAATCCACGGCGGCTTTACGCGCCGGATGGCTTTTCAGGGCTTGACGGTAGAAGTCAGCGGCGGCGGTGAGCAGCGGGTACAGTGGCGAATCGGTCGGCTGCCGCGGCTTGTGCGAACGACCGCTTTCCTCGCGTGGGATTTCCATGCCGGCGGCTTTGGCCAGTTCTTCGACAGCCTGGGGAAAGTCCAGGTTGTCGTGGTCCATGATGAAGCCGAGGGCGTTGCCGCCAGCGCCGCAGCCGAAGCAGTAGTAGAACTGCTTGTCGGGGCTGACGCTGAAGGACGGGGTTTTCTCTTTGTGAAATGGGCAGCAGGCCGTGTGATTCTTGCCGGCCTTTTTCAATTGCAGGCGCGAGCTGACCACATCGACGATGTCGGTGCGGTTCAGAAGGTCGTCAATGAAGCTCTGGGGAATTAGCCCGGCCATGGCGTTCTCGTCATCTGCGCTGAAAGGGGCCCATAACGAAGGGCGGACGAACGGGGTCATTGTCTAAGGCGCGCAAAGTGTGCGGCTCGATCAGTGTCGTCTGCTTAATCGTCGTCGGGAAGTGTATCTGCCGAAAAACCACTGACGTTAATGCCAATCAGTATTCGATCATTTGAAAGTGTTGCGCTGAATCCGGCTGCAACCCGTCAAGGGTCTCGGATAGCTCATCATTTGGCACGCAAACGGCGCCTTGGGCTGATCGTCGTGAGAGGAATCAGTGGGTGTGCTCGTCAGTAGCCTTGAAAGGCTCGTCAGAAAAGACGTGCACCGCTGGCAAAAGAGCCAGGTCTGACGCGGTGAAGCAGATTTGTCTCGGTCGCATCTGCGGCTTCGACAGTGAAGCATCAAGCGTTTTACGCAAATGCCATAAGCCCGGCTGAGGGCCGGGCTTGGCAGAAGCTTGCTACGATCGTCTGTGTATTAGTACAGACGAACGGCGCGGCGCTGTTCGCGCTGAACTTTCTTGGCGTGACGCTTAACAGCAGCAGCTGCTTTGCGCTTACGCTCAGAAGTTGGCTTCTCGTAAAATTCGCGGCTACGAACTTCAGCCAGTACACCGGCTTTTTCGCAGGAGCGCTTGAAACGACGCAGAGCTACGTCGAAGGGTTCGTTCTCTTTTACTTTGACGGCTGGCATCCAGAGCTACCTTCATTCATTACCGGGGTCAACATCCTCGCGGCAAAAGAGCACTTGAAGACGTCGGTTTTTAAGGGTTGCGGATGTTAACCCCTCATCGCTCGGAATGCAAAGCCTCTGATCGAAAACCGCTGGTCGGGGCATCACGCGACGACTATTATGCGCGCCTTCGAATTCAGCCTAAACAAGGCGCAAACCCATGCTAGTACTGGGATTAGAAACCTCCTGCGACGAAACCGGTGTCGCACTTTACGACAGTGAGCGCGGTCTTCTGGCCGACGCGCTGTTCAGTCAGATTGACCTGCATCGTGCCTACGGTGGTGTGGTGCCCGAGCTGGCGTCGCGTGATCACGTCAAGCGCATGCTGCCCTTGATTCGTCAGGTGTTGGCCGAGGCCGACTGTGTGCCGACGGAGATCGACGCCATCGCCTATACCGCCGGTCCCGGCCTGGTCGGGGCATTGCTGGTGGGTGCGTCCTGCGCTCAGGCACTGGCCTTTGCCTGGGGTATTCCGGCGCTGGGCGTGCACCATATGGAAGGTCATTTGCTGGCGCCCATGCTGGAGTCGCAACCACCGGAATTTCCGTTCGTCGCTTTGTTGGTGTCCGGTGGTCATACGCAGCTGGTGCAAGTTGACGGGATCGGTCAGTACACGCTGTTGGGTGAGACCCTGGACGACGCAGCGGGCGAAGCTTTCGACAAGACTGCAAAGATGATGGGGCTCAATTATCCGGGTGGCCCGGAAATCGCTCGTTTGGCGGATCAAGGGGTTGCAGGGCGTTTCGTCTTCCCGCGTCCGATGTGCGACCGTCCTGGCCTGGATTTCAGCTTCAGCGGCTTGAAAACGTTCGCGTTGAACACCTGGCAACAATGCGTAAGTGTCGGGGACGACGGTGAGCAAGCCCGTTGCGACATCTCGCTGGCGTTCCAGCAGGCCGTGGTGGAGACTTTGACCATCAAGTGCAAGCGTGCTCTCAAGGCCGCTGGCATGAAGCGTCTGGTCATTGCAGGGGGCGTGAGTGCCAACAAGGCGTTGCGCTCTTCTCTGGAAAAAATGCTCGGCGACATGAAAGGCGACGTTTTTTATGCTCGCCCGCAGTTCTGCACCGATAACGGTGCAATGATTGCGTTTGCTGGCTGCCAGCGTTTGCAGGCCGGTCAGCAGGAAAGCCTGGCGATCAGCGTGCAGGCGCGCTGGCCGATGGAGCAGTTGTCGGCGTTGTAATGAGTGACGCTCATGTCTGGCATCTAAAAATGCCGTTCGCGCCCGGCGAACAGGTCGCGTAAATTGCCGCGATGGCGCCAGACGATCAAGCCCGTGAGTGCGCTCATGGGCAGCAGCGCCGCCGGTTCTTGCCAGGCCAGCAGCGGCAGGGTCAGTGGCGTGGCGATCAGGGCGGCCAGCGAGCTGGTACGGGTCAGGTAGAACGTCAGCAGCCAGGCGCAGACCGCCAGCAGTGCTGCTGGCGGGTATAGGCCCAGCAACATCCCGGCCGCTGTGGCGACACCCTTGCCACCCCGAAAGCGGAAGTACAGCGGGAACAGGTGGCCGATGACGGCGCAGACGCCGATCCAGGCCTGATCTTGCAGCGAAAGTCCTGCAATGCCGGCGATTAGCACGGGCAGCAGGCCTTTGCAGAGGTCGCCCAGTAAAGTCAGGGTGGCGAGTTTCTTGCCGGCCAGGCGCAACATATTGGTGGCTCCGGCATTGCCCGAACCACTCATTCGCGGATCGGGGTTACCGGTCAGGCGGCTGAGCAAAATGGCGAAGGACAGAGAGCCGAGCAGGTAGGCGAGGATCGCCAGTAACCAAAACATGCTAACTATTCCGGGCGAGGACGCCCTGATTCTAACGGCGCAATGCGCCCTTGTCGTGTAGCGGAGAAAAGTGCTTGGACAGAGTGTTTATCGAGGGCCTGGAAGTCGACACCGTGATCGGTGCCTACGACTGGGAACGAGGCATCCGACAGTGCTTGCGTCTTGATCTGAGTTTCGCCTGGGATAATCGTCCGGCGGCCGCCGGCGACGACCTGACCCTGGCTCTCGATTACGCGAGTGTTTCGTCGCGCATCCAGGCCTTTGCCGAGCAGGCGCAATTCCAGCTTGTCGAGACCTTTGCCGAACGGCTGGTTGAAGTGTTGATGAGCGAATTCAAGATCACCTGGATGCGCCTGAAGCTGACCAAGCCAGGCGCAGTTCCTGCCGCCATCGGTGGCGTGGGCGTGGAGATCGAGCGCGGATGTCGCTGACTCAGGTGTATCTCGGGCTCGGCAGCAATATCGAGCGCGAATCCCATTTACAGGCTGGCCTGGATGCCTTGGCCGGTTTTCTGGTGGATATCCATTGCTCGCCCGTCTTCGAAAGCCAGCCGGTGGGGATCAAAAGCGGGCCGTTCTTCAATTTCGTGGTGTCGGCCTTCACCGATCTGCCACTGATGGAGCTCGATCGCCGGCTGAAGTTCATTGAAGCCGACAATGGCCGCTATGCGCCGGACCGCAAGGGTTTGCCGCTGGACATCGATGTGCTGTTGTTCGGCGATCTGGTTGGCAATTTCGATGGATTGGTTCTGCCGCGAGCCGAAATTCTGAAAAATGCCTTTGTGCTGTGGCCGTTGTCGTTGATTGCGCCGGATCGGGTGCATCCGGGTGTAGGCAAAAGCTTTGCAGCCTTATGGCGTGATGCGCAGATAGATCAGGTGTTGGCGCCCGTTGCGTTTGAGTGGCGTGGGCAGCAGCTGACGCCTTCGAATTTGTTGTCACCTGACTGACGTCTTCGCGAGCAGGCTCGCTCCCACAGATTTACGCTATCCCTGTGGGAGCGAGCCTGCTCGCGACGCTTTTCAGGCAGACGCCGCCTCTTTGTAGGCCTTCAGCGCCTTGAGTCGCTCACGCTTGATCGCCTCACCCAGTTCCGGCCCTTTGAACCCTTTCTCCAACAGTGGTTGAACCGCAACGCTACGCGCCGCATGCGCTGCTCCACGCAGATAATCCGCCTGTGGATAACTTCTCTGCTCCAGGCCCTTGCGCCCACGGGCGTCCATTTCGCAGGCCGCGATGAATTCCTCGAACCGTTGTGGTCGACGGTAGACGTCGAAGCTTTGCAGCAACTCCAGCAAAATCGAAGGTTTCAGTTCCAGGGCGCGATGGCCGTGGGTGTGGTACTCGCCCACCAACAGTGCCAGCTCCTGGCAGTCTCGAGGTGCCTTGAAGCGTTCGTTGACCGCTTTGATCAGCTTGAGGCCCTTGAGCTCGTGGGCAATGTGCCGTGGCCATTCCTCCTCCGGTGTCAGTCCTTTTCCCAGGTCATGCAGCAGGCAGGCCCAGCGCACTGTCAGTGGTTGCTTATGCTGCGCGGCTTGCTCCAGCACGCTCAGGGTGTGTGCGCCCGTGTCGATTTCCGGGTGATGAGCCTCCGGTTGCGGCACGCCAAACAGCGCGTCGATTTCCGGCATCAAGACCTTGAGCGCGCCACAAGCACGGAGGACCTCAATGAATACCTGTGGCTGGTTTTCCATCAGTGCGCGAGAAATCTCTTTCCAGCTCCGCTCCGCCGTCAGGGCTTCAAGTTCGCCTGACTCACTGAGTTGGCGCATTAACTCCAGCGTCTCCGGGGCGACCGTGAAGCCTAGCTCGGCATAACGGGCGGCAAAGCGGGCAACGCGCAGGACCCGGAGGGGATCTTCGGCAAATGCAGGGGAAACGTGACGAAGCAGGCGCGCTTCAAGATCGCGCTGGCCGTGGTAGGGATCGGTAAGGTTCTGTTGATCGTCCTCAGCCATGGCGTTGATCGTCAGGTCACGGCGGATCAGGTCTTCTTCAAGGGTGACCTCAGGGCTGGCGTGAAAAGTGAAGCCGCCGTAACCGCGTCCGCTTTTGCGTTCGGTCCTGGCGAGGGCATATTCCTCACCGGTTTTTGGGTGAAGAAACACCGGGAAATCCGCGCCTACCGGGCGAAAGCCCTGAGCGAGCATCTCTTCGGTGGTGGCGCCGACCACGACGCGATCGATGTCTGTGACAGGTATGCCCAGCAGGCGATCACGTACCGCGCCGCCGACTTTATAGATCCGCATAAAAAACCTCCGTTAGCTCGACAGGATAACCGTTGCATCGAGCTTTCGGAGGCACAAAGAGGATCAAAGATGGATGACGGCCAGGTCCAGGCGACCGTAATCGCCTTCGCTGTGCTCGCTTCTGGGGGGCACGTGGTGGGTTTTCATCACCTGTTCCCCTTGCAGGGTCTCCAGGTGGATGTCGAAGCCCCAGAGACGATGCAGGTGCTTGAGAACCTCCTCAGTGGACTCTCCCAGGGGTTTGCGGTCGTGTTGCTGGTGGCGCAGGGTCAGGGAGCGGTCGCCGCGCCGGTCGATGCTGTAGATCTGCACGTTGGGTTCGCGATTGCCCAGGTTGTACTGGGCGGCCAGGGTTTCGCGAATAATCCGGTAGCCGCCTTCGTCGTGAATCGCCGGGACCAGCAGATCGTCCTTCTGATCGTCATCGAGAATGCTGAAGAGCTTGAGGTCGCGGATCACTTTTGGTGACAGGTACTGCAGAATGAAACTCTCATCCTTGAAGCTGCTCATCGCGAATTTGATGGCTGCCAGCCAGTCTGTGCCGGCAATTTCCGGGAACCAGCGGCGATCCTCTTCCGTAGGCTCTTCGCACATGCGACGGATGTCGCGGTACATGGCGAATCCCAGGGCGTAGGGGTTGATGCCGCTGTAGTAGGGGCTGTCAAAACCGGGCTGGAAAACCACGCTGGTGTGGGATGTCAGGAACTCCATCATGAAGCCGTCGGTCACCAGGCCTTCGTCGTACAGGTCATTCATCAAGGTGTAGTGCCAGAACGTGGCCCATCCCTCGTTCATCACCTGAGTCTGGCGTTGTGGGTAAAAGTACTGGGCGATCTTGCGCACAATACGCACGATTTCCCGTTGCCAAGGCTCCAGCAGTGGCGCGTGCTTTTCTATGAAATACAGAATGTTTTCCTGAGGTTCGGCAGGAAAGCGTGCGTTGTCCTTGTCGCTGTACTTGTCCGCGCCTTTGGGAATGGTGCGCCACAGGTCGTTGATCTGCTTCTGCAGGTGTTCTTCCCGATCCTTTTGCCGGCGACGTTCTTCTTCGGCAGAAATCGGATAAGGGCGTTTGTAGCGGTCGACGCCGTAGTTCATGAGTGCGTGGCAGGAATCGAGAAGATCCTCGACCGCGTCGATGCCATGACGCTCTTCGCACTGCATGATGTACTGCTTGGCGAACACCAGGTAATCGATGATCGAGCTGGCGTCGGTCCAGGTGCGGAACAGGTAATTGCCTTTGAAAAAACTGTTGTGCCCGTAGCAGGCGTGCGCCACCACCAGCGCTTGCATGCAGATGGTGTTTTCCTCCATCAGGTAGGCAATGCAGGGGTCTGAGTTGATCACGATTTCGTAGGCAAGCCCCATTTGCCCGCGGGAGTAGGACTTTTCAGTGCTGAGGAAGTGTTTGCCGTAGGACCAGTGGTGATAACCCAGTGGCATGCCGACAGAGGCGTAGGCGTCCATCATCTGTTCGGCGGTGATCACTTCGATCTGGTTAGGGTACGTATCGAGCGCGTAACGAGCGGCTATACGACTGATTTCCCGGTCGTAGGCCTGAATCAGCTCGAACGTCCACTCGGAGCCGGTGGATATGGGTTGGCGCTTCTGCTCTTTGGCGGTCATGTCACTAACCTGCGCTGGAAGAGTTCACGGAAGACCGGGTAGATATCTCCGGCCGAGACCAGTTGTTGCTGGGCGAAAGTGTCAGAAAAGGCTTCGGCGATGCGCTCGTACTCGAACCACAGGGCCTGATGTTCGCGTGGGGTTATCTCAACATAAGTGTAGTACTGCACGAACGGCATGATCTGGTTGATCAGGATGTCGCGGCAGATCGGCGAGTCGTCGTTCCAGTTGTCGCCGTCGGAAGCCTGGGCTGCATAGATGTTCCACTCGTTGGCCGGGTAGCGCTCGGCCATGATCTCCTGCATCAGTTTCAAGGCGCTGGACACGATGGTCCCACCGGTTTCGCGGGAGTAGAAGAATTCTTCTTCATCCACCTCGCGGGCACTGGTGTGGTGGCGAATGAACACCACGTCGATCTTGTCGTAGTTACGTTTGAGGAACAGGTACAGCAGGATAAAGAAGCGCTTGGCAATATCCTTGGTGGCCTGGGTCATGGAACCGGACACGTCCATCAGGCAGAACATCACTGCCTTGGAGCTAGGGTTGGGTTGTTTGATGAGCAGGTTGTACTTGAGGTCGAACGTGTCGAGAAAGGGTACGCGATGAATGCGTGCGCTGAGTTTTTCGATTTCGGCTTCCAAATCCTGAATATCGCCGAAATTGTCGGGTTCTTCCTGCTTCAATCGAAGAAGTTCTTCCTTGGCCTCGCGCAGCTTCGCCCGGCTGCTGCCAGACAATGCAATCCGCCGCGCATGGGCGGAGCGCAGGGTGCGGATGATATTGATCCGCGATGGGTTGCCCTCGTTGCTGATACCCGCGCGAACGGTCTTGAAGGTATCGGTGCCGGTCAGGTTGCGCTTGACCAGATTGGGTAGCTCTAGGTCCTCGAACATGAATTCGAGGAATTCTTCCTGGGTGATCTGGAAGACGAACTCGTCCATCCCTTCGCCCGAGTTGCCGGCTTTGCCAGGGCCTCTGCCGCCACCGCCTCCAGGCGGGCGCGCAATATGCTCGCCGCTGGTGAACTCCTTGTTGCCGGGGTGCACGATGGTTTGTTTGCCACCGCGGCCATGGTGAAGCACCGGCTCATCGATGTCGCGGCCGGGAATGCTGATTTGCTCGCCGTGTTCCATGTCGGTAATGGAACGCCGACTGACCGCCTCTTCGACGGCCTTTTTAATGTGGTCACGGTAACGCCGCAGAAACCGCTGACGGTTCACCGTGCTCTTGTTCTTGCCATTGAGACGTCGGTCGATCACATAGCTCATGACTGCTCCTTAGAAGCTGTCCTGAAAGGGCGAGCGCTCAAGCAGCAGCTAACAGAGTGCCAAGGGATGTACACGCTCCCCCAAGCGCTGTGGATGCCGCCTGAACTTCGCTACCCACTTTCGAACACCTTCCAGAGGCCTGTGTAGCAGAAAAAGCACGAACAGGCCTCGGGCTGACGACAACCGGTCTTGCCGGTGGCGGGTTACTGCGATTTTCTGACCCGCAGGTACCACTCGGAGAGCAGTCGTACCTGTTTGTCGGTGTAGCCCCGCTCGACCATCCGTGTGACGAAGTCGTTGTGTTTCTGCTGGTCTTCTTTGCTGGCCTTGGCATTGAAGCTGATGACCGGCAGTAGGTCCTCGGTGTTGGAGAACATTTTTTTCTCGATGACCACCCGCAGTTTTTCGTAGCTGAGCCAGGTCGGATTTTTGCCGTTGTTGTTGGCACGGGCACGTAGTACGAAGTTGACGATTTCGTTGCGGAAATCCTTCGGATTGCTGATGCCCGCCGGTTTTTCTATTTTCTCCAGTTCTTCGTTCAGTGCCACGCGGTTGAGGATTTCGCCGGTTTCCGGATCGCGGTATTCCTGGTCCTGGATCCAGAAGTCTGCGTACAGCACATAGCGATCGAAGATGTTCTGGCCGTACTCGCTGTAAGACTCGAGGTAGGCGGTCTGGATTTCCTTGCCGATGAATTCGATGTAGCGCGGTGCCAGGTATTCCTTCAGATAGCGCAGGTAGCGCTCCCGGGTCTCGGCCTGGAACTGTTCCTGTTCGATCTGTTGTTCCAGCACATAGAGCAAGTGCACCGGGTTGGCGGCAATTTCGTGCGGATCGAAGTTGAAGACCTTCGACAGGATTTTGAACGCAAAGCGGGTCGATAGGCCGTTCATGCCCTCGTCGACACCCGCGTTGTCGCGGTATTCCTGAATCGACTTGGCCTTCGGATCGGTGTCCTTGAGGTTTTCGCCGTCATACACGCGCATCTTGGAGTAGATGTTGGAGTTTTCCGGCTCTTTCAGGCGAGACAGTACGGTGAACTGGGCAAGCATCTTCAAGGTGTCGGGCGCGCAATGGGCTTTGGCCAGCGAGCTGTTGAACAGCAGTTTGTCGTAGATCTTCACTTCGTCGCTGACCCGCAGGCAGTACGGCACTTTGACGATGTAGATCCGGTCGATGAAGGCTTCGTTGTTCTTGTTGTTGCGGAAGGTATGCCATTCCGATTCGTTGGAGTGGGCCAACAGGATCCCGGTAAACGGAATGGCGCCCAAGCCTTCGGTACTGTTGTAGTTACCTTCCTGGGTGGCGGTCAGCAATGGATGCAGCACCTTGATCGGCGCCTTGAACATCTCGACGAATTCCATCAGGCCCTGGTTGGCCCGGCACAGTGCGCCCGAGTAGCTGTAGGCATCGGCGTCGTTCTGCGGGAATTCTTCCAGTTTGCGGATATCGACCTTGCCCACCAGTGCCGAGATGTCCTGGTTGTTTTCATCTCCCGGCTCGGTTTTGGCCACGGCGATCTGATTGAGGATCGACGGGTAGAGTTTCACCACACGGAACTGGCTGATATCGCCGCCGAATTCGGCCAGGCGTTTGGTTGCCCAAGGCGACATGATGGTATTGAGGTAGCGCCGTGGAATGCCGAAGTCTTCCTCGAGGATTGCACCATCTTCAGTGGCGTTGAACAAACCCAGAGGCGATTCGAAAACCGGCGAGCCCTTGATCGCATAGAAGGGCACTTTTTCCATCAGTTGCTTCAGCTTTTCGGCCAGGGACGATTTACCACCACCGACAGGGCCGAGCAGGTAAAGAATCTGCTTCTTCTCTTCCAGGCCCTGAGCGGCATGGCGGAAATACGACACGATCTGGTCGATGCACTCTTCCATCCCGTGGAAGTCTTCAAAGGCCGGATAGCGGCGAATCACCTTGTTGGAGAAAATTCGCGACAGTCTCGAGTTGGTCGAGGTGTCGAGTAGCTCCGGCTCACCGATGGCCAGGAGCAGACGCTCGGCGGCGGAAACGTAGGCGCTACGGTCCTTTTTGCACAGTTCCAGATACTCCTGCAGCGAGAGTTCTTCCTGGCGTGTGGACTCGAAACGTTGTTGGAAGTGGCTAAAGATACTCATGACGTCACCTCGCTCGATACGTGGAGCCGACGCCGGATCACTCAGTCGATGCTGGCAGCAACCGAACAGGCGGTCGCTGTTTACCCCCCAGAACTCTTCCGAAGTTAACTGCTTCGAAAGCTACTCCCGATGATCCGCGCGCCGGTGTACCGGCTCTCCCCTGTTTTGGATGGCCTGCGCTTAAGGATAGTTGGGAATTCGGGAGGTAAAGGCTGGATACGTAATTAGTTGTGGCAGACCGTTCGTCTGCCACCGCGCTAGCCCGCGCAAGCCGGGGGCTTGCGCGTTACAAAAAAATTATTCGGAAGAGCCTTGCGCTGTTTCCGTAGGATAGGTCGTACGCCATAGCTCAAAACCACCATCCATGCTGTAGACGTCGGAAAAGCCCTGGCTGATCAGGTACGCGGCAGCGCTCTGGCTGGAATTGCCGTGGTAGCAGACCACCACTAGCGGTGCATCGAGATCAGCGTTGCGGATGAAATCGGAGATGGAGTGGTTATCCAGATGCTTCGAGCCGGCGATGTGCAACGCAGCGTAGGTTTGTGGATCGCGGATGTCGACCACCACGGCGCCTTGTTCGCGCAGGGTCTGGGCCTGTTCCGGGGGAATACGTTTGAATTCGCTCATGGCGGGCTCCTGTGGCTCGGCTGAAAGCGCAGTCTAGCGCGGGGCGCTGGCTGACGATGGTTCGGGAATGAGTGGGGCGACTGCTGGCTTGGCGGCATGGCCATGCTCATCGCATTTGCAGGACAGGCGTTCGCCGCTGTCGATATTCATCAGTGTCAGGGCGCCACCCCAGACGCAGCCAGTATCGAGGGCCGAGATACCCGGCTCGAGGACTTTGCCTTCCAGTGCGGCCCAGTGACCAAAGATGATCTTCAGGCCCTTGGTTTTGCGTTCCTTGTGCAGAAACCAGGGCTTGTAGCCCGGCGGCGCACTGTCGAGTCCTTCCTTGCTCTTGAGGTCAAGCTTGCCTTCGGCGGTACAGAAACGCATGCGGGTGAAATAGTTGGTGATCACCCGCAGGCGGGTCACGCCTTTGAGGTCATTGTCCCATTTCGCCGGGTCGTTGCCGTACATGCCGTCAAGGTAGGGCGGGAACAGGTTGTCGTCGCGCAAGGCAGCCTCAACCTCGGCGGCACACTTCAGGGCTTTGCGTAGCGACCATTGCGGTGGAATGCCGGCATGTACCAATGCCACATTGCGTTGCTCGTCGTAATGCATGAGTTTTTGCTGGCGCAGCCAGTCCAGCAGCTCGGCGCGGTCCGGTGCATCGATGATTTCGCGCAGGGTGTCGGCTTTCTTCAGGCGTTCGATGTTCTGTCCGGCGGCCAGCAGGTGCAGGTCGTGGTTGCCCAGTACGCAAACCAGCGATTCGCGGATGCTGTAGAGGAAACGCAAGGTATCGAGCGATTGCGGGCCGCGATTGACCAGGTCGCCGACCAGCCACAGGCGATCCTTTGTCGGGTCAAAAGCAACTTGCTTGAGCAGGCACTGCAGGGCTTCCAGGCAGCCCTGCAGATCGCCGACGGCGTACGTCGCCATCAGTGCAGGGCTCCGGGCACCGCCAGGCGGAACGGTGCGATGATGGCGTCGAATTGCTTGCCGTCGTCGGCAATCATCTGATAGCTGCCTTGCATGGTGCCCACCTTGGTGGTCATGACCGTGCCGCTGCTGTAGGTGTGACTCTTGCCGGCCTCGATCAACGGTTGCTGGCCAACCACGCCCGCACCACGAACCTCTTCGACATGTCCGTCGCCATCGGTGATCACCCAGTGCCGCGACAACAGTTTGGCTGGAATCAGGCCATTGTTTTTCACGGTGATGGTGTAGGCGAAGGCAAAGCGGTCTTGTTCGGGTTGCGATTGTTCTGCCAGATAGTGGGTGACGACGCTGACGTCGACCTGATAACGGGGATCGGACATGCAAGAGGCCTTAAAAACGAAGCGGGACGCGGGGCGTAGCTGATTGAGTTCAGTCTAGGCCAAGTATCGGGTAGTAAACCAGACATGGGCGCTGGTGTCCTACCCGATAACGCCGGGGGCTGTCAGGCGTCCGCAGGCTTTTGCAGGGATTGCTCGCTGAGTTTGTCGGCCAGGCGCACGAAGGCGGCCAGGTCGAGTTGCTCGGGACGCAAGCTGCCGTCGACGCCGGCGGCTTCGATTTCGGCGTTGCTCAGCAGCAACTTGAGGGTATTGCGCAGGGTCTTGCGACGCTGATTGAAGGCTTCGCGCACGACGCGCTCCAACAGTCGGTGGTCCTTGGCCGGATGCGGCAGCACGGCGTGAGGCACCAGTCGCACGATGGCCGAATCGACTTTCGGTGGCGGATTGAACGCTCTCGGGCCAACGTTGAACAGGTGCTCAACCCGGCAATGGTACTGGACCATGATCGACAGCCGACCCCAGTCACCACCGCCTGGTCCTGCCGCCAGGCGCTCAACCACTTCCTTTTGCAGCATGAAGTGCATGTCGCGAATCAGGTGGGCGTTGTGCAGCAGGTGGAAAATCAGCGGCGTAGAGATGTTGTAGGGCAGGTTGCCGACTACGCGCAGGCTGTTCGGTGCGGCGTTCAGGGTATTGAAGTCGAACTTCAGCGCATCACCCTGATGCAGGTTGAAGTTGCTCTTGCCCGCGAATTGCTGGTTGAGGATCGGGACCAGGTCCTTATCCAGTTCCACCACGTCGAGTTGGGCGCCGCTATTGAGCAGGCCTTGAGTCAGCGCACCCTGGCCCGGGCCGATTTCAAGCATCCGGTCTTCGGGTTTGGCGTGGATGGAGCGCAGGATGCGGTCGATAACGCCGGCATCGTGCAAAAAGTTCTGGCCGAAGCGCTTGCGCGCCCGGTGTTGGTAGTGCTCGGTCATAAACGGGTCTCGGCCATCTGGTAGGCGGTTTCCAGGGCGACTTGCAGGCTGCCGGTGTCTATTTTGCCGCTGCCGGCCAGATCCAGGGCGGTGCCGTGGTCGACTGACGTACGAATGATCGGCAAGCCGAGGGTCACGTTGACTGCTGCGCCGAAGCCTTTGTATTTCAGCACGGGCAGGCCCTGGTCATGGTACATCGCCAGCACCGCGTCGCAGTGCTCCAGATATTTGGGGGTAAACAGAGTGTCGGCGGGCAGGGGGCCACGCAGGTCCATGCCTTCGCCGCGCAGGCGCTCTAATGTGGGTTCGATGATATCGATTTCTTCATGGCCCAGGTGTCCGCCTTCACCGGCATGGGGGTTGAGCCCGCACACCAGAATGCGTGGCTGGGCGATGCCGAACTTTTCTTTCAGGTCGGTGTGCAGGATTCGCGTGACCCGTTCCAGACGCTCCGGAGTGATTGCATCGGCAATGTCGCGCAGGGGCAGGTGGGTGGTGACCAGCGCTACACGCAATCCGCGAGTGGCGAGCATCATCACCACTTGTGCGGTCTGGGTCAGGTCGGCGAGAAATTCCGTATGTCCGGAAAAGGCGATCCCGGATTCGTTGATCACGCCCTTGTGCACCGGCGCGGTGATCATCCCGGCAAAGTGCCCGTCCAGGCAGCCTTGACCAGCGCGGGTCAGGGTTTCCAGAACGAAAGCGGCATTGGCCTTGTCCAGCTGCCCGGCGACGACCTTGGCGTTTAGCGGTGTATCCCAGACATACAGGCTATCGGCGGGTGCGGGTGTGTCCGGCCAGTTGTCCGGGGTGACCGGCAGCAAATTGACAGCCACACCCAGTTGCGCGGCCCGCTCAAGGAGCAGGTCGCGACTGGTAATGGCAATCAGGGGGTGTGGCTGGGCGTGCGAGGCGAGCAGCAGGCACAGGTCGGGACCTATGCCGGCCGGTTCGCCGGGTGTCAGCGCGAAACGTTTGGGTTTCACTGCGCTGCCTGGTCGGCGCCAGGGAGTTTGATTTCCACGTACGCTTCGTCACGGATCTGACGCAGCCAGGTTTGCAGCTCTTCGTCGTATTTGCGGTTGCGCAGTACGGTCATGGCCTGCTGCTCGCGAGCCTGGGTGGTGCTATCGGTGGCGCGACGGCCAAGGACTTCCAGGACGTGCCAGCCATATTGAGTCTGGAACGGCTTGGACAGCTGACCTTGTGGGGTCTTGGCCATCACTTCGCGGAACTCCGGAACCAGTGCGTTCGGGTCGATCCAGTTCAGATCGCCGCCATTGAGCGCCGAGCCCGGATCTTCGGAGTAGCTTTTGGCCAGTTCGCTGAAATCTTCGCCAGCTTCTATACGGGTGTAGAGCGACTCAGCCAGTGCCTTGGTTTTCGCTTCGTCGCGGATCGGGCTCGGTTTGACCAGGATGTGTCGCACATGCACTTCGTCACGTACCTGAGCTTCACCACCACGCTTGTCGGTGATCTTCAGGATGATGAAGCCGCCCGGCGTACGCATTGGCTGGGTGATGTCGCCGACGGCCATGGTGCTTAGCAGGCGATCAAACGGCGGTGGCAGTTGAGCGGCTTTACGCCAGCCCATGTCGCCACCTTCCAGTGCAGTCTCACTGGCGGATTTGGCGATGGCCAGCTGACCGAAGTCAGCGCCTTGCTTGAGTTGCTGGTAAACCGCATCAGCCTGTCTGGCGGCATTCTGAATCGCGTCGGAGTTGGCGCTTTCCGGCGTAGGAATCAGGATATTGGCCAGGCGAAACTCTTCGGACAGCTGCATCTTGCCAAGATCGGACGCCAGGAAGTTTTTCACTTCCTGCTCGGACACCTGGATGCGCTCGGCCACACGGCGTTGGCGCACGCGGCTGATGACCATCTCGCGGCGGATCTGGTCGCGTGCATCGTCGTAAGACAGGCCGTCGCGAGTCAGGGCGGCGCGGAATTGATCGACGGTCATGTTGTTGCGCTGGGCAATAGTGCCGACAGCCTGGTTCAGTTCTTCATCGGTGATCCGGATACCGGAGCGTTCGCCGATCTGCAGTTGCAGGTTCTCGACGATCAGGCGCTCAAGCACCTGTTGTTCCAGTACGCCGGCCGGCGGCACGGCAGAGCCGCGCTTGGCAATGGTTTGCTGAACTTCATGAACGCGCTGGTCCAGTTGGCTCTGCATGACCACGTCGTTGTCGACGATAGCCACCACCTTGTCGATGGACTGTACCGCAGCGTTGGCCGCGGTACCCAGGAACAGCGCGCCCAGCAACAGCGGGCGCAGACAATCAGAAAGCTTGGTCTTCACGTTCACGATAACCTTGGATGCCTTTGTCGAGGAAGCTCTCTACCTTGGCGCCGGTGAGGCCGCCGAGTCCCTTCAGAACAATTTGGAGGAAGACGCCATGGTCGCCTTTTTCGTTTTGCGGTGCTTCCTGACTGAATTCGTCATAGGAAACCCAGTAACGATTGATCAGGCGCAGTTTCCAGCAGCAGTTGTCGTACTCGAAGCCACCGAAGGCCTCCAGCGTACGGTTGCGGTTGTAGTCGTACTGCCAACGGCTGATGGCGTTCCATTGCGGCACGATCGGCCAGATCACCGAGAAGTCGTGCTGTTCGATCTTGTAGTAATCCTTCACGTAGCCAGGAGTACCCGGGGTTCCATAATCACCACCGCCCACGCTCCATTTACCTGTGGTCTGGTCATAACGGACCTGGTCATTACGATAGCGATAGCCGGCGTTGATGACCTTGTTCGGGTTGTCTTCAGGCTGGTAGTGGAACATCGCGCTACCCGAGCGAGGGCTGCGGCTGTCCGGGTCCCAGTTGTAATCGGCAGTCGTGCGCCAGTCGCGGTTCCAGCGATATTCGTATTCCAGCGCGTAAGGGGACACGTTGGAGTGAGCATCTTCGCGAGTCTTGGCATCGATACCCGGCAACTGGACTTCGCGATCCTTGAAGTACAAGGCCTGGCCGACGCTGATGCGTTGACGCTCGAAGCCATTGTCCTCGATCCAGCGGCTGGTCACGCCCAGCGACAGCTTGTTCTCGTCGCCGACACGGTCGGAGCCGGAGAAACGGTTGTCGCGGAACAACGACGCGTAGTTGAAGGTGTACTCGCTGGTATCGAATACTGGAATGTCTTCCTGATCCTTCTCGGGCACATAGAGATAGAACAGGCGAGGTTCAAGGGTCTGGCGATAGTTCTTGCCGAACCATTGGGTATTGCGGTCGAAATACAGGCCGCTGTCGATGCTGGCGATTGGCACGCCACGATTTTGGTTGCTGTCAAAATGACCATTGAGATTCTCAGTCCCGGCCGCAGCTGCGGCTTGATCTTGAGCCACAATTTGGCTTTTGCCGATGCTGTCCAGATCCAGATCATACTGCGTGTACTGGTACTTGAGCTTTGGCTTCAGGAAGCCATAGGTCCATTCCAGAGGCAGGGCGACGGCCGGAGCAAGGTTTAGGCGATCACCGTTGGCGCGTGCCAGACCTTGAACGTTGGTGTCGAGACGCGGCTCGACGTTGCCGTCTTCATCGGTAAAGCTGCCGTTTCTCAGGTCGCGGTCGAATCGCACGATTTCAGTGTTGTAGGTGAAATCCAGGCCGTTTGGATGATACGGCAGCGCCCCGTCGAAGGTGATTTGCGGCAAGCGGTCATACGGCGTGATGTTCGACACGGTCGCCAGTTGGTAAGCCTGGGCGTTGATGCGCGCGGTGTAGCTGTCGCCGCGATAGCTGACGGAACCTTGCTGGTTCACGAAGTCGGAGCTTTTCACGCCGATCTGGTCGGTCTGCAGGTCCTGGAAGTAGTAAGGATCGCTGATCTTGGTGTAGTCGACTTGCGTGAGGACGCGCGAATCGAGACCGCCCTTGTGTTGCCAGTTGTACATGTAGCGGGTCTTGTCGTAGTCGCTCTGCAACTCGCGCTCGTTGTCCTCGTCGTTGAGGTACGCGGCGCCGAACTGACCTTCGCTGGACTTGGTCAGGTAGCGGAATTCGCCTTCCATCAACAGGCCGTGCTTGCTCATGTAGCGCGGATACAACGTGGCATCGTAGTTCGGTGCCAGGTTGAAGTAGTACGGCGTAACGAGCAGAAAGCCCGTATCGCTGCCGCTGCCGATGGTCGGCGGCAGGAAACCGGACTGGCGACGGTCGTCGATCGGGAAATAAATGTACGGCGTGTACAGGACTGGAATGTCCTTGACTCGCAGTGTCACGTTGGTCGCAGTACCGAAGCCGGTGGCAGGGTTCAAGGTGATGTTGTTGCCCTTGAGTTGCCAGGCGTTGCTGTTCGGTTCGCACGTGGTGTACGTACCATCCTTGAGGCGGATGATCGCGTTCTCGGCACGTTTGGCGTACAGCGCGTTGCCGCGGATGCGGGATTTGTGCATCACGTATTCAGCGTTGTCGACCTTGGCTTCGCCGGTGTCGAGTTGCACGTCGGCGTGGTCGCCCACGATCAATGCACCGTTGTCGCGAATGCGCACATTACCGGCCAGTTCGCCACGGCTTTCAGCTTGGTACAGGTTGGCTTCGTCGGCCTCGACCTGCATGCTGCCCTGGCGCATGACCACATCACCGGCCAAGGTGGCAACTTGCTCATCTTGCTTGTAGCGGGAAGCTTTCGCGCCGATAAAGGTCGGTGCGTCACTTTTGCTCGTCTTGTCATTCATGCCAGGACGAATCGGTTCGATATAGGAACCAGAGCAATAAGGACCGGTTTCGGCAAGTTGTGCTGCGGTGAGCTGCTCGCGGGGAACCCAGTCGAGGTGGCTGTAGTCTTCGCTACGCGACTTCAGGCCGCGGCCTTTCGCTTCGGTAACGAGGGTGCCCTTGGTGCCGGTTTCTTCGCTGGTGCCATCCTGTGCCGCGGCCTCGCCGGTAGCGCTGACTGCACTGCCGTCATGGACCGGGCGCGGAGGCAAGGCTGCCGCCGGTTTTTTAGGCGCACAATCCCAGGCACCCGAAGCAGAGACTGAGCAGTCATACTGTTCTGCGGCGACCACGAAGGAAGTGGCTAGAGGTTGCAAGGCCAGCAGACTGCCGGTTACCAACAACGGAAATTTTTTACGAAACGCGGGGGATTTCAATGCCATCTTATTAGTCCGGGCTTCCTGCGTGCCATCTGCTCGCGGTGTGGGCCGCACGCCTCTCGATGGTCTGAAAAAGATGCTGGATAATAAAGCATGACCCGCTTGACGGCTAGCGCCGTCGGAGACCCTTGCAATGCCTGACCAAGATGTACGTTTGCAACACCTGAAAGTTTGGCTCGATGAACAATTGGCGATCCTTTTTGCAGAACAGAACTGGGGTGCCGTACCCCCGGCCACGTTGACTGCGGCCAGCAGTGACGCGAGTTTTCGACGTTATTTTCGCTGGGAGGGCGCGGGTAAAAGTTTCATCGTGATGGACGCGCCGCCACCCCAGGAAAACTGTAAACCTTTCGTGGATATCGCTTTTTTGCTGGCGAAATCCGGAATAAATGTGCCGAAAATTTATGCTGAAGACCTCGAGCGCGGTTTTCTTTTGCTCAATGACCTGGGCAACAAGACCTATCTGGATGTGATCGACAGCGAAAACGCCGACGATTTGTTCAACGATGCCCTGCAAGCGCTACTGGCTTTTCAGCAGTTGCCGATGGTTGCGCCGCTGCCGAGTTATGACGTGGCGTTACTGCGTCGCGAGCTCGAATTGTTCCCGGAGTGGTACGTGAAGCGTGAGCTGGGCATCGAATTCGATGCGGCACAGCAAGTGCTCTGGCAACAGGTCAGCGATCTGCTGATCGACAGCGCCCTGGCCCAGCCGAAAGTCCTGGTGCACCGCGACTACATGCCGCGCAACTTGATGCTCAGTGAACCGAATCCCGGTGTGCTGGATTTCCAGGACGCGGTTTACGGCCCGGTAACCTATGACGTGACCTGTCTGTTCAAGGACGCTTTCCTTAGCTGGCCGGAAGAGCGCGTGCGCGGCTGGCTGGAAAGTTATTGGCAGCAGGCGGCTGCGCTGAATATTCCGGTGCAGCCGGATTTTGAAGATTTCCTGCGTGCCAGCGACTTGATGGGCGTGCAGCGTCACTTGAAAGTGATCGGCATCTTTGCCCGCATCTGCCATCGCGATGGCAAACCGCGCTACCTGAGCGATGTCCCGCGCTTTTTCGCCTATATAGAAGCCGTGATTGCGCGTCGGCCTGAGCTGGCCGAGCTGGATGTGTTGTTGGCCAGTCTGCGGGCCGGGGTGAAGGCATGAAGGCGATGATCCTGGCGGCAGGCAAAGGCGAGCGCATGCGCCCGCTGACCCTGACTACGCCAAAACCGCTGGTCCGGGCAGGCGGAGTGCCGCTGATCGAGTACCACCTGCATGCGCTGGCCGCTGCCGGCTTTACCGAAATAGTGATCAACCATGCGTGGCTCGGTCAGCAGATCGAAGACTACCTGGGCGATGGTTCGCGTTATGGCGTAAGCATTCAGTATTCGCCGGAAGGGGAGCCTCTGGAGACCGGCGGTGGTATTTTCCGCGCGTTACCGTTGCTGGGAGATGAGGCTTTTGTCGTGGTCAATGGCGATATCTGGACCGATTACGACTTCAGCGTGCTGCATCAACCCATTGTCGGCCTTGCTCATCTCGTACTGGCCAACAACCCGGCCCATCACCCGGCCGGGGATTTCCAGCTGATTGACGGGCAAGTCTCTGACGGTTTGCCCGGCGCCGCCAACCTGACGTATAGCGGCATCGCCGTGCTCCATCCGCAGCTGTTCGAAGGATGCACTGCCGGGGCATTCAAGCTGGCGCCGTTGCTGCGTACTGCAATGGCGAACGGGCAGGTGTCCGGCGAACGCTTGAACGGGCTGTGGGTCGATGTCGGCACTCACGAGCGCTTGGCCGAAGCTGAAACCCTGATCGAAGCGAGACGCTGACATGCTATGGCCAGGGACTCTGATCGGAGCCGGAGCGGGCTTTGCCATTGCCAGCATTCCGGGGGCCATGCTCGGTGCCTTGTTGGGGCAGGCGCTGGATCGGCGTCTGCACTTGCAAAGTTGGGCGCATTTGCGCGAAAGACTCGGCGGTCGTCCCGTACTGCGTAACGATGAATTGTTGTTCGTGTTGCTGGGACGGCTGGCCAAGTGCGATGGGCGGGTAGTGGAAGCTCACATTCAGCAGGCGCGACAGGAAATGCGTTCGCTGGAACTGAACGAGTTTGCCCAGCGTCGGGCGATTGCCGCGTTCAATCGCGGCAAATCAGGCAATGACCGGTTGCGCGGTTACCTGCGCCGACTGAGCGCTCAACCCCATGCGGCCGAAGGGGTGTTGCGCGCCTGTTGGCGAATGATTTGGGCCGATGGCCGGGCTGGCAGCAGCGAGCGGGAATTGATTGCTCAATGGGGTAAATGGCTGGGCTGGACGTCGTATCAGGTGCAGGCGCTGGCCATGGACTATGAACCGCACAAACGTCCACAGGTCAGCGGTGCCGTGACTTATCAGGAGGCCTTGCGGCTGCTGGGAGTATCAGCCACCAGCGAGCCCGCGCAGATCAAGCGTGCATACCGACGCCTGCTCAGCCGGCATCACCCGGACAAGGTTGCCGGCACCGGAGCGACGGCGTTGCAGGTTCGCGAGGCGACCGAGAAGACCCGGGAGTTGCACAACGCTTATACGTTGATTCGTCAGCGGCGGGATTTTCGCTAGCGGGATAGATTTGTCTCGTCTGTGATACCGCTTTCGCGAGCAGGCTCGCTCCCACATTGGATTTGTGAACGACGCAGATCAAATGTGGGAGCGAGCCTGCTCGCGGGTGGGGCGACGGGGTCTATCAGTCCGCCGGGTTTTGCGGATTCAGCCAGCCCCGCACCCTACGAACCAACTGCTCCTGTTGCGCCTTGGCATCACCCGGCAACGCCTTGAGCGATACCTGGCTGAGCGCCGAGGTTTTCAGGCGTTTGCTGGCTTGCAGCCGGGCCAGTGCCGCGTTGCGATCCAGTGGCTTGTCCATATAGAAGATGTCTGCGGTGGGCAACTTCAGGTTCGGTGCGAGTTCGTCCAGCGCAGGTGTTGCCTGGGCGGGTGTCTGCACAGCCACCATGACGAACCGCTCGACTTGCGAGGGTTGCTTCTCGCTCAGATAGCGCGCGGTCCAGTAGGCACCGGTGCCATGACCCAGCAGGACAATGCTGCGAGCGCTTTGCTGTTCGGCGAACGCGATGGCGGCATCGATACGGGCGAAGATCCGCTCGGCGTCGGCCTTGGACTGTTCTTCGCTGGTTTCGGCGACGGGCTTGTCAGTCACCTCGGCTTCACCGCCGGCAACCTGCTCGATGGGGGCTGCGGTGGTCGAGTCCTTGCTGCCGGCATCAGGTGCCTTGGGTGTTGGCGGCACCTCCGCAATGCGTGGCGCAATGACATCGCTTTGCAGGTCCGGCAAGGTGATACTCAGGCTGCTCCATTGCGCATTCGGCAAATTGCGCCGCAACGGGCCGATTGCTTGCGGCCAGTCAGCTGTTTCGCCGGCGCCCGGGATGATAATCACCGCACCTTTGGGGTCGGCAGTATTGGCCGGTTTCCACAAGGCCAGGAACGTGTCGCTGCCCGCTTGCAGTTGCTGCTGTTCCTGGGCCGGAATTTTTCGCTCGAGAGCGGTCGCTTCTTCCTGACTACGCTCAGGCAACGGTTGACGCTCAACCGGTTTTTCTTCGGCGGGCGTTTGCGTGGCATCAGGCGTGGCGGCGGGGGCCGGGTCGGCAGCCTCGACGGAAAAAGCACATGGCAGAATCAGCGACAGGCACAATGCTGGCAGTGCCAGGCGGTAGACAGGGGGCATCGGATATTCCAGGCCAGAATTTATTCCGGCAGCCTAATGGGTTGATCAGTTTTTGTCAGGGTGTGAGAGTTCGATGATGCGTTTTCGCTGTCTGTGGGTTATCGGCTGCTTATGGTTTCCCTTGATGGGTTGGGCGGCTGTGCCGCCGGCGCACGTTGCCGTCCTGTCGCCCAAGCAACAGCAATGGCTGGCACAGCAGAGCGAATTGCGGGTGGGATTGGTGTTGCAAGCGCCCTACGCACAATACGATCGCCGCTTGCAGCGTTTGTCCGGGGTCAACGTCGAGCTGATGAAGTGGCTGGCCAGGGCGTTGAAAGTCGAGCTGAGCTGGCGCAACTTTTCCGACCTTGAGCAACTGGAGGCGGCCGCCCGCGCAGGAGAAATCGACATCGCCCCGGGGCTGACCCAAACCCCCGGCGGCCTGCGTCTTTGGCAGTTTTCCGACCCGTACATGCGGGTGCCACAACTGGTGGTCAGCGACCAGAAAAGCACCGGTGCGGTGGAACTGGAAAAGCTCGACAGCCAGACCCGCGTCGCCGTGCGCATGCCCAGTGCTACTGCTGATTACCTGCGCGGAAACTATCCGCACCTGAACCTGCAGGGTGTCCCGGCCGAGCGTCAGGCGCTGCAATTATTGTTGAGCCAGCAAGCCGGTTACGCCGTGGTTGATGAGGCGCAATTGGGGCGTCTGTCCATTGAGCCGGAATTCGCCGGGCTGGTGGTGGTAGGTGATATTGGCTTGCCGCAATTGCTGCGGGTGGCTACCCGGCGCGATAAGCCGGAATTGGCTGGCATTATCGAAAACGCGCTGCGGGCGATCCCGGCCAAGGACCTGGAAGCCCTGCACAACCAATGGCTGCAGCCCAAGTATCCCCGACTCACCGAATCGCCCGGTTTCTGGCAAAACCTCTGCCTGCTGTTGTTGGTGCTGACGCTGAGCAGCATGGCCATCGTGTTCTGGCAGCGCCGTCAGCAGCACAGCCTTGAGCTGCGACTGGCTGCGGCGCAGGACGACATTGCCTTGCGCGTCGCCAGTGAAGAGGCCCTGCGGCTCACCCAGTTTTCCATCGATCAAAGCACCGTCGGCATCCTGTGGGTTAACTGGGACAGTCACGTGCGCTACGCCAATCGCGCGGCCGAGACCATGCTGGGGTATCCGTCGGGCGGGATCATCGACCGCCCATTGATCGACTTCGAACCCGGCCTGCACATGGACCGTTGGTTGAACCTGTGGAAGCGCGCCAGGGCTAGCGACGAGTCGCCGCAGAGTTTCGAAACCAATTGCCTGCGGGCCGATGGCAGTATCCTGCCGGCGGATGTGTCGTTGAGCTTCCTGCGCTTTCGCGATGGCGAATATCTGGTGGTCTACCTCACCGACGTGACCGAGCGCCGCCGCGCCCTGGCCGCCCTACAGGAAAGTGAAGCGCGGTTGCAGGGGATCGCGGCGAACGTTCCCGGGTTGGTCTTTCGCCTGGAGAGGGCGCCAGTGACAGGCCAGATCGACTTTGCCTACATCAGCGAAGGCAGTGAAAGCCTGGTGGGTTATTCGCCGGCCACCTTGGCCCATCGTGACAAAGGCCTGCGCAGCCTGGTGCATCCGGACGACAAGGCCAGCTATCACCAGACCCAGGACCATGCGCTGGACACAGATAGCGACTGGTCTTGGCAAGGGAGAATTCTCACGCGCCAGGGGGAACAACGCTGGGCGGAAATCAAGGCGATTACCCGGCAATTGGAGGACGGTGCCTACGTCTGGGACGGCATTGTCTGGGACATCAGCGAAAGCAAGCGCATTGAACTGGAACTGGCCAGCTCCCGGGAGCAGCTACGGGAGTTGTCTGCGCACCTGGAGAGCGTGCGGGAAGAGGAGAAGGCTCGTATTGCCCGGGAGGTCCACGACGAGCTGGGCCAGATGCTGACCGTGCTCAAACTGGAAACGTCCATGTGCGAACTGGCCTACGCGCAACTCGATCCGGGATTGCACGAGCGCTTGAACATTATGAAACGCTTGATTGCCCAGTTGTTTCAGTTGGTACGTGACGTGGCGACGGCGTTGCGCCCACCGATTCTCGATGCGGGCATCGCCTCGGCCATCGAGTGGCAGGCGCGTCGTTTCGAGGCACGTACCCAGATTCCGTGTCTGGTGCAGGTGCCGGACAATCTGCCGGTACTCAGCGACGCCAAGGCAATTGGCTTGTTTCGAATCCTTCAGGAAGCGTTGACCAATGTCATGCGGCATGCCCAGGCGCATACTGTAGAACTGACACTGGACCTTGAGGGCGACGAGTTGTGTCTGACGGTTAGCGATGATGGCGTAGGATTTGTCGTTAGGGATGGTAGGTCGGCATCCTTTGGATTGGTCGGCATGCGTGAGCGGGTGCTGATCATGGGTGGCGAGTTGTCGCTTGAGAGTGAGCCGGGTGAGGGCACGACGCTGATTGTGCGCGTGCCATTGGATGGAGCCTGATGATGCGGTGTTGTTTTTGCTGACGCCTTTGCGAGCAGGCTCGCTCCCACAGAATGCTCACCGTATTTGTGGGAGCGAGCCTGCTCGCGAACGATCTTGAATCTGGAGAAGAACGTGATCCGTGTATTGGTAGCCGAAGACCACACCATCGTCCGCGAAGGCATCAAGCAATTGATCGGCCTGGCCAAGGACTTGCTGGTGGTGGGGGAGGCGAGCAATGGCGAGCAGTTGCTCGAGACCTTGCGGCATGTGCCCTGCGAAGTGGTGTTGCTCGATATCTCCATGCCGGGCGTGAACGGCCTGGAGGCGATTCCACGGATTCGTGCACTGAACAATCCGCCGGTGATCCTGGTGTTGTCGATGCACGATGAAGCGCAGATGGCGGCCCGGGCATTGAAAGTCGGCGCTGCCGGTTACGCGACCAAAGACAGCGATCCGGCCCTGCTGTTGACGGCCATCCGCCGGGTCGCGGCGGGAGGTCGTTACATCGATCCGGACCTGGCCGACCGGATGGTCTTCGAAGTCGGCCTGACCGATTCGCGGCCGTTGCACTCATTGCTCTCGGAGCGTGAATTTTCCGTGTTCGAGCGCCTGGCCCAGGGCGCTAACGTCAACGACATCGCCCAGCAACTGGCGTTGAGCAGCAAGACCATCAGCACCCACAAGGCGCGGTTGATGCAGAAACTCAACATCACCTCGCTGGCCGAGCTGGTGAAGTACGCGATGGAGCACAAGCTCCTCTAAGGTTCACCGATACCCCCTGTGAGAGCGGGCTTGCTCGCGAATGCGGTGTGTCAGTCGACATCCCTACACCTGATACACCACATTCGCGAGCAAGCCCGCTCCCACAGTCCGTGGTGGCATATCCATCCACGACATGCCTGAAAAGCCGCTTTTGCTCATTCTTGCAGCTTGCGGCTATCCGCTTGCCGCTTCATTTACCCAATCCCGCCATCCTTGTAGGGCAATCCCTACCCCCAACCTTCCATCCGGCTGAGGCGATTCTCTCCTGCGTCCCGATTTGCGCGGTCCCCAGCGTCCACTAGGCTTAGTCCACAGCAGTCATCAACAACAAAGGTGTGGGTATGAGCCAGGTCGATTCAAGCGCAGGGGCCAATGATGTTCTGGTCAGCTTTCGTGGAGTGCAGAAGAGCTACGACGGCGAGAACCTGATCGTCAAAGACCTCAACCTGGAGATTCGCAAAGGCGAATTCCTCACCTTGCTCGGGCCGTCCGGTTCCGGCAAGACCACCAGCCTGATGATGCTCGCCGGTTTTGAAACACCGACGGCGGGCGAAATCCTGCTGGCCGGGCGTTCCATCAACAACGTGCCGCCGCACAAGCGTGACATCGGCATGGTGTTCCAGAACTATGCCTTGTTCCCGCACATGACGGTCGCCGAGAACCTGGCGTTCCCCCTGACCGTGCGCGGCTTGAACAAGAGCGATGTCAGCGACAAGGTCAAGCGTGTGTTGAGCATGGTGCAACTCGACGCCTTTGCTCAGCGTTACCCGGCACAACTGTCTGGCGGCCAACAGCAGCGTGTGGCCTTGGCCCGCGCCTTGGTGTTTGAGCCGCAGCTGGTGCTGATGGACGAACCGCTCGGCGCACTCGACAAACAGCTGCGTGAACACATGCAGATGGAAATCAAGCACCTGCACCAGCGTCTGGGCGTGACCGTGGTCTACGTGACCCACGACCAGGGCGAAGCCTTGACCATGTCCGACCGTGTCGCGGTATTCCATCAAGGCGAGATCCAGCAGATCGCGCCACCGCGCACGCTCTATGAAGAGCCGAAGAACACCTTCGTCGCCAACTTCATCGGCGAAAACAACCGCCTCAATGGCCGCCTGCACAGCCAGACAGGCGACCGCTGCATTGTCGAACTGGGTCGTGGTGAAAAAGTTGAAGCACTGGCGGTGAATGTCGGTAAGACCGGCGAGCCGGTGACCCTGTCCATTCGTCCGGAGCGCGTGAGCCTCAATGGTTCCAGCGAGTCTTGCAGCAACCGTTTCTCGGGACGGGTGGAGGAATTCATCTATCTGGGCGACCACGTCCGGGTTCGCCTGGAAGTCTGTGGCAAGACCGACTTCTTCGTGAAGCAACCGATTGCCGAGCTCGATCCCGGGCTGGCGGTCGGTGATGTGGTACCGCTTGGCTGGCAGGTCGAGCACGTTCGTGCGCTCGACCCACTTCTAGAGGCGAACTGATCGCCCCGGCTTCACCAACACCAACCCTGCACGTGGAGAGAACAATAAATGTTGAGATCCCTGAAATTCACCGCTCTGGCACTGGGCATGATGGGGGCAGCGAGCGCAATGGCTGCTGGCCCGGACCTGACCGTGGTGTCCTTTGGCGGGGCAAACAAGGCCGCGCAGGTCAAAGCCTTCTACGCACCGTGGGAAGCGGCAGGCAACGGCAAGATTGTGGCAGGCGAATACAACGGTGAGATGGCCAAGGTCAAAGCCATGGTCGACACCAAGAGCGTGTCCTGGGATCTGGTAGAAGTCGAATCGCCGGAACTGTCCCGTGGCTGCGATGAAGATATGTTCGAGCAACTCGATCCGGCCCTGTTCGGCAAGACCGAGGACTACGTCAAAGGCGCCATCCAGCCATGCGGCGTGGGCTTCTTTGTGTGGTCGACCGTGTTGGCCTACAACGCCGACAAGTTGAAAACCGCACCGACCAGCTGGGTGGACTTCTGGGACACCAAGCAATTCCCGGGTAAGCGTGGCCTGCGTAAAGGCGCCAAGTACACCCTGGAATTCGCACTGATGGCCGACGGCGTTGCGCCGAAAGACGTCTACAAAGTGCTGGCCGGCAAGGACGGTCAGGACCGCGCATTCAAGAAACTCGATGAACTCAAGCCAAACATCCAATGGTGGGAAGCCGGCGCACAACCGCCGCAGTACCTTGCCTCCGGTGACGTGGTCATGAGCTCGGCCTACAACGGTCGCATCGCTGCCGTGCAGAAAGAAAGCAACCTGAAAGTGGTGTGGAACGGCGGCATCTACGACTTCGACGCATGGGCCATTCCAAAAGGTCTGGACAAAGCACGTGCTGACGCGGCGAAGAAATTCATCGCCTTCTCGGTGCAGCCGCAGCAGCAGAAGACTTACTCGGAAAACATCGCCTACGGCCCGGCCAACACCCAAGCCGTACCGCTGCTGGCCAAGGATGTCCTGAAAGACATGCCGACCACCCCGGAAAACATCGCCAACCAGGTGCAGATCGACGTCAGCTTCTGGGCTGACAACGGCGAGCAACTGGAACAGCGCTTCAATTCCTGGGCTGCCAAGTAAGACCGCACCGCGGGCTTACGCTGTAGGAGCGAGCCTGCTCGCGAAGACGTCAGCACATTCAGCATCATTGTTGACTGACACTCCGCTTTCGCGAGCAAGCCCGCTCCCACATTAGGGTTGTGTGCATTAAACGATCGAGGTGGTTTCCCGCCTCTGCAATGATCAAAAGATTTCCGGAGTACGCCATGGCTATCGCCGTTCCCGTGAACGCGGGCACTGACCCCACCTTGAAGCAGCGGCTCAAGCACGCCGAGCGGGTCAACCGCTGGAAGGCCCAGGCGTTGATCGCACCGTTGGTGCTGTTTCTGTTGCTGGTGTTCCTGGTGCCGATCGCGGCGCTACTCTACAAAAGCGTGGGCAACCCGGAAGTGGTCGGCGGCATGCCGCGCACTGTGGCCGCCATCGCCAGCTGGGACGGCCGTGGCCTGCCCGCTGAACCGGTCTACAAGGCTGCCAGCGAAGACCTTGCCGAAGCCCGCAAGAATCAGACCCTGGGCGATTTGTCCAAGCGCTTGAACATGGAGTTGGCCGGCTACCGCAGCCTGCTGACCAAAACCGCACGCGCCTTGCCGTTCGCAACCGAACCGGCCTCCTATAAAGAAGCGCTGGAAGGCCTCGACGAGCGTTGGGGTGACCCGGCGTACTGGCAAGCCGTACGCCGCAACACCAGCAGCATCACGCCGTATTATCTGCTGGCTGCCGTCGATCACCGCATCGACGACCTGGGTGAATTGGCTCCGGCCACGCCCGATCAGGCGATTTACCTCGACATTTTTGCCCGCACCTTCTGGATGGGCCTGATCATTACCGTGATCTGCCTGGTGCTGGCCTATCCACTGGCTTACCTGCTGGCGAACCTGCCGTCGCGGCAGAGCAACCTGCTGATGATCCTGGTGCTGTTGCCGTTCTGGACCTCGATCCTGGTGCGTGTCGCGGCGTGGATTGTCTTGCTGCAGTCAGGTGGCTTGATCAACAGCGGCCTGATGGCCATGGGCATCATCGATAAACCGGTGGAGCTGGTGTTCAACCGCATCGGCGTCTACATCTCCATGGTGCACATCCTGTTGCCGTTCATGATTCTGCCGATCTACAGCGTGATGAAAGGCATCTCGCCGACCTACATGCGAGCGGCGATTTCCCTGGGCTGCCACCCGTTCGCCAGCTTCTGGCGGGTGTACTTCCCGCAGACCTATGCCGGTGTCGGCGCCGGTTGCCTGTTGGTGTTCATCCTCGCCATCGGCTACTACATCACCCCGGCGTTGCTGGGCAGCCCGAACGATCAGATGGTCAGCTACTTCGTCGCCTTCTACACCAACACCAGTATCAACTGGGGCATGGCGACCGCCCTTGGCGGCCTGCTGCTCCTGGCGACCGTGGTGCTTTATCTGATTTACAGCTGGCTGGTGGGCGCGAGCCGCCTGCGCCTGAGCTAAGGGGAGAATGAAATGCTGAGTCCTTATATGTCGCCCATTGAGCGGGTGTGGTTCTACAGCTTGCGGATTCTCTGCGGCCTGATTCTGTTGTTCCTGATCCTGCCAGTACTGGTAATCATCCCGCTGTCGTTCAACTCCGGCAGTTTCCTGGTGTACCCGCTGCAGGGTTTCTCGTTGCAGTGGTACCACGACTTCTTTGCTTCGGCGGAGTGGATGCGGGCACTGAAGAACAGCATCATCGTCGCCCCGGCGGCCACGGTGCTGGCCATGGTCTTCGGTACGCTGGCCGCGATAGGCCTGACTCGTGGCGACTTCCCGGGCAAGGCGCTGGTGATGGCGCTGGTGATTTCGCCGATGGTGGTGCCGGTGGTGATCATCGGTGTGGCCAGTTACCTGTTCTTCGCTCCATTGGGTCTGGGTAACAGCTTCTTCTCGCTGATCGTGGTGCACGCCGTGCTGGGTGTGCCGTTTGTGATCATCACGGTATCGGCGACCCTGCAGGGCTTTAACCACAACCTGGTGCGTGCCGCTGCGAGCCTCGGTGCGTCGCCGCTGGTGGCGTTCCGTCGTGTGACCTTGCCGTTGATCGCGCCCGGCGTGATTTCCGGTGCACTGTTTGCCTTCGCCACCTCGTTCGATGAAGTGGTGGTGACACTGTTCCTCGCCGGCCCAGAGCAAGCGACCCTGCCACGGCAGATGTTCAGCGGCATCCGCGAAAACCTCAGCCCGACCATCGCCGCGGCTGCGACGCTGTTGATCGCCTTTTCGGTGATTCTGTTGCTGACCCTGGAATGGCTGCGTGGCCGTAGCGAGAAGCTGCGTACCGCGCAGGTCTAACGCCACACACCAACCCATTGTGGGTGCGAGCCTGCTCGCGAAAGCGGAGTGTCAGTCGACTCAAACGTCGAATGTTCAGTCGCCTTCGCGAGCAGGCTCGCTCCCACAGAGGCTCCCCAATGGGCCTTCAGTTCATTCATGGCCTGAATACCAGCCAATCCCAAATCCCCAGCTACTATTGTGCCCAGCTCCCACATCTATAAGAGGCTGCGCACATGAGTCTTTCCTCTTTCAAAATCGCTCACAAACTGATCACCGGCGCAGGCGCCATTGAGCAACTTGCCGCTGAATTGACGCGGCTGGACATCGACAACCCGTTGATCGTCACCGACGCTGCCCTGGTCAAATCCGGCACGGTAGAGTTGGCGCTGGCGCAGCTGGGGGATCGACCTTATGAAATCTTCGACCGAGTGCTGCCCGACCCCGAAATCGCCATCGTTGAAGATTGCATGCGGGTTTACCGTGAGGGCGGTCACGACGGGTTGATCGGTTTGGGCGGCGGCAGCGCCATCGACATCGCCAAGAGCGTTGCCGCCTATGCCGGATACCATGGCGCGCTGGAGGACCTGTTCGGCGTGGAACAGGTGCCTCGCAAAGGTCCGCCGCTGATCGCGATTCCAACTACGGCGGGCACCGGTTCGGAAGTGACCAACGTGGCGATCCTCTCCGACAAGGTAGCGCAGTTGAAGAAGGGGATTGTCAGCGACTATCTGTTGCCGGATGTGGCGCTGGTCAGCCCGCAAATGACTCTGACCTGCCCGCGCAGTGTCACCGCCGCCAGTGGCGTCGATGCGCTGGTGCATGCCATCGAATCCTATCTGTCGGTCAATGCTTCACCGATTACCGATTCCCTGGCCATCGGCGCCATCAAGTTGATCGCCAAGGCGCTGCCCAAGGCGTATGCCAACCCGTCCAATCTGCAGGCCCGGGAAGATATGGCCACCGCGAGCCTGATGGCCGGCATGGCGTTTGGCAATGCCGGTGTCGGGGCGGTGCATGCGCTGGCGTATCCGTTGGGCGGGCGCTTCAACATTGCCCATGGCGTGAGCAATGCCTTGTTGCTGCCCTATGTCATGACCTGGAACAAGATGGCCTGCGTCGAGCGGATGCAGGAAATTGCCGAGGCTATGGGGGTGAAGACTGCTCATCTGAGCGCCAGTGAAGCCGCTGACAAAGCCGTGGAGGCCATGAGTGTGTTGTGCGCCGCGGTGGAAATTCCGTCGGGGCTGCGCAGTTTCGGGGTTCCCGAGGACGCCATCCCGGCCATGGCCGCGGAAGCCGCGGGGATCGAGCGTCTGATGCGCAATAATCCGCGCAAACTGAGTGCTGTCGATATCGAGAAAATCTACCGCGCGGCTTATTAGAGCCCAATCATCGCGGCCACGGTGCGCGCGTCAAAGCATGAGGTATACAATGCGCGCCATCGTGATTTAGCTCAGAAAAGGTGCGTCATGCAGCCCTTCGTAATTGCTCCGTCGATTCTCTCCGCCGACTTCGCCCGCCTGGGTGAAGAAGTGGACAATGTCCTGGCCGCTGGCGCCGATTTCGTGCATTTCGATGTCATGGACAACCACTATGTGCCCAACCTGACCATCGGCCCGATGGTGTGCGCGGCGCTGCGCAAGTACGGCGTGACTGCGCCAATCGATGCTCACCTGATGGTCAGCCCGGTGGACCGTATCGTCGGCGACTTCATCGAAGCCGGTGCGACCTACATCACCTTCCACCCGGAAGCCACCCAGCACATCGACCGTTCCCTGCAACTGATCCGCGAAGGCGGTTGCAAGTCGGGCCTGGTGTTCAACCCGGCAACTCCGCTGGACGTGCTCAGGTACGTGATGGACAAGGTCGACATGATTCTGCTGATGAGCGTCAACCCGGGCTTTGGCGGACAGAAGTTCATTCCTGGCACCCTCGACAAGCTGCGCGAAGCGCGTGCCTTGATCGATGCGTCCGGTCGCGACATCCGCCTGGAAATCGACGGCGGCGTGAACGTGAACAACATTCGTGAAATCGCAGCGGCGGGCGCGGATACTTTTGTTGCCGGCTCGGCGATCTTCAATGCCCCGAACTACCAGGAAGTGATCGAGAAGATGCGCTCCGAACTGGCACTGGCTCGCCCATGAGTGGTTTCGAGCAGCTGTTCCCGGGAAGTCTGCCAAGGCTGGTGATGTTCGATCTGGATGGCACGTTGATCGACTCGGTCCCGGACCTCGCGGTGGCTGTGGATAACATGCTGCTCAAGCTCGGCCGTGCACCCGCCGGTATCGAATCGGTTCGCGAGTGGGTCGGCAATGGTGCACCGGTGCTGGTTCGCCGGGCACTGGCCGGTGGTCTTGATCATTCGGCGGTCGATGACGCCGAGGCCGAAAGTGCGCTGGAGATTTTCATGCAGGCTTATGGCGAAAGCCATGAGCTGACCGTGGTCTATCCCGGCGTGCGCGACACCCTGAAATGGCTGCACAAACAGGGTGTCGAGATGGCGCTGATCACCAACAAGCCGGAGCGCTTCGTTGCGCCGCTGTTGGATCAGATGAAAATCGGTCGCTATTTCCGCCTGATCATCGGCGGTGACACCCTGCCACAGAAAAAACCGGACCCGGCCGCGCTTTTTTTCGTGATGAAAATGACCAACATTCCGGCGTCGCAATCCCTGTTTGTCGGCGATTCGCGCAGCGATGTGCTGGCGGCGAGAGCGGCAGGGGTCAAGTGCGTGGCCCTGAGCTATGGCTATAACCATGGCCGTCCAATCGCCGAAGAGTCACCGTCGCTGGTGATCGACGATCTGCGCAAGTTAATTCCCGGTTGCCTGGATCCGGCCGCTGAGATACCGTTGGCCGACGCTGTTCAATCCCCTCCTGGAAACTCCATCGTGGTGGTCACTCGCAAACTCTGGATGAAAGTCATCAAGGCCCTGGCCCGCTGGCGTTGGCGCGCCTGACTTGTTCCTGGCCGGTCATCCGGCGCGTTTGCATACCTGACTGTTAGACCCTCAAGCCACGAGGCACATCATGATCCGCGAAGAATTCCTGCGTTTGGCCGCTGCTGGCTACAACCGCATTCCGCTTGCCTGCGAAACCCTGGCCGACTTCGACACACCTTTGTCGATCTACCTGAAACTGGCCGACGAGCCTAACTCCTACCTGCTGGAATCGGTGCAGGGCGGCGAAAAATGGGGCCGTTACTCGATCATCGGCCTGCCGTGCCGCACCGTACTACGGGTTCATGATCATCACGTCAGCGTGACCGTCGACGGCGTCGAAACCGAAAGCCATGACGTCGAAGACCCGTTGGCCTTCGTCGAAGCCTTCAAGGCTCGGTACAACGTACCGACCATCGCCGGTTTGCCGCGCTTCAACGGTGGCCTGGTGGGTTACTTCGGTTACGACTGCGTGCGTTATGTGGAAAAGCGCCTGGGTAAATGCCCGAATCCGGATCCGCTGGGTGTGCCGGACATTCTGCTGATGGTGTCCGATGCGGTGGTGGTGTTCGACAACCTCGCTGGCAAAATGCACGCGATCGTTCTGGCCGACCCGGCCCGGGAAGACGCCTTCGAGCAAGGCCGTGCGAGACTTGAAGAGCTGCTGGAAAAACTCCGTCAACCGATCACCCCGCGCCGTGGCCTGGATTTCAGCAAGCAGCAATCGGCTGACCCGGTGTTCCGTTCCAGTTTCACCCAGGACGATTACGAAAAAGCGGTCGATACCATCAAGGAATACATCCTGGCCGGTGACTGCATGCAGGTCGTGCCGTCCCAGCGCATGTCGATCGACTTCAAGGCTGCACCCATCGATCTGTACCGCGCGCTGCGGTGCTTCAACCCGACGCCGTACATGTACTTCTTCAACTTCGGCGACTTCCACGTCGTCGGCAGTTCGCCGGAAGTGCTGGTTCGGGTCGAAGACAACCTGATCACCGTGCGCCCGATTGCCGGCACTCGCCCACGCGGGGCCAACGAAGAGGCGGACCTGGCGCTGGAAAAAGACCTGCTCTCGGACGCCAAGGAAATCGCTGAACACCTGATGCTGATCGACCTGGGTCGCAACGATACCGGTCGTGTGTCGGAAGTCGGCTCGGTGAAGCTCACCGAGAAAATGGTCATCGAGCGTTATTCCAATGTGATGCACATCGTGTCCAACGTCACCGGTCAATTGAAGGCTGGGCTGACGGCCATGGATGCGCTGCGGGCGATTCTGCCGGCGGGTACCTTGTCCGGCGCACCGAAAATTCGTGCGATGGAAATCATCGACGAGCTGGAACCGGTCAAGCGCGGTGTCTACGGCGGCGCCGTTGGCTACTTTGCCTGGAACGGCAACATGGACACCGCCATTGCGATCCGCACGGCGGTCATCAAGAACGGCGAACTGCATGTGCAGGCCGGTGGCGGCATCGTCGCCGACTCGGTGCCGGCGCTGGAATGGGAAGAAACCCTGAACAAGCGCCGCGCGATGTTCCGCGCCGTAGCGCTGGCTGAACAAACTCCACAAGGCTGACCGATGAACGTTGCCCGTATGCCGGCCGCCTTGAACGATCAAGCGCTGGACGCTGCGGGCCCTTCATTCGAAGGCTGTATTAGTAGTCAGTGAATTCAAGAGGTTCTTAACGCCATGTTGCTGATGATCGATAACTACGACTCTTTTACCTACAACGTTGTGCAGTACCTGGGTGAGCTGGGCTCCGAGGTCAAAGTCGTGCGCAACGACGAATTGACCGTTGCCGAAATCGAAGCCCTCAACCCCGAGCGCATCGTCGTTTCCCCTGGGCCTTGCACCCCGACCGAAGCCGGCGTCTCGATTGACGTGATCAAGCACTTTGGCGGCAAACTGCCGATTCTCGGTGTGTGCCTGGGTCACCAGTCCATCGGCCAGGCCTTTGGCGGTGATGTGGTCCGTGCCCGGCAGGTCATGCACGGCAAGACCAGCCCGGTGTTCCATGAGGACAAGGGGGTCTTCGCAGGCCTGAATAACCCGCTGACAGTTACCCGCTATCATTCATTGATCGTTAAGCGCGAAACTTTGCCCGATTGCCTCGAACTGACCGCCTGGACTCAATTTGAAGACGGTTCGGTCGACGAAATCATGGGCCTGCGCCACAAAACCCTGAACATCGAAGGTGTGCAGTTCCACCCCGAGTCGATCCTGACCGAGCAGGGCCACGAACTGTTCGCGAACTTCCTCAAACAAACCGGCGGCACGCGCTAAGGATCTTTCATGAATATCAAGACAGCCCTGAGCCGTATCGTCGAGCAGCTCGACCTCACCACCGATGAAATGCGCGATGTGATGCGTGAAATCATGACCGGACAATGCACGGACGCGCAGATCGGCGCGTTCATGATGGCCATGCGCATGAAGAGCGAAAGCATCGATGAGATCGTTGGCGCTGTGTCGGTCATGCGCGAGCTGGCGGACAAGGTCGAGCTCAAGACCCTCGATGGCGTGGTGGATGTGGTCGGCACCGGCGGTGATGGTGCGAACATTTTCAACGTATCGACCGCTTCCTCTTTTGTAGTGTCGGCGGCCGGTTGCACCGTGGCCAAGCATGGTAACCGAGCGGTCTCGGGCAAGAGTGGCAGTGCTGACTTGCTGGAGGCGGCCGGTATCTATCTGAACCTGACACCGGTTCAGGTGGCGCGCTGCATCGACAACGTCGGCATCGGTTTCATGTTTGCCCAGACCCATCACAAAGCCATGAAATACGCCGCTGGCCCGCGCCGTGACCTCGGCCTGCGGACCCTGTTCAACATGCTCGGCCCGCTTACGAATCCGGCCGGCGTGAAGCATCAGGTGGTGGGGGTCTTCACCCAGGCGTTGTGCCGGCCGCTTGCAGAAGTCTTGCAGCGTCTGGGCAGCAAACACGTGCTGGTGGTGCATTCCAAAGACGGGCTGGACGAATTCAGCCTGGCGGCACCGACCTTTGTTGCCGAGCTCAAGAATGATCAGATCACTGAATATTGGGTTGAGCCGGAAGATCTGGGCATGAAGAGCCAGAGCCTGCATGGTCTGTCAGTCGATGGCCCGGAAGCCTCGTTGGCGCTGATTCGCGATGCGTTGGGCAAGCGTAAGACCGAGAACGGCCAGAAAGCTGCCGAAATGATTGTGCTCAACGCCGGGGCGGCACTGTATGCCGCCGACCTGGCCAACAGTTTGAAACAGGGCGTGGAGCTTGCGCACGACGCCCTGCACACCGGTCTCGCTCGGGAAAAGCTCGAGGAACTGGGTGCGTTTACCGCGGTATTCAAAGTGGAGAATGAGGGATGAGTGTACCGACGGTTCTGGAAAAGATCCTGGCGCGCAAGGTCGAGGAAGTTGCCGAGCGTAGTGCTCGCGTCAGCCTGGCCGAGCTGGAAGATCTGGCCAAGGCGGCCGATGCACCCCGCGGTTTTGCCAAGGCGCTGCTGGCTCAGGCCAAGCTGAAACAGCCGGCAGTCATTGCAGAGATCAAGAAAGCATCACCGAGCAAAGGCGTGATTCGCGAGAACTTCGTTCCTGCCGACATCGCCAGGAGCTACGAGCAGGGTGGCGCGACCTGTCTGTCGGTGCTGACCGATATCGATTACTTCCAAGGTGCCGACGCGTATCTGCAGCAGGCCCGCGCGGCGTGCAAATTGCCGGTGATCCGTAAGGATTTCATGATCGATCCCTACCAGATCGTCGAAGCCCGTGCCCTGGGCGCAGATTGCGTGCTGTTGATCGTCTCCGCCCTGGATGACGTGAAAATGGCCGAGCTGGCGTCGGTGGCCAAAGGCGTCGGCCTCGATGTGCTGGTGGAAGTCCATGATGGCGACGAGCTGGAGCGGGCCTTGAAAACCCTCGACACGCCGTTGGTTGGTATCAACAACCGTAACCTGCACACTTTCGATGTCAGCCTGGAAACCACGCTCGACCTGTTGCCGCGCATCCCGCGTGATCGTCTGGTGATCACCGAAAGCGGCATTCTTAATCGTGCCGATGTTGAACTGATGGAAATCAGCGACGTCTACGCGTTCCTGGTCGGCGAAGCGTTCATGCGTGCCGAGAGCCCGGGTACCGAGCTGCAGCGCCTGTTCTTCCCGGAGCGTGGCGTTCCCGTCAGCGGCTCGACCCTCGACTGATTACTCGCAAACCGAGTCGACCCCTTCGCGAGCCGGCTCGCTCCCACATTGGATTTTTGGTGTTAGTAAATCCTTATGTAGGTGCGAGTCTGCTCGCGAAGGCGGCATAAGATGCACCACAGACTTCACGTCCTACGGAAACCTTATGACCTCACCTATCTCCCTGACCATCGAAGCCGGCCTGCAAGCCGAACAGGATTTGCTGGCATCGGTCTGCTCCGGCGACGCGGAGTTTGGCCTGTTGTTCTGGCAGCCGAGCGATCGAGCGTTGGTCATGCCACGACGGTTGAACCGACTGCCCGGCTTCGATCACGCCTGCGAAGTCTCCGCTGCAGCCGGTTGGCCAGTGCTGTTGCGCGAGACCGGTGGAGAACCGGTACCGCAATCGGCTTCGACCATCAACATCGCACTGGTTTACGCCCCGCCGCGTAGTGAAGGTGATCTGAATCGCATCGAATCCGGTTACCGGCGTCTGTGCGATCCGATCTGTCAGTTGCTGGATGAGTTGGGCGGCACTTCATCGCTTGGCGAAATCGAAGGGGCATTTTGCGATGGCCGCTTCAACGTCAACCTGGATGGACGCAAGATGGTTGGCACCGCCCAGCGCTGGCGTCAGAGCCAGGGCGGCCAACGCCCGGTAGGCCTGGTGCACGGTGCAATGCTGCTGGATAACGAGCGTGAATCGATGGTGGCGGCTGTCAACCGTTTCAACGAGGCTTGTGGCCTGGAGCAACGGGTGCGAGCTGAGAGCCACATCGCTTTGCATGAGAAATTTACGGCACCCGATGCGCTGACGCGTCTCGATGAACTCTATCGGCAAATGCTGGCGCAGATGTTCAACGCTTGAGTTTGCAGGCTTAGCGCGTACCGAAGACCACCATGGTCTTGCCTTTGACGTCCACCAGGTTGCGTTCCTCAAGGTCCTTGAGTACGCGCCCGACCATTTCCCGCGAACACCCGACAATTCTCCCGATTTCCTGACGGGTCACCTTGATCTGCATGCCGTCGGGGTGAGTCATTGCGTCGGGTTGCTTGCACAATTCCAGTAGGCAGCGGGCGACGCGACCGGTCACGTCGAAAAACGCCAGGTCACCGACCTTGCGGGTGGTATTGCGCAGACGTTGTGCGATTTGTCCGCTGAGCACGTAAAGAATGTCTGGATCCTGCTGCGACAATTCACGGAATTTTGCGTAGCTGATTTCCGCGACTTCGCATTCGACCTTGGCGCGCACCCAGGCGCTGCGTTCCTGTTCCAGGCCTGCTTGCTCAAACAGACCCAGTTCGCCAAAGAAGTCTCCGGCATTCAGGTAGGCGATGATCATTTCCCGGCCGTCGTCATCCTCGATCAGGATCGTGACCGAGCCTTTAATGATGAAGAACAGCGTTTCCGAGCGGTCGCCGGCACAAATGATGTTGCTCTTGGCCTGATAGCGGCGGCGCTGGCAATGCATCAACAATTTGTCGAGGTTTTTGATCTTGGGTGTGGGGGCAATAGCAACCATGGTTGTATCCCGAAAAAGCTACACGGTATGTTTGGATTTTTTATGAATGACGGAAACTGTGGCAGATCTGGCCATGCGCCAGCGAATTGGCGTCAGCTTAACAGACGCTTCCAGCATTTTTCGAGAAATTACCTGCAAGTCAGATGGATCCGTCCTAGGAAGGCGAGCGCTGTCAATCCGGGGGCCTGTGCTAAGCTGGCGACCCTTTTTTATACAGTGGAGTCTTGGCGATGAAGGCACGCATCCAATGGGCTGGCGAAGCCATGTTCCTCGGCGAATCCGGTAGTGGTCATGTCGTGGTCATGGATGGTCCGCCCGATGCAGGTGGTCGTAACCTGGGTGTACGGCCGATGGAAATGCTCCTGCTGGGTGTTGGCGGTTGCAGCAATTTCGATGTAGTCAGCATCCTCAAGAAATCCCGTCAGGCAGTCGAGAGTTGCGAAGCCTTCCTCGAGGCCGAACGCGCTACCGAAGATCCAAAGGTCTTCACCAAGATCCACATGCACTTCGTGGTCAAGGGGCGCGGTCTGAAAGAAGCCCAGGTCAAGCGCGCCATCGAGCTGTCAGCCGAGAAGTATTGCTCGGCGTCGATCATGCTTGGCGCCGCCGGTGTCGAGATCACCCACGACTACGAAATCATCGAACTCGGTTGAATCGACATTCAACTATCATAAAAGCAGTGCAGACTCTGGCGATCCCCAGCTGACGTCTGCATAATGCGCCACTTTTTTCAGGGTAGTGGCCCGTCAGCCGACAGGCCGCTCACCCGAACAAACAACCAAAATCGCCATCGCGAAGAGGTGTTAACCGTCCTACGCAGGTGCGTCGTTCGCATCTGACGGGCATGCTTGATCACGCGGCCGGGCCGCAATACATAGAGAGTTTTTAACGGTGAAAAGCAAACTCAAGCTCCACGGGTTCAATAACCTGACAAAGACCTTGAGCTTCAACATCTATGACATCTGCTACGCGGAAACCCCGCAAGACCAACAGGCTTACGTCGAGTACATCAATAAAGAGTACAACGCCAAGCGCCTGACGCAGATCCTCACAGAAGTTGTCGATATCATTGGTGCCAACATCCTGAACATCGCCAGTCAGGACTACGAGCCACAGGGCGCCAGCGTCACGATTCTGATCTCTGAAGAGCCGGTGACCCCGACCGACAGCCAGATCGAAGAATCGCCGGGCCCGTTGCCCGAAATCATCCTGGCCCACCTCGACAAGAGCCACATCACGGTGCACACCTACCCGGAAATTCATCCGGATGACGGTATTGCTACCTTCCGTGTGGATATCGATGTGTCGACTTGCGGGGTCATTTCACCGCTTAAAGCGCTCAACTTCCTGATTCATCAGTTCGATTCGGACATCGTGACGGTGGATTACCGTGTGCGCGGTTTCACCCGTGACGTTGAAGGCAAGAAGCACTTCATCGACCACGAGATCAACTCGATTCAGAACTACCTCTCCGAAGACACCCGCGACGCGTACCAGATGACCGACGTGAACGTGTACCAGGAAAACCTGTTCCACACCAAAATGCTGCTGAAGAACTTCGAACTGGATAACTATCTGTTCGGCGACGCTACCAGCAACCTGTCTACCGAGCAGCGTGCTCAGGTGACCGAGCGTGTGAAACACGAAATGCTCGAAATCTTCTACGCACGCAATATGCCGAACTAAGATCTTCGAACAAAAAAAAGGCGACTACCTCACGGCAGTCGCCTTTTTTATTGCTTTCATGAAACCCTTGTGGGAGCGAGCTGCTCGCGAAAGCGGTTTGCCGAACGACGTTGATATCAGATCCGATAAGTACTCTTGGTCATCACCTTGGCCATCAAGCTCATTCCGAACTTCACCGGTGCCGGAAAGCGAAAGCCACCGGCCTCGAGTGCGCTCTCGGCATGCTGCTCTTCATCAATGCGCATCTGCTCGAGAATCGCCCGGGATTTTTCGTCTTCCGCCGGCAGTTGCTCAAGGTGCTCGTTCAGGTGCTTGCACACCTGATCTTCCGTCGCCGCGACAAACCCCAGGCTGACCTTATCGCTGATCAGCCCGGCAACTGCGCCGATCCCGAATGACATGCCGTAGAACAGCGGATTGAGAATGCTGGTGTGGCTGCCCAATTGCTTGATGCGTTGCTCGCACCAGACCAGATGATCGATTTCTTCTTCGGCGGCATGCTCCATGGCGGCGCGTACTTGCGGCAGCTTGGCGGTCAAGGCTTGCCCCTGGTACAGCGCCTGGGCGCAGACTTCGCCGGTATGGTTGATGCGCATCAGCCCGGCAACATGCCGGGTGTCTTCGTCGCTCAATTTTGCATCTGGCTGCACGATCGCGGGTGACGGGCGGTACGGCTGACCACTGAAGGGCAGCAGGGTACGCATCGCGGCATCGGCTTGCAGCAGAAGGCGGTCAATGGGCGAGTAGTGACGTTGGGTAGTCATGCTGACCTCCGGAGGAATCTCGGCGGCCAGTTTAACCCAATCGGCCGGGGAAGGTTTGCGCTGGGTCATTGTGGTGCAGTTGCTATGACAGTGTTGTGATACTTGTGCTCTATGGGAGCAACGGTGCGCCGCTCCCACAGGTTTTGTTGCACTCAGCCCGGCGGCCAGTGCATCTGGCGCTGACCCAGCACATGCATATGAATGTGATACACGGTCTGTCCCCCCAGATCATTGCAGTTCATGACCACGCGGAAGCCTTCTTCGCAACCCAGTTCCAGGGCCAGACGCTGGGCGGTGAACAGAATATGGCCGGCCAGTGCCTTGTCGTCCTCGGTCAGGTCATTCAAAGTGCGTACCGGTTTTTTCGGAACCACCAGAAAATGCACCGGTGCCTGCGGGGCGATGTCATGGAAGGCCAGGACCTGGTCGTCTTCGTAAATGATCTTCGCCGGGATTTCCCGGTTGATGATCTTGGTGAACAGAGTATCCACAGTTGTTTTCTCCGTTGTTTGGGCTGGCCTGAGTGTACCCATGGGGCATGCGCCAGCCCAGTGTTTTGCCGTAGGACAGTTCAGCGTGGGCAGTAAGCCTTGTTGACCATGCCGGTGATTGTCCGGATCAGCCAGCGTGAGCCGAAGCGGGGCAGGGTGGCGAACCAGCGGTTACGCCGTCCGGGAATAATAATGGCGCGATTTTTCTCCAGCGCTCGAACGGTGTAGAGCGCGACTTCCTCCGGGCTCATCAGCAGCTTGCTTTCTGCTAGCTTGTCGGCGTTCAACTGGGCGGTGCGGAAAAATGCTGTACGGGTTGGGCCTGGGCAGAGAACCGAGACTTTGACCGCGCATTTTTTCAGCTCGACGCGCAACCCCTCGGAAAAGTGCAGCACATAGGCCTTGCTCGCGTAATAAGTGCTCATCCACGGGCCAGGGTGGAAGGCGGCGACCGAGGCGACGTTCAGAATCTGCCCGCCACCTTGCAATGCCATGCTGTTGCCGATGGCATGGCACAGGCGAGTGAGGGCCAGGATGTTGACTTCGATCAGATCCTGTTCGGTCATCCAGTCCTGCGCCAGGAATGGGCCGCAAGTGCCAATGCCGGCGCAATTCACCAACAAGTCGATCTGCCGGTCACCTTCCTCCAACTCCAGCAGAAAACCTGACAGGCGCAGCGGTTCGCCCAGATCGCAGGCGCGGAACAACACTTCCACGCCAAACCGTTGAGTCAGTTCAATCGCAATGCTTTCCAGCTGATCACGCTGTCGGGCCACCAATATCAGGCTGCGGCCGCGCCGGGCCAGCGCTTCGGCCATGGCCAGGCCAATGCCGCTGGAAGCGCCGGTGATCAGAGCGTAACGGGTCATGCAGTTCTCCATCGCAACAGCTCCGCGCCGCGACGCAGGTGTCACGAGCGGGGAGCGCTGTTCATTCTTGCGCAGAGTCTACAGGGGGCTGGGCTGCTTCGGCTGCATCGTCGGCGGAATTTGCGGGTGATTCGGTCTCGACGTCAATTTCATCGGTGACCACCGAGCCACTTTCGTAGCTGCTTTCCAGGCTGCTTTCGTATTCCTGCTGGATCGTGGAGATGCCGCCGAGCATTGCGCCGACGAAAACAAGACCTATGAACACAATCCAGAGTGAACACAGCACTTTGACCGCAGTGCTGTTGGGGGGAGGGGGCGGGCCATAACGGTTGGCTCCGGTGTTGCCAGGCACGACCATGATCACCAGCGGGAAGAAACTGCCCACGAAGGGGACGAGATTCAACAGCCAGAGCCAGCCCGACCAGCCGATATCGTGCAGGCGCTGGACGGTGAACAAAATGCTGATAATTACAAACGCTAGGAACAGGAAGAACGCAAAGATGCCGCCGATGATTAGACCTGTGGTGGAGTCGCCGCTGACCAGCCCGAGGCCGATGAGCGCAAACACGCCGACAATGGGCAGGGTCACCAGGCTTAGCACCATGGTCCAGGCCAGAAAACGCAGGCGGCCGATCCGTCCCTCGACGCTGAACGGCTTGAGGGGGGCGAACTCGGGCACGCTTTCACCGACATTGGCTCGCGGTGGGGCGTAAGGGGATTCGGGTTCTGCCGGAGTGGCTTCAGGAGCGTGATAGTGAGCGTCCGATAGCTTCAGTTCGACCGAAGGTTCGGACTCGATTCGCGCATCGATCCCGGTGTCCTTCAGGGCTTGCAGATAAGTTTGCGCATCGACCTGTGACAATTCGCGCTTGAGCGTAACCGGTTGGCCGCTGAACAGTCGTTCGACGGCGGCGACTTCGCTCTTGTAGAGCGCGGCGAGCTTGAGTTTGGCGGAGGAGATATCAACGCCCGGCTGTAGCGAGCCGTCGAATACGATCTTGAAACGGTTTTCGCTCATTGCCGAGGCATCCTTGTCGCGAGTGTTTGAGTGCGTGAAGTGTAGGGCCAGCCAAGGATGGCTGGCCTGAATCTTTCAGCGGGGCCAGCGCTGCCGCAGTTGGGCGGCCTGCTCCAGTGCCTTGCGGTACTCGGCGTCCAGGCGCGAGACCAGTTGGTCGACGCTCGGCAGGTCATCGATTTCACCGACTCCCTGGCCCGCCGACCACACGGTTTTCCAGGCTTTGGCTTCATCGCTCAATGGCTTGAGCTTGGAGCCGAAGTTGACCTCACCCTTGTTTTGCAGTGCCAGCATGTCGAAACCGGCAGCCTCCAGGCTCTGTCGCATGAAACTCGCCGGTACGCCCGACACGGCTGGAGTATGGATGATGTCTGCCGCTCGGGACGTCAGTAGCATCTCTTTATACGCCTCAGGCGCATGGCTTTCTGTGGTGCCGATAAATCGTGTGCCGAAGTAGGCGAGGTCTGCCCCGAGCAATTGCGCGGCGAGAATTTCATGGCCGTGGTTCAGGCACCCGGCCAGCAGCAGCGTCTTGTCGAAGAATTGGCGGATCTCGGCGATCAACGAGAACGGGCTCCAGGTACCCGCATGTCCGCCGGCGCCCGCAGCGACCGCGATCAAACCATCAACACCGGCCTCGGCAGCTTTCTCGGCATGGCGGCGAGTCGTCACGTCGTGGAACACCAGGCCACCATAGCTGTGGACAGCATCGACCAGTTCTTTCACCGCACCGAGGCTGGTGATGATGATCGGCACTTTGTGCTCGATGCAGATATCCAGGTCCGCCTGCAGTCGCGGATTACTGTTGTGGACAATCAGGTTCACCGCATACGGTGCCGGGTTCTCCAATGCCGCCAATCCGGCTTCGATTTCTTCCAGCCATGCCTTGAAACCGCTGCTCTCGCGCTGGTTCAGTGCCGGAAAACTGCCCACTACTCCGTTGCGGCAACAGGCGAGCACCAGTTGTGGGTTGGAAATCAGAAACATCGGCGCGGCCACCACGGGCAGGCGCAGGCGTTGTTCGAGCAGGGCGGGCAGTGACATTGGAGGTTCCCCGGTGAATGGTGCCTATTGGGTTTAAAACGGCCGGACGACGACCAGAATTACGATAGCCAGCAATATCAGCACAGGCACTTCATTGAACCAGCGATAATAGACATGGCTGCGGGTGTTTTCGCCACGGGCAAAACGCTTCACCTGCGCGCCGCACATGTGGTGGTAGCCGATCAGCAACACCACCAGGGTCAGCTTGGCGTGCATCCAGCCACCCTGGCTGAAGTAGGCTCCCGGGTTAAGGCTGATCAGCCAGCCGCCGAAAATCAGTGTAGCGATCATCGCCGGGCCCATGATGCCGCGATACAGCTTGCGCTCCATGAGACTGAAGCGTTCCTTGCTGACAGTGTCTTCGCTTTGCGCGTGATAAACGAACAGGCGCGGCAGGTAAAACAAGCCGGCAAACCAGCACACGACACTGATGATGTGAAAGGCTTTGAGCCACAGATAGAGCATTTTCAGTTATTCCCAGGTTCACGGTAGCCCGGATAGTAGAGGCTTGAGCGCCCGCACGTCACCTTGCCGGTTGTCGCAGGCGCTCGCGGCCCCTATTATCGACGGCTTTCCAGTGGGTTCGTTGAGGGCAGGTTTATGGTCAAGGTCGGTATCGTCGGCGGCACGGGTTACACCGGTGTCGAACTGCTGCGTCTGTTGGCACAGCATCCGCAAGCTGAAGTGGTTGTCATCACTTCCCGATCCGAGGCCGGCCTGGCCGTGGCTGACATGTATCCGAACCTGCGAGGCCACTACGACGGCCTCGCGTTCAGCGTTCCGGACATCAAGACCCTGGGCGCCTGCGACGTGGTGTTCTTTGCAACACCTCACGGTGTTGCGCACGCTCTGGCGGGTGAGCTGCTGGCGGCCGGGACCAAGGTCATCGACCTGTCCGCGGACTTCCGTCTGCAGGATGCTGACGAGTGGGCCAAGTGGTACGGCCAGCCGCACGGTGCGCCTGAACTCTTGGAGGAGGCGGTCTATGGCTTGCCGGAAGTCAATCGCGAGCAGATCAAGCAGGCACGCCTGATCGCCGTGCCGGGCTGCTATCCAACCGCTACGCAATTGGGCTTCCTGCCACTGCTTGAAGCAGGTCTGGCCGATGCTTCGCGTCTGATCGCCGACTGCAAATCCGGCGTCAGCGGGGCAGGTCGTGGCGCGGCTGTAGGTTCGCTGTACTCCGAGACGTCGGAAAGCATGAAGGCCTACGCGGTCAAAGGGCACCGTCACTTGCCGGAAATCCGCCAGGGCTTGCGTCGTGCAGCAGGTAAGGATGTTGGCCTGACCTTCGTTCCACACCTGACACCGATGATCCGCGGTATTCACTCGACGCTCTACGCAACTGTCGTGGATCGCTCTGTCGATTTGCAGGCGCTGTTTGAAAAGCGTTACGCCAATGAGCCGTTCGTCGACGTCATGCCGGCCGGTAGCCATCCGGAAACCCGCAGCGTGCGCGGTGCCAACGTTTGCCGTATCGCGGTACATCGTCCACAGGATGGTGATCTGGTGGTTGTGCTGTCGGTAATCGACAACCTGGTCAAAGGTGCGTCGGGCCAGGCGGTACAGAACATGAACATCCTGTTCGGGCTGGACGAGCGTCTGGGCCTGTCCCACGCGGGCATGCTGCCTTAGGCATTACTGCACACAGTAAAAAGGCCCGTCGAACGGGCCTTTTTGCGTTTCGGGCTGACGATTGGAATGGTTGATATACCATAACAATAGTTGACCGATTTTCTAGGACAAGCGGATAATGCGCGTCATCACGCAATATGACGGCGTAACGCCGGGAGATAGTCAGCATGAGCGTCGAATCCTTCACCCCCACGGCTTTGCAATTCACCCACGGTGCCGCGCACAAGGTGAAGAGCCTGGTCGATGAAGAGGGGAATGATCGCTTGAAGCTGCGCGTATTCGTTACGGGCGGCGGTTGTTCAGGTTTTCAGTACGGCTTCACCTTCGATGAAGAAGTGGCCGATGACGACACCATCGTCGAGCGCGAAGGTGTGAGTCTGGTTGTCGATCCGATGAGCTTTCAGTATCTGGCAGGTGCCGAGGTGGATTACCAGGAAGGTCTGGAAGGTTCGCGTTTCGTCATCAAGAACCCGAACGCGACCACCACGTGTGGCTGTGGCTCTTCGTTCTCGATCTGATCAGCGTCCCGGAATCATCAAAGCGCCGCATGGCCTAACGGCCCTGCGGCGTTTTGCTGTCTGGCGTTCAGGCGGGGTAAATGGCGCCGAGTACCCGCAAACCACGGGCGCCGGTGACGCTCGGGCGATTGGCTGCAATGCCTTCAAGGCAGCAGTGGGCCAGCCAGGCGAAGGCCATGGCCTCGACCCAGTCCGGGTCTACGCCATATACGGATGTGCTGCTGACTTTCGCCTTCGGCAGCAGGTCTGCCAATCGGTTCATCAGGGTGGTGTTATGCGCGCCACCACCGCAGACCAGCAATTCCCGGGTATTCGCTTGAGCACTTTGCAGTGACTCGACGATGGTCAGTGCGGTCAGTTCAAGCAGGGTTGCCTGCACATCTTGCGCAGCGAGGGTTGGGAGTTGTGCCAGGTGCTGTGTCAGCCACGGCAGGTTGAACACTTCTCGCCCGGTGCTTTTCGGGCCTTGGGTTACGAAAAATGGATCGCTGAGCAGTTCCTTCAAAAGCGCGGGTTCAACCTTTCCGCTAGCGGCCCATTGGCCGTCACGATCATAGTTGTCGCCTCGCTGCTGGTGAATCCACGCGTCAAGCAATACATTTCCCGGGCCGCAGTCGAAGCCGGCCACAGGCTTGCCGGGTTCAATCAAGCTGAGATTGCTGAAACCACCGACGTTCAGCACGGCGCGGTTGCCGGCTTGTTCTTCGAACAACGCTTCGTGAAAGGCTGGAACCAGAGGGGCGCCTTGTCCGCCTGCGGCGACGTCACGACTGCGGAAGTCGCTCACGACGGTGATGCCGGTCAGTTCGGTCAGCAGAGCCGGGTTGCCGATCTGCACAGTGAAACCGCGCGCGGGTTCATGGCGAATGGTTTGCCCATGGCTGCCAATCGCGCGAATGTCGCCGGGTTTGAGCTGCTGCTCAGCAAGTAGAGCGTGAATGCCCTGTGCTGCGAGTTTGACCCAGTTCTGCTGAGCGATGGCGGAGCGGGCAATCTCGTCTGGACCGCTGGCGCACAGGCCAAGCAGCTCGGTACGCAGGGAGGCGGGCATGGGGATGTAGTGCGTGGCGATCAGCTTGATCGCCGGAGCCTGTTCGATCAGCGCAATGTCCAGGCCATCAAGACTGGTTCCGGACATCACACCTATATAGAGCGCCATGGCTTAACGTTTGCTCGAAGCCAGTTGAGTGGCTTTCTCTTGGTCCATGCGGGCCATCAGCGGCTGGCTCTGCGCGAGGAAGCGTGCGCGTTCTGCCTTGGAGATAGGATCGGCCATTGCCACTTTCTGACCCAGCGGGTCGACGTGCACGCCATTGACCTGGAACTCATAGTGCAGGTGCGGTCCGGTAGACAGGCCAGTGGTGCCGATGTAGCCAATCACTTGGCCCTGCTTGACGTTGCTACCCGTCTGGACGCCTTTGGCAAAGCCCTGCATGTGGCCATACAACGTGCGGTAGGTGTTGCCGTGCTGGATGATCACTGTGTTGCCGTAACCGCCACGGCGGCCGGCCAACAACACTTTACCGTCACCGGCCGCCTTGATCGGCGTACCGCGTGGGGCTGCGTAGTCGACACCTTTGTGGGCGCGGATCTTGTTCAGGATCGGGTGCTTTCGACCCATGGAGAACTTCGAGCTGATGCGGGCAAAGTCTACGGGGGTGCGGATGAACGCCTTGCGCATGCTGTTGCCGTCAGCGGTGTAGTAACTGCTGTTGCCTTGTTTATTGGTGTAACGCACGGCGGTGTAAGTCTTGCCGCGGTTGGTGAAGCGTGCGGACAGGATCGGCCCGTTACCGACCGCTTTTCCGTTGACGACTTTCTGTTCGTAAATCACGTCGAACTCGTCACCCTGACGAATATCCTGGGCGAAGTCGACGTCGTAGCCAAACACACTGGCCATGTCCATGGTCAAGCTGTGGGACAGGCCAGCGCGAGCGGCAGACTGTGACAGCGAACTATTGATCACGCCATGAACATAGGCGGAGCGTACGGTTGGCTTGGCAGTAATGCGGTTGAACGTGAAGCCCTTGTCGTTCTTGGTCAGCGTAATGGTTTCGAGGTCGCTGACCTTGCTGTGCAGGTTGGTCAGTTGGCCATCCGGGCTCAGTTCGAATTCGAGTTTCTGTCCGTGCTTGAGCTGGCTGAACTGCTTGGCTTGCTTGTCGCTGGCCAGCACCTCATGCACCGAGGTGGCAGGAAGGCCGACCTTCTCGAACAGAGTAGAAAGAGTGTCACCCTTGGCGACAATCACTTCCCTGTGGTTTGGTGCCTTCTTTTCTTCGGCAACCGGTGCGGGTGCGGCTTGGGCCGTTTCCTGAGTGTCTTGCTCGCTGTTATCGATCTGCGCGAAAGGAGACGCTGCAGGTTCATTTGTGGCTTGGAGGGCCTCAGCAGCGTCTTGATCTTGTGTCAGTTGTTCAGCAGGACTTTCCAGTTCAAGACTCAGGGTCGTCTTTTTGGCTTCAACATCACTGGAAGGAAATACCAGAAGCGCCAGGCTCAGAAGAGCGGCGATGCCACTTGCTGCGAGCAGGTGGGTCTTCGGGTAAAGCGGTGGCGCTTTAGACGATTCTTTGGTCATAGATAATGTTTGACTTTGAAAAAGATGAATTGGAAAAGATGAATGACATGATGAATATGAAATAACTGTATAAAATATAACCAAATCATCTCTGAAGCAAGCCTGCGGACACTCTATCCGCGGATTGGCGTCCGTGCGCCGGGCAAACCTTGTATTTGACGTGCGATCTTGTATGGTTGGTTCCCTTTGAATCTGAGCCTTGCGGGTCTGTTATGAAGTCGGTTGAAGAGCAGCTAGCGCTGATCAAACGTGGTGCGGAAGAACTGTTGGTCGAGTCCGAGCTGATTGAAAAGCTCAAGCGCGGCCAGCCGCTGCGTATTAAGGCAGGCTTCGATCCGACCGCGCCGGATTTGCACCTGGGTCATACCGTGCTTATTAATAAGCTGCGTCAGTTCCAGGAGTTGGGTCACCAAGTGATCTTCCTGATTGGTGATTTCACCGGGATGATCGGTGATCCGAGTGGCAAGAGCGCTACGCGTCCGCCTCTGACTCGCGAGCAGGTTCTCGAGAATGCCGAAACCTACAAGACTCAGGTGTTCAAGATTCTTGATCCGGCCAGGACTGAAGTAGCATTCAACTCCACCTGGATGGATCAGATGGGGCCGGCTGACTTCATTCGCCTGACGTCGCAGTACACGGTCGCTCGTATGCTTGAGCGCGATGACTTCGACAAGCGCTACACGACCAATCAGCCAATCGCCATTCATGAGTTCCTCTATCCGCTGGTTCAAGGCTATGACTCGGTTGCCTTGCGCGCGGATGTCGAGCTGGGCGGTACCGATCAGAAGTTCAACCTGCTGATGGGGCGTGAGCTGCAGCGCGGCTATGGCCAGGAGGCTCAGTGCATTTTGACCATGCCATTGCTCGAAGGTCTGGATGGCGTGAAGAAGATGTCCAAGTCCTTGGGCAACTACGTGGGTATCCAGGAGGCGCCAGGCGTGATGTACAGCAAGCTGGTTTCCATTCCGGATGCGCTGATGTGGCGTTACTTCGAATTGCTCAGCTTCCGTTCCATGGATGAGATCAATGCTTTCCGCGCTGATGTAGAGGCGGGCGCCAATCCGCGTGATATCAAGATCAAGCTGGCTGAAGAGATCGTTGCGCGTTTTCATGGCGAGGGGGCTGCGGCCAATGCTCACCGTGCGGCGGGCAATCGCATGAAGGATGGCGAGCTGCCGGATGATTTGCCTGAGATCGAGTTGACTGCCACCGAGGATATGCCGATTGCTGCCGTTCTCAACAAGGCGGGGCTGGTGAAGAACTCGGCTGTTGCGCGGGATCTGCTCGGTTCTGGTGGTGTGCGTATAGATGGTGAGGTTGTTGATCGCTCCTTTATATACGTACTGGGCGCGACCCATGTTTGCCAGGCAGGGAAGAAGGCATTTGCGCGTATTACGCTCAAATCTGAATAAACCTGAAATAAAGGGTTGACGGCGAATTTTAGAAGCCTATAATTCGCCCCACTTCCGGCGCAGTCGAAACGGAAAACTCCTTGATAAACAATGAGTTACGCAGTTTTCGACAGTGGGTTGCTTCAGGTCATCGAAGCCG
>NZ_JABFMU010000030.1 GCF_013359695.1 Pseudomonas sp. C2B4
GCGTATCAGACAGCACTAATGGCGTCTGACACTCCCTCTTCGCGAGCAGGCTCGCTCCCACAGTTGTTATCAGTACTCTGATAGATCCGCCAACGGATGCCGGCCTTCCCAAACCTTTTTGAAATGCGCCTCCACCACGGCATCCGGCACTTTGTTGATATCCGGCCAGTGCCAGTGCGGTTTCTGATCCTTGTCGATCAACCGCGCACGCACCCCTTCGCTGAATTCCGGATGGCGGCAGCAATTGAGGCTCAGGGTGTATTCCATCTGAAAAACCTGCGCCAGCGACAGATGCCGGGCGCGGACGATCTGTTCCCACACCAGACGAGCGGTCAGCGGCGAGCCTTCGCTCATGGTCCGCGCGGCGCGGCTGAGCAGGAGGTCGGTGTGATCGCGCAACGCACTGATGGCTTTCCAGGCACATCGTACATCGCTGACATCCAGCAGTTCATCGATACGCTGGCGTCGCGGCAGCCACTGGGCTTCGGGCATCTGGTCGACGGCTTCCTGCTGCAGGGCCTTGAGCAGGCTGTTGAGCTGCATCGGCGTCTGTTCCTGCCAGTTCAATTGCAACAAGCCTTCGATGAGCTTTTCCTGTTGCTCATCCAGCAGGAAACGGTCGGCCAGATCCAGGTCAATGGCGTCGCGACCGTTCATATGGGCGCCGGTCAGGCCGAGGAACAGCCCGAGCTTGCCGGGCAGGCGCGACAGGAACCAGCTGGCGCCGACGTCAGGGTACAGGCCGATGCTGATCTCCGGCATTGCCAGTCGACTGCTCGGCGTGACAATGCGAATGCTCGCGCCTTGCAGCAGGCCCATACCGCCGCCGAGTACATAACCGTGTCCCCAGCAGATCAGCGGCTTGGGGTAAGTGTGCAGGCTGAAGTCCAGGCGATATTCCGAGTTGAAAAAGTGCGCGGCCAAGGTGGGCACTTCGCCCGGGTGGGCGCGACAGGCCTCCACCAGACTGCGCACTTCGCCGCCGGCGCAAAAGGCCTTGGCGCCGTTGCCGCGCAACAATACGCAGACGATTTGCGGCTCCTTGGCCCAGGCGTCCAGTCGATCGCGCAGGGCGTTGATCATCGGCAATGACAGGGCGTTGAGCGACTTTTCGGCATCGAGGGTGGCAACGCCGATGCGGGCGCCGTCGGTGCCGGTGAGTTCTTCGAAGTGCAGATTCATCGTGACCTCGATCGGGAATTTGAGGGTTAAGTATGATCGCTGTGCGGGAAAGTGCCGGATCTGCGTCAGATCAATTGACAAGCGTGGTCGGCCTTCTTAGGGTTCGCCCCATTGTTTTTGCCGGATGTGACCATGACTGCTGACGACCGTATCAAACTCGAACCGAGCTGGAAGGAGGCACTGCGTGCCGAATTCGACCAGCCTTACATGGCAGAGTTGCGAAATTTCCTGCAACAGGAGCGGGCGGCCGGCAAGGAAATCTATCCACCGGGCCCGATGATTTTCAACGCCCTGAACTCGACGCCGCTGGACAAGGTCAAGGTGGTCATCCTCGGTCAGGACCCGTATCACGGCCCGGGCCAGGCTCATGGTTTGTGCTTCTCGGTGCAACCGGGCGTACCGGCACCGCCGTCGCTGGTGAACATCTATAAAGAGTTGAAGCGCGACCTGAACATCGACATCCCCAACCACGGTTACCTGCAGAGCTGGGCGGAACAGGGCGTGCTGATGCTCAACACCACCATGACAGTCGAGCGCGCCAACGCCAATGCGCACAAGGACAAGGGCTGGCAGTTTTTCACGGATCGGATCATTGAAGTGGTCAGCCAAAGGCAACCGCACCTGGTGTTCATGCTGTGGGGCGCCCATGCCCAGAGCAAGCAGAAGCTGATCGACGCCACCAAGCACCTGGTGCTGACCTCGGTGCACCCGTCACCGTTGTCGGCCTATCGTGGCTTCCTGGGTTGCGGGCACTTCAGCCGGACCAACAAGTTCCTGGAGCAGAACGGCGAGACGCCGATCGAGTGGCGATTGCCGAACCTCTGAAAAAGCTACGCGAGCAGGCTCGCTCCCACAAGGAACACGCGAACCCTGTGGGAGCGAGCCTGCTCGCGAAGGACTTGACTCGGTCTATCAGACTGAATCCGGACCCCGGTTCCAGTACTTGAACAACGGCTCCGCCAGAAACAACACAAACAGCAACCGCATCACCTGCATTGCCGTCACCAGCGGTACCGACAGTTGCAGGGTCTCCGCCGTCAGGCTCATCTCCGCAATACCGCCGGGCATCATGCCCAGGGTCAGCGAACGCAGATCCAGGTGGGTCAGGGCGCTCAAGCCCAATGCCGCCGCCGTCGCAATCAACATGGTCAACACCGTGCCGATCAAAGTGCGGCCCATGAACGAGGGCGCGCGGCGGAAAAACTGTCGATTGAAGTGACAGCCCAGACCGCTGCCGATCAGCCATTGGCCAATCTGGCTGCCACCGTTGGGCAATCCGATGTGTAAATCCCAGCCGATGCTGACCGCTGCACTCACCAGCAACGGCCCGAACAGCCATGGGTTGGGTTGACGCAGGCGCTCCCAGATCCAGGCCACGACTGCGCCAGCAGGAAACAAAAACGCCAGCCAGCGCCAATCGATGCTGCCGGCGTGGGAGATGGGCGTGCCGTCGCCCAACAGGTATTTGAATGCGGCCGGCACACAGAGAACGACCACCAACACCCGCAAACTCTGTCCCGCCGCGACACGGCTGAGCACCGCGCCGTTACGGGCGCCGAGGTTGACCATCTCCCCGGAGCCACCGGGCATGCTCGAGAAGAACGCTGTGGCGCGATCTTCGCCGGTGCGCCGCATCAACCAGACCCCGACCACCGCCGACAGACTGGTGACCAGTGCACCGAAGAAAATCAGGCCGAAATGACTCAAAACCTGCTCCATCACCACCGGGGTGAAGTGCAGGCCGATGCCGATGCCGACAATCCACTGGCCGCACTTGCGGCCGCCAGGGATTTCCGCCAATTGCCAGGGTGTCAGGCAGCGCACGAGGATGATCGCCAGCAACGAGCCGACCATCCACGGCAGCGGCCAGCCGACCTGGCTGGCGAGGTAACCGCCCAGCAGGCCGACCAGTGGTGTGCCCCACCAGGCTTTGAAGGGTGTTCGATCAGACATCGGCGATAACGCGCCGGGCAACCGAACGCTTGCGCCAGATCCGCAGGATCGGCACCAGCAACATCACCACGATCAACCCCCAGACACCGACGGTGATTCCGCTCGACCAGAGAATGTCCAGGGAACCGTTGGAAATCGACAAGGCCCGACGCAGGTTTTGTTCCATCAAACCGCCGAGGATGAAGCCCAGCAGTACCGGCGACAGCGGGAAGTCCAGCTTGCGCAGGATGTAACCGAAGATGCCGATGCCGATCATCAGGAACAGGTCGAAGGTGGTGGCATGCACCGCGTACACGCCAATGGCGGTGATGATCGCGATCATCGGCACCAGCGCCCAGTTCGGCACGGCGAGGATTTTGGTGAAGATGCGGATCATCGGGATGTTGAGGATCACCAGCATGATGTTGGCGATGAACAACGACGCGATCAGGCCCCAGACGATGTCCGGTTGCTGTTGGAACAGCAGCGGGCCCGGGGTGATGTTGTACAGCGACAGCGCGCCGATCATCACTGCCGTGGTGCCCGAACCCGGAACGCCGAGGGTCAGCATCGGCACCAGTGCGCCGCAGGCTTCAGCACCGATGGCGGTTTCCGGAGCCGCCAGGCCACGCTTGTCGCCCTGGCCGAATTTGCCGTTCGGCCCGGCAATGCGTTTTTCGGTCATGTAGGCCACGGCGCTGGCCAGTGTCGCACCGGCACCCGGCAGCACGCCCATGATGAAACCGAGCACACCGCAACGCATGTTCACCCAGAACACCGACGCGGCTTCCTTGAAGTTGAACAGCATCCGCCCGGTGGCCTGGAAGGCTTCCTGGCCACGGTGGGTTTTTTCCAGCAGCAAGAGGATTTCGCTGATGGAGAACAGGCCCAGCACCAGCACCACGAATTGAATGCCGTCGGTGAGGTGGATGTTGTCGCCGGTGAAGCGATACACGCCGCTGTTGGCATCGATGCCGACGGTCGACAGGAACAGCCCGATCAACGCCGCGATGAATGTCTTCAGGGGACGGTCGCCCGCCATGCCGCCGAGGCAGACAATCGCAAACACCATCAACACGAAGTATTCCGCCGGGCCGAAGGCAATCGCCCACTTCGCCAGCATCGGCGCGAACACCACCATGCCGCAGGTCGCAATGAAAGCGCCGATGAATGAACTCCAGGCCGACAGCGACAGCGCCACACCGGCCAGGCCCTGGCGGGCCATCGGGTAACCGTCGAGGGTGGTCATCACAGTGGACGCTTCGCCCGGAATGTTCAGCAGGATCGAGCTGATCCGGCCGCCGTATTCGCAACCCAGGTACACCGCTGCCAGCAGGATCAGCGCCGATTCCGGCGGCAGGCCCAGGGCGAAGGCGATCGGGATCAGCAACGCCACGCCGTTGATCGGCCCTAACCCCGGCAACAGGCCAACGATGGTGCCGATCAGGGTGCCGCTGAGCGCGGTCACCAGGTTGTAAGGGGTCAGTGCGACGCCGAAGCCGTGACTCAAATAACCAAGCGTATCCATATCAGTTCTCCAGAACGTCGAGCAGGCCCAGAGGCAGTGGCACGTCCATGACTTTGTCGAACAGCAGGTACAGGCCGACGCTCATCAGGCTGATGATCACCGCGCCCGGCAACCAGCGTCCGCCATACAGGCGCGCCATCGGGATGCCGACCAGCATGCTGCTGAGGATGAAGCCCAGGGGTTCGAACAGCCCGGCGAAGACCAGCAGCAACAGCACGCAAACACCGATCTTGGTCAGGGTTTCGCGGTCCATCGGCGGATCTTCATCGGTGTGCTTGATCGGTGAAGGGCGGTACACCATGTACACCAGCGCCAGGCCCATCAGCCCCAGCATCAGCAGAGGGAAGGCCCGAGGACCGATCGGTTCATAGGAAAAAGGTGCCTGATAGGGCCAGGCCATCAGCACCAGGCTGAGACAGGCCAGCAACAGCACCGAAGCAAAAAGGCGTTGTAAGAGCATGGGAAACTCCTGTGCCACGGCCCCGCAAGACGGGACCGTGGCCGCTAGACAGAGACGATCACTGAATCAGGCCGAACTCTTTGGCCAGCACCTTGTAGTCCGCGACCTGCTTCTTCACGTAGGTGTCCAGTTCCTGGCCGGTCATGGCGAACGGGAACAGTTCACGCTGGTCGCGCAGCTTGGCGAACTCTTCGGACGCCAGCAGTTTGTCGAAGGAGTTTTTCCACCAGGCGTAGTCTTCATCGCTGACTTTTGGCCCCAGGTAGAAGCCACGAACCACCGGCCAGACGATGTCATAGCCTTGCTCTTTGGCGGTCGGAATGTCCTTCATTTCCGGCTCGTCCAGGCGCTTTTCGGAGAACACCGCCAGCAGACGCATGTCGCCGCTCTGGATGTGCGGCATGGAGTCGGAGATGTCGGTGCTGCCGACCTGGATGTGACCGCCGAGCAGGGCAGTGGCGATTTCACCGCCACCTTCGAGGGCGACGTAACGCAAGTCACGCGGATTGATACCCGCGGCTTTAGCGATCAGCGCGGTCTGCATCCAGTCCTGGCTGCCCACGGTGCCGCCTGAACCGATCACCACTTTGCTCGGATCTTTCTTCAGCGCCTGCACCAGATCGTCCAGGGTCTTGTAGGGCGAATCGCTTTTCACCGCGATGGCGCCGTAGCTGGTACCGACGGCAGCGAGCCAGCGCACGTTGGTTTCATCGAAACGACCGAACTTGCCTTGCGCCAGGTTCAGCAGCGAACCGCTGGACCAGGCCACCAGCGTGCCCGCATCCGCCGGGCGTTGGGCGACCACCGCGTTGTAGGCCACCGCGCCGACACCGCCGGGCATGTAGGTCACGCGCATCGGTTTGGTCAGCAGTTTTTCGTTGACCAGCGCGCTTTGCGCCAGTTTGCAGGTCAGGTCGAAGCCACCGCCAGGGGAGGCCGGGGCGATGCATTCCGGGCGCTTTGGCTCGGCCATCAGTTGGCCGGCGAACAGCACGCAGCTGGCGGCGAGAGCGATTTTACGCATTGACAGGTTCATTCAAGTCTCCTTGGGAGTTGTTGTTATGGACGTACTGAATTACCAAAGGGCAACGCTATAGCTCACCAGCAGACGCACTTCATCGGCATCGCGAGCAGAGTAGTTGGAACGGTAAGTGGCATTGCGCAGGCGTACGGCGACGTCCTTGAGGGCGCCACTTTGCACGACATATTTGATCTCGGTGTTGCGCTCCCACTCTTTGCCTTCGTCACCGTTCTTGAGTTTGATGTTGTCACCGCTCAAGTAACGGCTCATGAAACTCAGGCCGGGAACGCCGAGTTTGGCGAAGTCGAAGTCGTAACGTGCCTGCCATGAGCGCTCTTCGGCGCCGGCAAAGTCGTTGATTTGCACGAAGTTGACCAGGTACGGGTCGGCGCCATCCACATAGGGGAACGCGCTGTCGCCGGACATGTGCTGATAGCCGGCGCTGAACTTGTGTCCGCTCAAGGCATAACTCACCAGGCCGTTGAGGGATTGGTTATCGATCTTGCCGCCACGGGCTGCGCCCTCGTCGTCACTGATGGCCAGGCGCAAATCGGTACCGATCGTACCCGGTCCGAATGGCTGCGAGGCAATCACACCCAGGAAGTGCTGGTTGTAGACTTCATCGAGCTGCGCGAAGTGGTAGCTGCCGGTGATTTTGTCGGTGAACTTGTAGTCCACGCCGCCAAAGTCGAAATGCTTGCCGGCCACCGTACCGGCGAAACGACTGTTCTTGTTGTTGAGGGCGATGTCCTCGAAGTCAGTGCTGTCGCGGTCCTTGGCTTTCTCCAGGCGTCCGCCGGTGAAGGTCAGGTTCTTGATCTCTTTGGAGGTCAGCAGGCCGCCTTCAAACGTCTGCGGCAGGATGCGCCCATCGTTTGGCTTGAGGATTGGCAGTTCCGGAATCAGGCTGCCGATTTTCAGTTCGGTGGCGGAGATTTTCACTTTGCCGGTCAGGCCCAGTTTGGAGTATTCGTCAGCTGCGCGTCCGTCGTCGTGGGTCGGCAGCAGGCCGGTGCCGGTGCGATCAGGACTGGAATCGAGCTTGACCCCCAGCATGCCCAACGCATCGACTCCGAACCCCACGGTGCCGTCGGTGTAACCTGATTGCAGATTGAGCATGAAACCCTGGGCCCACTCGTCACGCTTGGACTGCTGGGCGCTGGTGCCGTCGCGAAAATCGCGGTTGAAGTACATGTTGCGGGTTTCGAAGGTGGCCGAACTGTCTTCGATGAAGTCGGCCTGGCTCAGCGGCGAAAAACCGGCAAGCGCGGCGGCACTGGCAAGGGCGGTGTTGCTGAAACGGGAGAGGCGGGCAGGCGCGATAGCCTGGGTCTGCAAGGACTGCATGGGTGACTTACTCCGTTTATTGTTCTTATTTGTCGAAAACGCTTCGAGGCGTTTTTCGGATCGCTGTTTGGCAGCAGCGACGGAACTTGAAACATTCCGTAACTCGACTCTAACCAGCCAACCTTTCGCTAACCTTTCATCGGGCTTACACGGTTTTTTTGGGCTTCACAGCAGCGGAGGTGGCTGTAAACTCCGCGCCAAAGAATGGCGTTGACCATCCCTGAATGAGGTAAAGATCCATGCGTGTTCTGCTCGTCGAAGATCATCTGCAGCTCGCCGAAAGTGTTGCCCAGGCGCTCAAGAGCACCGGGTTGACCGTGGACGTGCTGCACGATGGCGTGGCCGCCGATCTCGCGTTGGGCAGCGAGGAATACGCCATGGCGATTCTCGATGTCGGCCTGCCGCGCATGGATGGTTTTGAAGTACTGGCGCGTCTGCGCGCGCGGGGCAAGAACCTGCCGGTGCTGATGTTGACCGCGCGCAGTGATGTCAAGGATCGGGTCCATGGCCTCAACCTGGGCGCCGACGATTACCTGGCCAAGCCTTTCGAATTGACCGAACTCGAAGCCCGGGTCAAAGCGTTGCTGCGCCGTAGCGTGTTGGGCGGCGAGCGTGTGCAGCGCTGCGGGGTACTGGCCTATGACCTCGATACCCGGCGCTTCACCCTCGGCGAAGAATTGTTGACCCTGACCTCCCGCGAGCAGGCGGTGCTCGAGGCCCTGATTGCGCGTCCCGGCCGGGTCATGAGCAAGGAGCAGCTGGCCTCCCAGGTTTTTGGTCTCGACGAAGAGGCCAGCCCCGACGCCATCGAAATCTACGTGCACCGCTTGCGCAAGAAACTTGACGGTCAACCGGTCGCGATCGTGACCTTCCGCGGCCTCGGCTACTTGCTGGAAAGCCGCGATGCATAAGCCCAGCAGTCTGCGTTGGCGGTTGCTGTGGAACCTGGCGCTGTTGCTGGTGGTGTTGATGCTGGCCAGTGGCTTGAGCGCCTACTGGAACGGTCGCGAAGCCGCCGATACGGCCTATGACCGGACCTTGCTGGCGTCGGCACGAACCATCGCAGCGGGCGTCTCCCAGCGTGACGGAACGCTCAGTGCCGATGTGCCTTACGTGGCGCTGGATACCTTTGCCTACGACAGCGCCGGACGAATTTTTTACCTGGTCAACGACATCCACCAGAACCTGATTTCCGGTTACGAAAACCTTCCCGCGCCCCCGCCGGGAACGCCGCGTACCGATGACTACCCGGCACTGGCGCGTTTTTACAACGCCACGTATCGCGGGCAGAACGTGCGGGTGGTCAGCCTGCTCAAGCCGGTCAGCGAGCCGAACATGAATGGCATGGCGGAAATTCGCGTGGCGGAAACCGATGAGGCGCGGGTGAGCATGGCGCGCAGCCTGGCGGCGGATACCTTGCTGCGCCTGGGCATGCTGGCGGTCGGTGCGCTGCTGCTGGTGTGGTTTGCTGTCAGCGCGGCGTTGCGTCCGTTGGAGCGCTTGCGGACAGCGGTGGAAGAGCGGCAATCCGACGACCTTCGTCCTTTGCCGTTGGTGGAAGTGCAGCGCGAGTTGTGGCCCTTGGTGCGTGCACTCAATCACTTTACGGAACGCCTGCGTGAGCAGTTCGAGCGTCAGGCGCAATTTATCGCCGATGCCGCCCATGAATTGCGCACACCGCTGGCAGCCCTCAAGGCGCGCCTTGAGCTTGGCATGCGGGCGAGCGAACCCGATACCTGGCGCAATACCCTGGAGACCGCCGCCCAGAGCACCGATCGCTTGACCCACTTGGCCAATCAGTTGCTTTCACTGGCACGGGTCGAGAATGGCGCCCGGGCGATTGCCGAAGGGGGCGCGCAGTTGCTCGATCTGAGCCAGTTGGCCCGTGAACTGGGGATGGCCATGGCGCCGCTGGCCCATAAACGCGGCGTGGCGCTCGCACTGGAAGCGGACGAGCCGATATGGCTGCGGGGCGAGCCGACCTTGTTGAACGAACTGTTGAGTAATCTGGTGGACAACGCGCTGGCCCATACGCCCCCCGGCGGCAATGTCATCCTGCGGGTTTCGGCGCCTGCGGTGCTGGAGGTCGAGGACGATGGCCCGGGCATTCCCCTGGAAGAGCGCGAGCGGGTGTTCGAGCGTTTCTACCGGCGCAACCAGCAAGTGGCCGGATCAGGCTTGGGATTGGCGATTGTCGGCGAGATCTGCCGCGCGCACCTGGCGCAGATCAGCCTGCACGATGGCGAGCACCGGGGGTTGAAGGTGCGGGTGAGTTTTATTGCCGGGGAGTGATGGTGTCTGGCCTGCCCCCTTCGCGAGCAGGCTCGCTCCCACAGAGGTGTGTGGTGCTGCATGGATCCCATGTGGGAGCGAGCCTGCTCGCGAAGGGGGCGACGCGGTCCAGGATCAATAAAACATCGAACGCGTTTCTTCCAGGTCAGCACACATCGCCTTGTTGTCGGGATCGATCCCGAGCTTGATGAAGGCCGGCACGCTGAAAGGATCGATTCGCGAGAGCGGGTGGTCGGTGTCTTTGTGGCAATACAGGCTGGCCACCTGCACCAGATCGACGTAATCGATCTGCGCCGACTGTCGTTTGAAGTTCAGGTACTGCCGTGGCACTTGCACCAGCATCTCCGGAAACTCCCAGACCCTGAGCAACTTGTCGCCAAGCAATGGATGAATGTGCTCGATCACGTGGTTCAGGCTGACCGGATCGGACAGCAGTTCATAGTGATCCTCGGCATAGGTCAGGATCGGCAGTACACCGATCTGATGCACCAGCCCGCCAAGCGCCGCCTGATCAGGCTTGAGCTGGGTGTAGCTGCGGCACAACGAATAGCTGACCCCGGCGATTTCCAGGCTCTTGCGCCAGACTTCGCGCATCTTCTGTTCCACCACCTCGGAGCGGGCATGGAAAATCTGTTCCATGACCAGGCCGATGGCCAGGTTGCTGCTGTAGTTGATGCCCAGGCGCGTGATCGCCGTGTGCAGGTCGGTGACTTCCTGGGTCGCGCGCAGCAAAGGGCTATTGACCACTTTGATCAGGCGCGCCGACAGGGCGGTATCGCGACCGATCACTTTGCTCAGGGTGCTGATGCTGATTTCCGGGTCTTCAGCGGCCTTGCGAATCTGCAAGGCCACTTCCGGCAGTGTCGGCAGAACCAGGTCATCGTTATCGATGGCCTCAACCAAATCCTGTTGGACCTTTTCCGCCAGCTCACTCATTTCGTTTCTCTAGGTGTCGCAAAAAGTACGGCGGTTAACGCTGGATTTCGCGGTCGCGGTCCAGTTCGTAAGGCAAATCGAGCAAATGCAAGGCTGGCCCATCGAGCGCGCCCACATGGATATCGCCGGCTTCTGCCGCTTCGGCTTGCAACACCGCCAGCAGTTCAATGTGCTGTCCGGCTTGGGCAGCCAGTACCACTTCACCGATCGAGCTGGCATGGCTTGGGGCGAACAGCTGGGTTCCCGGTTCAGGCAGGTCACCGGCGTCCAGTTGTACGCGATACAGGCGGCGCTTGAGTTTGCCCAGGTACTGCATGCGCGCGACGATTTCCTGGCCGGTGTAACAGCCTTTCTTGAAGCTCACGCCGCCAACGGCTTGCAAGTTGAGCATCTGCGGGATGAACAGCTCGCGGGTGCCCGGCATCACCTGGCCGATCCCGGCGCGGATCTGGCCCAGCAGCCATTGATTCAGATCGCCTTCGGCCAACAGGGCGGCCAGCTTGCCCTTGATCGTGTCGGCCTGATCGGCAGCGGCCCAGAGTTCGGCGCGACCGGGCGAAACGCGAACGGCGATCAGACCGTCATGGCGCACGACGCTGTCGGTGTCCGCCGGTAGCTCAAGCCCGAGGCTACTGAGTGCAGCATCACCCTGATCGACGCCGAAGCGGACCCAGGCGGCGCTTTCATCGGTCAATTTTGATTTGGAGAACACCGCGTATTTTTTCAGGTCCGCCAATTGCGGCTCCAGCAGTTCGCTGGCCATGGCCAGGAGCACGCCGTCACCGTCGAGCAGGATGCGGAAACTCGATTGCATCCGGCCTTTCTGCGTGCAGCGCGCGCCGAGGCTGGCCTGGGTATCGCTCAGGTAGTTGAGGTTGCAGGTCAATTGCCCTTGCAGGAACTTACTGGCATCCGCGCCGCGGACCGCCAGAACACCTTCATGAGGCAGCGTGCAGAAAAAAGCAGAATCGGCCATGGGTCATCGCAGGGTAAAAAGTCTGGCGGACATGATAAGGGGGCGCCTTCGAAATGGGTAGTTCACAAAGGATCGTCGGTGACCGACCAAAGCCGACTGTTCGATGAGGCGTGGGGCTGTATACTTGCGGCCTATTTGAGGAGCGCTCCATGGTCGAAGATGTTGAACTGAATCGCCTCTACTGGCACAGCCGCCGCGGCATGCTTGAGCTTGACGTGTTGCTGGTGCCGTTTGTGAAAGAGGTCTATCCGCACCTCAACGACGTTGATCGGGCCTGCTACGTCAGGTTGCTCGAATGCGAAGATCAGGACATGTTCGGCTGGTTCATGGAACGTTCCGAATCGGAAGATCCAGAGCTTCAACGCATGGTTCGCATGATTCTGGATCGTGTCCAGCCCAAGTAATTCGTTCGAATGCCGCTGGCATGCCTCGGGGCAGTTGCTGGCGGCATATTCCTTCGCCCAGTTGCTCGCACTGGGTTCGCTGTTTCTTCTCAATCTGCCGATCTGGGCCCTTTTGCTCGGTGCCTTGTGCTGTCTGTTGCATGGCGTTTGGGCGCTGCCGCGCCAGATACGGCTGACGCATCCGCAGGCGTTCCGCGGCTTGCGGCGTGACGCCGAGGGCTGGCAGTTATGGAGTGAGTCGCAGGGATGGCAGCCGGTGCAACTGCTGCCGGACAGCCTGGCGTTGCCACTGGTCGTGGTGCTGCGTTTTCGATTGCGGGGTGAACGGCGAGTCAGGGCGGTATGCGTGCCCCGGGATTCGCAGGCGGCGGATGTGCACCGACGCCTGCGGGTTCGGCTCAAGTTCAGTCGGCGTAGGTGGGCGGCACCAGAATAGTATCCAGGGCAACAGGCAGCATGTTCGGATAGTCGAGGGTGTAATGCAGGCCACGACTCTCCTTGCGCTCCATGGCCGACAGGATCATCAGCTCGGCCACTTGGGCCAGGTTGCGCAACTCGATCAAGTCCCGGCTGACCTTGTAATTGCTATAGAACTCGTCGATTTCATCGAGCAACAAGCGTACCCGATGCTGGGCCCGCTGCAGGCGCTTGTTGGTGCGCACGATGCCGACGTAGTCCCACATGAAGCGTCGCAGTTCATCCCAGTTGTGCGCGATGATCACGTCTTCATCGGAGTCGGTCACCTGGCTCGCATCCCAAGCGGGCAGGGCGACGGGCGCTGCAACCTGTGGCAACTGTTCCAGAATGTCTGCCGCCGCCGAACGGGCGTAAACGAAACATTCCAGCAATGAATTGCTGGCCATGCGGTTGGCACCGTGCAGGCCGGTGAAGCTGGTTTCGCCAATCGCATAGAGCCCGGGCACGTCGGTGCGACCTTGCTGGTCGACCATGACGCCGCCGCAGGTGTAGTGCGCCGCCGGAACCACCGGAATCGGTTGTCGCGTGATGTCGATGGAAAATTCGAGGCAGCGTTCGTACACCGTCGGAAAGTGTGTCTTGATGAACGCTTCGGATTTGTGGCTGATGTCCAGATAGACGCAATCGACGCCCAGGCGCTTCATTTCATGGTCGATGGCGCGGGCGACGATATCCCGCGGCGCCAGTTCGGCCCGAGGGTCAAAGCGCTGCATGAACCGTTCGCCGTTGGGCAGTTTCAGGTGCGCACCTTCACCACGCAGGGCTTCGGTGATCAGGAAACTCTTGGCTTGCGGGTGATAGAGGCAGGTGGGGTGGAACTGGTTGAATTCCAGATTCGCGACCCGGCAGCCCGAGCGCCAGGCCATGGCGATGCCGTCACCGCAGGCGCCATCGGGATTGCTGGTGTAGAGGTAGACCTTGGCCGCGCCGCCGGAGGCGAGGATCACGAAACGGGCGCCATAGGTGTCGACTTCGCCCGTGCCGCGATTGAGTACATAAGCACCCAGGCAGCGATTGCCTTCCAGGCCCAGACGTTTTGTCGTGATCAGGTCGATCGCCACCCGCTGTTCCAGCAGTTCGATGTTCGGCCGTTGTCTGGCCTGGGTGAGCAACGTTCTGAAAATGGCCGCACCGGTGGCATCGGCGGCGTGGATGATACGTCGATGACTGTGACCGCCTTCTCGGGTCAGGTGGAATTCGAATCCGCCGTCTTCGCTGCCGGACTGTTCATCGCGGGTAAAGGGAACGCCCTGATCGATCAGCCATTGGATCGCCTCTTTACTGTGCTCGACGGTAAAGCGCACGGCGTCTTCATGGCACAGCCCGCCGCCGGCATTGAGGGTGTCATCGACGTGGGATTCCACGGTGTCGGTATCGTCCAGGACGGCCGCAACACCGCCCTGGGCCCAGAAAGTCGAGCCGTTGGCGAGGTCGCCTTTGCTCAGTACGGCGATGCGCAAATGATCGGGCAAGGTCAGCGCAAGGCTCAAGCCGGCAGCACCGCTGCCAATTACCAGAACATCGTGTTGAAACTGTTGGCTCATTTCAGGATTCCGCTCAAAGCGACCCAGGTCGGGGTAGGCGCTGGACATCTGGAAGGCAAGGTCAGGCAACCGCACAGCCCACTAGTATATAGAGGGGGGGAGCGGCACAATAGCCGAGCTCATATGGCATTGTGAAACTACTGTGACGGAAAAGACCCGACGCTTCGTCGGATGTTTTTTTGAGCGATTTGCTGACAACAGCACTGTATCGCGGATTTAACAGTCTTTTTCACTGCACGGTTGCACAATGTCGGTTTCGCGCAGCTATAAATATTTGGAACTTTTGCCAAAGGCCCAAGATCAATAGACGGTTGCCTGATAAAAGGGACAGTGTCGGCTTCAGAGCGGGATCTGCGGTTGGATCCATGCCGGCGAATCCGATGACAAGATTATTCGCGCAGCCGGGTTATCTCGCGCTGCGCTTTTCGTGCGTGCCGAATCAGAGCCCGCAGGAAACTTGCCTGGAGGGGGAGAACTTTTGCGAAAAGCCCGAGTCTATGTTTGCAAGTCCGGTCGTTTAGTTATGCAAGCCTCCTTCGAGCTTATCGAGGAGTGTTCATGCTAACCCAGGAAGAGGATCAGCAGCTGGTCGAACGCGTTCAGCGCGGCGACAAGCGTGCGTTCGATCTGCTAGTGCTGAAATACCAGCACAAAATTCTCGGGTTGATCGTGCGTTTTGTGCACGACACCCATGAAGCCCAGGATGTGGCGCAGGAAGCTTTCATCAAGGCATACCGTGCGCTAGGAAATTTTCGCGGAGACAGCGCGTTTTATACGTGGCTTTACCGCATCGCCATCAACACGGCGAAAAACTATCTGGTTTCACGCGGCCGTCGGCCGCCGGATAGCGATGTCAGTTCCGAAGATGCAGAGTTCTACGATGGCGATCATGGCCTCAAGGATCTCGAGTCGCCAGAACGAGCTTTGCTGCGGGATGAGATCGAAGGCACCGTCCATCGAACCATTCAGCAACTACCGGAAGATTTGCGTACGGCTCTAACTTTACGTGAATTCGATGGTCTGAGTTACGAGGACATTGCGAGCGTCATGCAGTGTCCGGTAGGCACCGTGCGCTCCCGGATTTTCCGCGCCCGGGAGGCCATCGATAAAGCCCTGCAGCCGTTGTTGCAGGAAAACTAAAGACAGCGGCGACAGCCAAGAGAGGAACGCCATGAGTCGTGAAGCCCTGCAGGAATCGCTGTCCGCAGTGATGGATAACGAAGCGGACGAATTGGAATTGCGTCGGGTACTCAGTGCCTGCGACGATGTTGAAACCCGTGAAACCTGGGCTCGTTATCAGATCGCTCGGGCAGCGATGCACAAGGATCTGCTGCTTCCACGACTGGATATTGCGGCGGCCGTCTCTGCAGCCCTGGCTGACGAAGCCGTGCCGGCAAAAGCCACCCGTGGTCCATGGCGTAGCCTGGGGCGCCTGGCTGTCGCTGCTTCGGTTACCGTTGCTGTACTGGCAGGTGTTCGTCTGTACAACCAGGACGAAATCGCTGGTGTCGAATTGGCGCAGCAATCCAGCCAACAGAATCTGGCCGCTCCTCAAATCAAGGGCCCCGCTGTTTTGGCAGGCTACAATGAGAGTTCGGAAGCCACCGGTCCTATGGCCAATGGCGTACTGCAAGGTCAGCCAGGCTGGCACGATCAACGTCTGCCAGGCTACTTGCGCCAACATGCTCAACAGGCTGCACTGAAAGGTACTGAGAGCGCTCTGCCTTACGCTCGTGCAGCGAGCCTGGAAAACCGCTAAGGAGGATCATGCGCGCCATACCTCTACTTACGCTTCTGCTTGGTGGCTGGTTTGTCGTGCCAGCCCACGCCGATGAAGCCCAGGACTGGTTGACCCGTCTTGGTCAAGCCGAGCAGCAGCAAAGCTTTCGCGGTACATTCATCTACGAGCGTAACGGTAGTTTTTCTACCCACAACATCTGGCACCGCGTCCAGGATGGGAAGGTCCGCGAGCGTTTACTCCAGCTCGATGGCTCGGCACAGGAGGTCGTACGCATTGATGGGCATACTCAATGCGTCAGCGGCAACCTGATCGCAGGGCTGGGAGACTCTCCAAACTCCGCAGCTCGCGCACTCGATCCACAAAAGCTCAAGAATTGGTACGACCTTGCCGTCATCGGCAAGTCGCGTGTGGCCGGGCGTGCGGCAGTGATTGTTTCGCTGACGCCTCGCGATCAGCACCGCTATGGCTTTGAACTGCATCTGGACAAAGAAACCGGCCTGCCACTCAAATCATTGTTGCTCGATGACAAAGGGCGATTGTTGGAGCGATTCCAGTTCACGCAACTGGATACCGCGGATGTTCCCTCCGACAGTGAATTGCAGCCTGGCGCTGATTGCAAAGTAGTCAACCTCGAAAGCAATAAGGCTTCGGCGGTAAAAGCGGCACAAGAGTGGCATTCGGACTGGTTGCCTCCTGGTTTTGAGTTGACCAGCAGTACCGCACGCAAGGATCCCGAGACCAAAACCCAGGTCAGTAGCTTGCTGTATGACGATGGCCTGGCGCGTTTTTCGGTGTTCCTGGAGCAGTTGAATGGCGCTGCAGTCATCGACACCCGTACTCAGCTGGGGCCTACCGTTGCGGTTTCCCGGCGCCTGACCACCCCGCAAGGCGAAATGATGGTGACCGTGGTTGGTGAGATCCCGGCTGGCACCGCTGAACGGATTGCGTTATCCATGCGTACCGATGCCGCTGCAGCCACCCAGCAGTGAGCTGAGATCGAAATGTTTCGTGAGCATTTCAGTTTGCAAATCCCCCCGGAATTTTTTATAGGTCAGAGCCCCTCGGCTCTGGCCTTGTTTGTTGTTCCCGGAACAAAAATACCGGCGTATCTTTCCCGGTGTTCCTTGATCCATATCGCTTAACCATGCTCGTCGTAACGGGAGCCGTATGTCGATACCACGTTTGAAGTCTTATCTCTCCATTTTTGCCACCGTGCTGGTGCTCGGTCAGGCGGTCGCTGCGCAAGCGGTCGAATTGCCTGACTTCACGCAGCTGGTCGAGCAGGCCTCGCCCGCCGTGGTGAATATCAGTACCACACAGAAACTGCCGGATCGCAAAGTGAATCAGCAGATGCCTGATCTCGAAGGCTTGCCGCCGATGCTGCGCGAGTTTTTCGAGCGAGGGATGCCGCCACAGCCGCGCACGCCTCGTGGTGATCGCCAGCGTGAAGCTCAATCCCTGGGGTCGGGTTTCATCATTTCCCCGGATGGTTACATCCTGACCAACAACCACGTGATTGCCGATGCCGACGAGATTCTCGTGCGCCTCGCTGACCGCAGTGAAATGAAGGCCAAGCTGATCGGCACTGACCCGCGCTCTGACGTGGCCTTGTTGAAAATCGAAGGCAAGGATCTGCCGGTCCTGAAGCTCGGCAAATCCCAGGACCTGAAAGCCGGCCAATGGGTCGTGGCAATCGGCTCACCGTTTGGCTTTGACCACACGGTGACCCAAGGCATCGTCAGTGCCGTCGGTCGCAGCCTGCCGAACGAAAACTATGTGCCGTTCATCCAGACCGACGTGCCGATCAACCCGGGTAACTCCGGTGGACCGCTGTTCAACCTGAATGGCGAAGTGGTCGGGATCAACTCGCAGATCTACACCCGCTCCGGTGGCTTCATGGGCGTGTCGTTCGCGATTCCTATCGACGTGGCCATGGATGTTTCGAATCAGCTCAAAAGCGGTGGCAAAGTCAGTCGTGGCTGGTTGGGCGTGGTGATCCAGGAAGTGAACAAGGATCTGGCCGAGTCGTTCGGTCTGGAGAAACCGGCCGGTGCGCTGGTCGCTCAGATCCAGGATGACGGTCCGGCAGCCAAGGGTGGCCTGCAAGTGGGCGACGTGATCCTGAGCATGAATGGTCAACCGATCGTGATGTCCGCCGATCTACCGCATCTGGTCGGTGCACTGAAAGCTGGCTCCAAGGCCAATCTGGACGTGATTCGTGAAGGCAAACGCAAAAATGTCGAGCTGACGGTCGGTGCCATTCCTGACGAAGACAAGGAGCTGGATGCTTTGCCGAAATCGAGCGTCGAGAGCAGCAGCAATCGTCTCGGTGTTTCGGTCGTCGAACTGACCGCCGAGCAGAAGAAAACCTACGACCTAAAAGGCGGTGTGCTGATCAAGGAGGTTCAGGAAGGGCCTGCTGCGATGATCGGCTTGCAGCCAGGTGACATCATTACTCATTTGAACAATCAAGCCATCGAGTCCACCAAGCAATTCACTGACATCGCCAAGGCGTTGCCGAAGAATCGCTCGGTGTCGATGCGGGTGCTGCGTCAAAATCGCGCCAGCTTCATTACCTTCAAACTGGCCGAATGATCCAGTTGTCGGCTGAATAAAAAAACCGCCTCGCAAGAGGCGGTTTTTTTGTGCCAGAAATTGACCGTTTCCGAAACGGTCAGCCCATCATGTCCTTGATCATGCGTTCCTGCTCCATCAGCTCCCGCTGGCGGGCATCGATGCGTGACGACAGTGGGAAGTTGCTGCCAGCCTTGCGCTTGGCGAAATCCAGCTGCTGGATGGCCTGACGATAATCGCCGACCAGGGCGAAGTACTCTGCACGTGCCTGATGCAAGCCAATGATGTTGCCTGACAGGCCGCGAGTCTCGGCCACCTGATACCACACGTCCGGATCATCCGGGCGCGATTTGAGCAAGCCTTCGAGCGCTTTTTCGGCATCGGCGGCACGGTTCTGTTTCAGCAGCAGATCGACGCGTACCTGATTGAGCGGATAGTTGCCGGGATACTGAGTCAGCATCCGGTCCACTCGGGACTGCGCATCCGAAAGGCGATTGTTGGTGATATCCAGATCGATTTGCGCGAGGTTGTAAATGATCTCGTTCGGCGATTTGGCCAGCAGCAGCTTGAGGTTTTCCCGCGCTTCGTTCAATTGGCCGCCCTTGATCTGGGCGATCGCCAAGCCATAGCGAGCAACATCGCTTTTCGGATTTTCATCCAGTTGCGCCCGGAAGCGCTTGGCACCCAATCCAGGCGTTTCCTCATAGATCAGTTGCACCCGTGCGCGAATCAATTGATAGCGCAGTGAATCCTCGATACCGCCTTGTGGAGCCTGTTCAGCGCGGTTACGGGTGTCGGCAATCCGGGATTCGGTTACCGGGTGAGTCAGCAGGAACTCCGGTGGCTTGGCATCGAAGCGGTACTGACGCCCCAGGCGCTCGAACATGGTGGGCATCGAGCGCGGGTCGTAACCGGCCTTCTCCAGATTGAGAAGGCCGATGCGGTCAGCTTCCTGTTCGTTTTGGCGCGAGAACCGCCGCTGTTCCTGAATGGCCGCCGCCTGAGTGCCCGCGATGGCGGCGATCCCGGCGTCGCCGGCGCCTGCTGCTGCAATCACGATCCCGGCCAGCAGCGCGGCCATCATCGGTACTTGCATGCGCTGTTGGGCTTCGACGCCACGGGCGAAGTGGCGCTGCGACAAGTGAGCCAATTCGTGAGCCAGTACCGAGGCATATTCGCCTTCAGTCTGAGCGTTCAGGAACAAGCCACCGTTGACCCCGACAATGCCCCCGGGTGCTGCGAAGGCGTTGAGCTGCGGGCTGTTGATCAGGATGAATTCCAGGCGCCGGTCATTGACCTGGCTGGTCTCTACCAGCCGGTAAACGCTGGATTCGACATAGTCCTTGAGCTGTGGATCGTTGAGTTGTGACACCTGGCTGCGCAGAAGCGCCAGCCATGCGCGGCCCAACTGGTATTCCTGCTGCGGCGAGACAATGGCAGAACTGGCGTCGCCGAGTGACGGCAGATCGTCGGCGAAGCCCGGTGAGGCGAGCAGGCAAGCGAGCGTCAGCAGGGTAGGGCGCAGAAAAGTCATGCACAGAGCCTTAGTCGACAAAGACCTTACTGTAGCCGGACACCAGCCTTGCGACCAGATATTCTAGGCCACTCAACCACCTGAACCGGAGTGATGCAATGACTGACGCTGTAGCCCATGACGTTGAATTGGACGCCAGTGGCTTGAATTGCCCGTTGCCGTTACTCAAGGCCAAGATGGAGCTTAACCGGATGGGCAGTGGTGCAGTGCTCAAGGTGATCGCCACCGATGGGGGATCGCAGCGCGACTTTCGCACCTTTGCCCGATTGGCCGGTCATACGCTGCTTCGTGAAGAAGATGAGGCTGGCGTGTACCGCTACTGGCTGAAAAAGGCCTGAAACCTGCGGCATTTGTTCTTAAGGATTATTGATGTTCAAAGTGTTACGCGACTGGATTCAGCGTTACTTCTCCGATGAAGAAGCCGTGGTTCTGGCAGTTTTGCTGTTCCTGACGTTCACCGCCGTGCTGACGCTGGGTGGCATGCTGGCGCCGGTGCTGGCGGGGATGGTGCTGGCGTACCTGATGCAGGGGCTGGTGCTGACCCTCGAGCGACTGCGCGTGCCCGGCGGGGCCGCGGTGGGGCTGGTCTTTGCGCTGTTCATGGGCGTGTTGCTGGTTTTCATCGTGGTGGTGGTGCCGCTGCTGTGGCATCAGTTGATCACCTTGTTCAACGAGTTGCCAGGCATGCTCGCCAAGTGGCAATCGCTGCTATTGCTGCTGCCGGAGCGCTATCCGCACCTGGTGTCCGACGAGCAGGTGCTGCAGGCCATCGAAGTGGCGCGGGGCGAGATCGGCAAGTTCGGGCAGTGGGCGCTGACGTTCTCGCTGTCGAGCCTGCCGCTGTTGGTCAACATCATGATCTATCTGGTATTGGTGCCGATTCTGGTTTTCTTCTTCCTGAAGGACCGGGCGATGATCGGCCAGTGGGTACGCGGTTACCTGCCCCGCGAGCGAGCGCTGATCACCCGTGTCGCCCATGAAATGAACCGGCAGATCGCCAACTACATTCGCGGCAAGGTCATCGAGATCTTCATTTGCGGTGGCGTGACCTACATCGCTTTTGTCGTCCTGGAACTCAATTATGCGGCGCTGTTGGCGTTGCTGGTGGGGGTGTCGGTGGTGGTGCCCTACGTCGGGGCTGTTGTGGTGACCGTGCCAGTGTTGCTGATTGCTTTGTTCCAGTGGGGCTGGAGCGATCAGTTCATCTATTTGATGGCGGTTTACGGGATCATCCAGACGCTCGATGGCAACGTGCTGGTGCCGTTGCTGTTCTCGGAGGCGGTCAATCTGCATCCGGTGGCGATCATCTGTGCGGTGCTGCTGTTTGGCGGGTTGTGGGGGTTCTGGGGCGTGTTCTTCGCGATTCCCCTGGCGACCCTGTTTAAAGCTGTGCTGGACGCGTGGCCGCGCAAGGAGCCGGTGGTGGCGCCGTTGCTGTAACGGTTGGGTCTGATTTGTTCGGTGAGGTTGATAGCCTCTTCGCGAGCAGGCTCGCTCCCACAGGTGGTTCGTGGTGAACACAAATCCAATGTGGGACCGAGCCTGCTCGGGAAGGCGCCAGGACCGGCGCCAAAAATTCAGGCTTTGTTGAGGGCCTGAGCCGCTGCCAAAACAGCATCAACATGCCCCGGCACCTTCACGCCGCGCCATTCCTGACGCAACACGCCGTTCTTGTCGATCAGGAACGTGCTGCGATCCACGCCCATGTATTCCTTGCCGTACAGCTTTTTCAATTTGATCACGTCGAAGAGTTGGCAAAGCGCCTCTTCCTTGTCGCTGATCAGCTCGAACGTGAATGCTTGCTTGGCCTTGAAGTTCTCGTGGGATTTCAGGCTGTCGCGGGACACGCCGAACACTTCAGTATTTGCCGCTTTGAAGGCTTCAAGTTGATCGCGAAAGCCCTGACCCTGGGTCGTGCAGCCCGGTGTGCTGTCCTTCGGATAGAAGTAGATCACTACCTGCTTGCCTTTGAGGGCCGCCAGGCTGACGGTTTGCCCGCTGGTGGCGGGGGCTTCGAAATCGGCAACCGGTTGGTCAATGGCAACAGCCATGGAAGCTTCCTTACATTGGGTTTTGTGGGCGCCACGGTTCGATCAGGGCATCCAGGTTCAGCGCATCGGCGAAATCCAGGAACTGATCACGCAACCAGCTGATTTGTACGCCGGCCGGCAAGGTCACGGTGAACGTGGCATTGAGCATGGTGCCGCCGGTTTGCGGTGCCTGATACGTGTCGCACGTCAGGTTTTCCAGCTCGACGTTGTGGTCCATGAAGAACTGGCACAGCTCGTTGATGATGTCCGAGCGGTAGGCCGAGCTGACATAGGCCACATAGGGCAAGGCCTGGGGGCGATTCTCCAGGGCGGCGCTGCGTACCACATTGACGGTGAAGGCGTGCCGCTTTGCCAGCACTGGCAGGCTGCCTTCCAGGCGCGCCAGGGCGTCCCAGCTGCCGGAGACTTCAAGGACCAGCGCACTGCACTCGCCATGACGGGTCAGGCGAGAGGTGACCACGGCGCAGCGGTTTTCATGGCTGGCGCGGCACAGGACGTTAGTCAGCTCCATGGGGTTGGCGCCAAGGGCACTGATGACAAGGAATTGTTCGCGAACTGTGGGGGTGGACATGCAGCATTCCTAAAGCGATGAGCGGTCGGTACTTTTGTCGGCTTGTTTTACCGGGGGCAAACCTGCGGATGCGAACTCAGAAAGCTCCAGACACCGGTTGCAACGTGCTCCAGTATGGCAGGAGCGGGCGCTGGCAACGCAGGAATGGGGCTTGTGATGCCGAAAATGGAGGCTGAAACCCGACGGACGAGCCGGTCAGTACCGATCAAAGTCTGAAGGGTAGCGAAAAGCAGCGCCAAGGGGAATGGCGGCAGCGCAGTACTTCGCTTGTACAAGCATCTTGGCGCCAGTACCATTACGGCTCTCTTTTTCCGGCAGGAGCGGTTGCATGATTGCGGGCAGTATGGTGGCACTGGTCACACCCATGGATGCACAAGGTAATCTCGACTGGGACAGCCTGAGCAAACTGGTGGACTTTCACCTGCAAAACGGCACCCACGCCATCGTGGCGGTCGGCACTACAGGTGAATCGGCCACCCTTGATGTGAATGAACACATCGAAGTCATCCGTCGCGTCGTGAAGCAGGTCAATGGCCGCATTCCGGTGATCGCCGGTACTGGCGCCAACTCGACCCGCGAAGCCATCGAGCTGACGACCAACGCGAAAACCGCCGGCGCCGATGCGTGCCTGCTGGTCACGCCGTACTACAACAAGCCGACCCAGGAAGGCCTGTACCAGCACTTCAAGGCCATTGCCGAAGCCGTCGACATCCCGCAGATCCTCTACAACGTGCCAGGTCGCACCGCGTGCGACATGCAGGCCGAGACCGTGATCCGTCTGTCGACCGTCAAGAACATCATCGGCATCAAGGAAGCCACCGGCGACCTGGCGCGCGCCAAAGCGATCATCGATGGTGTCAGCAGCAATTTCCTGGTGATTTCCGGTGACGATGCCACCGCGGTCGAGCTGATCCTGCTGGGCGGCAAGGGCAATATTTCGGTCACCGCCAACGTTGCCCCGCGCGACATGGCCGACCTGTGCATCGCCGCTTTGAACGGTGACGCCGAGAAGGCACGTGCCATTCATGAAAAGCTGATGCCACTCAATAAAACCCTGTTTATCGAATCCAACCCTATTCCCGTGAAATGGGCGCTGCATGAAATGGGCTTGATGCCGGACGGTATCCGTCTGCCGCTCACCTGGCTCAGCGCCGAGTGTCACGAACCGCTGCGTCAGGCCATGCGCTTGTCCGGCGTCCTGGTTTAATTGAGGAAGTACAACGCATGAAGCGAATGGCCGGACTTTCCGCACTTGCCTTGATTATCTCCAGCACCAGTGGCTGCGGATGGATCTGGGGCCCGGAAGGTTATTTCCGTGACCGTGGTAGCGACTACCTGGAAGCGCAACAGACTGCACCGATGCAACTGCCGCCGGATGTCCAGACCGCCAAGCGTCTGGACCCGCTGCTGCCGATCCCTCGCAATGTGGCCGATGACACCGTCAAAGGTGAATACATCGTTCCTCGGCCGCAGCCATTGTCGGCTTCAGCTGACGCCAGCGCCTACTCCCTGCAGAAGAGCGGCGATTCGCGTTCGATCCTGGCGCAGAACCCGCCGGCTGAAGTCTGGCCCGTGGCTGTGCAGTTCTTCCAGGACAACGGTTTCCGACTGGATGAACAGCGCCCGCAAACCGGCGAGTTCACCACGACCTGGCAGCATTCCGATGAGCTGTCGGCAGCCATGGCCAAGCGCCTCAGCGCGGCGGGCGTCGCCACCGATAGCGAGACTCGCGTGCGGGTGCGTATCGAGCCCGGCGTGCAACGCAACACCAGTGAAGTCTACGTGGTCAGCGCCGAGCGTCCTGCCGGCAGCACCGCCGACGTCGCCTTCACCAATCGCTCGGTCAATACCGGCCTGGACGCAGCTCTGGTCGACGACATGCTCGCGAGCATGAGCCGCATCTCGGAGAAGGGCGGTTCGGTCTCCATGCTGGCCTCCCGTGATTTCGACACCCCAAGCCGTGTCAGCCTGAGCGTGGACGGCAGTGGTAACCCTGTCCTGAACGTCGGCTCCGACCTGGATCGTGCCTGGTCGAGCGTCGGCCGTGCGCTGGAGCAGGGCGAATGGCGTGTTGAAGACATCAACCGCAGCCTGGGCCTGTACTACATCAACTTGGCCGAGAAGGCCGAGAAGAAGGATGACAAGCCAGGTTTCTTCAGTGGTCTGTTTGGCAGCAAGCCGGACAAGGAAGAAGTTGAAGCCCGCGCCGAGCGTTATCAGGTCCGCCTGAGCAAGGTCGGCGAGAGCGTCCAGGTCACCGTGGAAAAGAACATCAACACTGTGGCGCCAGCTGACGTGGCGCGTAAAGTGTTGACTGTGATTCAGGACAATCTGGGCTGATCACATGCGTTTTGCCGTTCTCGGCAGCGGTAGCCAAGGGAACGGCACGCTGATAGCCAGCGCTGATACGTATGTGCTGGTGGATTGTGGTTTCTCCCTGCGGGAAACCGAAAAACGCCTGCTGCGCCTGGGTGTCAACCCTGCGCAGCTGAGCGCGATACTCGTGACCCACGAACATGCCGACCACGTGCATGGCGTGGGTTTGCTGTCTCGGCGCTACAATCTGCCTGTCCACCTCAGTCGTGGGACACTGCGCGGCATGCGTAAGCCCATCGAACCCGCAGGCTTCCTGGCGGGGGGTGAGCAATTGCAGATCGGCGACTTGAGCATTGGTGTCATTGCCGTGGCCCACGATGCGCAGGAGCCGACGCAATATGTGTTCAGTGACGGTGAGCGGCGCTTTGGCCTGTTGACCGACCTGGGCTCGTATTGCAGCAAGGTGCTGGACGGCTATCGGGATCTCGATGCATTGATGATCGAGGCCAACCATTGCCGTGACATGCTGGCTCGCGGTCACTACCCGTACTTTCTCAAGCAGCGGGTGGGCGGCGAACTGGGACATTTGAACAACCATCAGGCGGCATTCCTGGTGGCCGAGTTGGGCTGGCAAGGCCTGCAACACCTGGTCCTGGCCCATCTGAGCAGCAAGAACAACCTGCCGCAGCTGGCCCGGCAATGTTTTGTCGACACCCTCGGGTGCGACCCGGACTGGCTGCAACTGGCCGATCAAGATTCAGGGCTCGACTGGCGATACATCGCCTAGCCCATCTACTTAGCAAGCGGAGCCCATCATGGAAAAACGTGAAGAACTCTACCGCGGCAAAGCCAAGTCGGTTTACAAGACCGACGACGCTGACCGCTTGATCCTGCTGTTTCGCAACGACACCTCGGCGTTCGACGGCAAGCGCATCGAGCAGCTCGACCGCAAAGGCATGGTGAACAACAAGTTCAATGCCTTCATCATGCAGAAACTCGAAGCAGCCGGCGTGCCGACTCAATTCGACAAACTGCTGGGCGACAACGAGTGCCTGGTGAAGAAGCTGGACATGATTCCGGTCGAGTGCGTCGTGCGTAACTACGCTGCCGGCAGCCTGGTCAAGCGCCTGGGCGTTGAAGAGGGCATGAAGCTCAACCCTTACACCTTCGAACTGTTCCTGAAAGACGACGCCAAGGGCGACCCGTTCATCAACGAATCCCACGTCGTGGCATTCGGTTGGGGCACCGCCGAGCAACTGGTCCGCATGAAGGAGCTGTCGCTCAAGGTCAACGAAGTACTGACCAAGCTGTTCGACGACGCCGGCCTGCTGCTGGTGGACTTCAAGCTGGAATTCGGCGTGTTCAGCGATGGCTCCATCGTACTGGGTGACGAGTTCAGCCCGGACGGCTGCCGCCTCTGGGACAAGGACACCAAGAAGAAAATGGACAAGGACCGCTTCCGTCAGGGCCTCGGTGACGTCATCGAAGCCTACGAAGAAGTGGCCAATCGTCTGGGCGTACCGCTTTAACCGACGCAAGCATCTGATAGCACAGAAATATTTCGCGAAAGGGGGTTCGCTTCCAGCGAAAGTGTTGTTATGATGCGCGCCGTTGGAGAGATGCCAGAGTGGCCGAATGGGACGGATTCGAAATCCGTTGTACCTTCACCGGTACCTAGGGTTCGAATCCCTATCTCTCCGCCATACATAGAAAAAGCCCCGTAGCTGAAAAGTTACGGGGCTTTTTTGTTTTCGGCTTTTCTGTCGGAGCGTTGAGCGTCAGATCAAGCATCAATCCCGTGTAAGAAAAATATGCCGATTCATGGGAAAACTTACCTCTCCCAGTCACTTTATTTACTGACCTCCGAATTCCCTGCGCGCCTTGAGTCTAAAGGGGTTCTCCTCGAAATAATCCCTGACACTCAATCCCTCCATCTCCAAAAATCTTCTTCTACTCTGGCCTTCGCAGGTCACAGGCCTGTCGTAAACAGCAATCGCAAGGAGCGACCCATGTATTTTGAGATCTACAGGCAAACCCGTGGCACCCTTCTGACCGGTAAAGGCCAGTGGCGGTGGCGTTTACGGGCGGGAAATCATGAAACGATTGCCAGTGGCGAGGCTTACGTCAACCGGTCGGATTGCGTGCATGCGATCAATTTGATCAAAGGGACTTGCGATCAGACCCCTATCAAGGAAATTTAGGCTCGGCGCGGTGAAGCTGCTCTGCAAGAGCAGCTTCATTTCAGTCGGGCGGCCTCAGGGTTGCGAGTGGCCCAGCTTTCTTTTGATCAGATCGTAGACGTCTTTGTGGGTAGAGTTGTGCAGGGATTTATCCTTGCAGGCCGATGCCAGGAAGGTTTTGACCTCTTCCTTGGCGTGAGGGTAAAGACCGGCAACGTAGTCGGCTTCGTGAGGCTGGGTGCAGTTGAAGTGTTTGTCGTCTTTTGCTTTATCTCTAGCCATCAGGCTGCTCCTTTAGTTTGATGGATTGTGAGTAACCAGGCCGGTATCGCCCGGCACTTCCTGAGCTTAGGAACGCCTGTCGTTCCCGCCAGATGAGCAACTGAATCAGGAAGAGGATGTAGGACGCGTCGCGTGCTCGCATTTGCATTAAACGCAAAATACTTGCGGCACGCCTTCAGTCGCATAGACGCCGGTTGCGACACCTCCCTACACTGTCGCTAGTGAATGGGCGCGGGGGCAATGGATGAATCGCAACGAACTACGCAAGGCCGACATCAACCTGATGGTGGTGTTTGAAACGCTGATGCTTGAGCGCAATGTCACCAAGGTGGCCAAGAAGTTGTTTCTCGGGCAGCCCACCATCAGTTCGGCACTCAACCGCTTGCGTACGATGTTCAACGATCCGTTGTTCATTCGCGTCGGTCATCGCATGGAGCCAACGGCCCGGGCCGAAGAAATCTTTCGGCACCTGTCGCCGGCGCTGGATTCGTTGTCGGTGGCGTTGAGCCTCACCCATGACTTCGACCCGAGCAGCAGCACCATGACATTTCGTATCGGCATGTCTGACGATGTCGAATACGGACTGTTACCGCCGTTCCTGCACGCGCTGCGCCAGGAGGCGCCGAAGGTGGTGTTCGTGGTGCAGAATGTCGATCACTGGCGGATTTCCGATTTGCTGGCGTCAGGCGATATAACAGTAGGTATTACCCAGAGTCGCGGTCTGCCGGCCAATGCCAAGCGCAAATTGTTGCGACACATCTATCCCAGTGTGCTGCGTGCCGATGCGTCCGATACACCACTGACCCTCGACGAATACTGCTCGCGGCCGCATGTGCTGGTGTCCCATATCGCCAATGTCAGCGGGTTCGCCGATGAATGGCTGGCCCAGATCGGTCGTTCTCGTCAGGTGGTGCTTTCGGTGCCGCAATACAGTTCGTTGCCGGCGTTGCTGGCCGGGACGGATCTGATCGCCAGCCTGCCGGATTACACCGCCGAGGCGATGGCGGCGTCCGGCCAGTTGTACAAGGAGGCATTTCCCTTCAAGACCCCGACCCTTGAGCTGTCCATGGTCTGGCTCAGTCATGTCGACAGCGATCCTGCCGAACGCTGGCTGCGCTCACGACTTGAAACGTTCATGGGAGAGCGCAATCTGCTGTCGCTGCCCCAGTGAATAGGGCAGCGCTTTGTTACATGTACGACCTTTTTACCAACCTACAGGAGTTACGCCATGCCTCACCTGCACCTGGAATACACCGCCAACCTGCCAGATCTGAATGCCGATGTGGCGTTGATACGGCTCAATAATGCGTTGGTGGGGTCTGGCCAGTTCGGTGCCGAGTTCGACATCAAGAGTCGCGCGGTGAAGGTCGAGACGTTCAAGGTCGGTACCGCATTGGCGGAGCGGGCGTTCGTGCATGTGAAGCTGGCACTGTTGAGCGGGCGTTCACCGCAGATCAAGCAGCAGTTGTCCGCAAGCCTGCTGGCGGTGGTGAAGGATCTGTGTGAATGGCCGGCGGGCGTTGAGGTCCAGTTGTGTGTAGAGATTCTCGACATCGATCGCGAGTCGTACACCAAGACCGCCATCGGCGTGTAGGGGCGAGCTTGCTCGTGATGGTGTATCAGCCGTTTGGATGATGCGGGCACACTATCGGGCACAGCTCCCTGGAGCGGGCGTATTGGAATGACCTGAACCCGAGCTGAATCATTCTCAAATAATCCGGAACTTTCATAAGAATCTAAAAGGCCAACTAATCGTTGGCTTCTTTTTCACAAAAAATTGATGGTCGTCTGCCTAAAGTTAGTGTTGTCACGGTAAATGAAATTTTCACATTTGCCGAGGGCACTTCTTTTCAGGAACAGCCAATCATCATGTTGAAGATTAAAGCCGTGCGCCCGGAGTGGATGACACTGATTGCCAGCGCCTTTTTATTGACTGCCTTCAATTTGGTGTTATGGCAACACCTGTTTGAAATCACTGCGGCAGACGGCAGGGGCATCGTCATGCGCCTGGCGTTCGGGGCGATGATCCTCGCGGCCTTCAATATTGTGCTTACCCTGCTGGCGTTCCGTCCCCTGATGAAGCCGGCCCTGACATTGTTGTTCATGATCAGTGCAGGCGTGGCGTACTTCATGAGCCAATATGGTGTATTGATCGACGCTGGCATGCTGCGCAACTTTGCTGAAACCAATGTCACGGAAGTGCGTGGCTTACTGTCGATAAAGTTGCTGTTTTATATTGTGCTGCTTGGTGTTTTGCCATCGTGGGTGTTGTGGAAGACGCCAGTTAACTATCGTCGTTGGCATCGTGAATTATTAAGTAAGGTTGTGGTGAGTGTCGCATCGGTGGCGGTGATTGGTGGTGTGGCACTGATTAATTATCAGGGCCTTTCGTCGCTGTTTCGCAACCACCATGAGTTGCGCCTGATGGTGGTGCCAAGCAACTACATTGGTGCTTCATTCGGTTACTTGCGTGAGCAGGTCGCTTCTGCGCGACAACCTTTCGTCAAAGTCGGTGAAGACGCCCAGCGAAATCCTGCCTGGCAAAACCATGGCCGCAAATCCCTGACGGTATTGGTGGTGGGCGAAAGTGCCCGGGCGGAGAACTTCGGAATCCTCGGTTATGACCGCGACACCACGCCAAAACTGGAAAAAGAGGCAGGTCTGATCGCGTTTACCGATGTGCATTCCTGCGGCACGGAAACCGCCGTATCGGTGCCCTGCATGTTTTCCAATATGGGTCGCAAGGATTACAACGCCAGCAAGGCGAAAAATGAAGAAGGCTTGCTGGATGTGCTCAAGCGTGCCGGGCTTGATGTGATCTGGCGCGACAACCAGTCCGGCTGCAAAGGTACTTGCGACCGGGTGACACTCGACGATGTCAGCAACCTGAAAGACCCGGTGTTGTGCGCCAACAGTGAATGCCGCGATGAAATCCTCCTGCAAGGTCTGCAGCACTTTATCGATAACCTGGATAAAGACACGGTCCTGGTGTTGCACCAGATGGGCAGTCACGGCCCGGAATACTTCAAACGCTACCCGAAAGAGTACGAACGCTTTACCCCGGTCTGTGAAAGCAATGCGCTGAACAATTGCAGTCGCGAAAGTATCGTCAACGGCTACGACAACACACTGGTCTACACCGATCATGTGCTGTCGACCCTGATCGATCTGCTGCGCAGCAACCAGGACAAGGTCGATACCGCGATGCTGTACCTGTCGGATCACGGTGAATCCCTGGGTGAGTACAACCTGTTCCTGCACGGCACGCCTTACATGCTTGCGCCGGATCAACAGAAGCATGTGGCGATGCTGGCCTGGTTCTCTGACAGCTATCAAAAATCATTTTCAGTGGACACCCATTGCCTGCAACTGAGCCGTGAAAAGCCGCTGAGCCAGGACAATCTGTTCCATTCGATGCTGGGGCTGCTGGAGGTCAGCAGCAAGGTCTACAACCAGGATCTGGATATGTTTGCCGGTTGCCGTGGCGCGGTAATCGACGGCGTGTTGGCCAAGGAATGATGCGCCGGTCTTATTTTCACGCAACGGCCGCTCACCGGCGGCCAGTCAAGGGATCCCCAAGAGCTATAGAACATGTCTGCCCAGTGTCCATCCGCTATTGAGCTTGAGTTTGTCCGGCGCTACGACCAGGAACACGCCCGCGTCTGTTCACAGCCGCGCGCGCAGACCCTGACCGGGCGGTTGGCACTCTGGCGTGAGGAACAACTGGTGCGTCATGCACTCAAGGTCGCGGGCGAGCCTGGGCTGATCCTCGATGTGGCGTGCGGTGTCGGACGCTTCTGGCCGATGCTGGCCGAGCACGCGAACCGGGTGATTCTGGCATCCGATCCCTCCCAGAGCATGCTCGACCATGCCCGAACCCACCATTCACCGAGTCTGTTGAGGCGGGTCAGAACCTTTCAAGGTTCAGCCTTCTCCATTGGCCTTTCGGAGAATGCGGTTGACTGCATTTTTTGCATGCAACTGTTTCAACACATCGCCAACCCTGATCATCGTTTGGCAATGCTTGGCGAGTTTCACCGGGTCAGTCGCGATACGGTGATTGTGGCAGTGCGAGCCGGTGGTCGTTTCAAGGCTCGGCATGCCGACGTGGAGGGGCTCGCAGACCGACCACTGGTGAGCAGGATTGAAGTGGAAACCGAGTTCAAGCGGGCGGGCTTTCGTTTGCTCAGCCATCAGGATTTTCTGCCCGGTTGCGCGCCAATGCGGGTTTACGTGTTGCGCAAGGTCGGTTAGCTCGGCTTTGTCGGACTATTCTTTTTGTTAAGCAGGTATTTTCGCTAAAGCTCTTGTTCAGTGGATGCGCGGAAATCGCTGGTGGCGATATATACTGCGCGCCATTCTTCAAGGGAGAGCCGTGTGGCCATCGATATTCACTGGATTCGCGACAACGATAGCCTCGGCCGGTTTTGCGCCGAATGGCAGCAGCTGCCCTACGTTGCCCTCGACACCGAATTCATGCGGGTCGACACCTTCTATCCGATTGCTGGCCTGTTACAGGTCGGCGACGGCACGCGCGCCTACCTGATTGACCCCCTGACCATCGACAACTGGCAACCTCTTGCCGTGTTGCTGGAAAACCCGGCGGTGGTCAAGGTCCTCCATGCCTGCAGCGAAGACCTGGAAGTCCTGTTGCGCCTGACCGGCAGCCTGCCGGCGCCGTTGTTCGACACGCAACTGGCTGCCGCTTACCTGAACCTGGGTTTTTCCATGGGCTATTCACGGCTCGTGCAGGAAGTGCTTGGTATCGACTTGCCCAAAGGCGAAACCCGTTCCGACTGGCTGCAACGTCCGCTTTCCGAAACACAGATCAGCTATGCCGCTGAAGATGCCGTGCATCTGGCGGAGGTTTTCATACAGCTGCGTCCGAAGCTTTCCGAAGCGAAATACGCCTGGGTCCTGGAAGACGGTGCCGAGCTGGTGGCCAACCTGCGCCGCGAGACCGATCCGTACGAGGTCTATCGCGATGCCAAGCTGGCCTGGAAACTGTCCCGCGCACAACTTGCCGTATTGCGTGAACTCTGTGCCTGGCGTGAGACAGAGGCCCGTGCCCGTGATCTGCCGCGCAACCGGATCATCCGCGAGCATTCGCTGTGGCCTCTGGCGCGTACGCAACCGGACAACCTCGGTGCATTGGCGAAAATAGAAGACATGCACCCGCGGACCGTGCGTCAGGACGGCGAATTTCTGCTTGATCTGATCAAGCGCTCTGGCAGTGTGTCGCCTGATCAATGGCCGCCCGCCGTGCCGGAGCCGCTGCCGGTGGATGCCGCCGCACTGCTCAAGCAGATGAAAGCCATCGGCCAGGCCGAGGCCGAGCGCCTGAACATTGCGCCAGAGCTGATGCTGCGCAAGAAAACCCTGGAGGCGCTGCTCAAGAGCGGCTTCCCCAATGGACCTTACCAATTGCCTGATTCATTGCGTGGCTGGCGCCGCGAATTGATGGGCCAGGCGCTGCTCGACAGCCTGGTCACCGCCGGAGAACAGCCTTGAAACGTATTTGCTCTATCTACCGTAGTTCGAAGAAAAACGAAATGTACCTCTATGTGCTCAAAAGCGACGCACTGGAGCGTGTACCGGAACCCCTGATGGCCGCCTTCGGTAAAGCCATCCATGCTTTTGACCTGGTGCTGACCCCCGAGCGCAAGCTGTCGCGCGAGGACATCACCGTCGTGCTGGAGAACCTCGAGAAGCAGGGTTACCACCTGCAAATGCCGCCGGCCGAAGAAGAGTACATCGAGCACTTGCCGGAAGAGTTGTTGCGACGCAACGACCCGGTCTGATGCCAGGAAGGCTCTGTTCAGAGCCTTTGTGAAACACTGGAATGATTTTGGCGATGGCCACACCGATGCAGCAACTTTGCATCGGCGGCCGTTTGCAGCGTTTTTTGAAAGGTTGAAGCATGCGCGTTCTGATTGCTGAACACGACCACCCTGTGTACGCCCAACTGCTGCGCGAGGCAGCGCCGGAGCTGGAAGTGCTGACCAGCGGTGACTCCGCCGAACTGGCCCGCCAGGCCGCCGAATGTCCGGTCTGGCTCGGCCAGCCCGACCTGCTGGCGACCCTGCTGCGTCAAGGCCACCAGCCACACTGGCTGCAATCGACCTGGGCGGGCATCACGCCGCTGCTGGCCGATGGCCTGCCGCGTAACTATCGCCTGACACGCGCGGTAGGGATTTTTGGCCAGGTCATGGCGGAGTACGTGCTCACCTACATGCTCGGACATGAACGTGAAGTGCTGGCGCGGCTGGTCAGCCAGGTCGAGCGCAAATGGGACAGTCGCCATGGCCAGAGTCTGGCGGGGCGCAAGGTGCTGATCGTCGGCACCGGTGATATCGGGCAGACGGTGGCGCAGTTCCTCGTCCCCTTTGGTGTCGAGCTGTATGGCATCGCCAGTGAAGCCCGCGAGCAAGCACCGTTTGCTGAAGTCGGCTCGCTGGCCGACTTGCCACGCTTGGTGGGGCAGGTGGATTACGTCGTGAATCTGCTGCCAAATACCCCGAACACCCACGATATCTACAATGCAGCGCTGTTCAAGCAATTCAAACCGACTGGATTGTTCATCAACGTGGGGCGCGGCGTGGCGGTGGTCGATGCGGATCTCGTGGAAGCCTTGAAAGAAGGGCATCTGGCCGGGGCGGTGATTGATGTTTGCCGTCAGGAGCCGTTACCGCAGCGTCATCCGTTCTGGACCGCTTGGGGTCTGCTGCTGACCGGCCACAGTTCGGCGCCGACTTCGCCATCCTTGATGGTGAAGCTGTTTGTCGAAAACCTGCGGGCGTATCAGGCGGGTGAGGCGTTGCGCGGGGAAGTGGATTTCAATCGCGGCTATTGAGTCCGCCAGAATCAGCTGTGGGAGCGAACCTGCTCGCGAAAGCGGAGTGTCAGTCACTATAGGTTTCGACTGGCATGCCGTCTTCGCGAGCAGGCTCGCTCCCACATTGGTTTGCGGTGTGGCTTAAAGAGTGAAATCACCCTCGGCAGCCAGTTCGCTCAGCGGACGACGCGGGCTTGGCTCTTCACGGGCTTGCAGGTACTCGGCCAGCGTTGCTTTGTCACCCAGTTTGCCGATCGCCACGGCGGCGTGCAGGGCATAGCCCTCGGGAATGTTCAGCTCCTTGCGGGTCAGTTCCTGATCAAAACCGGCCATGCCATGGGTGTGCCAGCCGCTGATGCTTGCTTGCAGTGCCAGGTGGCCCCAGGCCGAACCGGTGTCGAAGGTGTGCCACAGGGCCGGGGTTTCTTCGCTGGCGCCAGGCACCGCGAAGGTGGTCTTGGAGATCACGATCACCAGTGCCGAGGCATGTTGCGCCCAGCTACGGTTGAACTCGTTCAGCAGGCCCAGGAAACGCTCCCAGTTCGGCGTGTCGCGACGCGCGTAGAGAAAGCGCCAAGGTTGCGAGTTATACGCCGACGGCGCCCAGCGTGCGGCTTCGAAGAAGCTCAGCAGGGTTTCCTCGGGGATGGTTTCACCGGTGAAGGCGCGAGGCGACCAGCGATCGGTAAACTGAGGGTGGATGGCGAAATCGGCAACGCGTGGGTTTGCACTCATCAAGAGATTCCTTGCTACGTTTTAAAGTGAGGGAAGTCTGAAACCTGCGGGCACAGTTGGGCTGAGCGATAAGGTTTGTCGAGAGCCGTGGCAATTCACCGCAATGCAACGCGATCGGGCGTTAATGGCACGCAGGTTTGGCTCCTTGCGACTGGCAAAGCTACTTGGCGATGCAAAAACTGACAAGCCCCGATCTACCGGCAGTCGCCAGTGCTTGGCCCGCAAGGCCGCTGGCACTAGACTGGCGGCCTTTTCACCACCTGATGTAGATGCTTGAGCCATGGCCGCCAAAGTCGAACCGTTCTGGATACGCAAAACCCTCGATCAACTCGATCAGGAGGAATGGGAATCGCTGTGCGACGGTTGCGGCCTGTGCTGCCTGCAAAAGCTCGAAGATGAAGACGACAACAGCGTCTATTACACGCGTATCGCCTGCAAACTGCTGGACCTGAAAACCTGCCAGTGCAGCGATTACCCGAACCGTCGCGACTCGGTGCCGGACTGCATCCAGCTCACGCCGGGCAAGGCCGACGAATTCAAATGGCTGCCGCCGACCTGCGGTTATCGCCTGGTCAGCGAGGGCAAGGACTTGCCGCTGTGGCATCACCTGGTGTGCGGTGATCGCGATGCGGTGCATCACGAACGCATTTCCCAGTCCGGTCGCATGCTCGCCGAAGGCAGCGTCCCCGAAGATGACTGGGAAGATCACCTGATTTTCAGGGCCGGTTAAACGTCCAGCGGGTTCTTGTTTCACCAAGGAGTGTGTATGGCTGGGGGATGGCAGCGGGCGTTGGTCGTTGGGCTACTGACCCTGAGTTCGCCTGTGTGGGCGGCGAAAAAAGTCGACCTGGATTACCACGTACGCCTGTTGCCGCAAAGCGACCAGGCTGAAGTGCGCCTCACGCTGGCGCAAGGCTCGGCGGTCCGCAGCCTGGACTTCAACCTGGGTGACGGCAGTCATTACAGCGATTTCAAGGCCGACGGCCAGTGGCAGCTGACACCGGGCGAGCAGGCCCGAGGGGTCTGGCGCCCAGCCAACGACAGGGCCAGCCTGACCTATCGCGTGCGCATCAGCCACAGCCGTAAAAGCGGCGGCTTCGACACGCGCATGACCCCGACCTGGGCGTTGCTGCGCGGTGACGATTTGGTGCCGCCGGCCAAACTTGATCAGCAGGATGGTATCGAGCTGGTCTCACGCCTCGAATTCGAGTTGCCCAGCGGCTGGAAAAGCGTCGAAACCGCCTGGCCGCGAGTCGGCAAGAACAAATTCCGCATCGACAACGTCTCCCGCTTGTTCGACCGGCCCACCGGCTGGATGCTCGCCGGCCACCTGGGCAGTCGTCGCACCCGCCTGGGAGAAACCGAAGTCACCGTGGCCTCGCCCCAGGGGCAGGGCATGCGGCGTATGGATGTGCTGACACTGCTGACCTTTGTCTGGCCGCAAGTGCAAGCCGTGTTTCCTCGTCATCCCACCAAGCTGTTGATTGTCGGCGCCAGCGATCCGATGTGGCGCGGCAGTCTTGCGGCGCACGAGTCCATTTACCTGAACAGCCGCTTGCCGCTGGTCAGCGAAAGCGGCACCAGTGCGCTGGTGCGCGAGTTGGCGCAACTGTTCGGGCGGATCAACGATCGGCAGCGCAGTGACTGGATCAGCGAAGGCTTTGCCGAGTATTACGCCATCGAACTGATACGCCGCGCCGGCGGCATGAGTGACGAGCGTTACCAGAGTTTGCAGGGGCGTTTGGCGAAGGATGGGCAGAAAGTCACGACCTTGCGCGGCGAGCAGGTCAGCCCGGCGCAGATTTCAAAAGCGGTGGTGTTGTTGCAGGAACTGGATCGCGAGATCCGACTGAAGACCCGTAACAAGCGTTCACTGGATGATGTGTTGCGCGGGGCGATGCGGTTGGGGAGCCTGGATACCAAGGATTTTGTGCAGCTCTCGGAAAGCGTTATTGGCGATTCTTCCAAGGTCCTTGATACCGAGTTGCTTCAGTAATACCGCCTTCGCGAGCAGGCTCGCTCCCACATGGGATATGTGGTGTACACAAAATCACTGTGGGAGCGAGCCTGCTCTCGAAGGGGCCGGCCCAGTCGCTGAAAGTCTTCAGTCGTCTTTCTTCATCAACCCGGCCAACGCCGCAAACGGGTTATGCGTCGCCTTGGCAATCTTCGGCGTGCTCAGCGAGCCTTCGCCGAAATACTGTTGGTCGGTGTAACGCGAATGTTCATTGTCGTGGCAATACAGGCACAACAGTTCCCAGTTCGAGCCGTCCTGCGGGTTGTTGTCGTGGTTGTGGTCGCGGTGGTGCACGGTCAATTCGCTCAGGCGCTTGCCGGAGAACTCACGGGCGCAGCGGCCGCAGACGTGCGGGTACATTTTCAGGGCCTTGTCGCGGTAGCCCATTTCCTTGTCGCGCTGGTTGTCGGCGAGGATGCGATCGAGCTTCGACGTGTTGGTTGGGGTGGACGAACTCATGGGTTCACCTTTGTAAAAAGACTAAATGACGGTTATGAGTGAAGTTTAGCCTAGCCCTTGAGCTTCTCGGCAATCCAGATGGTGTGGCGGGTGCCCTTGTTGCCGTGGGCGAAGACCTGCACTTCCTCAGCCTTGAACCCGGCTTTCTTCAGTTTGTCGGAAAACTGCCGGTCGGCGCTGGCCGACCAGACCGCCAGCACGCCTTTTGGCCGCAAGGCCTTGGCGCAGGCACTCAGGCCCCCGGCGGAATACAGCCAGCTGTTGGCTTTCTGGGTCAGGCCTTCGGGGCCATTATCGACATCGAGCATGATCGCATCGAAACCTTGCGGCTCGGCCTGCAGCACCTTGGCCACGTCTTCCATGCGAATGACGGTGCGCGGATCAAGTAGCGGGTTTCCGGCTTTCTCGCCCAATGGCCCGCGATTCCATTCCACCACGCCGGGCACCAGTTCAGCGACCACCACTTCAGCCGTCTTGCCCAAATGCTTGAGCGCCGAGGCGAGGGTAAAGCCCATGCCCAGGCCACCAATCAACACCCGGGAATTCGGGCGCCCGGCGACTTTGCGGCAGGGGATTTCCGCCAGGGCATCCTCGGAACCGTGCATGCGCGTGTTCATCAGTTGTCCGCCGTCACCACCCTGGATCTTGATGACGAAATCCTCGCCGTATTCGAACAGGCACAGGGCACCGCCGTTCTCGGGAATAGGGGTGGTGTCGAGCAGAACGAAACGTTTCATGGGGCTCACTTGAGGAGAAAATGGCAGCAGGGGGAAGGCAAACGGACGCAGTTGGGAGTAGCCTGCAAATGACAACAAGGCCAACGGAGCCATTGATGAAGCGCACCATTCTAACGGTCATTGCCCTGGCCGCGCTCTCGATTACTGCAGCGCAGGCCCAACCGTTGCAAACCACGCCCGTCAGTCCTGCACCGATGCCCGGTTCGCCTGGCACCGCAACGCCCACGCCGTATCCGCAGATCACCCCTGCGCCCCTGCCCAAAGTCGGCCCCGGCAGCGGTGGTCCGCCATTGGTGCCCATCGAGATGCCCAGCCCGCCGACCAAAGATCAGCCGGTGCCGGGGATCGAGCAGAATCCGCCGAAGGTCAAGTCGCCGGGGGGCTAGACCTGCTGCGAAAGCAGTTGCCCGTCGGCCATGCGCAAACGCTTGGAGAGGGACACGGCAAGGGCGCGGATGATCTTGGCGGCGATTTTCGGCGCATCGTTGAGCATCTTCTCCAGGGAATCCTTGCCCAGGTTGAGCAACTGGCAGTGGCTCGCCGCCACGCAGCTGGCTGAACGGCGTTCGCCATCGAGCACGGCCATTTCGCCGAACGAGCGGCCACTGCGCAACGTGGCAATGGTCACCTGCTGGCCGTCGCTGGTGGTCTTCTGCACGGCCACCTGGCCCGTATGGATGATGCACATGAAGCTGCCGGCATCGCCCTCGTGGAAAATCTCTTCGCCCTGGGCAATGGTGCTGATACTGAAATAACCGGAGGCCGCGGCGAAGTCCGCCGGCAGCAGCTGGTTGAACAGGCCGCAGTCCATCAGCCAGTCGCGGATTTCGTTGTTCAGATGAGTCGGTTCTGACATGTCGTGCAGTCTTTATTGTTGTGTCGGGTTTCCGGGGTTTGGATGCCCACAATCCCTTGTGGGAGCGAGCCTGCTCGCGATGGCGGTGTCACAGGCAACGATGATGTTGATTGTGCTGGCGTCATCGCGGGCAAGTCGAATCGTCGCACCGCCGCTCCCACAGGGAATGAGTGATCTTAAGACCGAGTCATCGGGCCAAGTTCCTCACGCAATGCCCAAAACCTTGAACAAAAATGCATATTCGAGTGCTACGTCACGCAATCCCTGGTATCGACCACTCATCCCGCCATGCCCGGCGCCCAGTTCGGTCTTGAGCAGCAGGGGGTTGGTGTCGGTTTTGGTCGCACGCAACTTGGCCACCCACTTGGCCGCTTCCCAGTACTGAACGCGACTGTCGTTGTAGCCGGCGATCACCAATGTGGCGGGATACGCTTGCGCAGTGACGTTTTCGTACGGGGCGTAGGCCTTGATCCGATCATGGACGTCCGGTTCTTCAGGGTTGCCCCACTCGTCGTACTCGGTGACGGTCAATGGCAGGTCCGGATCGAGCATGGTGTTGAGCACATCGACGAACGGCACTTCGGCAATCGCGGCGCCGAACAATTCCGGTCGTTGGTTGAGCACCGCCCCGATCAACAGGCCACCGGCACTGCCACCGCTGATCGCCAGTTGCGGCGCGGTGGTGAAGCCATTGGCGATCAGGTGTTCGGCGCAGGCGATGAAGTCGCTGAAGGTGTTGTGCTTGTGCTCCTGCTTGCCGGAGCGATACCAGGCTTCACCCAGCTCACCGCCGCCGCGCACGTGAGCGATGGCAAATGCCATGCCGCGATCGAGCAGGCTCAGGCGCGCGTGGGAGAACCACGGGTCGAGGCTTTCGCCATAGGCGCCGTAGCCATACAGATAAAGCGGCGTCGGCTTGCCGAGCGCTTCGCGCTTGACCACCAGGCTGATTGGCACTTTCGTACCGTCGGGCGCCGTGGCCCACAAACGCTGGCTGACGTAGGCATCGGCATCGAACGGGCCGAGCACCGGGGTTTCCTTGAGGACTTTCTGCTCACCGTTGACCAGTTCCAGCTGACGGATCTGCGCTGGGCGGTTCAGCGCTTCGTAGCGCAGGCGAATGCGCTCGCTGACGAATTCCAGGCTGTTCTGCACGTGCAGGCTATAGGCCGCATCCGGCAGTTGCACCCGGTAGCTCGGCAAGTCCTGTGGGTAGACTTCAATGATCGGCAAGCCACCTTCGCGCAGGCTCAGGGTCATGGCGCCAGCGTTCAGGCTCATGCCTTCGATCATCACGGTGTCGCTATGGGGGATCAGGTTTTGCCAGGCGGATTCGAGGGGGGCGACGCCGGTATCGACGGCGGTGTACAGGGCAAAGTTGATGCCGTCACGGTTGGTGCGAATGAACCAGGTCCATTGGCCGTCCAGGGCGCCGTGGTCGACATCGTATTCATGGTCTTCGACCCGTGGCGCGATGCAGGTAAAGGCTTGCTGCGGCTGGTTGGCATCCAGCACCCAGACTTCGCTGGTGGTCTTGCTGCCCAGAGACAGCAGCAACTGCTGCTCGGAACTTGCACGGTAGCAGTGCATGAAGAAGCGGCCATCCGACTCATGGAACACTTCTTCGGCCGCTGTGCCGTCCAGTCGATAGCGGAACAGCTTGTGCGGGCGATGGGTGTCGTCCAGCTCGCCGAAAAACAGGGTCAGGCTGTCGTTGGCCCAGGTCATGCTGCCGTCACAGTCCTGGAACTCCAGTTCACTGACGCGACCGTCGGACAATTCCTTCACGAACAGGGTGTAGATCTCATCGCCTGTGGAATCGATGCTGTAGGCCAGGCGCTGATGGTCCGGGCTGATGCTGAAGGCACCGAGGGAAAAGAAGCCGCCTTTGGCCAGCTCGTTCGGGTCCAGCAGCAGTTGTTCCTGGCTTTCATCGAGTTTCAGGCTGTCGTCAGCCGGACGCGGGCAGCGGTAGTGCCGGGCGTATTCGTCGCCCGCCGTGGTGCGCGTGTAATACAAGTACGGCCCCCAAGGCGAGGGCAGGGACAGGTCGGTTTCGAGAATCCGCCCCTTGATCTCCTCGAACAGGGTTTCACGCAGCCCGGCCTGGTCGGCGGTTTGGGCCTCCTGATAGGTGTTTTCAGCCTTCAGGTAGTCGAGCACCGCAGCGGTGTCGCGCTCCTGCAGCCAGGCATACGGGTCATCACCTTCGGCCTTGCGGGCGATCGGGGCGTCGGAAACGTTGGCGGATAGGGGCATGAAGGACTCTCGATCAATATACGAAATAGGGGTTTCGCAACCAGTGGGAGCGAGCCTGCTCGCGAAGAGGGTCGCACATCAAACATCTCTGTTGTTTGACACACCGCCTTCGCGAGCAGGCTCGCTCCCACAGGGGGGGATGCTCGACCGACTGGCATTGGGCAAGCCTGACATGCGAAAAGCCGTTATCATAAGCGCCTCTTTGCCTGCCTTGCCATGGACACCATGACCGAGAACGACTATCTGATCGCTTGGGGCCTCTACGCCTTTGCCGCTTTGGGCTGCCTGTTGGTGTGGATGCGCATCACCCGCTGGATGTGGCGCTGGCTGCGTGAACCGCTGCGAGTGCTGATGGCGGTGTTGCTGTTCAGCCCGACCATCATCGACCCGGTGAAGGAAAAGGTCGCCCCGGCCATCGCCATTACCGCCCTGGACCTGTTGTTCAAGGTCGGTAACAACGCATGGCGGGCCATTTCCGATCTGTTCATGTACGGCATGATCGCGTTCGGCATCTACCTGGTATTCGTCGCGATTCGCTTCCCCATCGAACGCGCCGCCAATGCGCGCAAGGAACAGGCTGCTGCTGCCAAGGCCGCGGCCCGTGCCGACGAAGCGGAAGAAGAGCATCCATTCGGCGGTGCCGGTGATGATCGCTACGGCCGACCGCCTGTGCCGAGCAATCCCCAGCGTATGCGGGTCGAACCCCGTTTGTAACTTTGCCCCTGGCTTGAAGCGAGAGTCCGAGCATGTGTGAGTTATTGGGCATGAGCGCCAATGTCCCGACCGATATTGTGTTCAGCTTCACCGGGCTGATGCAGCGCGGCGGGCGCACCGGTCCGCACCGTGACGGTTGGGGCATCGGCTTCTATGAAGGCCGGGGCTTGCGCCTGTTTCAGGACCCGGCGGCCAGCAGCGAGTCGGAAGTCGCGAACCTGGTGCAGCGCTACCCGATCAAGAGCGAAGTGGTGATCGGGCACATTCGCCAGGCCAATGTCGGCAAGGTCTGTTTGTCCAACACCCATCCGTTCGTGCGCGAGTTGTGGGGGCGCAACTGGTGTTTTGCCCATAACGGCCAGTTGGCGGATTTTCAGCCGGGCACCAGCTTCTACCGTCCCGTGGGCGACACCGATAGCGAAGCGGCGTTCTGCGATTTGCTCAACCGCGTGCGTGCGGCCTTCCCCGAGCCGGTGGAGGTCGAAGAGCTGCTGCCGGACCTGGTCGCCGCCTGCGCCGAGTACCGCAGCAAAGGCGTGTTCAACTGCCTGCTCAGCGACGGCGACTGGCTGTTCTGCTATTGCTCGACCAAATTGGCGCAGATCACCCGTCGTGCCCCGTTCGGCCCGGCGCGCCTGAAGGATGTCGACGTCATTGTCGATTTCCAGGCCGAAACCACGCCCAACGACGTGGTCACGGTGATCGCTACCGAACCCTTGACCGAAAACGAAACCTGGACCCGCTACGAACCGGGTCAATGGAGCCTGTGGCGACGCGGTGAATGCGTCAGCCAGGGCATGACCTAATAAGGATCTGCTCCCCATGTTGCTCAGTTATCTACGGCTGGTGTTGTTCGCGGCGGGATTGTTGATCGGAGTCCAGGTGCCGGGGTTCATCAATGATTACGCCAAGCGGGTCGAAGCGCATCTGGTTGAAGCGCAGGCCGGCTTGAGCGGATTTCAAGGCACGGCCAATCAATTCTTCAAGGGCGACATGCAGGCACTGGTGGCCCATTACCGTGCCAGCGAAGACCCGATCTTCCGCAGCGATGCCGAAAGCCTGAACAATCTGCTGACCCGCCAGCAGGCCCTGGACAAGCAGTTCCAGGCGATGCAGGGGCCGTGGTACATCCGCGTCCTGCAAGTGGTGCTGGCCGCTGATCAGGACATTCGCAAGGAAACCTGGAATGGCTACAGCTACCAGCTTCTGTTGACGCCGGAAGCGATGATCTGGGGCATGAGCGGAGCCTTGCTCTTGTCGTTCGGTATCGAGTGCCTGTTCCGCCTGATCGACTGGGTCGTACTGGGCGGCAAGCGCCTGCGCCAAAGCCGGCCGATTGAAGAGCGGGATTTGCGGGGGCTGTAAAGACTGACGCGGTTCTTGTGGCGAGGGGATTTATGTGGCGAGGGGATTTATCCCCGTTCGGCTGCGCAGCAGTCGTAAAACTGGCGAGCGCGATTTACCTGGGTTTCCGGGGTGGCTGGTTGTGGGGCCGCTGCGCAGCCCAACGGGGATAAATCCCCTCGCCACAAGGTGCGCTCAATCAGCCAGGATGATGTAATTCTCACCCACCCGACGCGCATAGCCCTCCAGCACCTGCTGACACAACGCCACAATCTCCTCGACCCATTCCACACCCACTCGCCACGACACCACTACCTGCAGGTTCGGCGGGCGTTGATCGATGGCCAGCAGGGTCAATTCCCCGCGCGCCAGCTCCTCGGCCACCAGCACGGGTGGCAGGGCACCAATACCGAAACCATCACGCAGCAACCGGGTAATCGCCGACACCGAATTCACGCAGTTCAGCCTTGGCGACACCACGCCGTTGGCCTGCATCAGGGCGAGCACTTCCTGATGCGGATGGGAGTTCTTCGAATAAGTAATGATCCGCTCATTCGCCAGATCGGCGACGCCTGAATACTCCCGGTTGTACAGCGAGTTGCTGGCAACGATCCAGCCCATGGGGTGGCTGGCCAGTTCCAGGCTGCGCACGCTTTCCTGGCGCAACAGGTCGGTTTGCAGAATCACATCGAGAAAGCCTTTTTGCAGCTGATCGCAGAGGTTGAGCGAGGTATCGGCGACCAATTCGATTTCCACCAGGGGGTAGTGATCGGTCATCTGCGCCACCAACGGGCTGAGCCAGGTATGGATCACGGTGTCCATCACGCCGATGCGCACGCGCCCGGCCTTGCTTGAGCGGGTCTCGATCGACTGTTTGAGCGCCTGCATGGTGTCCATCATCTGCTCGGCGTAATCGAGCACTTTCAAGCCTTCCGGCGTCAGGCTCACACCGCGCGAATCGCGCAGGAACAGCTTCACCCCGAGTTCTCCTTCGAGTACGGCGATGCGGCTGGAAATCGACGCCTGGGTGGTGAAGAGCTTGTCGGCGGTGAGGCGGAAACTCTTGAGTCGGGCGACCCAGACAAAGGTTTCGAGAAACTTCAGGTTCATGGGGATAAAGATTTCTTATGCCTAAGGCGGGTTTTTATTAGTTGGACGCGGCAGGGCAGTGCGCCCAAGAATCAGGCCATCCGGTTCCCACGATAGGCGTCGTCGGGGCTCAGAACAATACCAATAAAATCAGCGCGGAGATTTGCCATGAGTGCGCCCGACACCACCGCCATTCCGAAAGCCACGACTCGTCCCGGACCTTTCGACTGGTATCGCAACATCAATCAGCAGGAGCGCCGCACCTTCTGGAGCTGCAAGATCGGCTATGGCCTGGACGGCATGGACACCCAGATGCTCAGCTTCGTGGTGCCGACCCTGATTGCCATGTGGGGCATCACCACCGGCCAGGCCGGGCTGATTCACACCAGTACGCTGATCGCGTCGGCCATCGGTGGCTGGGTCGCGGGGATTCTCTCCGATCGCATCGGCCGCGTTCGCACGCTGCAACTGACGGTATTGTGGTTTGCCTTCTTTACCTTCCTCTGCGGTTTCGCCCAGAACTACGAGCAATTGCTGATCGCACGCACCTTGATGGGCTTCGGTTTCGGCGGTGAGTGGACGGCTGGCGCGGTGCTGATCGGCGAAGTGATTCGTGCCCAGGACCGCGGCAAGGCGGTCGGCATGGTGCAATCCGGTTGGGCATTGGGCTGGGGCCTGACGGCGATTCTCTATGCGCTGCTGTTTTCGATCATGCCGCCGGAAGACGCCTGGCGCGCACTGTTCATCCTCGGCCTGGTGCCAGCGGTGTTCGTGATCTTTGTCCGTCGCCTGGTCAAGGACCCGGAAATCTACCGCGAAGCCAAGGCCAAGGAAGCGCCGAGCAACCCCTCGAAGTTCTACGAGATTTTTGCTCCGGGCATGCTGTTCACCACGATCCGCGCTTCGTTGCTGACCACCGGCGCGCTGGGCGGCTACTACGCGATTACGTCCTGGCTGCCGACTTTTCTGAAGAACGAACGCGGCCTGAGCGTACTCGGCACCGGGGGTTATCTGGCGATGGTGATCGTCGGTTCCTACGTCGGCTACGTCATCAGCGCCTATTTGACTGACATCCTCGGGCGTAAAAAGAACTTCATCCTGTTCGCGGTCGGCTCGTTCACCATCGTCTTGCTGTACACGCAAATGCCGGTCAGTAACGGTGTGATGTTGTGGTTGGGCTTCCCGCTGGGCTTCTTCGCCTCGGGGATTTTCAGCGGCATGGGTGCATTCCTGACCGAGCTGTTTCCAACGCGGATTCGCGGCTCAGGCCAGGGTTTCTGCTACAACATCGGCCGGGCGCTGGCGGCGCTGTTCCCGCTGCTGATCGGCCTGCTCAGCCAGACCGTGCCGCTGAGCGTGGGTATCGGGGCCTTTGCGGCGGTGTCCTATGGCGTGGTGATCCTCGCTGCCCTGAGCCTGCCGGAAACCCGTGGCAAGCAACTCGACGCCCAGTAATGGATAATCTGCGGGCATGTCTTACAGATATGTCCCGCAGCTAAAAAGAATAAAGCCTACAGGAGTGTTCATCGTGAGCCGCCTGCTATTGAACTGCGACATCGGCGAGAGTTTCGGTAACTGGACCATGGGTCTGGACGCGGAAGTCATGCCCTTCATCGACTGCGCCAACATTGCTTGCGGTTTCCATGCCGGCGACCCGAGCATCATGCGCAAGACTGTCAGCCTCGCCCTCAGCCACGGCGTGCAGATCGGCGCGCATCCGGCCTATCAGGACCTGGTGGGGTTCGGCCGCCGCTCCATGGCCTACGCCACGCAGGAACTCCAGGACATTCTGCATTACCAGATCGGCGCCCTTGACGGCATCTGCCGGGCCCAGGGCGGCCGGGTCAGCTACGTCAAACCCCACGGTGCGATGTACAACGACATGATGGCCAACCCGGCGCAGTTGCGTGCGGTGCTGCAGGCCGTGGCCGCTTATGACCGCAGCTTGCCGCTGATGCTGATGGCCACCCGCGACAACAGTGCCGCGCAGCAACTGGGCGATGAGTACGGCGTGACCCTGTGGTTCGAGGCCTTCGCCGACCGCGCCTATGACAGCGCCGGTATGCTGGTCTCGCGAAGCCTGCCGGGGGCAGTGCATCATGACCCGGAAAAGATCATCGAGCAGGCGTTGATCATTGCCCGAGGCGACCACCTCACCGCCAGCGACGGCAGCGCGCTGCATTTGCAGGCCAACACCCTTTGCGTGCACGGCGACAACGCCAGTTCGGTCGCGGCTGTGCAGCGTATCCGCCAGGCCTTGAATGAGCAGGGCGCGTCATGAATTTGCGGGTGGAAGTGGTCGCGCTCGATTGCCTGATGGTGCGTCTGTTCGATGAAATCGCCGAAGCCAACATGCCGTGGATGCTGGCGGCCAGTGAAAGCCTGCGGACGGCGTTTGGTGAACACCTCATCGATCTGGTGCCGTCGTACACGACTCTGATGGTGCATTACGACCTGACCGCGTTGTGTCCGACCCAGGCTCGGGAATTGATCGCCGAAGCGTTCATCGACCTGTCGCCCAACGCGCGTACCCGTGGCACCTGCCATGTGTTGCCAGTGTGGTACGACTTGAGTGTCGGTCCGGAACTGAGCCTGTTGTCACAGCGCAGCGGATTGGCAGTAGAGGACGTCATCCGCCGTCACAGCGAGCGTGAGTATCAGGTGTTCGCCCTGGGCTTCGCACCGGGGTTCGCCTTCATGGGGCTGGTGGAAGAGGTGCTTGCTGCGCCGCGTCTGAGCACGCCACGCAAGAAAGTCGCCGCCGGCAGTGTCGGCATCGCCGAACGGCAGACGGCCGCGTACCCAGTGGTGTCGCCGGGCGGCTGGAATCTGATCGGCCGCACTCCGGCCAAGTTGTTCGACCGTAACCGCGACGGCTACAGCCTGATGCAACCGGGCGACACCGTGCGCTTTGAAGCGGTCGGGCACGCAGAATTCATCAACCTGGGCGGTGACGACACGCCACTGGAGGCCCAGGTATGAGCCGTTTGACGATTGAAGCGAGCACGCCGCTGTGCCTGTTGCAGGACGCTGGCCGTTTCGGCGTACGCCATCTGGGTGTGACCCAGGGTGGCGGGCTGGATTGGCGCTCGATGTCCTGGGCCAACTGGTTGCTGGGTAACGGGTTGGGCGTCCCGGTGATCGAAATCGCCCTCGGCGGGTTCACCGTCCTGGCAGAAGACGATTGCGTGTTGGCGCTGGCCGGGGCGGATTTGGGGGCTCAGGTGGATGGCGAACCGTTGGTGCCGTGGCGCAGTTTCAGGCTGCTCAAAGGCCAGCGTTTGCAATTCACGCAGCCATTGCTCGGTGCTCGCGCCTATCTGGCCGCGCCGGGTGGTTTCGATGCGCCGAAAGTCTTGGGCAGCAGTGCGACGGTGGTCCGTGAGGAACTCGGCGGTCTGGATGGCATGGGCCGGGCCCTGAGCAAAGGCGCGAGTTTGAGCTATTCGGGCAATTCGGTGATGTTGCTGCGGGAGTTGTCGGCAGAGCAGCGGCCGGACCTGAACCTTGATGCGCCTTTGGACGTGGTACTCGGGGCGCAGATCGGTGAATTCAGCGGGCAAAGCCTGTTCGATGCGTTCAACAGTGTTTGGAACCTCGACAGCCGTGCCGACCGGATGGGTATTCGCCTGTTGGGTACGGCGTTGCAGTATCAGGGTAAACCGATGATTTCCGAAGGCATCCCGCTGGGCGCGGTCCAGGTGCCACCGGACGGGCAGCCGATTGTATTACTCAATGATCGGCAGACCATTGGCGGTTATCCACGTTTGGGGGCGTTGACGCCGTTGGCGTTAGCTCGTCTGGCTCAGTGCCTGCCGGGGGCACAGGTGCGATTGCGGCCGGTGGTGCAGGAGGTGGCGCATTGCGAACACGTCGAGTATCTGCAGAGGTTTTTGAACCGTTAAAAAGCTTCGCGAGCAGGCTCGCTCCCACAGGGATCTCGTGTACAACAAGGATCCATTGTGGGAGCGAGCCTGCTCGCGAAGGCGGCATCACAGACAACAACCGTGCTTACTTGGAAAGAAACCGCATCCCTTCCTCAAGCCCCCGCAACGTCAGCGGATACATCTGGTCTTCGATCAAATCCCGCACGATATTGGTCGACGAGGTATAGCCCCAGGTGTCTTTCGGGTACGGGTTGATCCAGATGAGCTTCTTGTACTTCTCCTTGAAACGCTGCATCCAAACGTAACCGGCTTCTTCGTTCCAGTGTTCGACGCTGCCGCCGGCCTGGGTAATCTCATAGGGCGCCATGGCGGCGTCGCCGATGAAGATCACTTTGTAGTCGGCGCCATACTTGTGCAGCAGGTCCATGGTCGAGGTGCGCTCGGACGTGCGGCGCATGTTGTTTTTCCACACCGACTCATAAATGAAGTTGTGGAAGTAGAAGTACTCCAGATGCTTGAACTCGGTCTTGCAGGCCGAGAACAGCTCTTCGCAGATCTTCACGTGGGCGTCCATCGAACCGCCGATGTCGAACAGCAGCAACAGCTTGACCGTATTGCGTCGTTCCGGACGCATCTGGATATTCAGCAATCCGGCATCCTTGGCGGTGTGGTCGATGGTGCCATCGATGTCCAGCTCTTCCGCCGCACCCTGGCGGGCGAACTTGCGCAGACGACGCAGGGCGACCTTGATGTTGCGCGTGCCCAGTTCCACTGAGTCGTCGAGGTTCTTGTACTCGCGTTGATCCCAGACCTTGGCGGCTCTGCCCTGGCGCTTGCCGGCGTCGCCGACCCGAATGCCTTCCGGGTTGAAACCGCCGGAACCGAATGGGCTGGTACCACCGGTGCCGATCCACTTGTTGCCGCCGGCATGGCGTTCCTTCTGTTCTTCCAGGCGTTTCTTGAACTCTTCGATCAACTTGTCCAGGCCGCCGAGGGACTGGATCGCCGCCCGCTCTTCATCGGTCAGGGAGCGTTCGAACTCCTTGCGCAGCCAGTCCTCCGGAATCAGCGCCTGCAAGTGGTCGTCGAGTTTTTCCAGGCCGTTGAAGTAGGCGCCAAAAGCCCGGTCGAACTTGTCGAAATGTCGTTCGTCCTTCACCAGAATCGCCCGGGACAAGTAGTAGAACTCATCCATGTCGGCGAAGGTCACGCGCTGTTTCAGCGCATTGATCAGGTCCAGCAGCTCGCGCACCGAAACCGGTACCTTGGCTGCGCGCATTTCATTGAAGAGGTTGAGCAACATGGTGCTGAGCCCTGTTTAGTGGTGCTTATCGAGAGCCGCGACGGCTCATGAACGCCAGGCGCTCAAGCAATTGCACGTCCTGTTCGTTCTTCACCAAAGCGCCGGCCAGCGGCGGGATGGCCTTGGTCGGATCACGTTCACGCAGTACCGCTTCGCCAATGTTGTCCGCCATCAGCAGCTTGAGCCAGTCCACCAGTTCAGAGGTCGAGGGCTTCTTCTTCAGGCCCGGCACCTTGCGCACGTCGAAGAACACGTCCAGCGCTTCGCTGACCAGGTCTTTCTTGATGTCCGGGTAGTGAACGTCGACGATTTTCTGCAGCGTGACGCGGTCCGGGAAGGCGATGTAGTGGAAGAAGCAACGGCGCAGGAAGGCGTCCGGCAGCTCTTTTTCGTTGTTCGAGGTAATGATGATGATCGGGCGTTTCTTGGCCTTGATGGTCTCGTCGATCTCGTAAACGTAGAACTCCATCTTGTCGAGTTCTTGCAGCAGGTCGTTGGGAAACTCGATGTCGGCCTTGTCGATTTCGTCGATCAGCAGGATCACCCGTTCGTCGGACTCGAACGCTTCCCAGAGCTTGCCCTTTTTCAGATAGTTGCGAACGTCGTGGACTTTTTCGTTGCCCAGTTGCGAATCACGCAGACGGCTGACCGCGTCGTACTCGTAGAGGCCTTGATGGGCCTTGGTGGTGGACTTGATGTGCCAGGTAATCAGCTTGGCGCCAAAGGATTCGGCCAGTTGCTCGGCGAGCATGGTCTTGCCGGTGCCCGGCTCGCCCTTGACCAGCAATGGTCGCTCCAGGGTGATGGCGGCGTTGACCGCCAGCTTCAGGTCATCGGTGGCGACGTAGGCCTGGGTGCCTTCGAACTTCATCTGCTAATCCTCGAACGATAATGCCGACCTGAACGAGGCAGGGCGGGGCGCAATAAATAGTCAGGCCTGACTATAACGCGGTGTCCGGTCGACTGTGAACGCAGACGGCTTATTCAGTCTCTGAATGGAGCGTCACATCTTGACTCAGTCTCGGCGGCGGGCCAGCATTGAGCTATCGCCATTTTGGCGATAGCTTGCGAAAACATGTCTACTAAATACCGATTTCGAGATACATACCGCATTCAGTTGCGTGAAAAGGACCATCCGCCGCCCCACGTCCACCTGACCGGTGGCGGGCTGGATGTCATGCTGAGCCTGGAAACCGTTGAGGTGATGATGGGCAAGGCACCGCCGCTGATTATCAAGGAGGCGCTGGAATGGGTCAGGGCCCATCAGGCGCAATTGCTGGAGGATTGGAAACGATGCTACCCATGAAACGACCGAGGCTGTCGGCGGTGCGGGCGCTGAATGATTACCGCCTGGCGCTGACCTTTATCGACGGTCAACAAATGACCCTTGATTTGAGCCGTGACCTGGAGGCTTTTCCGGGGTTGCAACCATTGCTGGGGAGCGCTTTCGAAGGGGCCACACTGGGAGATGATGGTTGGTGTGTCGAATGGCCCGAACTGGATATCCAGATCGGCGCTGACACCCTGTATCTGGATGCGCTCGCGCAAAACGCATCCGACGAAAACACCCGGATTTTCATCGACTGGCGCGCTCGCACCGGATTACCGCTCAATCAGGCCGCTGAAGCATTGGGGGTCAGTACCCGTAGCATCAGCCGATACAGCAGCGGTCGGGAAGCGGTACCGCGTTCATTGGCCCTGGCATGTCTGGGCTGGGACTACTTGCAACAGCAATCCAGACTGCCACGGGCCGCTGAAGAGACGGGCCGTTATACCGTTACGCGCAAACGTTAACCGGCATCCGGTTTCGGTCGTTCATAACGCGCGTTGAAGGCCTCGATGAATCCATTGCGCAAAATCTGCAAAAACGCCTGGAACGCGCTGATATCTCGCCGGTGGACGTTGCCTCTGAGTTCGACACGGGTGGCAAACTGGTTCTTGCCCTGGTTTTTCAGTACGGTTTCGGAGCCGCCGACGATGGCTTCCCAGATGGAGCGGAATATCCCCTTGTCCTTGTTTTCCACGTCCTGCTGCCAATTGAACACGTCGACATCCCTCAACAGCGGTTTGATGTAGCCAGTCAATTTGGCTTTTTGGGCCTTCGCCTCGATCACCACATCGCCGTGGCCGGCATTGAAGTCGAACTTGCCATAGGCCGAGGCGAAGTCGTTCATGCGCTTGAGTTCGATGTCCCGGGCTCGCAGGCGAAATTCGAAGTCCTCGAAGTTGCTTAGCGGGTCGAACGTCGCATTGGTTTCCAGCGGCGCATGGCCCAATAGCAGGGCCTTGCCTTCGAAACGGGCGTCTCGCTTGCCTTTGGTGTCGACCACATTGGTCAGGTTGTAGATGCTGGCATCAACCTTGGTGACGTTCATGTTTACCGGTGGCTTGGAATTGAAGTTGCGAAAGCTGATTTTGCCGTCATCGATCCGCACTTCGTTCAAGGTGATGGGCAGCAGTTTTCCCAATTGCGCACGCCAGTCGGTACCTTCACCTGTCTGGGAGTTTTGTTTATTGGCGCCGCCGTCGACGAAATTCACTTCGGGATTGATGAACTGCACTTCGGCCACCACCGCATGGTCGTGCCAGAGGGAGTGCCAACTGACCGAAAGGTCGATCAATGGCGCGTTGACGAACGGCACGGGGACCTTGCCGTCGACCTTGACGATTTTAAGGCCGTTGATTTTGTAGGCTCCGCGCCACAGGGCCAGGTCCACGTCCGCAATCTGACCGCGGTAATCCCCCATGTTCGCCAGTTTGTCATTGAGGTAATCGCGCACCAGCCAGGGCAGCGCGAAGTGCAGGGTAATCAGCAACACAACGAGGCCGGCGAACGTCCATAAAGGCCAGCGGTATCGACGTTTCATGGTGGCAAATCTCTGGCGATCTAAAGCCATTGACTGCGCTGACAACTGGACGTTCGACCTGACTGGACGCCCAAGGGCAACAGGCATACCTTGATGCGCTTAATAAATGCTGTATCAAGGACCCAGCCATGAGTCGTATTTTCGCAGACAACGCCCATTCCATCGGCAACACGCCGCTGGTGCAGATCAACCGTATCGCCCCGCGCGGTGTGACCATTCTGGCCAAGATCGAAGGGCGCAACCCGGGTTATTCGGTGAAATGCCGGATTGGCGCAAACATGATCTGGGACGCCGAAAGCACCGGCAAACTCAAGCCTGGCATGACCATTGTCGAACCGACCTCCGGCAATACCGGCATTGGCCTGGCCTTCGTCGCCGCCGCGCGGGGCTATAAATTGATGCTGACCATGCCGTCGTCCATGAGCATCGAACGACGCAAGGTGCTCAAGGCACTGGGCGCCGAGCTGGTGCTGACCGAGCCGGCCAAGGGCATGAAGGGCGCCATCGAGAAGGCCGCTGAAATCGTTGCCAGCGATCCGTCCAAATACTTCATGCCGGCGCAGTTCGATAATCCGGCCAACCCTGCCATCCACGAAAAGACCACCGGACCCGAGATCTGGAACGACACCGATGGTGCCGTTGATGTCCTGGTGTCAGGCGTCGGAACGGGTGGAACCATCACCGGCGTTTCGAGGTATATCAAGAATACGCAAGGTAAACCGATCATCTCGGTGGCAGTGGAACCCGCCGTATCGCCGGTGATTACACAGGCGTTGGCCGGTGAAGAGATCAAGCCGAGCCCGCACAAGATCCAGGGTATCGGTGCCGGTTTTGTGCCAAGGAACCTGGACCTGTCGATCGTCGACCGGGTGGAATTGGTCAGCGACGAAGAATCCAAGGCCATGGCCCTGCGTCTGATGCAGGAAGAAGGGATTCTGTGCGGTATCTCCTGCGGCGCAGCGATGGCTGTGGCGGTCCGATTGGCCGAGACCCCGGAAATGCAGGGCAAGACAATCGTGGTGATCCTGCCGGATTCCGGGGAGCGTTACCTGTCGAGCATGCTGTTCAGCGATCTGTTTACCGAGCAGGAAAACCAGCAGTAAGGGGAGGGTTACCAAATCAGGCGTATCGCGGGCAGGCCGCGTCCGCGATACGCCGAACATCAGTCTGAACCGGGATAGGTGACCCGGATCAGCGGGCGTTCAGCTGGACCCTGGTAAAAGGGTTTTATTACACAATCCTCAAGAGTGAATGTTGGAACAGGCGGGTTTTTCCCGAAGTGGGTAGTGTTTATCATGCCGGCTGCAACGTCGGGTAAATGGCGTTGTGTAAAGTGTCCATTATCAGGGAGTTGTTGATGACCTTTTCCTTTGCCGCAAAGGCGTCGCTGTTGCTGCTGTTTCTCGGCAGTACGCTCTATGTGCATTTACGCGGCAAGGCGCGGTTGCCGGTTCTGCGCCAGTTCGTCAACCATTCGGCACTGTTCGCCCCCTATAACGCGTTGATGTACCTCTTCTCCGGCGTACCTTCCAAACCTTATCTGGACCGCAGCAAGTTCCCTGAGCTGGATGTGCTCAAGGATAATTGGGAAGTCATTCGCGACGAAGCGATGCACCTGTTCGACGAAGGCTATATTCGCGCCGCCGAAAAGAACAACGACGCCGGTTTCGGCTCGTTCTTCAAGAAAGGCTGGAAGCGTTTTTACCTCAAGTGGTATGACAAACCACTGCCTTCAGCGAATCTGCTGTGCCCCAAAACCGTGTCCCTGGTCAGCGGTATTCCCAACGTCAAGGGGGCCATGTTTGCGCTCTTGCCAGGCGGCAGTCACCTCAACCCGCACCGCGATCCGTTTGCCGGTTCCCTGCGTTATCACCTGGGCCTGTCGACACCCAACTCCGATGATTGCCGCATCTTTGTCGACGGTCAGGAGTACGCCTGGCGCGACGGCGAAGACGTGATGTTCGATGAGACCTATGTGCACTGGGTCAAGAACGAAACCGACAAGACTCGGGTCATCCTGTTCTGCGATATCGAGCGACCGCTGAGCAACCGCTTGATGACTCGCATCAACCGTTCGATCAGTGCTTTTTTAGGCCGCGCCACCGCGCCGCAAAACCTCGATGACGAACGTGTTGGCGGCATCAATCAGGCTTACGCCTGGAGCAAGAACTCCAGCGACCGGATCAGTGGCGTGGTCAAGCAGTGGAAGCGTCGCAACCCCAAGGGCTACCGAGTACTGCGCCCGGTGTTGGCGGTAGTCGTGTTGACGTTATTGGGATATTGGTTGTTTGGTTAATGCCCCTGTAGGAGCGAGCCTGCTCGCGATGGGCATAAACGATAACGCGTGCATTCTGGATGAGCGCGGTGCCCTTGAGACTATCGCGAGCAGGCTCGCTCCTGCAGGAGACCGTTCACTTATTGCAATCCATGTCGAGCGCTGGTTATAGTCGGCGCACAGTGAATTCCCTGATTCACTATCAAACCCTCTACAAAAGATCAGCCCATGCCTGCATCCCTCATCAACGCGGTAGTCGATTCAGCGGTCAACGCTGGCGTCGTGCCGTGCGGGAATCAGCAGCCTGTGCAGATCAGTCATTACCCTCCACCTGTCAGTAGCACGCCGGTGTACGCAGTCGTATCACCGCCGGGCGTTGGTGTTTGGGGCTGATCAGCGTTTCTCTGCTGACCCCTGCACCCGCCTGAAAAAACTACTGAATTTCAGCTTCGGCTGAGTTGGCTCTTTGCCTGACTACAGGTGGTATCCATGTTTGTCCTTTCTCAGAAGTCCGCGCTCGCGGCGGCCTCCACGAGCCTGTTCGTCCTGCTGTGGAGCAGCGGGGCGATCTTCTCCAAATGGGGGCTGGCCCACGCCGCACCCTTTGCCTTTCTGCTGGTGCGCTTTGTCATCGCCTTGTGCGGTTTGTTGTTGCTGGTGCCGTTGCTCAAGCTGAAGTTGCCCAAAGGTGGACAACCGATGCTGTACGCGATGGCCACGGGGGTGGTGTTGCTGGGGGCTTATCAGATTTTCTATCTGCTGGCCCTGGACCTGAAAGTCACTCCGGGGGTCATGGCGACGATCATGGGCGTGCAACCGATTCTCACGGTGGTGATCATGGAACGTCAGCGTTCGGCCAGCCGGATGTTCGGCCTGGCGCTGGGCTTGGCCGGATTGATCATGGTGGTTTATCAGGGCATCGGTCTGGCCGGCATGTCGCTGGCCGGGATGCTCTTTGGTTTGCTGGCGCTGGCGAGCATGACGTTCGGTTCGATCATGCAGAAGCGCATCACCGATAATCCCCTCGGCACGCTGCCGGTGCAGTACCTGGCCGGGTTGTTGCTCTGTGGGATCTTCGTGCCGTTCCAGCCGTTTCACTTCGAGCACAACAGCGGTTTTATCGTGCCGGTGTTGTGGATGGGGCTGGTGGTATCGGTGCTGGCGACCTTGCTGCTGTACCGCTTGATCGCCCGGGGCAATCTGGTGAATGTCACCAGTCTGTTCTACCTGGTGCCGGCGGTGACGGCGGTGATGGATTACCTGTTTTTCGGTAACCGGTTGGCGACATTGAGCATGCTGGGCATGCTGTTGATCATCGTTGGCCTGGTGTTTGTGTTCCGTAAAACGGCGTAAACCTGTGAAGGTCCGGAGCATCGCTCCGGGCCTTTTTCATTTGGTCAGCGCATGTTCGGCGCGCACCGAATTCATGAACGCCTGCATCGCCGACGATTGAATGCGATGACGACGCGTGATCAAACCATAGGGCGGCAGTCGCGCTTCGAATTTGATCGGCAACACGGCCAGCAAATCACGACCTGGATAATCCTCGACCACCGACACCGGCGTCACGCCGAGCATGTCGGTCTGCTGGATCAGCGAAAGCAAGGTCATGATCGAGGTGGTTTCGACGATGCTGCTCGGGATATCGACCCGGGCATTGTGGAACACCTGATTGATGATCGCGCGCATCGGGCTCGGATGCTGTTGCAGCACCCAGGTCTGGTTCTGCAACTCGGCCCAGCTCAGTTGGGTCTCCTTAGCCAACGGATTTTGTGCACCGCAAATCACGCACAAGGCTTCTTCACCCAGGCTGTCGAAGAGCAATTCTTCGGCCCGCGCCCCCACCGGGATTCGCCCGAGCACCACGTCCAGTTGATCCTGCAACAGTGCCTGCACCAGCACGTCGCTGGTGTCGACCTGAATGCTCATGGACAACCGTGGATGGCTCTGTTTCAAGGTGGCGATGGTGCGGGTCAACAGCCCCGACGCGAGTGCCGGAATGGCACCGACGGCGACGCGGCCAAGATTGCCGGACTCCAGCGCCACCAGTTCCTCGCGCATGCCGCTGAGTTCGGCGAACACCATGCGTGCGTAGTAGATGACGGTTTCCCCGAACGGGGTCGAGCGCATGCCCCGGGGCAGGCGTTCGAAGAGTTCGACACCGAGCAGATCCTCGGCCTCGTGCAGCATCTTGGTGGCTGCCGGCTGGGTCATGCCGATGTGGTCGGCGGCGCGGCGCAATGAACCGAATTCCTGCAACGCCAGCATCAGGCGCAGTTGGCGCAGACGCAGTCGGCTGTGGATCACATTGGCTACAGGAATTCGGGTCATGGGCCGCGCTCGCAGAAAAGACTGCGGCAAGCCTGACAACAAATGTCAGGCGTTGCCAGCATTGCTGTGTCACAGCACCGATTTTGGCTTGGCGACTGGGGATTTGCGCAGGCCCATCAGTGATTGCAGCGCTTTGGAAATCAACGGCCAGAACAGCATCAGCAGCGCCGCCGTGGTCAGACTGCCCACCAACGGGTTGGACCAGAAAATCCCGATATGCCCGTCGGAAAACAGCATCGACTGGCGGAACGCATCCTCGGCCTTGTCGCCCAGCACCGCCGCCAGTACCAGCGGAGCGATGGGGTAACCGAGCTTCTTGAACAGATAACCCAGCGCACCGAAGCCCAGCATCAGCACCACGTCGAAGAACGAGTTGTGCACCGAGTACGCACCGATGGCGCAGACCATGATGATGATTGGCGCAATGATCGAGAACGGAATGCGCAGGATCGAGGCGAACAGCGGCACGGTGGCCAGCACCACGATCAGACTCACCACGTTACCCAGGTACATGCTCGCAATCAGGCCCCAGACAAAATCATGCTGCTCGACGAACAGCGTCGGGCCAGGGTGCAAACCCCAGATCATCAGGCCACCGAGCATCACCGCCGCCGTGGCCGAACCCGGAATACCCAAGGTCAGCATCGGCAACAGGGCACTGGTGCCGGCGGCGTGGTCGGCGGTTTCCGGGGCGATCACCCCTTCGACTTCGCCCTTGCCGAAGTTGTCGCGGTTCTTCGAGAAACGCCGGGCCAGGCTGTAGCTCATGAACGATGCCGCTGTCGGCCCGCCGGGGGTAATGCCCATCCAGCAACCGACCAGCGTGCTGCGCACGATTGTCCACCAGTAGCGCGGCAGTTTGGCCCAGGTCCGCAGGATCACCATCGGCGTGATGCGCGCATGTTCGCCACGGAACACCAGGCCTTCCTCCACCGTGCAGAGGATTTCGCCAATGCCGAACAGACCGATTACCGCCACTTCGAAGCTGATGCCGGTCATCAGGATTGGCTGGTCGAAGGTCAGGCGCAGGTTGCCGGAGACGGTGTCCATGCCGACCGCCGCCATGGCGAAGCCAATCATCATCGCCACCACGGTTTTCAGCGGTGGATTCTTGCTCATGCCGATGAAGGTGCAGAACGCCAACAGGTACACTGCGAAGAACTCCGGCGAGCTGAACGACATGGCGAACTCGGCGATGCGAGTCGACAGGAAGGTCAGCAGCAATACCCCGCACAAGGCGCCGATCAGCGCCGAGCTGAACGCGGCGGTCAGGGCCTCGGCGGCGCGACCTTCGCGGGCCATTGGGTAGCCGTCGAACGTGGTCGCCACCGATGAGGGCTCACCGGGGATGTTGAACAGGATCGAGGTGATCGAACCGCCAAACAACGCCCCCCAATACATGCACGACAGCAGGATGATCGCCGACACTGGCGACATGGTGAACGTCAGCGGCAGCAGCAACGCCACGCCGTTAGGGGCGCCAAGGCCGGGCAATACGCCGACCAGAATGCCCAGCAGCACGCCGACCACCATCAGGCCGATATGGCCCGGCGTCAGGATCAGGTTCATGCCTTGCAGCAGGGAATCGAATTCGCTCATTTGAAATGTCTCCCGGCCAGGGCAATCCAGTCGCCCATCGGACCGGCATCCAGCGGGACCTTGAACCACAGCGCGAAAATCAGGTAACTGGCGAGCACCGCGCCCAAAGACACCGTGGCAATCATCCATTTTCCATAGGGTTTGGCGCGTACCGTGTCACGCCACATGAACCAGGCGATGAACACCGCCGAGGCGAGGTAAATGCCGGTGAAGGGCATCGCAGCGACGAACAGCGCAATGGGGACGAACACCGACATCACTTGCCTGAACGCCCCACGACTGACAAAGGCCACGCTCAGGGCTTGCCAGCGCACCAGGGTCAGCACGCCGTTGGCCACGCTCGCGGCACTCAACAGCAAGCCGATGTAGAAGGGGAAGTAACCCGGCTCGGGGCCGGCGTCGCCCCAGCCGATACCTTGTTCGACGCTGCCGAACATCACCACCACGCCGATCAGGGTGGTGAACAGCGCCAGGCCGAGTTCGACCCAACGGGTGCCGACCAGCGCCGGTGAATCCGAAGAATGGGACATGAAAACACCTCCAGCAGGTGACGGCCGCCCGTCAGCGAGCGGCCGCGACTTCAGTTTTTCAGCCAGCCGGCTTCCTTGAACACCGGGGTGACACGGGCCGTGTCCTGCTCGATGTAGGCGGTCAACGGTTCACCTTCAAGGAAGGTTGGCACCAGGGCGTTCTGCTTGACGTAGGCTTTGAATTCGTCGGTTTGCGTGACTTTACGCATCAACTCGACATAGAACGCGCGCTGCTCGGCGCTGACGTCGCCGGGCATGAACACGGTGCGCGGGAAGCGGTACTGATCGATGCCCAGGCCTTGTTCATGGCAGGTCGGTACGTCGGCCCAGGATTTATCGCCGGCGACTTTGTCGGTGTAGCTCATGCGCTCCTTGCTGAACACGCACAGCGGTTCGACCTGATCGCCGCGCCATTGGCTGATGCTTTCGCTGGGGTTGTTGACGTTGGCGGCGATGTGTTTGCCGGCCAGTTGCGTCGCGGCTTCGCTGCCGCTCTTGAACGGGATGTACACCAGTTTGCTGTTGGTGGTCTGGTTCAGCAGCAGGGTCAGGGTCTGGTCGACATCCTTGGACTGGCTGCCGCCCATGCGCAGGTTCGACGGGTCAGCCTTCACCGCTTCGTAGAAGCCTTTGGCGTCTTTCCAGGGCGCACCCTTGTAGCTCCAGAGAATGAAGTCGTCCTCGGCCACGGCGGCAATCGGCGTCAGTTCCTGCCATTGGTAGCCGAGCTTGGACACCAGCGGCAGCAGGTAGATGTTGTTGGTGCCGATCACCAGTTTTTCGGCATCGCCCTTGTTCATCTTCATGTCGAGGAACGCTTCGGCACCATTGCCGCCGCCCTTGTTGAGGACGATGGTGTTGACGTCGAGCAGTTTGTGGGTGGTGATGATCGACTGGATCAGGCGACCGAGTTGGTCGGTGCCGCCGCCAGGGCCGCCGGCGACGACGATTTCGACGTTCTTGTCCGGCTGCCAGGCAGCCTGGGCGATTGCGGGGAGGGCGCCTGCGGCGATCAGGGTGCAGCCAAGAAACAGACGGGAAGTGCGACGGACGAATGCATTTCGCATGATGGAAGGGCCTCGTTGTTTTTGTAGTTGTTATGAGTGACTTGTCTGTGCGGTAAAGCCGCAAGCCTGGGCCGAGTGTGGGAACGCCGCGTCGCCGCGTCTAGTCAAAACAATACATACACCGATAGCCTGGGGTTATAGCTCACAAGCGGATGCGTAGCGGCGAATGCTCAACATCCGGGATCAGAGCGATTTTGGTCACAAGTCGAAACAGTAGGGGTCCGCTGAAAGCGCCGTGAAAGTCAGGTATGCCATAACTCGAGGCTATCGCCTGATTTCAAGTTTTGATTAGACGGTTATCGCTGGGCCTTCGATAGTGCTCACCAATGCCGCTTTCTTCTGTGGGAGCGAGCCTGCTCGCGAAGGACTCTAGAGCGCCGCGTTGAGTCAGTTAACCAGCGTTTTCGTTAACGACCATCGCGAGCAGGCTCGCTCCTACAGACAGACGGCAATGTTGTCCCCGACAAAAATAATAAAAGAGGTACGCACCATGGCTCGTCCCAGTGCTTCCCTGCAGTTGCCCACCGCGGCCGCTGCAACCCCGCAGGTCACCATCCTCAAGGCCAGCAATGTGCGCTGGCGGATCTTCGCGATCATCTTCGCGCTGACCATGGTCAACCTGATCGATCGGGTATCGCTGTCGATCGCCATGCCGACCATCGCCCATGAGTTTTCCCTGTCACCGAGCATGCAAGGGCTGATCCTCAGCAGCTTTTTCTGGGCCTACGCACTGCTGCAGATTCCCGGCGGCTGGCTGATCGATCGCTTCGGTCCGCATCGGGTGATCGGTTGGTCCACCGGGTTGTGGGGCACGTTCCAGGTGTTGGCGGCGTTTGCCACCGGTGGCTTGTCATTGCTGTTTGCCCGTGTGGCGCTGGGGGCCTCGGAAGCACCCTTGTTCCCGTCCGGCGGCAAGCTGATTTCCCTGTGGCTGGCGCCCAGCGAACGCAGTCGCGGCGCGGTGCTGATGGACAGCGGCAGCCCGCTGGGCGTGGCACTGGGTGGGTTGATCATCGCCTTTCTGATTGCCTCGCTCGACTCCTGGCGCCTGGCGTTCGTGATTGCCGGTGTCGCAACCCTGGCGCTGGCCTGGCTGGCATGGCGCTATCTGCGCGATGACCCTAATAGCCACCCACAGGTCAATGCCCTGGAGCTGGAAAAAATCAACGCCGGTCGCGCCACGCCAGCCGCCGAAGCCGCCCGTGCACCGGTAAAGGGCCTGGGCATCGCCGCCCGTTCCCTGAGCGGTCTGCTGATTGGCCGGGCCAGTTGGGCGATGGTGTATTTCGGTCTGCTGACCTGGGGGCCGAGTTATCTGTCACAGGCCCGAGGCTTTGATATCAAGGGTATTGGTGCGGCGACCTTCGTGATTTTCGTCTGCGGCGCGTTGGGTTCGTTGACCGGTGGGTTTCTCTGCGATGGCTTGATCCGCAAAGGCGTCAGTCGCGGTGTGGCGGTCAAGAGCCTGCTGGCGTTTTCCGGTCTGGTGGCCCTCGGCGCGTTCCTGCTGTTGCCGACCTTGAGCAATCCTTTCGCAGCCGTGGCGTTGCTGGCCATGACCGCGTTTTTCCTGATGTGGGGCAGTCTCTACTGGAGCTTCCCCGCGTTGCTGGCGGCTCCGGCGCGGGTGGGTCTGATCGGCGGCGTGATGAACATGGCCGGCAGCACCGGCGGTATCGCGGTGCCGATCCTGGTGGGCGTGATCCTGCAAATGTCCGGCGGCTTTGCACCGGTGCTGGGGTTCTTTGCGGCGTGTTCGGCGGTGTTTGTCTTCGCAACGTTGTTCATCAGTCTCGACGAGGTACGCCATGGATAAGCGCTGGAATGGCCCGATCATCGACGCCCATCATCACTTCTGGGACCCGGCCGTCAACGATCATCCGTGGCTCGCGCCACAGGCGAACATCCCGTTTCGTTACGGTGATTACAGCGCGATCAAGCGCCGCTATTTTCCCGAGGATTATTTCGCCGACGCCGGCGAGCATCGGGTGGTGCAAACGGTTTACGTCGAGACCGAGTGGAACCCGCAAGACCCGATTGGCGAAACCCGTTTCATCGAGCAACTGGCCGCTCGCTACGGCGTACCGAATGCGATTGTCGCGCAGGCCTGGCTGGATCATCCGGACGCGATCGACGTCTTGACCGAGCAGGCCGGTTTCAAATGCGTACGCAGCGTGCGGCACAAACCTGGCGGGCCGACCTCCCCCGAGCAGTTCGGTCGCGTGCGCAGCCTGATGAGCGACGAACACTGGCGGCGCAGTTACGCCGCGCTGGAAGGTCTGGGCCTGCATTTCGATTTGCAGACGCCCTGGTGGAACCTGCCTGAAGCGGAACGACTGGCCCGGGACTTTCCCGGCATCACCCTGATTCTCAACCACGCCGGATTGCCCAACGACCGTAGCGCCGAGGGCCTTGCAGGCTGGCGCACGGCAATGGCGCGGCTGGCGCAATGGCCGAACGTGCAGGTGAAAATTTCCGGCCTGGGCCAGGCGGGCCGGGCATGGCGCGCCATCGACAACGCCTGGATCGTGCGCGAGATCATCGCGATGTTCGGCAGCCATCGTGCGATGTTCGCCAGCAACTTTCCCGTGGACAGCCTGTGCGGCTCGTTCGATGACATTTACAGCGGTTTCAAATCCATCGTCGCCGATCTGCCCATGGCCGATCAGGAGCGACTGTTCTACAGCAACGCACTGCGAACCTATCGCTGCGAGCCTTGCGCCATTGACCGGGCGTGGCCTGAACCCTTGAGGAGTGAAGCATGAAAAAAACCACCATCGCCATGGTCCTGGGTGACCCGGCGGGTATCGGCCCGGAACTGATCGCACGGCTGCTCGGCGAGCCCGAGGTGCGCAGCAAGGCCCATGTGATTCTGATCGCCGACGAGGCGGAAATGCGACGCGGCATGCGCATCGCCGGGACCGAGTTTCCCTACCGCCGCGTGGAGTCACTGGAGCAGCTTGAATTCAAGGACGATACGCCGCTGTTCTATGACTTTCGCGGCGACACCCTCGGTGAATTCCCGCGCAGCGAAGCCAGCGTGATTGGCGGCCGCTACAGCCTCGATACCCTGGAAAAAGCCCTGCGCCTGACCGAAGCCGGCACTACCGACGCAGTGCTGTTCGGCCCCCTGAACAAGACCTCGTTGCACATGGCTGGCATGGCCCACAACGACGAGCTGCACTGGTTCGCCGAACTGCTGGATTTCCACGGGCCGTTCTGTGAATTCAACGTGCTCGATAACCTCTGGACGTCCCGGGTGACATCCCATGTCGCGTTGTCCGAGGTATCGGGCCTGCTGAGCGAAAAACGTGTGGTGGAAGCGATTCAACTGATCGACACCGCCCTCAAGCGCAGCGGCCTGGAAAAACCGCGTATCGGTGTCTGTGGGTTGAACCCGCACAACGGTGACAACGGCTCGTTCGGTCGTGAGGAATTGGACATCATCGGCCCGGCGGTCCGTACGGCCCAGGCACTGGGGATTGCTGCTGAAGGACCCTATCCGGGGGACACGATTTTCCTCAAGGTCCAGGGCGATGCCAGCGCCTTTGACGCGGTGGTGACCATGTACCACGATCAGGGCCAGATCGCGATCAAGTTGATGGGGTTCTCCCGTGGCGTCACGGTGCAGGGCGGCCTGCCGATCCCCATCACCACCCCGGCCCACGGCACCGCATTCGACATCGCGGGGCAGGGCAAGGCCAATGTCGGCGCAACGCGCCAGGCCTTCGAAATCGCCTGCCGGATGGGTGGCAACAACGACTGATCCAACGCAGTACCCCTGTGGGAGCGAGCCTGCTCGCGAACGCGGTCCGTCAGTCACTGCAAAGGTGCCTGTCAGATTGCATTCGCGAGCAGGCTCGCTCCCACATTTCTTTGTATTGATCACAAAACCCGGCACCCCCCAATCACTGTGGGAGCGAGCCTGCTCGCGAAAGCGGTCCGTCAGTCACTGAAAAGGTGCCTGCCCGATTGCATTCGCGAGCAAACCCGCTCCCACAGTTGTTTGTGTGTGGCCGATAACTTTATCTACTCAATAATCCGTTTTTGATATCACCCCAGGTTATCGCCGGATACGCATAAGTGATTATCCGCAGCGCCCGGGCGCTGGCTAAAGTCGCTCCATCGAATGCCAGGAACCCGCCACCGAAGCGGTTCTGTGCAAGCGACTCAAACAACTACAAGAAGCCGGCAGCGCAAGGAATCTGTATCCATGAAAATCAAAGCAATCCGTACCCGCGTTTTCGAGTGGAAAGGCAAAGTCGTTCCGCCGCAAGCGCATTTCTGCACCAACGCCAGCGACATCCTGTTCGAGCGCGGCGACGCCATGGGCTCGTTCCGTTTCCATGGCTGGCTGGTGGTGGAAGTCGAGACCGACACCGGTCTTGTCGGCATCGGTAACTGCGCGCTGGCGCCCCGCGTGGCCAAGGAAATCATCGACACTTACCTGGCACCCATCGCCATTGGCGAAGACCCGTTCGACAACGAGTACATCTGGCAGAAGATGTACCGCCAGAGCCACGCCTGGGGCCGCAAAGGCATTGGCATGGCGGCGATCTCGGCGATCGACATCGCGATCTGGGACATCATGGGCAAAGCGGTGAACAAGCCGGTGTTCAAGCTGCTGGGCGGGCGCACCAAGGAAAAGATCTGGACCTACGCTTCCAAGCTCTATGCCAACGACAACCTCGATCTGTTCCTCGAAGAAGCCCAGGGCTATCTGAACCAGGGGTTCACCGCGCTGAAAATGCGCTTCGGCTACGGTCCGAAAGACGGCCCGGCGGGCATGCGCCGCAACATCGAACAAGTGCGCGCCCTGCGTGAACTGGCCGGTCCCGACGTGGACATCATGCTTGAGTGCTACATGGGCTGGACCCTCGAATACGCCCGGCGCATGTTGCCGAAACTGGCCGAGTTCGAACCGCGCTGGCTCGAAGAACCGGTGATCGCCGATGACATCGAGGGTTACATCGAACTGAAAAAAATGGGGATCATGCCGATCTCCGGCGGCGAGCACGAATTCACGTCCTATGGCTTCAAGGATCTGCTGGAACGCCGTGCCGTCGACGTCATCCAGTACGACACCAACCGTGTCGGCGGCATCACCGCCGCGCGCAAGATCAACGCCATGGCGGAAGCCTGGTCGGTGCCGGTGATCCCTCACGCCGGGCAGATGCACAACTATCACCTGACCATGTCCACCACCGCCTCGCCGATGGCCGAATTCTTCCCGGTGTTCGACGTCGAGGTCGGCAACGAACTCTTCTACTACGTGTTCAAGGGCGAACCGCAGCCGGTCAACGGCTATATCCAGCTCGACGACCACAAGCCGGGCCTGGGCCTGGAAATCTCCGATGAGTACCTGAGCGATTTCAACATCATCGAGTGACCCTGTGGCGAGGGGATTTATCCCCGTTGGGCTGCGAAGCGGCCCCGGCGCCAGTTCAGACTGAACGGGTTGATCTGATTCACGACTGCTTCGCAGCCGAACGGGGATAAATCCCCTCACCACACTCCACGACTTTCCGGAGGCCGACATGCGCCTGATTCAATTTGAAAACACTGCCGGTGAACGCCAGGTTGGCGTCGTCGAAGGCCCACAGGTCCAGGTGCTCAAAGGCACCCAAAGCACCCGCGAACTGGCACTCGCGGCGATCCGTGCCCAACGCAGCCTGCAGGAAGAAATCGCCCTGCGCGGCACCGAGCCAGGCCCGGATTACGCGCAGCTGTTGCTGCAGCGTCAGGTCCTGCCACCGCTGGACCATGAAGACCCGGCGCATTGCCTGATCAGCGGCACCGGCCTGACTCACCTGGGCAGTGCCTCGACCCGGGACAAAATGCATCAGCACGAGAGGGAGGTCGAAGTCGGCATGACCGACACCATGCGCATGTTCAAGTGGGGGCTGGAGGGAGGTAAGCCGGCGGACGGGCAGGTCGGTGCGCAACCGGAGTGGTTCTACAAGGGCGATGGCAGCATTGTCGTGCGTCCTGGCGCGGACTTCCCTGTGCCACCGTTCGCCGAGGACGCCGGTGAGGAACCGGAGCTGACCGGCCTGTATGTGATCGGCGACGACGGCCAGCCGTACCGTGTCGGTTACGCGCTCGGTAACGAGTTTTCCGACCACGTCATGGAGCGGCGCAACTACTTGTACCTCGCTCATTCGAAGCTGCGCTGCTGCTCCTTCGGTCCGGAGCTGCGCATCGGTGAGTTGCCCAAGCATCTGGTCGGCACCAGCCGCATCAAGCGCAACGGTGAAACGATCTGGGAAAAGGAATTTCTGAGCGGCGAAGACAACATGTGCCACAGCCTCGCCAACCTCGAGTTCCATCACTTCAAGTACGCGCAGTTTCTGCGCCCCGGCGATGTCCACGTGCATTACTTCGGCACGGCCACGCTGTCGTTTGCCGATGGCGTGAGAACCCAGCCAGGGGATCGCTTCCAGATCAGCCTCGATGAGTTCGGTGCGCCGCTGGTCAACGGCATCGGTGAAAGCGCCCAGCCGCTGCCAATCGACCAGGTGCGCGCGCTTTAAATCTTCAAAAGGAACGTCCCATGACATTGGTACTTGGACACAACTACATCGGTGGGCGTCGCAGCGCCAACGGTACGTCGCAATTGCAAAGCCTCGACGCCACCACGGGCGAACCCTTGCCTGGCCATTTCTTCCAGGCCTCGGAAGCCGAAGTGGACGCCGCTGCCAAAGCCGCCGCAACGGCGTATCCGATTTACCGCAACTTGAGCGCCGAGAAACGTGCAACGTTCCTCGACGCCATCGCTGACGAAATCGATGCCCTGGGCGAAGATTTCGTCGCCACCGTGTGCCGTGAAACCGCATTGCCGGCTGGGCGAATTCAAGGTGAGCGCTCACGCACCAGTGGCCAGCTGCGCCTGTTCGCCACAGTCCTGCGTCGCGGGGATTTCTACGGCGCACGGATCGACCGCGCCTTGCCCGATCGCCAACCGCTGCCTCGCCCGGACCTGCGCCAGTACCGCATCGCGTTGGGACCTGTCGCCGTGTTCGGCGCCAGTAACTTTCCGCTGGCATTTTCCACCGCCGGGGGCGATACCGCCTCGGCGCTGGCCGCCGGTTGCCCGGTGGTGTTCAAGGCCCACAGCGGTCATATGGCTACGGCCGAGTGGGTGGCGGACGCGATCATCCGCGCCGCCGAGCGCACCGATATGCCGGCCGGCGTGTTCAACATGATCTATGGCGCGGGCGTCGGTGAGTGGCTGGTCAAGCATCCGGCGATTCAGGCCGTGGGTTTCACGGGGTCGCTCAAGGGCGGTAATGCCCTGAGCCACATGGCCGCGACCCGGCCTCAGCCGATCCCGGTATTCGCGGAGATGTCGAGCATCAACCCGGTGTTCCTGTTGCCCGAAGCGCTGGCGGTTCGCGGTGAGCAGATCGCTGCGCAACTGGCCGGTTCGGTGACGCTGGGTTGTGGTCAGTTCTGCACCAATCCGGGTCTGGTCATCGGCCTGCGTTCGCCGCAGTTCAGCTCCTTTGTGCAAACCTTTTGCGCCAACATGAACGAGCAACCGGCGCAAACCATGCTCAACACCGGTGCCTTGGTCAGTTACAGCCGAGGCTTGGGCGAACTGCACGAGCATCCGGGTGTGACGCATCTGGCAGGCAAGCCACAGCAGGGGCATCAAGCGCAGCCGCAAGTGTTCAAGGCCGATGTCAGTCTGCTGCTCAAGGGCGATGAATTGCTTCAGGAAGAAGTGTTCGGGCCGACCACCCTCGTCATCGAAGTCGAGGATCGCGCACAGTTGGCCACGGCGCTGCACGGCTTGCGCGGGCAACTGACCGCAACATTGATCGGCGAGGCCGAGGAGTTGCTCGAGTACCGCTGGCTGGCGGAGATGCTGCAAGAGAAGGTCGGGCGGATTCTGCTCAATGGCTATCCGACCGGGGTCGAGGTGTGTGAGGCGATGGTGCATGGCGGGCCGTATCCGGCGACATCCGACTCGCGGGGAACATCAGTGGGGACTTTGGCGATTGATCGATTCCTGCGGCCGGTGTGCTTCCAGAATTACCCGGATGCGTTGCTGCCCGAGGCGTTGCAGGACAGTAATCCGCTGGGGATTCGGCGGTTGGTGGATGGGGAGGTGAGTGACCTGGCTTTGTGATTTCTGGTGTCAGACCCGCCGCTTTCGCGAGCAGGCTCGCTCCCACACTGGATCTCCTTAAGCACATTTCTTGTGTGAACACTGAGGTCAACTGTGGGAGCGAGCCTGCTCGCGAAGGCGTCATCAGCGGCACCGCAAAACTATCTGGCAGTCACCTCAACAGATGTCTTCACCGCCGGCTTCAACACCATCCACAACGCCGCCGCAATCAACACCCCGCCATACAGATGCGCCATCGACAGCGGCTCATCGAGAAACAGTGCCCCCCACAACACCCCGAACGGCGGGATCAGGAAGGTCGTGGTCATCGACTTCACCGGGCCGACCGAACTCAGCAAGCGGAAGTAAATGATGTACGCAAACGCCGTGCATCCCAGTCCCAACCCCAACAACGACAACCAGACGTTCCAGCCACCCCAGCTGACCGGCGGCTGGCTGATTACGCTGTAGCCGAACAGCGGCAAAACGAACAGGGTCGCCCCGAGCATGCTGCCCAGCGCCGACAGGCGACTGTCGAGGCCACCGGCCTGGTCGAGCCAGCGGCGGGCGAGGAAGCCGGCGAAGCCGTAGCAGGTGGTGGCGAGCAGGCAGGCGACGGCGCCCAGCAGCAGTTCCATGTCGAATGCCACGGGGCCGGCGCGGGTCAGCACGCCAACGCCGAACAACCCTAAAAACACGCCGCCGAGCTTGGCGCCGGTGAGCCGCTCATGGAAGAACAGGCCGCCGATCAACACCCCCATCAGTGGTGTGGTGGCGTTGAAAATCGCCGAGTAACCGGCGGGCAGAACCTGTGCGGCCACCGAATACAGGGTCGCGGGAATGCCGGAGTTGATCACCCCCAATAGCATCACGGTTTTCAGCTTGCCCTTGAAATCCCAGCTGATACGCATCAGCCCGAGAATCACCAGCAGTCCGACGGCGGCGATCGATACGCGGAAAAACGCGGTGGGAATCGTGCCAATCACCGGGGCGATGATGCGCATGAACAGAAAACTCGCACCCCAAATGGCCGCCAGCGACAGTAATCGGAATAGATCGACGGGGTTCACGGTGTTCTCCTTCCTTGATCGGGACGAGAGTGTTGCCGAGCGCCTTCAGTCTGGCAACCGGAAAACAGGCATTCAATTCGAGCTGGAAAATTACGCTTCTCCTGCACCCGCTTCACTGGCTAAGCTCAGGGCTCACGAATTCCCGCAGAGGTCTCACCATGCCGCAGCAATGGCCAGCCGCCGACATCGCCCGCCTGATCCTCGAAGGCTTTGACGATTACCGCGAGCATTTCCGCCAGATCACCGATGGCGCCCGGGCGCGTTTCGAGCAGGCCAAGTGGCAGGAGACGCAGTCGGCGTCGGCAGCGCGGATCAATCTGTATGAGGAAAAGGTCAGTGAAACGGTGGATCGACTGCGCACCGCGTTTGACGCCGACACGCTGGATGTCAGCTGTTGGCCGCTGGTCAAAAGCGCCTACATCAGCCTGATCGACCTGCGTTTCGACGATGAACTGTCCGAGACCTGGTACAACTCGATTTTCTGCGGCCTGTTCAGCCATGACCTGATCAGCGATGGCTGCATGTTCATCCACACCACCCGGCCAAGCCTGCGCCGGGCTCGAGCCGCGCAAACCCGCACCTACAAACCCCAAGGCCAGTTGTCGGGCATGCTCGCGAGCATCTTTGCCGACTATCGCTTCAGCGAGGAGTACGCCGACCTGCCCGGCGACCTGCGTCGCCTCGAAGCGCAGTTGCGGGAAAACCTGCCGGACTGGGTGTGCAAGGACCCGGAGCTGAGTGTCGAGCTGTTTTCCTCGGTGCTGTACCGCAACAAGGGTGCGTACCTGGTGGGGCGCATCTACACCGCCGATGAGCAATGGCCGCTGGCGATTCCGCTGCTGCACCTTGAAGGACGCGGCATCCAGATCGATGCCCTGATCACCGACGAAGCCGATGTGTCGATCATCTTCTCGTTCACCCGTTCGTATTTCATGGTGGATGTGCCGGTGCCGGCGGAGTTCATCGGCTTCCTCAGGCGCATCCTCCCGGGCAAGCACATCGCCGAGCTGTACACCTCGATCGGTTTCTACAAACACGGCAAATCCGAGTTCTACCGGGCGCTGATCAATCACCTGGCCAACACCGACGACCAGTTCATCATGGCGCCGGGCGTGCGCGGCATGGTGATGAGCGTGTTCACCCTGCCGGGGTTCAACACCGTGTTCAAGATCATCAAGGACCGCTTCTCGCCGTCGAAAAACGTCGACCGCGCCACGGTGATCGAGAAGTATCGGCTGGTGAAAAGCGTCGACCGCGTCGGGCGCATGGCCGATACCCAGGAGTTCGCCGACTTCCGCTTCCCGCTGAGCAAGTTCGACCCGGCGTGCCTGGAGGAACTGCTGGAAGTGGCGCCGTCCACGGTGTCGGTGGAAGGCGACACGGTACTGATCCGCCACTGCTGGACCGAGCGGCGCATGACGCCGTTGAACCTGTACCTGGAAAACGCCAACGAGGCGCAGGTCCGCGAGGCGCTGGAAGATTACGGCCTGGCGATCAAGCAACTGGCGGCGGCCAACATCTTTCCCGGCGACATGCTGTTGAAGAACTTCGGCGTGACCCGTCACGGCCGTGTGGTGTTCTACGACTACGACGAGATCTGCTTCCTGACCGAAGCCAACTTCCGTCACATCCCGGCACCGCGCACACCCGAGGACGAAATGGCCTCCGAACCCTGGTATTCGATCGGGCCGCTGGACGTGTTCCCGGAAGAATTTCCACCGTTCCTGTTTGCCGATGCCGGGCAGCGCAAGTTGTTCGATCAGTTGCATGGCGAGTTGTACAACGCCGATTACTGGAAAGGGCTGCAAGAGGCGATCCGGGCGGGGAAGGTGATTGATGTGTTCCCGTATCGGCGCAAGGGCCTGGACAGCGAGTAGTTCTCTGCGTCCGCTGCGCGGCCGATCGCGAGCAGGCTCGCTCCCACATTTGACCGCATTGCACCCGATTTTGTGGTCGCTGTAGATCCATTGTGGGAGCGAGCCTGCTCGCGATCGGCCGCGCAGCGGCCGTAAAATCTGCGACAATCCGCAACCTTGCGCCACTACACGACCGAATTGCGTACCCGATGACCGACGAATCGCCCTCCATCGACAAACTGCTGAAAAACCTCGATCACGCCATGCTCGCCGACCGCCACCGGCTGCGGCGGCAGTTGCTTGAGCTGCGCAAGAAACCCGACGAGGCCAAGCTGGCCCAGTGGGTGGCGCGGATGCAGGCGTCCTGTGAGCAGGTGCTGGCGCGCAAGGCCAGCCTTCCGGTGATTCGTTACGACGACAGCCTGCCGATCGCCGCCAAGCGCGACGAGATCAAGAAAGCACTGGAAAAGCACCAAGTGCTGATCATCGCCGGCGAAACCGGTTCGGGTAAAACCACCCAGTTGCCGAAAATCTGCCTGGAAATCGGTCGTGGTCAACATGGCCTGATCGGCCACACCCAGCCGCGCCGAATCGCTGCACGCAGCGTGGCGAGCCGGGTCGCCGAGGAACTGGGCACGCCGCTGGGGGCGCTGGTCGGTTATCAGGTTCGCTTCGAAGACCAAAGCGATTCCAATACGCTGATCAAACTGATGACTGACGGCATTCTGCTGGCGGAAACCCAGAACGACCGCTACCTGGAACGCTACGACACCATCATCGTCGACGAAGCCCACGAACGCAGCCTCAACATCGACTTCCTGCTGGGTTACCTGAAAACCCTGCTGCCGCGCCGTCCGGACCTGAAGGTCATCATCACCTCGGCGACCATCGACCTGGAGCGCTTCTCCAAGCATTTCGACGATGCGCCGATTGTCGAAGTGTCCGGCCGTACTTTCCCGGTGGAGACCTGGTATCGCCCGCTGACCCTGGAGCAGGACGAAGAGGGCAACCGGGTCGAGGACGACCTGACCGTGGACCAGGCGATCCTCGCCACCCTCGACGAAATCGCGGCCTACGAGCGTAGCGAGCGCCGCAGTCCCGGTGACGTGCTGGTGTTCCTGCCCGGTGAGCGCGAGATTCGCGACGCCGCCGACATGCTGCGCAAGGCCCAGCTCAAGCACACCGAAATCCTGCCGTTGTACGCCCGATTGTCGCCGGCCGAGCAGCAGCGGATTTTCCAGTCGCATCCGGGCCGTCGCGTGGTCCTGGCGACCAACGTCGCGGAAACCTCGCTGACGGTGCCGGGTATTCGTTATGTGATCGACAGCGGCACTGCGCGCATCAGCCGCTACAGCTACCGCGCCAAGGTCCAGCGCCTGCCCATCGAAGCGATTTCCCAAGCCAGTGCCAATCAGCGCAAAGGCCGTTGCGGACGGGTCGAGCCGGGCATTTGCGTGCGCCTGTACAGCGAAGAAGATTTTCTCGGTCGCCCGGAATTCACCGATCCGGAAATCCTGCGGACCAACCTCGCCGCCGTTATTTTGCAGATGCTGCATCTGCGCCTGGGCGAGATCACCGCGTTCCCGTTCATCGAGCCACCGGATGGCAAGGCCATCAGCGACGGTTTCAACCTGCTGCAAGAACTCTCGGCGGTGGATCGCAACAGTCAATTGACCCCGCTCGGCCGTCAGCTGGCGCGACTGCCGGTGGACCCGCGCATGGGCCGCATGCTGCTGGAAGCGGCCAAGCTGGGCAGCTTGCAGGAAGTGCTGATCGTCGCCAGTGCCATGTCGATCCAGGACCCGCGCGAGCGTCCGCCGGAGCGTCAGCAAGCGGCGGATCAGGCTCACGCGCAATGGAAAGACGCCGACTCGGACTTCGCCGGCCTGGTGAATCTGTGGCGCGGTTTCGAAGAGCAGCGCCAGGCGTTGAGCGCCAGCCCGTTGCGCAATTGGTGCCGCAAGAATTTCCTCAATTACCTGCGCCTGCGCGAGTGGCGTGATTCCCATCGCCAGTTGAGCCTGATCTGCCGCGACATGCAGCTGAGCCTCAACAAAGAACCGGCGGATTACCCGAAGCTGCACAAAGCGGTGCTGGTAGGCCTGCTCAGCCAGATCGGCCAGAAGACCGAAGACGGCGACTACCTGGGCGCCCGCCAGCGACGCTTCTGGATTCACCCCTCGTCGGGGATCGGCAAGAAACGCCCGCAATGGCTGATGACCGCCGAACTGGTGGAAACCACCAAGCTCTATGCGCGCATGGTGGCCAAGATCGATGCCGACTGGATCGAGCCGCTGGCCGGACACCTGATCAAGAAAAACCACTTCGAACCCCACTGGGAGAAGAAGCGCGGCCAGGTGGTGGCGTTCGAGCAGATCACGTTGTTCGGGTTGATCGTGGTCGGTCGCCGACCGGTGCATTACGGTCCTGTCGACCCGGTGGTATCCCGGGAGCTGTTTATCCGCGAAGGGCTGGTGCGCGGTGAGATCCAGTCCAAGGCCAAGTGCCTGACGGCGAACAAGCAGTTGCTGGAGCAGCTCGACGAACTGGAAGCCAAGGCCCGTCGTCGCGACATCCTCGCCGACGAAGAAACCCTTTTCGCCTTCTACGACGCGAGACTGCCGGCAGAGATTCACCAGACCGCGACCTTCGACAGCTGGTATCGGGTCAACAGCCAGAAGAATCCGCAGCTGCTGATCATGCGCGAAGAAGACGTGCTGGCCCGCGAAGCCAGTGAAGTCACCGCCCAGCATTATCCGGACACCCTCCACATCGGCGATCTGGAATTGGCGCTCAGCTACCACTTCGAACCGAATCACCCGCGCGACGGCGTGACCCTGCGCGTGCCGGCGCCGCTGTTGCCGATGCTGCCGCCGGAGCGCCTGGAATGGCTGGTGCCGGGCGTTATCGAAGCCAAGTGCGTTGCCCTGGTGCGCAACCTGCCCAAGGCCTTGCGCAAGAATTTCGTGCCGGTGCCGGACTTCGTCAAAGCCGCCTTGCAACGCATGACCTTCGCCGAGGGTTCGTTGCCCCAGGCATTGGGTCGTGAGCTGCTGCGCATGACCGGCGCCCGCGTCAGCGACGAGGCCTGGGCCGAAGCGGCGCTGCAGGTGGAAAACCACCTGCGAATGAACCTGGAAATCGTCGACGCGCAGGGCAAGTTTCTCGGTGAAGGCCGCGACCTGGCCGAGCTGACGGCTCGTTTCGCCGAGGCTAGCCAGGCGGCGTTGGCCGTGCCGCAGACCGCGAAAAGCCAACAACCGGTGGAGCCAAAAGTGTTCGCCGCCGTGGCCGAGAAAACCCAGCAGAAGATCGCTGGGCTGTCGATGACGGTGTATCCGGCGTTGGTGGAGGAGAGCGGCACGGTCAAGGAAGGGCGCTTCTCGACGCCGGCCGAAGCCGAGTTCCAGCATCGCCGGGCCTTGCAGCGTTTGCTGATGCAGCAACTGGCGGAGTCGGCGAAGTTCTTGCGCGGCAAGCTGCCGGGCCTGACCGAACTGGGCCTGCTGTATCGCGACATGGGGCGCGTCGATGCGCTGGTGGAAGACATTCTGCTGGCCAGCCTCGACAGCTGCATTCTCGACGGTGAAGACCCATTGCCCCGTGATGGTGCCGCGCTGGCGTCGCTGGCCGAGCGCAAGCGCGGTGCCTGGACCGAGCACGCCGAACGGGTGGCGAAGCTGACCCTGGAAATCCTCAAGCTCTGGCATGGCCTGCAAAAGCGCTTCAAGGGCAAGATCGACCTGGCGCAAGCCGTGGCCCTGAATGACATCAAGCAGCAGCTCAGCCAACTGGTGTACCCGGGTTTTGTCCGGGAAACGCCGATGCAATGGCTCAAGGAATTTCCGCGTTACCTCAAGGCCATCGAGCAGCGCTTCGAGAAACTGGGCGCTCAGGTGCAGAAAGACCGGGTCTGGAGCGGCGAGTTATCCAATCTCTGGACCCAGTACCAGACCCGCGCCAACAAACACGCCCAGGAAGGCAAGCGCGACCCGCAACTGGAGTTGTATCGCTGGTGGCTGGAGGAGTACCGGGTGTCGCTGTTCGCCCAGCAACTGGGGACCAAGGTGCCCATCTCGGACAAGCGCCTGAGCAAGCAGTGGAGCCAGGTCGAACCCTGACATGCCCCCTGTAGGAGCGAGCTTTTGTGGCGAGGGGATTTATCCCCGTCCGGCTGCGAAGCAGTCGTAAAACCAGCGCACTCGGTGTAACTGATACATCGAGTGCGCCGGTTTAGGGGCGGCTTCGCCACCCAACGGGGATAAATCCCCTCGCCACACAAGTTCACACAGGGATGTCATTGTTCTTGCAAAAGGCGCCAAATCATTAGGTTTATGGCAAACTTCGCGACCATAAACGCCAGTTTCGCGACCCAGAGCCTTCGGCCGGATCGCGTGACGGAATAAAGCGATGCCAGGTTTGCGTCCCCCCGGATGGGAATAGACCCTTTGCGTATTGGTACGACAGTGCCAATGCTTTCTGCCTGAACAGATCAGAGACACGACCATGCATAACGTCGTCATCAGCGGCACCGGCCTCTACACTCCGGCCAACAGCATCTCCAACGAAGAGCTGGTGCAGTCTTTCAATACCTATGTAGCGCAATTCAATGCCGACAACGCTGACGCCATCGCGCGCGGCGAGATTGAAGCGTTGACCGAGTCCAGCGCTGCGTTTATCGAAAAAGCTTCCGGCATCAAGAGTCGCTTTGTCATGGACAAGGACGGCATCCTCGACCCGCAACGCATGGCGCCGCGCCTGCCGGAGCGTTCCAACGACGAATGGTCGGTGCTGTGCCAGATGGCCATCGGCGCCGCCGAACAAGCCTTGCAGCGCGCCGGCAAGACCGCCGCGGACATCGACGGCGTGATCGTCGCCTGCTCCAACCTGCAACGCGCCTACCCGGCCATTGCCATCGAAGTCCAGGAAGCGCTGGGTATCCAGGGTTTCGGTTTCGACATGAACGTGGCCTGTTCTTCGGCGACCTTCGGCATCCAGACCGCCGCCAACAGCATCCAGTTGGGCCAGGCCCGGGCGATTCTGATGGTCAACCCGGAAGTCTGCACCGGTCACTTGAACTTCCGCGACCGCGACAGCCATTTCATTTTCGGCGATGCGGCCACCGCAGTGATCGTCGAGCGCGCCGACCTGGCCACGTCCAAGCATCAATTCGATGTGGTCAGCACCAAACTGCTGACCAAGTTCTCCAACAACATCCGCAACAACTTCGGCTTCCTCAATCGCGCTGCGGAAGAAGGTATCGGGGCCAGGGACAAATTGTTCGTGCAGGAAGGCCGCAAGGTGTTCAAGGAAGTCTGCCCGATGGTGGCCGAACTGATCGGTGCGCATCTGGAAGAGAACCAGCTTAACGTCAGCGACGTGAAGCGCTTCTGGCTGCACCAGGCCAACCTCAGCATGAATCACCTGATCGTCAAGAAACTGCTGGGCCGCGACGCCACCGAGCAGGAAGCACCGGTGATTCTCGACACCTACGCCAACACCAGCTCCGCCGGTTCCGTGATTGCCTTCCACAAGCATCAGGACGATCTGCCAGCCGGTTCGCTGGCGGTGCTCAGCTCGTTCGGCGCCGGGTACTCGATCGGTAGCGTGATTCTGCGTAAACGCTGATTCTTCGATTCACCCGGAACCCTGTGGGAGCGAGCCTGCTCGCGAAGCGGTCTATCAGTCGCATTGATGTCGAATGTGCCGACCTCTTCGCGAGCAGGCTCGCTCCCACAATGGGCCAGGTGTTTTCAGATACGCGGCAGGCGAATGACCGCAGTCAACCCGCCCCCCGGCGTTTCTTCCAGGCTCAATTGCCCACCCAGCCGCTCGGCCGCTTCCCGGGCGATGGTCATGCCCAGCCCGACACCCCCTGAGTTACGATTGCGCGAACCTTCCAGGCGAAAAAACGGTTCGAACACCGCTTCGCGCTGCTCGGCTGCGATGCCTGGCCCTTGATCGATCACCCTGATCAACAGTGCTTCCCGATGATCCTCCAGGGTGATCAGCGCCTGCCCGGCATAACGCAGCGCGTTGTCCAGCAGGTTGTTGACGCAGGAACGCAACGCCATCGGTTGTACCTGCAGCGGCGCACAGTGACCGTCGGTCTGGACATCGGCGCCCTGGTCCTGGGCGTTTTCGCTCAGGGACTCCACCAGCGCCTGCACGTCCATCCACTGCGGCGCTTCGCTGGTGCGCTGTTCGTGCAGGTAGGTGAGGGTGGCGTCGAGCATGCTGATCATGTCGTCCAGATCCTGGCGCATCTGGCCCTGCAACCTGTCGTCGTCGATCTGCTCCAGCCGCAGCTTGAGTCGCGACAGCGGCGTGCGCAGATCGTGGGACACCGCGCCGAGCATCCGTGAGCGTTGTTTCACCTGCTCGATGATCCGTCGCTGCATTTGGTTGAAGGTGTGCGCAGCCATCCGTGCTTCCCTAGGGCCAGACTCGTCCAGCGGCGGGCTGTTGAGGTCTTCGCTCAGGCGCTCGGCGGCGTCGCTCAGGCGCTGGATGGGTCGGCTCAACAGTTTGGCGCCGTACCAGGCTGCAATGATCAGCGAGATCAATTGAAAGGTCAGCGGAACCACAGGCCCGCCAA
>NZ_JABFMU010000031.1 GCF_013359695.1 Pseudomonas sp. C2B4
GCTCGCGAAGGCGGCGAATCAGTCAGCATCTTCTTGAAGGAAAGACCGCTTTCGCGAGCAGGCTCGCTCCCACAGGGGTTACAAGACTGCTCGCGATGTTCAGCTATCGCGGGTTAAAGCGGCTTACCGCGATTACCATGCTGGCTGACGAAGGCCTGTACGGCTTTCAGGTCATTGGGCAACACGGTGCAACGCTCTTCCCGCTCAAACAGATCAGAAAGATGCACTGGCAGCTCCAGCGCTTTTCCTACACCGGCCTTTTCCACGGCATCCGGGAACTTGACCGGATGGGCCGTGCCGAGGATCACCATCGGGATATCCAGGCTGCGGCGGCATTCGCGCGCGGCCTTGACGCCGATGGCCGTGTGCGGGTCCAGTACTTCGCCGGTCTGCTCGTAGACTTCGGCGATGGTTTCGCAGGTTTGCGCATCATCCACAGCCAGCGAGTCGAACAGTTTGCGAGCTTCGGTCCAGCGCTCTTGCTCGACGCTGAAGCCACCGCCCTGCTTGAAGCTGTCCATCAAACCAGCAATCGCCTCGCCGTTGCGACCGTGCAGGTCGAACAGCAGGCGCTCGAAGTTTGACGAGACCATGATGTCCATGGACGGCGACAGGGTGGCGTGCAGGGTTTCCTTGACGTACTGATTGCCGCTCATGAAGCGGTGCAGGATGTCGTTGCGGTTGGTGGCGACGATCAACTGGTTGATCGGCAGGCCCATGTTGCGCGCCAGGTAACCGGCGAAAATGTCGCCGAAGTTGCCGGTCGGCACCGAGAACGCCACCGAACGCGCCGGGCCACCCAGCTGCAGGGCTGCGTGGAAGTAGTAAACGATCTGGGCCATGATCCGCGCCCAGTTGATCGAGTTCACCGCCACCAGGCGAGTGCCCTTGAGGAAGCCCTGGTCGGCGAAGCTCGCCTTGACCATTTCCTGGCAGTCGTCGAAGTTGCCTTCGATGGCGATGTTGTGGATGTTCTCACCGAAAATGGTGGTCATCTGCCGACGCTGCACTTCGGACACACGGTTGTGCGGGTGCAGGATGAAGATATCGACGTTTTCGCAGTGCTTGCAGCCTTCGATGGCAGCCGAACCGGTATCACCGGACGTGGCACCGACGATCACCACGCGCTCGCCGCGCTTTTCCAGCACGTAGTCGAGCAGGCGGCCGAGCAGTTGCAGGGCGAAGTCCTTGAACGCCAGGGTCGGGCCGTGGAACAGCTCCAGTACCCATTCGTTGCCGTTCAGCTGACGCAGCGGCGCAACGGCGTTGTGGGCGAACACACCGTAGGTTTCTTCAAGAATCTTTTTGAAATCGGCGTCCGGAATGCTGCCGGTGACGAACGGGCGCATGACGCGGAAAGCCAGCTCGTGATACGGCAGGCCGGCCCAGGAGGCGATTTCTTCCTGGGTGAAACGTGGCAGGTTTTCCGGGACGTACAAACCGCCGTCAGTGGCCAGACCGGCCAGTAGGACGTCTTCGAAATTCAGGGCCGGTGCCTGGCCGCGGGTGCTGATGTAACGCATGACTGACTCCAATGGGCAGTGTTCGCAATGCCGGGCCCGCAGGCGAACCCGGTAAAGGATATCGGCTTAGTTCAGGTGCTCGACGCGGATCCGTACGACCGGACCGACCACGCCCGCCAGGGCTTCCAGTGCGGCAATCGCATCGTTGATGTGCTGCTCCAGCACGCGGTGGGTCAGCAGGATCATTGGCACCAGGCCGTCGTGTTCCTCGACTTCCTTCTGCATGATCGACTCGATGTTGATCCCGCGCTCGGACAGGATGCTCGCCACCTGGGCCAGTACGCCCGGATGATCCTTGGCCTGGATGCGCAGGTAATAAGCACTTTCGCAGGCTTCGATCGGCAGGATCGGGTGCGCCGACAACGCATCCGGCTGGAAGGCCAGGTGCGGTACGCGGTTTTCCGGATCGGAGGTCATGGCGCGAACCACGTCCACCAGGTCGGCGATCACCGACGAAGCGGTCGGCTCCATGCCGGCGCCAGCGCCGTAGAACAAGGTCGAACCGGCGGCGTCGCCGTTAACCATCACTGCGTTCATCACGCCGTTGACGTTGGCGATCAGGCGATCGGCCGGGATCAGCGTCGGGTGCACGCGCAGTTCAATACCGGTCGCGGTGCTGCGCGCCACGCCCAGGTGCTTGATGCGGTAGCCCAATGCTTCGGCGTAGTTCACGTCAGCGGTGGTCAGCTTGGTGATGCCTTCGGTGTAGGCCTTGTCGAATTGCAGCGGGATACCGAATGCGATGGACGCCAGGATCGTCAGCTTGTGCGCCGCATCGATGCCTTCGACGTCAAACGTCGGATCGGCTTCGGCGTAACCCAGCGCCTGGGCTTCGGCCAGCACATCTTCAAAGGTCCGGCCTTTCTCACGCATTTCGGTAAGAATGAAGTTGCCGGTGCCGTTGATGATGCCGGCGACCCAGTTGATGCGGTTGGCGGACAGGCCTTCACGGATCGCCTTGATCACCGGAATGCCGCCAGCCACGGCCGCCTCGAACGCAACGATCACGCCTTTCTCGCGCGCCTTGGCGAAAATTTCATTACCGTGAACGGCGATAAGCGCCTTGTTCGCGGTGACCACATGCTTGCCATTCTCGATGGCCTTGAGTACCAGCTCGCGGGCAACGGTATAGCCGCCCATCAGCTCTATGACGATGTCGATCTCAGGGTTCGTGGCCACTTCGAAGACATCGGTGGTAATCGCAATACCGGTCGTTTGGAACTGAGGCTTTGGCGTGCGAATGGCAATTTGCGCCACTTCGATCCCACGCCCGGCACGACGAGCAATTTCCTCGGCGTTACGCTGAAGTACGTTGAAGGTACCGCCACCGACGGTCCCTAACCCACAGATGCCTACTTTGACCGGTTTCACTGTGAACTCCCCATAAAACGGCCGACTCGAGGCCGGCCGTGAAAACAGCCGCAGAATCGCGGCTCTCTATTAATGGCCCGGCGATGTCGCTGCCGGACCATGATCGTCAAGGCTGACCGTGACGATGCGAATTTACTTCGCGCCCAACGCCAGTTTGGCGACTTGTGGCGCAGGCTGGTAGCCCGGAATGACCTGACCGTCGGCCAAAACGATGGCCGGCGTACCGTTCACGCCAATCGACTGGCCCAGGGCGAACTGTTTGGACACCGGGTTATCGCACTTGGCGGCCTTGATTTCCTTGCCGTCGACCATCTTGTCCATGGCCGCTTTCTTGTCTTTCGAGCACCACACGGCTTGCAGTTGCTCGTCACCCGGCGAACCCAGGCCCTGGCGCGGGAACGCCACGTAACGCACTTCGATGCCGCGCTTGTTCAGCTCGGGCACTTCGGCGTGCAACTTGTGGCAGTACGGGCAGGTGGTGTCGGTGAACACGGTGATGTGCGACTTGGTTTCCCCGATGGCCGGGTAGACCACGGTTTCAGCGACCGGAATTTCGTTGATCAGTTTGGAGATGCCCAGGCGTTCGGTCTTCTCGGTCAGGTTGACCGGCTTGCCGTCCTTGAGCTGGAACATGTAGCCCTGAACCACGTACTGGCCGTCGGCACTGGCGTACAGCACGCGGCTGCCCTTGAGCTTGACTTCGTACAGGCCCGGCAACGGGCTGGCGGTGATGGTTTCTACCGGTACTTCGAGCTGGAGGTTTTCCAGGCTTTTACGGATGGCTTTGTCGGCCGCATCATCGGCGACGGCAAAGGTGCTGACCAACGCAATGGCGGCGGCGGCAAAAATCTGGGTCAGACGCATGAGAACTCCTGAAGGCGGACAAATGGGACCGTCAGAACGCCGGTGGCAAAACACCGGGTCATAACCGCCCATCGTGCAAACCGGCAAAGCCTATCACATAAGGTCCGTGGGGCCGAATGCCGGTGATACAAGGCATTGGCGAAGGCATTTTGTGGGAGCGAGCCTGCTCGCGAAAGCTGCCTACTCGTGACATCAATGCTGAGTGAGCCGCCGTATTCGCGAGCAGGCTCGCTCCCACAGTGAACAGGGTCAGCCTCTGGGGTGGTGTTTGGCATGCAGGTCCTGCAATCGCGCCCGGGCGACGTGAGTGTAGATCTGCGTGGTCGACAGGTCGCTGTGCCCCAGCAACATCTGCACCACCCGCAAGTCGGCGCCATGGTTGAGCAGATGGGTGGCAAACGCATGGCGCAAGGTGTGCGGCGACAGCGACTTGCCGATCCCCGCGACCTTGGCCTGATGCTTGATCCGGTGCCAGAACGTCTGGCGAGTCATCTGCTCACCACGCTGGCTGGGGAACAACACATCGCTGGGCCGTCCACCGAGCAGCTCGCCACGCCCATCGCGCAGGTAACGCTCGACCCAGACGATCGCTTCCTCGCCCATCGGCACCAGCCGCTCCTTGCTGCCCTTGCCCATCACCCGCAAGACACCCTGGCGCAGGTTGACTTGCTCCAGCGTCAGGCTGACCAGTTCCGTCACCCGCAGGCCGCAGGCGTACAACACCTCGAGCATGGCCCGATCGCGCTGACCGATCGCTTCGCTCAAGTCCGGCGCCTTTAGTAGTGCTTCCACGTCTGCTTCCGACAGGGATTTTGGCAGCGGCCTGCCGAGTTGCGGCATATCGACGCGAAGGGTCGGATCGACGGCGATCAGCTTTTCCCGCAACAAGTAGCGATAGAAGCCCCGCACGCCAGAGAGAAATCGTGCGGTGGAACGAGGTTTGTAATTTTGCTCCACGCGCCAGGCCAAGTGATCGAGGATCAATTCCCGACCCGCACTGGCCAGCTCCAGGCCTTTTTCCTGCAACCAGCCGTTGAACAGTGCGAGGTCGCTGCGATAGGCATCGCGGGTGTTATCGGAAAGACCCTTCTCCAGCCACAGGGCGTCGAGGAATTGGTCTATCAAGGGATGTTCGATGGCAGGCATGGGCACTCAAATCGCGCAGATTGAAACCTGCGCACAAAAATCAGCATGGACGTTGGAAACGGCCGCTAGTCTTTCATAGCCCGCTACTTCAAGGAACAGGAAACGGTCATGAGCGAACAGCAGATTTTACTGGCGTTTGGCGGGATAGGTGCGGCAGCGTTGGGTTGCCAATGGCTGGCCTGGCGCCTGAAATTGCCAGCCATTCTGTTTCTGTTGTTGACCGGCATTCTGGTCGGGCCGGTATTGCATCTGCTCGATCCCGAGGACATGTTCGGGCCCTTGCTGATGCCTCTGGTGTCCCTGGCAGTGGCATTGATCCTGTTCGAAGGCAGTCTGACGCTGCATTTGTCGGAATGGCGCGAAATCGGCAGCGTCGTCCGTCGCCTGGTGACCCTCGGCGCCCTCGCGACCTGGGTCATCATCGCCACGGCCACTCACTGGCTGCTGGGGTTCGACTGGATGCTGGCGGCTTTGTTCGGCAGCCTGACGCTGGTCACCGGTCCGACCGTCATTGTGCCCATGCTGAGGGTTGTGCGCCCAAATGCCTCGATTGCCAGCATCCTGCGCTGGGAAGGCATTGTCATCGACCCTATCGGCGCCCTGCTGGCCGTGGTGGTCTATAGCTTCATCATCGCCCGTGCCGAGGACAGTGGCCTGACCCAAAGCCTGCTCACCTTTGGTGGCGTCATTCTGTGCGGCAGCCTGTTCGGCATTCTTGGCGGCTGGGTACTGGGCACGATCATTCGTCGGCATTGGCTACCGGAGTACCTGCACAACCTGGCTTCCCTGGCCGTCGTTCTGGGCATTTTCATTGCTGCCAGTGAAGTCATGAATGAGTCCGGCCTGCTGGCGGTCACCCTGATGGGCATGTGGCTGGCCAACATGAAGGGCGTGGACGTGCGGCATATCCTGCATTTCAAGGAAAACCTCAGCGTCCTGCTGATCTCCGGGTTGTTCATAATGCTGGCGGCTCGGCTGGACCTGAACGCCCTGATCGCCCTTGGACCGCTGGTGTTGATTCTGCTGCTGATCATTCAGTTCATTGCGCGCCCCTTGAACGTGTTGCTCTGCACGGCAGGTTCAAGCCTGAGCTGGCGCGAGCGGGCACTGCTGGCGTGGATCGCCCCACGCGGCATCGTCGCCGCAGCGGTGTCCGCCGTGTTCGCCATCCGCTTGGACGAGATAGGGCACGAAGGCGCACTGTTACTGGTGCCGCTGACCTTTGCCGTAATCATCGGCACCGTGGTGCTGCAAAGTGCAACGGCGCGCCCGCTGGCGCGCATGCTGAAAGTCGCGGAGCCGGCACCCAGTGGCTTTCTCATCATTGGCGCCAATGGACCTGCACGTACCCTCGGTAAAGTACTGCAACAACTGAATACGCGCGTTTTGCTGACCGACTCAAGCTGGGAAAATATCCGGGCGGCACGAATGGAAGGACTGCCAACCTATTTCGGTAATCCCGCCTCGCAACATGCTGACGCGCATCTGGATCTGGTGGGGCTTGGCCATTTGCTGGCGCTGTCACCTTCAGGCGAAATGAACACGCTGGCGCTGATGCGTTTTCGTCATGACTTCGGCCATCAGCGGATGTTCGGGCTGGCCAGCGGCCAGGAGAGCCGCCGTTCCGACAAACACCGGACCAGCCTGGAGCATCGGGCCAATCAACTGGGCAGCGAGGCGCTGACCTACGGCAAGTTCGCCAGTCAACTGAGCCAGGGTGCCGAGCTGTACACCACGACACTGAAGGAAGGCTTCGACTGGGAGGATTACCGGGCGTTGCACGGTGATCGCGCGACGCTGCTGTTCATGCGCGATGTTGCCGGTTGGGTGCATGTGGTGACGCCGGATAGCATGCTGAAGCCGTCGGCGGGGTGGACGCTATTGGCGTTGATCCAACCGGAACCTGGCGGTGCCTGAAGGTGCGCATCCGTTGTCAGTTCAGGCCGCAAACCCCGGCAGTACTGGCACCGGACGCTTGTCATCGTCGATGGCCACAAAGCTGAACTGGCCATGAATCGCCTTCTCGCGACCGTCGCAGCTCATGCTTTCGACAAATACTTCAACCTCGACCTTGAGGCTTGTGTTACCCACCTTGATCACCCGCCCTACCAGCTCGACGATGGACCCGGCAGGGATGGCGTGATTGAAGTCGATGCGGTCCGTGGAGACCGTCACCAATGGCAAGCGGCAAAAACGTGTCGCCGTGATGAACGACACTTCGTCCATCCAGGCCAGTGCGGTGCCGCCGAACAGTGTGTTGTGGTGGTTGGTGGTCGGCGGGAATACCGCCTTGGTCACGCGGGTTACCGAGAGCTCGGTACGGCGTTCGATTTCCTGATCGCGGGTGGTCATGGGTTCAAGGCCTGATACGAATTACGGGAATAAACTGCGGGCAACAAAAAAGCAGCCCGTAGGCTGCTTTTTTCTGCATCGGAAGCTGGACTTAAGCCAGTTTTTCCTTGATGCGAGCTGCTTTACCCGACAGGTCACGCAGGTAGTACAGCTTGGCTTTACGTACGTCACCGCGACGCTTGACAGCCATGCTGTCGATTTGCGGGCTGTAGGTCTGGAAAGTACGCTCTACGCCAACACCGTTGGAGATTTTACGAACGGTGAATGCACTGTTTACGCCGCGGTTACGCTTGGCGATAACAACACCTTCGAACGCTTGCAGACGCGAACGGTCGCCTTCCTTCACTTTCACCTGAACGACAATGGTGTCGCCCGGGGCAAAGGTAGGGATCTCTTTGGTCATCTGCTCTGCTTCGAGTGCAAGGATGATTTTGTTAGTCATGCTGTGCTCCTAAGGTAAATCGTCGGATCTACCATCGATACGTTGTTAACTATCGTCCCGCTCGCGGATGTATTCCTCGAGCAGCTTCTTCTCTTCTCCAGAAAGCGAGCGGCTTTCCAGAAGATCGGCGCGTCGTTCATAGGTCCGACCAAGGGACTGCTGTAAACGCCAACGCCGGATGTGCGCGTGATTGCCACTTAGCAATACGTCGGGAACACGCTGATCCGCATACACCTCCGGTCGGGTGTAGTGCGGGCAATCCAGCAAACCATCCGTAAAGGAATCTTCCTCGGCGGAGTCCGCATGCCCTAAAGCTCCAGGCAGCAGTCGTGTAACCGCATCGATCAGGACCATCGCCGGCAGCTCGCCGCCAGACAGTACATAGTCGCCAATCGACCACTCTTCATCGACATGAGCTTCAATAAACCGCTCGTCAATGCCTTCATAGCGGCCGGCAATCAGGATCAATGCATCCAGATTCGCCAACTCGCGTACCGCCGACTGTGTCAGTTGACGGCCTTGGGGCGACAGGTAAATCACCTTCGCGCCCTCCCCGGCAGCTGCCTTGGCGTGAACCAGAGCGTCTTCCAGGGGCTTGATCTTCATCACCATGCCCGGACCACCGCCAAATGGGCGATCATCCACAGTGTGATGTCGATCCGTCGTGTAGTCTCGCGGATTCCAACAGGTCAGCTGCAAGAGCCCCTGTTTCACCGCACGACTGGTGATGCCGTACTCGCTGATGGCGGAGAACATCTCGGGAAACAAACTGATCACTTCTACGCGCAAGTTAGCCACGCTTAGAAATCCGCGTCCCAATCCACCTTCATCTCGCCCGCGACCAGGTCGACGGCCAACACGCATTGCTCCGTATAGGGCAACAGGCGTTCGCGATCATCCAGGCTGCCAGCGCAAGGCTTGACCACCATTACATCATTCGAGCCGGTCTCCAGCAGGTGATCGATCTTCCCGAACAGTTGCCCGAGGGTGTCGATGACCTTGAGACCTTCCAGCTGGTACCAGTAGTACTCGCCGTCGGTCAGTTCAGGGAACAGGTTGCGCGGCACGCAGATCTCATAACCGGCCAGAAGACGAGCTTCTTCACGATCATCGAGACCCTTGAGCTTTGCGACCAGGAACTTGTCGTTCCCGCGTCCGCTGACTAGCTCTACCTGCTTTACATTGCCGTCACGCTTGAGCGTCCAGGTTTTGTAATCCAGCAGGTTCTTAATCGGATCAGTAAAGGAATACACCTTCACTTCGCCGCGAACGCCGTGAACAGAGTAAATCTTGCCGATAACGATCAAATCATCAGCAACAGCTGGCGTCGCGTTCATATTGCTCAGGCCGCAGCCTTAGCAGATTCCTTCAACAACTGAGCAACGCGCTCAGAAGGTTGTGCACCAACGCTCAGCCAGTAGGCTACGCGCTCTTGGTTCACGGACAGACGGACTTCTTGACCACGAGCAACCGGGTTGAAGAAACCAACCTGTTCCTTGTGGGAACCGTCGCGCGGGTTGCGGCTGTCGGTTACGGTCAAGTGGTAAAACGGGCGCTTTTTGGAGCCGCCAAGGGCAAGACGGATTGTTAGCATGTGAACATCGTTCCTGTAGTCGGTGCTGCAAATCTAAATGCACAGCGGGCATGGGTGCCCGAAAGGCCGCATATTCTAAGGAATATCCGGACTTTTGCAAATGACTTTTTCCGGCGCCTATCGGCCGCCATGCAGATTTGCTATAGAGCCGTCGTTGAAAACGGCCGGTCAGCTCCCGCCACGTGCGGGTTTGCTGGAGATCCCGCCTCCTTGCGGGTCTGCGCCGACACGATGGCCGGCGCGGATTCTTTACATTTTCGGCATGCCGCCGCCGGGCAACATACCGCCCATGCCGCGCATCATTTTGGCCATCCCGCCTTTGGCGGAGAATTTCTTCATCATCTTCTGCATCTGCTTGTGCTGCTTGATCAAGCGACCGATGTCCTGCACCTGGGTGCCGGAGCCCATGGCGATACGACGCTTGCGCGAACCGCTGATCAGTTCAGGGTCACGGCGCTCGGCCGGGGTCATGGAGTTGATGATGGCTTCCATCTGCTTGAATTGTTTCTCTGCCGCACTCTGGGCATTGCCCATCTGCGCCAGGTTCACACCGCCCATGTTCGGCAGTTTGTCCATGAGACCGCCAAGGCCGCCCATGTTCTTCATCTGTTGCAGCTGGTCGCGGAAGTCTTCCAGGTCGAAACCCTTGCCCTTCTTAAGCTTCTTGGCCAGCTTGTCGGCCTTGTCCTTGTCGAGGGTCGCTTCCGCCTGCTCGATCAGGCTGAGCACGTCGCCCATGCCGAGGATACGGGACGCAATACGCTCAGGGTGGAACGGGTCGAGCGCCTCGCTCTTCTCGCCCATACCGATGAACTTGATCGGCTTGCCGGTGATGGCGCGAACCGAAAGGGCCGCACCGCCGCGGGCATCGCCGTCGACCTTGGTCAGGATTACACCCGTCAGCGGCAGCGCGTCACCGAAGGCCTTGGCCGTGTTCGCGGCGTCCTGGCCGGTCATGGCATCGACCACGAACAGGGTTTCAACCGGGTTGATCGCGGCGTGCAGGGCCTTGATCTCGCCCATCATCTCTTCATCGATGTGCAGGCGACCGGCGGTATCGACGATGACCACGTCGATGAATTTGAGTTTTGCTTCCTTAATAGCCGCCTGGGCGATGTCGACCGGTTTCTGGCTCAGGTCGGACGGGAAGAACGTCACGCCAATGTCGCTGGCCAGGGTTTCCAGCTGCTTGATCGCCGCCGGACGGTAAACGTCCGCGGACACGACCATGACCGACTTCTTCTTGCGCTCTTTAAGGAAGCGCGCGAGCTTGCCAGCGGTGGTGGTCTTACCAGCGCCCTGCAAACCGGCCATGAGTATGACGGCAGGCGGAACGGCGCTCAGGTTCAGATCTTCGTTGGCCGCGCCCATCAGGCTTTCGAGTTCGGCCTGGACGATTTTCACAAAGGCCTGGCCCGGGGTCAGGCTGCGCGACACTTCAGTGCCGACGGCACGTTCCTTGACCGAATTGACGAAGTCCTTCACCACCGGCAAGGCGACGTCGGCTTCGAGCAACGCCATGCGCACTTCGCGCAGGGTGTCTTTGATGTTGTCCTCGGTCAGCTTGGCCTTGCCGGTGACATGGCGCAGCGTCTGCGAGAGACGGTCGGTTAAGTTTTCAAACATTGCGCGATCCTTTCAGGCCCTGTGTAGACCGGGATAATGGCGGCCCGAACCGGACTAAACATGTGCTCGGCGAGCCTGCGGCGTGGGCAGGTCGCGGATTATAGCGAAGACTGCGGCCGGCGGACACCTCGCCGTCAGCTTGTCTGGTCTTTCGTGCCGCAGGGGTTCTATGCCAAACTCAGCGACTTTCGGGCTTGCCTAACAGGACTTATGCTCCCCTTGTCACCCAGTTTGCTGACCACCCTCGCCGCCGCCTGTTTATATGCCGCTGCGACTCTCTACCAGGGCACTCGCCTGGCCACCTGCGCCAAGGCCAACAAACGCCTGCTGGTCACGCTCGGCGTCCTCGCCGTGCTGGCCCATGGCGCCAGCCTGCTCGCCCACCTGCTGACCCCGATCGGCCTGGCCCTGGACTTTTTCAGCGCATCGAGCCTGATCGCCGCAGCGGTCATCGCCCTGACCCTGCTGGCCTGTTCGCGGATTCCGGTGGAAAACCTGCTGGTGCTGCTGTTCCCGTTGGGCGCCATCACGGTGTTGCTGGCGCAATTCGCCCCGGCCGGTACGGTGCAAGTGATCGACGAGGAGCCGGGCATCCTCGCCCACATCCTGCTGTCGATTCTGGCCTACGGCATGTTCACCATCGCGGTGTTTCAGGCCTTGCTGCTGCTGATTCAGGATCATCAGCTCAAACATAAGCACCCGTCGGGGCTGATCAAGAACTTCCCGCCCCTGCAAACCATGGAAAGCCTGCTGTTCGGTTTCCTCTGGGCCGGCTGGTCGCTGTTGTCGATGTCGCTGATCTCCGGCTGGCTGTTCGTCGACAACCTGTTCGCGCAGCATCTGGTGCATAAAACCCTGCTGGCCTGCCTGGCCTGGGTCGTCTTCAGTGTGCTGCTCTGGGGCCGTAACCGCCTCGGCTGGCGCGGACACAAAGCCATTCGCTGGACCCTCGCCGGTTTCTGCCTGCTGATGCTGGCCTATTTCGGCAGCAAGCTGGTCCGTGAATACATCCTGCACATCTGACGGGCGGCTTTAATGGACGACTTGCCCTTAGGGCCGATGCTCGCAGTAGTAGCCCTGCTGATTCTATGGTCAGGCCTGTTTTCCGCCATTGAATCCGCGCACCTGCATTTACTGGCCAAGCGTACGGCCTCGCGCTCAGGCGACAAGCCGCTGGCCAGGCTGAACTTTCCACTCAACAGCCTGATTTTCTGCAATACCCTGTGCCGCACGCTGGTGGTGGTCATTTGCACCTTGCTGGCGATTTTCACCTGGGCCGAAAACGGTCCGTGGGTGGCCTGCCTCGGCGCCGGCGCAATCGTGCTGGTGTTCGCCGACTATCTTCCGCGCGCCCTCGCCGTCCGCCATCCGGACGCGATTCTGGCCCTAGGCAACACCTTGCTGCCCATGCCCTTGAAAATCATCTACCCGGCAGCCTGGCTGCTCAACGCCATCAGCCAGTTGCTGATGCGCCCGTTCGCCCGCACAGTCAAAGTCGTGCAAAAGAGCGAAGACGAAATGCCCAAGGAGCGCAACGACGATCGCGAACCCGCCGTTTGCCGCCCGCACTCGCTGCCAGGCATCCATGCGCTGGACAACATCACGGTCAACGACATTCTTGTACCCCGCAGTGAAGTCGACGGGATCAACCTCGACGACCCGATCGAGGACATCATCGAGCAATTGCGCACGAACAAGCGTACACGCCTGCCGGTGTTCCACAGCGACATCAATCAGGTCGAAGCGGTGCTCAACACCCGGCAAATCGGCCATTTGCTCCCTGATGGCAGCCTGACGCTGGAGGCGTTGCTGGCAGCCAGTCGCGAACCCTACTTCGTTCCGGAAAGCACCCCGCTGCAACTTCAGTTGCTGAACTTCCACAAGCAACAGCGACGCCTGGGCATGGTAGTTGACGAGTACGGCGAAGTGCTCGGCATCGTGACACTGGAAGACATTCTCGAAGAAATCGTCGGCGAGTTCGAAAGCCAGCAAAGCCTCGATAACCCGCATATCCATCCGCAGGCTGACGGGCGCCTGGTAATCGATGGTGCCGCGTCGATTCGCGAACTGAACAAGAGCCTCGGCTGGCATCTGCCAAGCGACGGCCCGAAAACCCTCAATGGCCTGGTGACTGAAGCACTGGAAACCATACCCGAAAGCGCGGTATGCCTGAAAATCGGTCGCTATCGCCTGGAAATTCTCGAGACAGAAGACAATCGCGTGACGCGGGTACTGATCTGGCACACCGGCCCCGCGCCCGTCGCAGCCACCGCTGGCTAACCGTTATCTGGCCCCTTGTTGAATCGTTAGCCACCTTCCTATAATCGGGGCGCTTACCCAAGCCTCGCCGCCCCCGTGCTTACCCCGCACTCCACTGGTTCCGGCGCGACCATCAGTTCCATCCGCATCACACCGACGACTGCTCCTACCTGGAACAGCGAGCGCGCCTCAACCCACATCCCTGGGTGTTCGACCATAATAATTCGCTCCACTTGGGCACATGACTGTCAGGGATAACCGCATGACGACCAGCACGACTTACAGCGATTCCACACCTGCGCAACCGACAAACTCCGCCACCCGCGTGGCCACGGCGAGTTTCATCGGCACCGCCATCGAGTTCTACGATTTTTACGTCTACGCCACCGCCGCGGCACTGGTGATCGGCCCAGTGTTCTTTCCGCAAACATCCGGCACGGCGCAGATGCTGTCGGCTTTCCTCACCTTCGGCATTGCGTTCCTCGCCCGCCCCTTGGGTTCGGCACTGTTCGGGCACTTTGGCGATCGCATTGGCCGAAAATCGACCCTGGTGGCCTCGCTGCTGCTGATGGGCGTGTGCACGACACTGATCGGCGTGCTGCCGGGTTACGACAGTATCGGCGCCTGGGCCCCCATCCTGCTCTGCGTGCTGCGTTTCGGCCAGGGCCTTGGACTGGGCGGCGAATGGGGTGGCGCGGCGTTGCTGGCCACGGAGAACGCACCCAAGGGCAAACGCGCCTGGTTCGGCATGTTCCCCCAGCTCGGCCCCTCCATCGGTTTTCTGGCCGCCAACGGCCTGTTCCTGACGCTGGCCATGGTTTTGAACGATGAACAGTTCCGTTCCTGGGGCTGGCGCATTCCTTTCCTGCTCAGCGCTGCACTGGTGATGGTTGGCCTGTACGTGCGCCTCAAGCTCCACGAAACGCCGGTGTTCGCCAATGCCGTGGCGCGAGAAGAGCGGGTGAAGATCCCGTTGATCGAGTTGTTCAGCCAGTACTGGCTGCCGGTATTGCTGGGCGCCGGCGCAATGGTCGTGTGTTACGCACTGTTCTATATCTCCACGGTGTTTTCGCTGAGTTACGGCGTCTCGACACTCGGCTATACCCGCGAAACCTTCCTTGCACTGCTGTGCTTCGCCGTATTGTTCATGGCCGCAGCCACGCCACTGTCGGCCTGGGCCAGTGACCGGTTCGGGCGCAAACCGATATTGATCATCGGTGGCGTGCTGGCCGTTCTCTCGGGATTCCTAATGGAGCCATTACTAACCCAGTGCTCGACTTGGGGCGTGGCGTTGTTCCTGTGTATCGAATTGTTTCTGATGGGCGTGACATTCGCGCCGATGGGCGCCCTGCTGCCGGAGCTGTTTCCGACTCACGTGAGATATACCGGCGCCTCCGCGGCCTACAACCTGGGCGGGATTGTCGGGGCCTCGGCGGCACCGTTCTTCGCGCAGAAACTGGTGGCGATGGGTGGTTTGAGCTATGTCGGCGGGTATGTGTCCGGGGCGGCGGTGCTGAGCTTGATTGCCGTGCTGTGCCTGAAGGAAACGCGGCATAACGATTTGAATCGAGTCGCCTGATAGCCCCCATCGCGGGCAAGCCACGCTCCCACAGGTTATGTGTCGGACCACAATGTTGTGATCGATACAGGTCCTGTGGGAGCGTGGCTTGCCCGCGATGGCGTCCTGACCGGCAAAACACATCCCCAACCGGTCGCGAATTTTCCCCTGCCCGTTGGCCCCTCGCTCTACGCGTAACAGCTTATCCCCGCTATACTCATCGGCTTTTCCTGAATAAATGCCAATAGGGTCCCGCCGCGCATGGATAAGACCTACCAGCCGCACGCCATTGAAACTTCCTGGTACAACACCTGGGAGTCTGAAAATTACTTCGCCCCGCAAGGCGCGGGCGAGTCCTACACCATCATGATCCCGCCGCCGAACGTCACCGGCAGCCTGCACATGGGTCATGGCTTCAACAACGCGATCATGGACGCCCTGATCCGTTTCCGCCGCATGCAGGGCCGCAACACCCTGTGGCAGCCGGGCACCGACCACGCCGGTATCGCCACGCAAATGCTGGTGGAGCGTCAACTCGAAGCCCAGGGCCAGAATCGTCACGATCTGGGCCGCGACAAATTCCTCGAGAAAGTCTGGGAGTGGAAGGACCAGTCCGGCGGCAACATCAGCCGTCAGATCCGCCGCCTCGGCTCGTCCGTGGACTGGAGCCGCGAGCGCTTCACCATGGACGACGGCCTCTCGGAAGCCGTTAAAGAAGCCTTTGTCCGCCTGCACGAAGACGGCCTGATCTATCGCGGCAAGCGTCTGGTCAACTGGGACACCAAGCTGCACACGGCGATTTCCGACCTCGAAGTGGAAAACCACGACGAGAAGGGTTTCCTGTGGAACCTGAAGTACCCGCTGGCCGACGGCGCCAAGACCGCTGAAGGCAATGATTACCTGATCGTCGCGACGACTCGTCCGGAAACCATGCTCGGCGACTCCGCCGTGGCCGTTAACCCGAACGACGAACGCTACAAAGCCCTGATCGGCAAGTTTGTCGAGCTGCCGCTGGTCGGCCGCCGCATCCCGATCATCGCCGACGATTACTGCGATCCCGAATTCGGCACCGGCTGCGTGAAAATCACCCCGGCCCACGATTTCAACGACTACGAAGTCGGCAAGCGCCACAACCTGCCGCTGCTGAACATCTTCGACAAGAACGCCATCGTTCTGCCGGCCGCCCAGGCGTTCAACCTCGACGGCACGCTGAACGAGAGCATCGACGGCAAGATCCCGACCGAATACGCTGGTCTCGACCGTTTCGAAGCGCGCAAACAGATCGTCGCTGCATTCGATGCTGCCGGCCTGCTGGTCAGCGTCAATGATCACGCCCTGAAAGTACCGAAAGGCGACCGTTCCGGCACCATCATCGAGCCGTGGCTGACCGACCAATGGTACGTGTCCACCAAGCCGTTGGCCGAGCCTGCGATTGCCGCCGTTGAAGACGGTCGCATCCAGTTCGTGCCCAAGCAATACGAAAACATGTACTTCTCGTGGATGCGCGACATCCAGGATTGGTGCATCAGCCGTCAGCTGTGGTGGGGCCACCGGATTCCAGCGTGGTACGACGAGTCGGGCAAAGTCTACGTCGGTCGCGACGAAGCCGAAGTGCGTGCCAAGCACAACCTCGGCCCGGACGTTGCGCTGCAGCAGGACAACGACGTACTCGACACCTGGTTCAGCTCGGGCCTGTGGACTTTCTCCACTCTGGGCTGGCCGGAAAAGACCGAATTCCTGAAGAAATTCCACTCCACCGACGTGCTGGTGACGGGTTTCGACATCATCTTCTTCTGGGTTGCCCGGATGATCATGCTGACGATGCACCTGATCAAGAACGAGGATGGTACGCCGCAAGTACCGTTCAAGACCGTTTACGTGCACGGCCTGGTGCGTGATGGCCAGGGCCAGAAGATGTCCAAGTCCAAGGGCAACGTCCTGGACCCGCTGGATATCATCGACGGCATCGAGCTGGAAGAGCTGGTGCAGAAGCGCACCTCCGGCATGATGCAGCCGAAACTGGCGAAGAAGATCGAGAAGCAGACCCGCGACGAGTTCGCCGAGGGCATCGCAAGCTACGGCACCGACGCCCTGCGCTTCACTTTCTGCTCGCTGGCGTCCACCGGTCGCGACATCAAGTTCGACATGGGCCGCGTCGAAGGCTATCGCAACTTCTGCAACAAGATCTGGAACGCAGCGCGCTACGTGCTGGACAAGGGCGAAGACTGCGGCCAGAACGGCGAAGCCTACGAGCTCTCGCTGGCTGACCGCTGGATCATTTCGCAGCTGCAACGCACCGAAGCCGAAGTGACCCGTCAGCTCGACCAGTTCCGTTTCGACCTGGCGGCACAAGCCTTGTACGAGTTCATCTGGAACCAGTACTGCGACTGGTACCTGGAGCTCTCCAAGCCTGTGCTGTGGGACGAAAACGCGCCGGTCGAACGTCAGCGCGGCACTCGTCGCACCCTGGTTCGCGTGCTTGAAGTGGCCCTGCGCCTGGCGCATCCGTTCATGCCGTTCATCACCGAAGAAATCTGGCGGCGCATCGCGCCGCTGGCCGGTATCGAAGGCAAGACGATCATGCTGCAGCCTTGGCCAGTGGCCAACGAAGCACGCATCGATCAGGCCGCCGAAGACGACATCGAATGGCTCAAGGGCCTGATGCTCGGCACGCGCAACATCCGTGGCGAAATGAACATCGGCCCGGGCAAACCGCTGCCGCTGTTCCTGAAGAACGTCAGCGCCGAAGATCAGCGCCGTCTGAGCGAAAACGAGGCATTGCTGAAAAAACTGGCGCGCCTCGAATCGATCACCGTACTCGCCGCCGGCGAAGAAGCACCGCTGTCAGCGACCGCACTGGTCGGCGAAATGGAAGTGCTGGTGCCGATGGCCGGCCTGATCGACAAGGGTGCGGAACTGGCCCGTCTGGACAAGGAAATCCAGCGCTTGCAAGGCGAAGTCCAGCGCGTGGGCGGCAAGCTGTCCAACGCTGGTTTCGTCGACAAGGCACCGGCTGAAGTCATCGACAAGGAACGCGCCAAACTGGCCGAGGCTGAGCAGGCCTTGGGCAAACTGGCCGAGCAACATGCGCGGATTGCCAGCCTGTAACGGCAAATCGCAATGAAAAAGGGAGGCCCGCAATGGCCTCCCTTTTTTGTGCCTGCAACACCCAAAATCCCCTGTGGGAGCGAGCCTGCTCGCGAATGCGGTTCAACATTCAATATTTGAATAGGCTGACACTCCGATTTCGCGAGCAGGCTCGCTCCCACAGTTGATCGGTGTTGCCCGTAGATGTGGGACAATGCTCGCCACTTTCAGCCATACCCGAATCGACCACGCCCATGAACGCCCCCCGCACACCCAAACCTGCGCGCAAGAAGCCTGAAACCGCGACCCCGACCAAAGCCGTCGAGCCGCGTGAAAAGGCCAGCCTGCACCCGCGCAATCGCCATCAGGGTCGTTACGACTTCCCCGCGCTGATCAAAACCACGCCGGAACTGGCGAAATTCGTGATCATCAACCCGTATGGCAAGGAAAGCATCGACTTCGCCAGCCCCGATGCGGTGCGCGTGTTCAACCGGGCGCTGCTCAAGGCGTTCTACGGTATCGCCCATTGGGACATCCCGGCCGACTACCTGTGCCCACCGGTGCCGGGCCGTGCCGATTACGTGCACTTCCTGGCTGACCTGCTGGCCAGCATGAACGAAGGCAAAATCCCGCGCGGCGCGCAGGTCAATGTCCTCGATATCGGCATGGGCGCCAACTGCGTTTATCCGTTGATCGGGCACAGTGACTACCGCTGGCACTTCCTCGGCTCGGAAATCGACCCGACGGCGGTGGCTTCGGCTAAGGCCATCGTTCAGTCCAATGGCTTGAACAAAGCCATCCAGTTGCGCCAGCAAACCAATCCCAAGCACATCCTGATCGGCTTGCTGGAGCCGGGTGAGCGCTTTGACCTGACCATGTGCAACCCGCCGTTCCACGCCTCGATGGCCGAAGCCACCAAGGGCAGCGAGCGCAAATGGCGCGCACTGGGCCGCGCCGACCCGAAACGCAAACTGCCGGTGCTGAACTTCGGCGGTCAGTCGGCGGAATTGTGGTGTGAAGGGGGTGAAGCGCGTTTCGTGACGCAACTGATCGCCGAAAGCGCGAACTTCCAGCACAAAGTGCTGTGGTTCAGCACCCTGGTGTCGAAAGCCTCGAACCTGCCGGCCATCGAGACCGCGCTGAAAAAGGCGGGCGTACTGGAAAGCCAGGTCGTGGAGATGTCGCAAGGACAGAAACAGAGTCGCTTCGTTGCCTGGACCTTCCAGACCAAGTCCGAACAGCAAATCTGGCGCCGCGAGCGCTGGACGCGCTAAAGCCGGACAGACACAGGTTAATGGTGGGAGCAGGCTCGCTCCCACCGTGGTTCAACGGTGTTTACAGAGCAATCGCTGAATCACAGGCACAAAAAAACCGTGCCCGGACTGCTCCGGCGCACGGTTTTTTTTTCACTGCGTCTTACTTGTTCACAGCGTCGGTCAGGCCTTTGGCCACAACCAGCTTGATCACTTTCTTGGCAGGGATTTCGATGGCAGCGCCAGTCGAAGGGTTACGGCCGGTACGGGCAGGACGCTCAGTCACTTTCAGTTTGCCGATGCCTGGCAAAGTGATTTCGCCGCCGTTTTCCAGCTGATCGGCAACGATTTGGCCCAGTTGGTCCAGAGCGTTACGCGCGGTGGTTTTTGGCGCGTCGATAGCTTCAGCGATGTCGGCGATCAGTTGGTCTTTAGTAAGAGCCATGTAGTGTTCCTTCCCTATCAAATTCATATGGATTGCAGAGTGCAGTGTCAGCCATCGAGCCCGATCTTCTGGATCTGGCACCCTCGGCAATAACCGCGACGAGTCGGGTTATAGATGCCGAAATCAGGGTTTGGTTCGACCTGACATTTGCTGACTGCACGCTTAACGCAGTGACTTCGCGTAAGACCGGGCAAAACTAGCACAGAGACGGGGAAATATCCGCCTCTAGCTACCCATTTGGTCAGCTTTATTGCGCTAAATCGGGAAAAAAACGCATAAGCGCCGCCGGTCGCCGTGCAATTGCCCTTCGCACCGCTCCAAAACCAGCGGTTGCGGTACACTGAGCGCTTTTTCGGGGAGCACGCCCTCTCCTCTCAAACCAGCCGAGAAGCCCATGCCGATCCGTCATTGCATCGTCCACCTGATCGACAAAAAACCCGACGGCACACCCGCGGTTCTTCACGCCCGCGACTCTGAATTGGCCGAGTCCGCCGCCATCGAGAACATGCTTGCCGACCTCAATGAAAGCTACAACGCCAAGCAAGGCAAAGCCTGGGGCCTGTTTCACCCGGAGTCCGGCGCCTTTCCCTTCAGTGGCTGGCTGAAGGAATACCTCGATGGCGGCCAGGACTTCACCGCATTCAGCCGAGTGGCGGTCGAACACCTGCAAAAGCTGATGGAGGAATCCAACCTGTCGGTCGGCGGCCACGTGCTGTTCGCACACTATCAGCAAGGCATGACCGACTATCTGGCGATCGCCCTGCTACACCACAGTGAAGGCGTGGCGGTGACCGACGAACTGGACGTGACCCCGTCCCGTCACCTGGATTTGGGCCAGTTGCACCTGGCGGCGCGGATCAACGTCTCCGAGTGGCAGAACAACAAGCAGTCCAAGCAGTACATTTCCTTCATCAAGGGCAAGAACGGCAAGAAAGTGTCGGAATACTTCCGCGACTTCATAGGCTGCCAGGAAGGCGTCGACGGCCCGGGCGAAACCCGCACCCTGCTCAAGGCCTTCAGTGACTTCGTGGAAAGCGAAGACCTGCCGGAAGAGTCCGCCCGGGAGAAAACCAAGACCCTGGTGGATTACGCCAGTAGCCAGGCCAAGCTCGGCGAGCCCATGGGTCTGGAGGAGCTGTCGGAACTGATCGACGAAGATCGCCCGAAAGCCTTCTACGACCACATTCGCAACAAGGACTACGGCCTGTCGCCGGAGATCCCGGCTGACAAACGCACCCTGAACCAGTTCCGCCGCTTCACCGGTCGCGCCGAAGGCCTGTCGATCAGTTTTGAAGCGCACTTGCTGGGCTCGAAGATCGAGTACGACGAAGAAGCCGGCACCCTGATCATCAAAGGCCTGCCGACCTCGCTTACCGACCAGCTCAAGCGCCGCAACTGATGCTGGGCAACGTACTGAAAAAAGTCCTGCTGATTCTGCTGGTCGTGGTCGTTTACCAGAACTGGGGCAAGATCGAGCGGGTGTTCAATCCCTCGCAAGTGGTGTCCGAGCAGATTCAGGCCACGGCCAATGTTGTGCTCTACAGCACCGAATGGTGCGGCTACTGCAAATTGACCCGGCGCTTTCTCGATCAGAAAGGTATTCCGTACAAGGAATTCGATATCGAGAAAGACGCCGAGGCGCGCAAGGCCTATGAAGCCTTGGGTGGCGGCGGGATTCCGTTCATCGATGTGAACGGGACGCTGATTCGCGGGTATGACCCGGATGCGATCCTGGCCGCCCTGAAATAACGCGCCCGGCATGACTTATCTTTGTGGCGAGGGGATTTATCCCCGTTGAGCTGGGTAGCATCCCCGGAAAAAGAGGGACTGCTACGCAGTCCAACGGGGATAAATCCCCTCGCCACAGCAGTGTGTATGCAGATACAGATGTATCAGCGTGCCTCCACGCGAAAACCCAGCCGCGGAAAGTGCACATGTACCACGCCACCGCGTTCATCCTCACGCAGCACGATCAATTCCTCACTACCCGCGAACAGCAATTCCCCCGCCACCGGATCGACGCCATAGTCAGTGGCCGCGACAACTACTTGCTGGCCAGCCTCGAACCCGTTCGGATCGATGAATGGCTCATCCGGCAACGCTGCCGGTGTCGCGTTGCGTGCAATCGCCAGCGCTTCTTCCGAGGTCATCTCGCTGGGCGCCCCATGACCGAAACCCAGGACCCGACCTAACCAGGCCGAGACGGCTGGATAGTTATCCACAAGCGGCGCCGTCACCGGTGTCGCCTTGAGGAACCACAACGGATGCGCCATGGCAAAGTCGGCAATCGACGGTTCGCCAAACAGGTAATCACCCTCTTCGCGTTGCAACTGTTGCTCCAGACGCGACATGATCGTCGGCCACTGATGCCGCGCTTGCTCAGCGGTTAACTTCGTAGCGCTGCCGCCGCTGAACAATCGGGCGCGGTCAGCCAGGAAAGCCTTGATCACCTCCTGCGGCAGATGACCGAAACGCACAGCAACCGATTCCGGTTGAAACACCAGGCTGACGGCATGCTGAAACACCACCGAATCGGCCCAGGCGGCGAAGGTCGCAGCGATCATTTCCTGGCCTTCCGGGAAAAACGCGGGCAGGGCTTTTTCCTGATCCAGGCGACGGGCGATCAGTGCCGTATCGCAATAGATATCCGCGCCGATCTGCAACACCGGAGTCCTGCGGTAGCCACCGGTCAGCGCCGTCAGATCAGGCTTTGGCATCACTGGCGAGATCTTCACCGAGCGCCAGGACAAGCCTTTGAAGCCCAACAGCAGTCGGGCCTTTTCGGCGAAGGGGGACGTCGGGTAGTGATGAAGAATCAACTCGGACATGCTCGGCTCCGCCGCACTCAGAAGGAGTCTCCAGCTTAGCGCGCAATCGATTTGCAGAATACGGATCAGCCTGATGGGAACCGATCAGTCAGATTGATAAGCCGGTGGCACTGGCCACCAGGCATTCCTTGGCGCTCTTCTTGAGTTTTTTGATCAACCGTTCCTGACGCAGCGCATCGCTTTTGTCACGACAGCGTTCGGTGTAGACCAGCGCCATGGCAGGGCTGGAGAGAAAGAAGCGTGCACCTTTGCCACTCTGATGTTTGGCGAAGCGGCGCACGGGATCGTCGCTGATCCCGCAGTAGAGCGAACCATTGGCCGCACGCACGAGGTAAACGAACCACGGCTTGCTCACTGCGGAATCAGCTTCGACAGGGGTTTCGGTGAGGGGGGTCATGAAACGATCAAGGCTTGAAAGGAAACAAGCCGCGATCTTATCAGCGACTGGCCTGGAATGCCTTCAGCCCCTTCAGGGCCTGCGCGCGAACGGCATTGCGCACCAGCGGCGTCCAACCCAGCAACACGCCTTTGAAACCCAGGGCCTGACGCGACCATGCCCACAGATCGAAGCTGTCGTGGTGTTCGCAAATCTTGCCATCGCGAAAGACGAAACGTGCCTGGATGTCGTTGACCACGGTATTGCCGGTCTGGCTGAACAGGTAGGTCGCGACCCAATGGGCACCACCGCTGCGGTCATCACTGCGCACGTTGTCGAAGGTCAGGGAGAAATCCTTGGCCCGGGTGGTGAGCATGCGCCACATGTCACCGGCATCGCGCCCCCGCAGTTCGCCGAACGCCGGATCACTGAACACCACGTCGTCGGTGTAGCACGCGGCCATCGCCTCGGCATCCAGTCGCTGGAAGGCCTGGTAGAACCGGGTGATCAAGGCGCTGTGGGCTTCACTCATGGGCAGACTCCCTGTTGTGCAAAATGGCGTCGAAAGATTGCCTGCACGATAGTCTGCAAACGTCCGCAAGACCACTGGCATTCGTGGGCCGAATGCCAGCAGTGCGCCCGATTCAGATTTTTTCGCTTTGCACCTGGACATACAGCGCTCGCCCGGCCCCGAGCCCGGCGATGATCGCACCGATGCCGATCACGCCGAAGATCCATCCCACGGCAGTCCAGCCACCCGTCCAGTCGTGGACGATGCCCACCGCGAACGGCCCCATGGAAGCCAGGGTGTAGCCAAAACCCTGGGCCATGCTCGACAGGTTCGCCGCCACGTGGGAGTCCCGCGAGCGCAACACGATCAACGTCAACGCCAGGCTGAACGTGGCGCCCTGCCCCAGCCCGAGCACAATCGCCCAGCCCCACAAGCCTTCGATCGGTGCGTACAGGCAGCCGAACAAACCACCAAGGGTCAACGCCATCACGATCACAATTGCCAGGCGCTGATCCTTGCCACGGGTGGCCAGCCAAGGCGCAGCCAGGGAGCTGACCAGTTGAACGATCACCGAACCCGACAGCACCAGACCAGCCTGGGTCGGAGTGAGGCCGCGGCCGATGAGGATCGACGGCAACCAGCCGAACACGATGTACGCCAGGGACGATTGCAGGCCCATGTACAAGGTCACTTGCCATGCCAGCGGATCGCGCAGCAGGCCCCGGACGCGGTAGGCGACGTGATGCGCGCCGTGCTTTTGGCCGACTTGCGGCAACCAGAACATCGCCGCCGCCAGCGCTGGAATCGCCCAGAAGCCCAAGCCCAGCGCCCAGCTTTTGTCGAAGTGTTCACTCAGCGGCACGGTCGCACCCGCCGCCATCGCCGCGCCCAGGCACAGGGCCATGGTGTAGACACCAGTCATGGCCCCGGCCTGTTTCGGGAAGTCGCGCTTGACGATCCCCGGCAGCAATACGCCGATCACGCCGATGCTCGCGCCGGCCAGCACGCTGCCGGTAAACAGGCCAACTTCACCGAACGAACTGCGCAGGATGATCCCGCCCGCCAGCGTCAGGAGAATACCCAACACCACACGTTCAGCCCCAAACCGTCGCGCCAGCACGGGCGCCAATGGTGCGAACAGGCCCAGGCAAAGCACCGGCAGGGTTGTCAGCAAGCCCGCCTGCGACGCCGACAACCCGAGGCTTTTCGACACCTCGCTGAGCATCGGCGCCATGCTCGACAGCGCCGGACGCAGGTTCAAAGCAACCAGAACGAGGCCCAGCAGCAACAGCCACGGGCGACGCAACACTGGCTGGCTTTGCTGCACTTGTGCGTCATCGGCCTCGGCGTCGATCAACAGTTCTTCGAGGTCCGCCGTGCGTTTGGATTGTGAGAGGTCACTGCTGGACATGACATTCCTGGTTTCAAGGTTCATTGATTAACTGCCTCGACAGGGCCTTGGCGCGCTCCGGATCGCGTTGCTCGACGGCATCGAGCAGCTCGATATGCAGGTCGAACACTTCCTGGCGGCGCGGGGTGATGTTCAGGCAGTGGCGCAATTGCTCGCCAACGACACTGGAGAAATAGCGATACAACTCGCTGAGGGTCGGGTTGTGCGCGGCATCTACCAGGCGGCGGTGGAACACCAGATCGCAGGCGATGTAGGTGTCGAGATCGCCGTGATAGTGGCTGCCGCTGACGCCCAGCGCTTCACGCAAGGCCATCAGGTCCTCGTCCGTACGACGCAACGCGGCCAGGCCGATGGCTTCGACCTCAAGGATGTGCCGGGTCTCGCGGGCCTGTTCGAGGGAGCACTGCGACAACACCTTCAGGGTGTCCAGCGGATCGACCACCGCCCGCAGGTAACTGCCGTCGCCCTGACGGATCTCGATCAACCCGGAAAACGCCAACACCCGCATGGCTTCGCGCACGGTGTTACGGCTGATGCCCAGCTCGGCGGACAGTTCGGGTTCGGTGGGCAAGCGCTGGCCGACCACCCAGACACCCTGATTGATGCGCTGACGCAACTGATCCAGGGCCTGATCGACCAGGGATCGTTTCACTAACGGAGAAATTTCTGACATTGGGCTCATCCTTTCATCCAATCATAGGATGAATTTTCTGACATGTTAGTCAGCTTCAAGTAGGACGGCAACCGCCTACGGTCAGAGGGAGGCAAAAGAAGCGGGATTTTCGATTAGTCAAAATTACCCTTTAAGGGTAATTTCAGGAATAGGGTTAAGGGTCTCATGGAAAAGAGCACACCCCATTACGACTTGTCTGTGATCAAGGCAGAGGTTGTCAAATCAGGCAAAAAAGCGTTCACACAACGCGCTTTGGCGTCGGGTCATGACATGGGTTTGAAGTATCCACTCATGGTGCAGGCAATCTGCTTGCTGGAACGCAGAATGCTCTACAAGTCCATGACTTCCTACGCAGATCATCGAGTCTGGCAGGACGTTTATCACATGAAGTTTTACGGTATGGAGATATACATCAAAGTGTCTTACCGCCCTGGCGGTGGGCATCCGGTAATCTCCTTCAAGGAGAAAAACCTTTGAAATCACAACAATGCGTAAGCTGCGGTACCCCTGACGGAATGAGCCATTTCAATGGACGCACGCTCTCGGTCGACTACAAACAAATGTCACGGCTTGTCCAGGATATCGCCGGCTGGGAATGCAGGGTCTGCGGCGAAATCGAATTCGATCATGACACCGACTCCGCAGATCGCTACTCGGATGCGGGGGATCAACTGCTTGAAGATTGTTTCCAGGTCATGGGCTCCGAGATGAAACGCATCCGCCGCAAACTGCACCTCACACAGAAGGAGGCGGTCAAATTGCTTTCAGGCGGCGGGCACAATGCCTTCTCCCGCTACGAACGCGGCGAACTCGCCCCTCCGCAACCGCTGTTCACATTGATGCGCCTGCTGGATCGTCATCCTCATTTACTGGCTGAAGTGCAAGCGCTGAACGAAGGCGCCGATTTGAAGCGCTTGCTGGCCGAACGCTTTCCGGAACAGGAAACCGTAAAGGTCTGCTGACCCAAGAATCAGGCAAAAATAAACCCGGAACAGAGTCCGGGTTTATTTCACTGCCAAGCATCGATCAATGCAGGATCTGGCTCAAGAACAGCTTGGTGCGATCATTCTGCGGGTTGTCGAAGAAGTCATTCGGCGCAGCCTGTTCGACGATTTCGCCCTTGTCCATGAAGATCACGCGGTTGGCCACGGTGCGGGCAAAGCCCATTTCGTGAGTTACGCAGAGCATGGTCATGCCGTCTTCGGCCAGGCCGATCATGGTGTCGAGCACTTCCTTCACCATTTCCGGGTCGAGTGCAGACGTTGGTTCGTCGAACAGCATGATTTTCGGTTTCATGCACAGTGCACGGGCAATCGCCACACGCTGTTGCTGACCACCGGACAGTTGCCCCGGGTACTTGTGCGCCTGCTCCGGAATGCGTACGCGCTCCAGGTAGTGCATGGCGATTTCCTCGGCCTTGCGCTTGGGCATCTTGCGTACCCACATCGGCGCCAGGGTGCAGTTCTGCAGAATGGTCAGGTGCGGGAACAGGTTGAAGTGCTGGAACACCATGCCGACTTCACGGCGGATCGCTTCGATCTGTTTGAGGTCGTTGGTCAGCTCGACGCCATCGACCACGATGCGACCCTGCTGGTGTTCTTCCAGGCGGTTGAGGCAGCGGATGGTGGTGGACTTGCCGGAACCCGACGGACCGCACAGGACGATACGTTCGCCCTGCTTGACGTTCAGGTTGATGTCTTTCAACACGTGGAACTGGCCGTACCACTTGTTCACGCCCTGCATCTGAATAATGCCTTCAGGGCTCACAGGCTGTTTAATTGCTTCGCTCATCGAAAAACTTCCTAAATAAGGTAGCGACTTAGCGCTTGTGGCCCGTGTCGAGCTTGCGTTCCAGATGCATGGAATAGCGCGACATACCAAAACAGAAAATCCAGAACACCAGGGCGGCGAACACATAGCCTTCGGTGGCCATGCCCAGCCATTTCGGGTCGGCGGCGGCTTGCTTGACGCTGTTGAGCAGGTCGAACAGGCCAATGATGATTACCAGGCTCGTGTCCTTGAACAGCGCGATGAAGGTGTTGACGATGCCGGGGATCACCAGCTTCAGGGCTTGCGGCAGAATCACCAGGCCCATGCTGCGCCAGTAGCCCAGGCCCATCGCTGCAGCCGCTTCGTACTGTCCTTTAGGGATCGCCTGCAGACCGCCGCGCACCACTTCGGCCACGTAGGCCGACTGGAACAGGATCACGCCGATCAACGCCCGCAGCAGCTTGTCGAAGTTCATGCCTTCGGGCAGGAACAACGGCAACATGACCGAGGACATGAACAGCACCGTGATCAACGGCACGCCGCGCCAGAATTCGATGAAGGTCACGCAGACCACACGAATCGCCGGCATGTTCGAACGTCGGCCCAATGCCAGGATAATCCCCAGCGGCAATGCACCGGCAATGCCGACAGTGGCGATCACCAGGGTCAGCATCAGGCCGCCCCATTGGCTGGTCGCCACTTGGGTCAGGCCGAACACGCCGCCATGCAACAGGCACCAGGCAATGATCGGGTACAGCACCAGGAAGCTCAGGCCATACACCGCTTTACGGTGGAAGCGCGAGATGAACAACGGTGCCACGCCGATGACCGCCAGCCACACGGTCAGGTCCACGCGCCAGCGCAGTTCCGGCGGGTAGTAACCGTACATGAACTGGCCGAAACGCTGCTGGATGAACACCCAGCAGGCACCTTCCTTGGTGCAGTCGGCCTGGGAGGTGCCAACCCAGTTGGCGTCGAGGATCGCCCACTGCAGGATCGGCGGAACCACCAGGTAGATCAGGTAGAACGCGAACAGGGTCAGCAGGGTGTTGAGCCAGCTGGAGAACATGTTGGCGCGCATCCACGCCATCGGGCCGAAGACCTTGGCCGGCGGTGGCATGTCGGGTTTGAAAGTATGAGTACTCATGCGCTATTCCTTACCGCTCGATCAGCGCAATGCGCTTGTTGTACCAGTTCATCAGCAGGGAAATGCTGATACTGATCGCCAGGTACACACTCATGGTGATCGCAATCACTTCGATCGCCTGCCCGGTCTGGTTCAGCACCGTGCCGGCAAACAGCGAAACCATTTCCGGGTAACCGATACCGGCCGCCAGCGAGGAGTTTTTCGCCAGGTTCAGGTATTGGCTGGTCAGCGGTGGAATGATCACGCGCAGGGCTTGCGGGATGATCACCTTGCGCAGGGTCGGACCGTTGCGCAGCCCGAGCGAATGGGCGGCCTCGGTCTGGCCGTGACTGACCGACTTGATGCCCGAACGCACGATCTCGGCGATGAACGCCGCGGTGTACACCGTGAGTGCCAGGGTCAAGGCCAGCAGTTCCGGGATCAGTACCCAACCACCGACGAAGTTGAAGCCTTGCAACTTGGGCATTTCCCAGTGCAGCGGGGCGCCGAAGACCAGCGCGCACAATGCCGGGATCACCAGGAATATTGCCAGGCCGACCCAGAACTTGTGGAACGGCTCACCGGTTTCTTCAAAGCGTTTGTTGGCCCAGCGGGTCATCAGCACGATGGCGACAATGGCCACCACGACGCTGATCACAAATGCCCAGAAACCGTCGGCCATCAGCGCGGCCGGCATGTTCAGGCCACGGCTGCTGACGAAGAAGGTATCGCCGAAGTTATGGCTGTTGCGCGGCCCCGGCATGGTCAGGAACACCGCGAAGTACCAGAACAGGATCTGCAGCAGCGGCGGGATGTTACGGAAAACTTCCACGTACACCGTCGCCAGCTTGGCGATGATCCAGTTCTTCGACAGGCGGGCCACACCGATGATGAAACCGAGGATGGTCGCCAGGATCACGCCGATGAAGGTCACCAGCAACGTGTTGAGCAGGCCGATCACGAACACACGGGCATAACTGTCCGCTTCGGTGTAGGAGATCAGGTGTTGAGCGATGCCGAAACCGGCACTGCGCTCCAGAAAGTCGAAACCGGAGGTAATGCCCCGGTGCTGAAGATTGGTCTGCGTGTTATCGAACAGATACCAGCCCATCGAGACCACCGCGACAATGGTGATGATCTGAAAGAGCCACGCACGCACTTTTGGATCGCTGAGGCTGAGCCTCTGCTTTGGTGCGCCGATTGAATTTTGCATGTAGTGCCCCGGAAATAATGGAACAGAACATCACCCGGTGGTTGGCCCACCGGGTGATAGAACCATCAGCGCACTGGTGGTGCGTATTGAATGCCGCCAGCGTTCCACAAGGCGTTCAGCCCGCGGTCGATTTCCAGCGGAGTGCCCTTGCCGAGGTTTTTCTCGAACACTTCACCGTAGTTACCGACTTGCTTGACGATCTGCACAACCCAGTCTTTCTTCACTTTCAGGTCTTTGCCGTATTCACCGTCGGTGCCCAGCAGACGAGCGACGTCCGGGTTCTTGGTGCCCTTGGCTTCGGCTTCGACGTTCTTCGAAGTGATACCGGCTTCTTCAGCGTTGAGCATGGCGTAGCCAGTCCAGCGCACGATGGCCAGCCACTCGTCGTCGCCATTACGCACGACCGGGCCCAGTGGCTCCTTGGAAATGGTTTCCGGCAGAACCACGTAGTCCTTCGGCGAAGCCAGCTTGCTGCGCTGGGCGAACAGCTGGGACTTGTCGGAGGTCAGTACGTCGCAACGGCCGGATTCCAGCGACTTGGCGCTTTCATCGGAAGTGTCGAAAGTGATCGGGGTATATTTCAGACCGTTGCCGCGGAAGTAGTCGGAAACGTTCAGCTCGGTGGTGGTACCGGCCTGGATGCAGATGGTTGCGCCATCCAGCTCTTTGGCGCTTTTCACGCCGAGCTTGTTGTTTACCAGGAAGCCGATGCCGTCGTAGTAAGTAATGAAGCCAGGGAACTTGAGGCCCATGCCCGCGTCACGGGAGCTGGTCATGGTGGTGTTGCGCGACAGGATGTCGATTTCGCCCGACTGCAACGCGGTGAAGCGCTCTTTGGCGTTCAACTGACTGAACTTGACCTTGGTCGCATCGCCGAACACGGCAGCGGCCACAGCGCGGCAGTAGTCAGCATCGATACCCACGATCTTGCCGGTAGCGTCCGGAACCGAGAAGCCTGGCAGACCATCGCTGACGCCACACTGCACGAAACCTTTCTTCTGCACTGCATCCAGGGTTGCACCCGCCTGAGCGAACCCGCTGACACCGAGTACTGCGGCTGCAGTCACGACTGCCAGGGTGGATTTCAACATCTTCATTCAAACCTCCAGTTTTTGCTCTTGTTGTGTCGGAGCGTGAGTCCTGCCGCACCCTTTTGAGGCGTTGTTGACCCGTGCTGGCTTGTTTTGGGGTCAACCGACGTAGAGACCGTAGCTATGAGTCTAGTAGGAGAAAATCCACATAATGGACAACTCACTTCTCACCAATCGGCCGAACGGGCTGTAGCCCTTTCACGTTCGCGAAGCCCGTAGCGGCCACTGGCGAACATCCATCACCGGATTTTTTGCTATCCCACTGCCAAAAATGGCCTGATAGTGTTACCGCAGATGTGGGATTTTCGTACCAGCTTGCCTATAGCAAAGCCCGTACCACACCGGCTACTTAAGCGGTTAAGCGACAGGTCAATAGCAAAACTTGTAACCTTGCGACATCTTCGTAACTGATCAACCAGACACGCTCTCACACCTCGCACTCAATGAGAGCGCACGCACACATTTGGAGCAGCCATGACCGAGCCCCTGATTCTTGAACCCGTCAAGCACGCCGACGCCTGCGTGATCTGGCTGCACGGCCTGGGCGCCGATCGCTATGATTTCCTGCCAGTGGCCGAAGCGCTGCAGGAAAAACTGCTGACCACCCGCTTCGTTCTGCCCCAAGCCCCTACTTGCGCCGTCACCATCAACGGCGGCTACGAGATGCCTAGCTGGTACGACATCCTGGCCATGAGCCCGGCGCGCGCGATCAACCGCGATCAACTGGAAGAGTCGGCACAGCGCATCACCCATTTGATCGACGTGCAGCGAGCCGTTGGAATAGACGCTTCGCGGATCTTCCTCGCCGGTTTTTCCCAAGGCGGCGCGGTGGTGTTACACACAGCATTCCTGAAATGGCAGGGGCCGTTGGGTGGCGTCGTTGCCCTCTCGACTTACGCACCGACCTTCAGCGATGAGCTTGAATTATCGGCGAGCCAGCAGCGCATTCCGGTGCTGTCATTGCATGGCCAGTACGATGACGTGGTGCAGAACTCGATGGGGCGTACTGCCTATGAGTACCTGAAGCAGCATGGTGTCACCGTGACATGGCAGGAGTACCCAATGGGCCACGAAGTGTTACCCGAGGAAATTCGCGACATCGGCGCCTGGCTCACCGAGCGCTTGAATTAAACGTTTTTTGCGTCTGTTTTTGTTTAAAAGCGCCCTTTGATCCATCCCACTACGCCGCGCCCGATTCTTGCATTACACTGGCCGGCGTACATTCCTTAACCAATTGATGAGATGACCGTGCTCAAAGCACTCAAGAAAATGTTCGGAAAAAGCGAGACTGAGCAACTCGCGCCAGTCCCCAGCGTGCCGTCGAGCTCCCACGGCCATCGCAATGACGCCAGTCAGGCCGAGCGCCACGCTCCGGTAGCCGCACCGAAAAGCGAACCCATACCCGCTCCCGCCGCCACCGTCGCCGAACCGGCCCGCAGCGAAACCCCGAAACCCGCCAAACCGCGCCGCGAACCCAAGCCCAAGGCGCCGGTCATTCCCTGGAAACTCGAAGACTTCGTCGTCGAACCCCAGGAAGGCAAAACCCGTTTCCACGATTTCAAACTCGCTCCGGAACTGATGCACGCCATCCAGGACCTGGGCTTTCCGTACTGCACGCCGATCCAGGCACAGGTCCTGGGCTTCACGCTCGCCGGCAAAGACGCCATCGGCCGCGCCCAGACCGGTACCGGCAAAACCGCGGCGTTCCTGATTTCGATCATCACCCAACTGCTGCAAACCCCGCCGCCGAAAGAACGCTACATGGGTGAGCCGCGGGCGCTGATCATCGCCCCGACCCGCGAATTGGTGGTGCAGATCGCCAAGGACGCCGCAGACCTGACCAAGTACACCGGCCTCAACGTCATGACGTTCGTCGGCGGCATGGACTTCGACAAGCAGCTCAAGCACCTCGAAGCCCGTCACTGCGACATCCTCGTGGCCACGCCGGGCCGCCTGCTGGACTTCAACCAGCGCGGCGACGTGCACCTGGACATGGTCGAAGTCATGGTGCTGGACGAAGCCGACCGGATGCTCGACATGGGTTTCATCCCACAAGTGCGTCAGATCATTCGCCAGACTCCACCGAAGTCCGAGCGTCAGACGCTGCTGTTCTCCGCGACCTTCACCGAAGACGTGATGAACCTGGCCAAGCAATGGACCACCGACCCTGCCATCGTCGAAATCGAAGTCACCAACGTGGCCAGCGAAAACGTCGAGCAGCACATCTATGCGGTGGCCGGTGCCGACAAATACAAACTGCTCTACAACCTGGTCAACGACAACGGTTGGGAGCGGGTCATTGTCTTTGCCAACCGCAAGGATGAGGTGCGACGCATCGAAGAGCGCCTGGTGCGCGATGGCATCAACGCGGCGCAACTGTCCGGCGATGTGCCGCAGCACAAGCGCATCAAGACCCTGGAAGGCTTCCGCGAAGGCAAGATCCGCGTGCTGGTCGCCACCGATGTGGCCGGTCGCGGCATCCACATCGACGGCATCAGCCACGTGATCAACTTCACCCTGCCGGAAGTGCCGGACGATTACGTGCACCGCATCGGTCGTACGGGCCGCGCGGGTGCCGATGGCGTGTCCATCAGTTTTGCCGGCGAAGACGACTCCTATCAGCTACCGTCCATCGAGGCGTTGTTGGGTCGTAAAATCAGCTGTGAAACACCGCCGACGCATCTACTGCGGGCGGTTGAGCGCAAACGTCACTAACTGACGAAGTGCAGAAAGAGGCGCAGCCGGAAACGGACTGCGCTTTTTTTTCGCCCGACTTTTCGTCGTCAAGCGCTTGCGAGACATATCTAAAAGTCCATAATAGACAAATTAGTTTACTTGCCGCTCTCGGAGCCGACCATGTCCAGCACCCCCTACGTGATCACCCAACCCCAGGCCCGCGAACTGTTGGCGCAAGTCGACGTGCCGCAGATCCTGCGCAAGCTGTTCCGCGACCTGGCTGCCGGGCAAGCGGTGCAGCCGGCGCAGCAACTGGTGGAATTTCCACAGGGTGCCGGCGACTTCATCAACTACCTGGGTGTGCTGGCCGAAGATGGCGTGTACGGAGTCAAGACTTCACCGTACATCGTGCGCGAACAAGGGCCGTTGGTGACCGCCTGGACCTTGCTGATGTCCATGCAGACCGGCCAGCCGCTGCTGCTGTGCGATGCCGGTGAGCTGACCACGGCGCGTACCGCTGCCACCACCGCAGTGGCCGTCGATGCCCTGGCACCGCTGAAGGCGACTCGTCTGGCGATCATCGGCAGCGGCAAAGTGGCCCAGGCGCACTTGCATTACGTGAAGAACCTGCGGGACTGGCAGAGCATCAGCCTGTATTCGCCGAGCCTGAGCCAAGACGCTGAAACCGCAAACCTGCTGAAAAGCATCGAGCCCAGCCTGACCCTCGCCGACAGCCGCGAAGCGGCCATTGCCGGCGCCGATGTGATCATGCTGTGCACCTCGTCCGCCGGCCCGGTGATTGATCCGTCCGACTTGAGCAATCCGGCGCTGATCACCTCCATCAGCACCAATGCCCCGCGTGCCCATGAGGTGCCGCCGCAAAGCCTCAATGGCATGCAGGTGTTCTGCGATTATCGCCTGACCACCCCGGGTTCGGCCGGTGAAATGCTGATTGCAGGCGAACAACACGGCTGGGACAAGAACACAATCGTCGGCGACCTGCCCGATCTGCTCAGCAACAAGGTGCAGCGCCCCGACTACAACCGTCACGTGTTTTTCCGCTCCATCGGCCTGGGCCTGGAAGACATTGCGCTGGCCAATGCGATCTATCGCCTGCAGCACTGACACCACAATTCATCTGTGGGAGCGAGCCTGCTCGCGAATACGATCTTTCATTCAACATTAATAGTGACTGATCCGACGCTTTCGCGAGCAGGCTCGCTCCCACAGAAAATCTCTACGACATTGGCATTTTTCGCTTGATCAGGAGACGTTCATGAGCCAGGCAGATTTCATCATCATCGGCGGCGGGATCGCCGGCGCTTCCACCGGTTTCTGGCTGTCGCAGCACGGGCGCGTGGTCGTGCTCGAACGCGAATCCCATCCGGCCTATCACTCCACCGGTCGCTCGGCGGCGTTGTTCACTGCGGCTTATGGCACTCCGCAGGTTCGCGCCCTGACCCTGGCCAGCCGGGACTTTTTCGACGCCCCGCCCAGCGGTTTCTGCGAACACCCGCTGCTGACCCCGCGCGGCGAAATGACCGTGGACTTCACCGGCGATCCGGCGGAACTGAACAACCAATACCTGAGCGCGAAAGCCACGGTGCCGGAGATGCAATTGCTCAGCGCCGAGGAGGCCTGCGTGCGTCTGCCGATCCTGCGCCGGGAAAAAGTCCACGGCGCGATCTACGACCCGACCGCCAGCGACATCGATACCGACGCCCTGCACCAGGGCTACCTGCGCGCAATCCGCCGCAACCAGGGCCAAGTGCACACCGACTGCGAAGTCCAGAACCTGAGCCGTGACGCCAACGGTGTCTGGCAGGTACACACCAACACCCAGACCTTCAGCGCGCCGGTCATCATCAACGCCGCTGGCGCCTGGGCCGACAGAATCGGGGAACTGGCCGGCGCCAAACCGCTGGGTCTGCAACCCAAGCGTCGAGCCGCCTTCATCTTCGCCGGCCCCGAGGGCGTGGACATCCACCATTGGCCGATGCTGGTCAGCCTCGACGAATCCTTCTACATGAAGCCCGACGCCGGCATGTTCCTCGGCTCGCCAGCCAACGCCGACCCGGTGGAGCCCCACGACGTGCAGCCCGAAGAGCTGGACATCGCCATGGGCATTTACCAGATCGAAGAGGCCACGACCCTGACCATCCCCCGCCCGACCCGTACCTGGGCCGGCCTGCGCAGTTTCGTCAGCGACGGTGACTTGCTGTCCGGTTTCGACCCACAGGTGCCGGGGCTGTTCTGGGTCGCTGCACAGGGTGGCTACGGCATCCAGACCTCGCCGGCCATGGGCCAGGCCAGCGCCGCGCTGGTGCGTGGCGAGGCACTGCCGGAGCAACTCACCCGCTTCGGCCTGACCGCCGACATGCTCTCCCCTGCCCGCCTCGGCTGATCGCTGCGCTCGCATGACGTGCCGACTTGCGGCACACTTTCAGAGCCCTGTTTTACGGGGCACTGATGCTTCCCGGAGCCCTACTCTATGAAAAGCCCCACAGTATGAATGCCCCCGAAAAAGACCCGGCCCAAAGCGAAACGTCACTGGATAACTTCCGGGCGATCGCCGATGCCATCGCCACGTTGTTTTTCCCTCACGCCGAGGTGGTGCTGCATGACCTGCGCACGCAAAAGGTCGACTACATCGCCAACAACCTGTCGAAACGGGAAGTCGGTGATGACTCGTCGCTGGAGGACATGCTCAGCGACGAAGTCAGCGAACGAAACATCGGGCCGTACGAAAAGCTCAATTGGGATGGCCAGAAGATTCGCAGTGTCAGCACGGTACTGCGCGACAGCGAAGGTCATCCGCTGGGCGTGCTGTGCATCAATCTGAATATTTCGCTGTTCGAGAATGCCAAGGCCGCGCTGGACCTGTTCCTGTCGCCGACCAAACTGATCCCGCAACCAGACTCACTGTTCCGTGATGACTGGCAGGAACGGATCAACACCTTCCTCCACGCCTGGCTGCGCGAACGGCAGCTGAGCTTGAATCTGCTGACTCGCGATCACAAAAGGGAGTTGGTGTTGGCATTGCATGCCGAGGGGGCGTTCAAGGGAAAAAGCGCATCGAACTATGTGGCCAATGTGCTGAACATGGGGCGGGCGACGGTGTACAAGCATTTGAAGGAATTGAAGGGCTGAGCCTTCAGTTATGGACTGGCTGATCCGGCCTCTTCGCGAGCAGGCTCGCTCCCACAGGGAAATGCATTCGACTGTGGGAGCGGGCTTGCCCGCGATAGCGGTTGATCAATCGCCGTAGATGTCAGACTTGAAGTACTTCTCGGAAATCTTCTGATACTCGCCATTGGCCCGAATACCGTCGATGGCCGCATTCAACTGGCCGACCAACTCGGTGTTGCCCTTGCGCACGGCAATCCCGGCGCCCTCGCCCACGTATTTCGGATCCTTCAACTCAGGCCCGACAAACGCATAGCCTTTGCCGCGTGGCATCGACAGGAAGTCACTGAGCGGGATGGTGTCGGCAAAAATGGCGTCCAGGCGGCCAGCGGCCAGATCCATGTAGATTTCTTCGTTATTGCCGTAACGCTTGACGTTGATGCCCTTGGGTTCGAACACCTCGGTTGCATAACGGTCAGTGGTGGTCGCACGCTGCACGCCGACAGTCTTGCCCTTGAGGCTGGCGTACTGATCATCCACCACCGCGCCTTCCTTCATCACCAGGCGCGAAGAGGTGAAATAGTACTTGTGGGTGAAATCCACCGACTTCTTGCGGTCGTCATTGATGGTCATGGACGACAGCGCCATGTCGATCTTCTTCACTTTCAGGGAAGGAATCAGACCGTCGAATTCGCCTTCGACCCACACGCATTTGACCTTCATCTCGGCGCACAAGGCATTGCCGATGTCATAGTCAAAACCGACGATTTCGCCCTTGTCGGTTTTCGAAGCAAACGGTGGATAAGCGGCCTCGATACCGATACGCAGGGTTTTCTCGGCGGCAAACAGGCTACTGCACGCCAACAGGCTCAGGGCCAGACCGGTGATGAGGGGGAACTTCTTCATATTCGTTCTCTCGCGGGTTGTTGTTGGTTTTGCAAGACAGAAGAAAAAGCGGAAACAGGGAAAAGCCTTTTTTGTACTTATAATTCCATACTGGACTTTTATGTATAAATCGTCAATCGGGCAAATGCGGCCCGTGCCGGCCGATGGTCGGGTGGTGAATCATCAAGATTTTTAGTGGGCAGATGACGCCATCGCGAGCAGGCTCGCTCCTACAGGGGAATGCGATCAACTGTAGGAGCGAGCCTGCTCGCGAAGACTGACTTGAAAGCGCCGATGGCCTTACTGCTTCCAGCGATCCGCCGCCGCATGATCGCTGTCGCGCCCCTCGACCCAGCGCGGACCGTCGCTGGTGTTTTCTTTCTTCCAGAACGGTGCGCGGGTTTTCAGGTAGTCCATGACAAAGGCGCAGGCATCGAACGCGGCCTGGCGGTGGGCGCTGGCGGCGCCGACGAAGACGATCGGCTCGCCCGGCTCCAGCGCGCCGATACGATGCAGCACTTCCAGCTTGAGCAATGGCCAGCGCTGTTCGGCTTCGGTGGCGATTTTGCCGAGGGCTTTTTCGGTCATGCCCGGATAGTGTTCGAGGAACATCCCGGCCACGTCGAGCCCGTCATTGAAGTCGCGCACGTAGCCGACGAAACTCACCACCGCACCCACGCCGACATTGGCGGCGTGCATGGCGTTGACTTCCGCCCCCGGATCGAACGCTTGGGACTGCACGCGAATCGCCATGATCAGCCCCCGGTCACGGTCGGAAAAAACGCCACTTCATCGCCATCGCTCACCGGCTCGTCGAGCTGGCAAAGGTCTTCGTTGCGCGCACACATCAGGTTCTGTTCGCTCAGCACTTCGGCGCCATCACGCTGGGCCAATAGCGCCCGCACGTCGTCGACCGTATTGAACGGACCTTCGACCTTCACCGAATCCACGCCCAGGGCTTCACGATAACGAGCGAAAAACTTCACGGTGACGTTCATGGCTGGTCCGCCTGGAAGTGACCGCTCTTGCCGCCGACTTTTTCCAGCAGACGAACGCTTTCGATAGTCATGCCGCGATCAACGGCCTTGCACATGTCGTAGATGGTCAGCGCCGCGACACTGGCAGCCGTCAAGGCTTCCATCTCCACGCCGGTCTGCCCGGACAACTTGCAGCGCGCCACGATACGCACGCTGTCAACGCCCTCGGCACTGAGTTCGACCTTGACGCCCGTGAGCATCAGCGGATGGCACAGCGGAATCAGATCACTGGTTTTCTTCGCCGCCTGAATGCCGGCAATGCGCGCCACAGCAAACACATCACCCTTGGGGTGACCGCCGCTGACGATCATCTGCAGGGTTTCGGGCAGCATGCGCACTAGCGCTTGGGCTGTCGCTTCACGGAACGTCACGTCTTTTTCGGTGACGTCGACCATGTTGGCGCGACCTTGGGAATCGAGATGAGTCAGCACGGGATTACTCCTGATCAGGAGCGTCGATTGTAAACCTGCGGGTCAGATTTCCGCACGCGCGATTATCGGATCACGCAATCCCCCCCTGTGGGAGCGAGCCTGCTCGCGAAGGCGTCGTGCCAGCCAATATCAGCGTGACTGACACACCGCTTTCGCGAGCAGGCTCGCTCCCACAAGGGGGTTTTGTGTCGGGCATGAAAAACCGGGCGGTGTTGAGGCCGCCCGGTTTGAGTGAAACGGTTACAGATGCGATTCGGCGTATTCGGCCAGAATCGAACGAGGCACCCCTTGCAGGGTGATGTGCACGCCGTTGGGGAAATCCTTGAAGCGTTCGGTCAGGTACGTCAGCCCGGAACTGGTCGCGGACAGGTAAGGAGTGTCGATCTGTGCCAGGTTGCCCAGGCACACCACTTTGGAACCGGCGCCGGCACGGGTGATGATGGTTTTCATCTGGTGCGGTGTCAGGTTCTGGCATTCATCGATCAGGATCAGGCTCTGCTGGAAGCTGCGGCCGCGAATGTAGTTGAGGGATTTGAACTGCAACGGCACCTTGCTGAGGATGTAATCGACGCTGCCATGGGTGCTTTCGTCGTCCATGTGCAAGGCTTCGAGGTTGTCGGTGATGGCGCCCAGCCAAGGCTCCATTTTTTCCGCTTCGGTGCCGGGCAGGAAGCCGATTTCCTGGTCCAGGCCCTGCACGCTTCGGGTGGCGATGATCCGCCGGTAACGCTTGCTGACCATGGTCTGTTCGATGGCCGCCGCCAGGGCCAGGATGGTTTTACCGGAACCGGCGGCACCGGACAGGTTGACCAGGTGGATATCCGGATCAAGCAAGGCAAACAACGCCAGGCTCTGATAGATGTCACGCGGTTTCAGGCCCCAGGCTTCCTGGTGCAGCAGCGGTTCCTGGTGCAGGTCGAGGATCAGCAGCTGGTCATTCTCGATCTCCTTGATCCAGCCGACGAACCCCTGTTCATCGATGATGAACTCGTTGATATGCACCGCTGGCAAGTTGTCTATCAACTTCACCTGATGCCACGTCCGACCATGGCCTTGACGGGTTTCGACCTTACTCACGAGGTCCCAGAACGAGCCCTTCATCTCGTGATAGCCGTTGGGCAGCAGCGATACGTCGTCGACCAGTTGGTCGGTGCTGTAGTCCTCGGCCGCGATCCCGCACGCCCGGGCCTTGAGGCGCATGTTGATGTCTTTGGTGACCAGCACCACGGGCAATTTCGGATCGCGCGCGTGCAGGTCGATCAACTGGTTGATGATGATGTTGTCGTTCAGATGCTCGGGCAGAAGGATGTTCGGCTCGGCGCGCTTGCTCATCAGAATTGACAGCAAGCCCTTGGGCCCGCTCTTGCCTCTCTGGATCGGCACACCCTGCTCGACGTCCTCGGGTGAGGCATCGCCCAGGGTCTTGTCGATCAGGCGAATGGCCTGGCGGCATTCGGCAGCAACGCTGTGATGACCGCTCTTGAGCTTGTCCAGCTCCTCCAGCACAGTCATCGGGATGGCGACGTGGTGTTCTTCGAAATTGAGCAGCGCGTTTGGATCGTGAATCAGTACGTTGGTATCGAGTACATAAAGGATTGGCTGGTTGGAAGAAGAGCTACGTCCGTGATCATCCATACTCGGTCACCTTTGTCAGAGCCAGTGGACGCAATACCTGGGCGGTGCTGCGCCTCGAAGTGGCCGCCGATCTCACCTACGGAGACTTAAGTGACTGCAAACAAACGGGTCTTGGGAGACGCCACCTGTGTTGCAGGTTTCGGCGGTCTGTCTTCGTAATACTCCAAAACCCATGACAGAAAAAAGTACTTTGACGCTTTTTTGAAGTTTATTTTGCAGAGTGACGAAAAGCCCTTGGCGGACTGCCATCACCCGTTTACAGTCGGAGATCAACCTGCAGCAAAATCCCTCCCAAAATCGCCCCTCGACCAATGTTTACGGGCTTTCGGCGTATTCATCGAAACCCGTCCTGGCTTTTTTGAAACCCGCCCTGGCTTTTTATTGAAAGCCGCTCTGACAGTCTTCCCAACCGATACCACTCTGTGACGTTTGCGTCATCAGCCAGGGCAGCGCCGTTTTCACCCCATCCTGTTTCACATTGAAATTGATCACGCCATGGCGCCACAGCAGCATCAGGGTCAGCACCCGTTGTGCGCTCTGATTGGCCTTGAGCTTGCCGGCGCCGTCCTGGGCATCGATGTCCCACAGCGCCACCTGCAAGCCCTGGGACTTGAAGAAGCCCTCGGCATCCGAGCGGCGCTGGCCATCGGGTGGCCGGAACAGCGGCACGTAGTTTTCCGGCAGTTTGCTTTTGATCAGCTCGACACTGCGCCGCACCGAATCCTGCCAGTCCTGCCAGTGGCTGTGGGAGCGGAACTCCCAACCTTGCACGCCGATGCACTGGGTCGAATACATGGTTTGCAGGCTGGCCACGGAGCGCTCCGCCAGGCGCGCCTGGATGTCCTTGCCGAGAACGAAGAACGTACCGTTCATATTCGACTTGCGCAGGTACTCGGTGACCCAGTCGGTGTTGTCCGGCACGGCATTGGCGGCGCTATCGAAGGTCAGTAGAAACAAGCGGTCATGCATCCCATCGCCATTGCGCTCATAGTCACCAAAACGATCGACTTCGCTACTGGTTTGCGGAAACAGCGCAGCCTTGCGCAATTGCTCGTCCAGGTACTGGGCATGGAACAGGCGGCTCGGCTCGGCCCACTTGATGTAGTAGCTGTCTTCGCTGACCTGGAATTTTCCGGCTTGCTCACGCAGGGTGGCCATGTCCTCGACCAGGAAACAGAAGGAGGCATCCTGGTCGCAACTCTGCTGGGCGAAAGTGAAGCTGGTCAGCAGGCGCTCCCACATTCGCTGGCGAACCTGATTGACCGATTCCATATTGACGGTACGCAGGCCCAAGCGCTGGGCCAATGCGGGCTCATTCAGGGACTCGCTGGCCAGCAACCCCCGGGCAAACATCAAAATTTCGGCACGGGACGCCACGTCGAACAGCGTCGGGTTGTTGAGCTTTTCCGGCCAGGTGGCGCGATCCAGCGTCGCCACATCACCCGGTGCCGCCATGACGCCGACGCTCAGCAGCCACGCGGCAAGTAGTAAAACGATACGCAATGGGATGTCTCCATAACAAAACCCGCGCGGCACTATAGCTGATACGCCGCCTATTCCCGCAGCAGCACATCCCCCCACAGGGGAATTGTGGATAGCCACCGATCACCTATTGCCCCTATAGCTGGAGTCATCAAGGACAACCCCCTAGAATCGCCCCCACGATTAAAGGAGACGACTTCATGCTGATGGTGATTTCACCCGCCAAGACCCTCGATTACGAAACACCGCCGGCGACCCAGCGCTTTACCCAGCCGCAGTACCTCGACCATTCCCAGGAACTGATCCTGCAATTGCGCGACCTGACGCCGGCACAGATCAGCGAGTTGATGCACGTCTCCGACAAGATCGGCGGACTCAACGCCGCGCGCTTCGGCAGCTGGACCCCGGCCTTCACCCCGGAAAACGCCAAACAGGCATTGCTGGCGTTCAAGGGTGATGTGTACACCGGATTGAATGCGCAAACCTTCAGCGAAGCCGATTTCGATTACGCCCAGCAACATCTGCGCATGCTCTCCGGCCTCTACGGCCTGCTGCGTCCGCTGGACCTGATGCAACCTTACCGTCTGGAAATGGGCACCAAACTGGCCAACGCCCGCGGCAAGGACCTGTATGCCTTCTGGGGCTCGCGCATCAGCGAATGGTTGAACGAAGCCCTGGTCGATCAAGGCGATGACGTGCTGTTGAACCTGGCCTCCAACGAGTACTTCTCGGCAGTCAAGCGCAACGCCCTGAACGCACGCATCATCAATACCGAGTTCAAGGACCTGAAGAACGGTCAGTACAAGATCATCAGCTTCTACGCGAAAAAGGCCCGGGGCATGATGAGTCGCTTCGTCATCGAGGAGCGCATCAACGATCCTGAAGCCCTGAAACAGTTCGACATCCAGGGTTATCGCTACAGCGCCGAACAGTCTAAACCGGACAACCTGGTGTTCCTGCGCGATCACGCCCCCGAGTGATCCATCCGGTCGGCGCATGGCATGGAGATCCCGCCTGCGCCGACCATTGATTGACGCCACTTTCCCCGCCTATATCGCCATTTTTATGGCGTCAAAAATTCATCATTCGTTTTTTTAACTTTAGTTTCATTCGACTTCGATCTTTTTTTTCAGTAGTGGCACTGAAAATTTTTATCGGTAGTGGCAAAAAACTATCCCTTCCAATAATCCGCCTATATATAAAGGGCGAAACGTCAAGTGCTATCAATTTGAAAGCAGTGCCATCTTTTTCAATATTTCAAGAAATTTCAGAATTCGCGATGGGTGGGTCGGAACTTCATTCGAATGCACCGCTCATACCACCGGTAACGATTCTCACAGATCTTGTAGGAGATGACTTACGCAGAACAGAGATCCAAGTAGCAAAGTTGTCACATTAACTTTCGCAGACTAATCCCTGATTTTGGCAATACAGTAAGGACAGGAGATAACCGATGAGAACTATCCCCTACAGGGCCAAGGCAGCGCCCCTATAACGTGCTCACACGAGCACTCAACCGCTTGATCCACGGGCTTTCGGCCTGAGATCGAGCGCGCAGGAACATTGCACGAATATCTTCGGAACAGAGGATCGGCTGCATAACAGGGCAAGTCATAACAACAAGCCCAAGTTGCGCACACCTTGAGTGCACTTATTTAGACACTCGGAACTTTGATGCCACTACAGGGTATTGCTGCGCCTCTCAGGCGCACTTCCGAGTGCACTATGACCGCTGAACACCATTAACTCCGGCCATCTAATGGCTTGATAAACACAGAGGTAATTTGCGATGCGCATCAGCATATTTGGTTTGGGTTACGTGGGCGCTGTATGTGCCGGTTGCCTGTCTGCACGGGGCCATGACGTCGTTGGCGTTGATGTTGCCAAAGACAAGATCGATATGATCAACGCAGGCAAATCGCCAATCGTTGAGCCGGGCCTGGGCGAACTTCTGGCCCAAGGTATTCAGACGGGCCGCCTGCGCGGTACCACCAACTTCGCCGAGGCGATTCGCGACACCGATCTGTCGATGATCTGCGTCGGCACGCCAAGCAAGAAGAACGGCGATCTGGAACTGAACTACATCGAAGCCGTGTGCCGCGAGATCGGTTTTGTCCTGCGCGACAAATCCACCCGCCACACCATCGTGGTGCGCAGCACCGTTCTGCCGGGCACGGTCGCAAACGTTGTCATCCCGATTCTCGAAGACTGCTCCGGCAAGAAAGCCGGTGTCGACTTCGGTGTGGCCGTGAACCCTGAGTTCCTGCGTGAAAGCACCGCCATCGCCGACTACGACCAGCCACCAATGACGGTGATCGGTGAGTTCGACAAAGCTTCGGGCGACGTTCTGCAATCGCTGTACGAAGAACTCGACGCACCGATCATCCGCAAGGACATCGCCGTCGCCGAGATGATCAAGTACACCTGCAACGTGTGGCACGCCACCAAGGTGACCTTCGCCAACGAGATCGGCAACATCGCCAAGGCTGTGGGCGTCGACGGTCGTGAAGTCATGGACGTTGTGTGCCAGGACAAGACCCTGAACCTGTCCCAGTACTACATGCGCCCAGGCTTCGCTTTCGGCGGTTCCTGCCTGCCCAAGGACGTGCGTGCCCTGACCTACCGCGCCGGTTCTCTCGACGTGGAAGCCCCGCTGCTCAACTCGCTGATGCGCAGCAACGAGTCCCAGGTGCAGAACGCCTTCGACATCGTCTCCAGCCACGACAAGCGCAAAGTCGCCCTGCTGGGCCTGAGCTTCAAGGCCGGCACCGACGACTTGCGTGAAAGCCCGCTGGTCGACCTGGCGGAAATGCTGATCGGCAAGGGTTTCGACCTGAAAATCTACGACAGCAACGTTGAGTACGCTCGCGTCCACGGCGCGAACAAGGACTACATCGAGTCGAAGATCCCGCACGTCTCGTCCTTGCTCAACGCTGACTTCGACGACGTGATCAACAACTCCGACGTGATCATCCTCGGCAACCGCGACGAGAAATTCCGCTCGCTGGTCAAGGACGTTCCGCACGGCAAGCAAGTGATCGACCTGGTCGGCTTCATGTCCAAGGCCACCAGCCAGGCTGGCCGCGCTGAAGGGATCTGCTGGTAACACGGAATCCCGTCTCCGACACCGCGCTTTCGCGCATGAAACACCTGTAGGAGCACAGCTTCCCGGCGATGACGCACTTGCGAGCGCCATCGCCGGCAAGCCGTGCTCCTACAGGGGCGGGGAGCTCGCAAATGACTTTAGGATTCCGATTATGCTCAGGCTAAAGCACGGCCTACTCCAGGCCGCCGGTTGGCTGTTTTATCTAAGTTTACTGATGGGCCTCGCCATGGCGTTGCCCGTGTCCACATTCGACCCCGAGTCGAAGGACTTCATTTTCCTGATCGGTATCGTCGGTATCTGGCGCTACTCGATGGGGGCCACGCACTTTCTGCGCGGCATGCTGTTTCTGTACGTGGTCTACCCGCACCTGCGGCGCAAAGTGCGCAAGCTGGGCAAGGCGGCGGACCCGTCCCACGTATTCCTGATGGTCACCAGCTTCCGTATCGACGCGCTGACCACCGCGCAGGTCTACAGCTCGGTGATTCGCGAGGCCATCGACTGCGACCTGCCGACCACCGTGGTCTGCTCCATCGTGGAAATGTCCGATGAGCTGCTGGTGAAAAGCCTGTGGAACCGGATGAACCCACCGGCGCGGGTCAAGCTCGACTTCGTGCGCATTCCCGGCACCGGCAAGCGCGATGGCCTGGCCTTCGGTTTCCGCGCCATCTCCCGCCACTTGCCGGACGACCGCGCCGTGGTGGCGGTGATCGATGGCGACACCGTGCTCGGCGAAGGCGTAGTGCGCAAGACCGTGCCGTGGTTCCAGCTGTTCGGCAATGTCGGCGGCCTGACCACCAACGAATTCTGCGAAGTGCGCGGCGGCTACATCATGAGCGAATGGCACAAGCTGCGTTTCGCCCAGCGTCACATCAACATGTGCTCGATGGCCCTGTCCAAGCGCGTGCTGACCATGACCGGGCGGATGTCGGTGTTCCGTGCCACCGTGGTCACCAACCCGGAATTCATTGCCGACGTGGAAAGCGACTCGCTGCAACACTGGCGCCTGGGCCGTTTCAAGTTCCTCACCGGCGACGACAAGTCCAGCTGGTTCAGCCTGATGCGCCTGGGCTACGACACCTTCTACGTGCCGGATGCGGCGATCAACACCGTCGAGCATCCGCCGGAAAAGAGCTTCATCAAGGCCAGTCGCAAACTGATGTTCCGCTGGTACGGCAACAACCTGCGTCAGAACTCCCGTGCCTTGGGCCTGGGGATCAAGCGCCTCGGTGCGTTCACCTCGGTGGTGCTGTTCGATCAACGCGTGTCGATGTGGACCTCCCTGCTGGGCCTGACCGTGGCGCTGATTGCCAGCTTCAAGTACGGCACCGCGTTCATCCTGGTGTACCTGCTGTGGATCGGCATCACCCGCCTGATCCTGACCCTGTTGCTGTCCTGCTCCGGCCACCGGATCGGCCCGGCCTACCCGGCGATTCTCTATTACAACCAGATCGTCGGCGCACTGGTGAAGATCTACGTGTTCTTCCGCCTCGACCAACAGTCCTGGACTCGCCAGCCCACTTCTCTGTCCCGTGATCTCGCCAGCTTTCAACGTTGGTTCAACACCTGGTCGTCTCGGACCATGACCTTCTCCGCCGGCAGCATCTTTGTCGCCGTGCTGCTGATGATGGTCTGACCGAACTCGCCTGAATTAACTAGGAAACCGCCCTTATGAATACCGCCGTCAACGCCAACGTAGTGCATGAATCCGAAGCCCAGCGCCAGCACGCCCGCGTGAAAATCCCGGCCAAGCTGCGCTTCTTCGGTCCCGACCGCACGCCGGTCGAAGCGCGAGTGATCGACCTGTCCGCCGGTGGCCTGGCCTTCAATGCCGGACAACTGCCGCTCAAGACTGGCGACGTGTACAAGGCCCGCCTGCAATTCGTCATCGACAACCTCGGCCTGGCCATGGATGTGGAACTGCAAGTGCGTTCCTACGATCGCGACACCGGCCGTACCGGTTGCCAGTTCCAGAACCTGGAACCACGAGACATTTCGACCCTGCGTCACCTGATCACTTCGCACCTGGCCGGCGACATCGTCAGCATCGGCGAAGTGCTGGCGACCCTGCAGCGCGATAACTTCACCAAGGCACGCAAGACCAAGGACGGCGGCCATGGCATGAGCGCGTTCGGGCGCCTGAAAGCCGTGACCTTCAGCCTGGGGATTTTCGTCGTCGGCCTGGCCGCGTTCGGCTTCATCTTCAAATCGGTGTACGGCATGTACTTCGTCAGCCACGCCCAAGCCGGCCTGGTCAGCGTGCCGGGCGTGAACATCACCATGCCCCGCGACGGTACCGTGCAGAGCCTGGTGAAAGCCGACGGCGTGGCGGCCAAAGGCGCACCGCTGGCGACCTTCAGCACCAGCATGCTCGACGTGCTCAAGGGCCATCTGGAAGACGATCAACTGGCCCCGGCCAAGGTTGAAGAACTGTTCGGCAAGCAAATGACCGGCACCCTGACCTCACCGTGCGATTGCACCGTGGGTCAGCAACTGGTCGCCAACGGCCAATACGCCAGCAAGGGCGATGTGATCTTCCAACTGGTGCCACGCAACACCGAAGCCAACGTCGAAGCCCGCTTCTCCTACCGTCAGTTCGGCGACGTGCTGCCAGGCACTGCCGTGCGCTTCCAGATCGCCGGTGAAGACAAGACCCGCACCGGCAAGATCGTCAGCAGCACCAGCCTGAAAAGCGCCGACCTGTCGTCCGACATCCGCGTCCTGATCCAGCCGGACGAAGCCCTGGACAGCACCCTCGCCGGTCGCCCGGTTGAAGTGAACAGCGACCGTGGCCCGAACCTGAACTGGCTGATCGAAAAAGCCATGGCAGCTGGTCTGTAACCGGAGGACATGCCTGTGAGTACTCCTACCCTCAACACACCGCTGACCCTGTGGGAGCGAGCCTGCTCGCGAAGCGGTCAACTCGGTTTGTCTGATGCACCGCGCCGCCTGCTTCGCGAGCAGGCTCGCTCCCACATGGGATCTCTATGCGCAGTGGCATTGGCAGTCAGCCTCGCCGGTTGCGCCGGCCTGCCCGACCAGCGCCTGGCCAACGAAGCCCTCAAGCGTGGCGACACCGCCACCGCCGCGGCGAACTATCAGCAGCTGGCGGCCCTGGGCTACAGCGAAGCCCAGGTTGGCCTGGCCGATATCCAGGTCGACAGCCGCGACCCGGCGCAGATGAAACAGGCCGAAGCCACCTACCGTGCGGCGGCCAGTGTTTCGCCTCGTGCCCAGGCGCGTCTCGGTCGTTTGCTGGTGGCCAAGCCCGGCGCCAGCGAAGCCGAACATCTGGAGGCCGAAGGCCTGCTGAAAAAAGCGTCTGCCGCCGGCGAAGGCAACACCCTGATCCCGTTGGCGATGCTGTACCTGCAATACCCGCACAGCTTCCCCAACGTCGACGCGCAAAAGCAGATCAGCCAATGGCGCGCCGAAGGCAAGCCGGAAGCGGGTCTGGCGCAAGTGCTGCTGTACCGCACCCAAGGCACCTACGACCAGCACCTGGATGACGTGGAAAACATCTGCAAGGCCGCGCTCAATACCACCGACATCTGCTACGTCGAACTGGCCACGGTCTATCAGAAAAAAGCCCAGCCAGAGCAACAGGCCGAGCTGATCAAGCAGCTGCAGGCGGCGCACAGTCGCGGCACCGTCTCCGCTCAGCGCGTCGACAGCGTCGCTCGCGTGCTCGCCGATTCGACCCTGGGCAAGACCGACGAAAAAACCGCGCAGTCGCTGCTCGAACCCATCGCCCCCGGCTACCCGGCGTCATGGGTCACCCTCGCGCAACTGATCTACGACTTCCCCGAACTGGGCGATGTCGACCAGATGATGAAGTACCTGGACAACGGCCGTGCCGCCGACCAACCGCGCGCCGAACTGTTGCTGGGCAAGCTGTACTACGAAGGCAAGATGGTTCCGGCCGATGCCAAGGTCGCCGAAGAGCACTTCCAGAAAGCCGTCGGCCGCGAAGTCGCCGCCGATTACTACCTCGGCCAGATTTATCGCCGTGGTTACCTGGGCAAGGTCTATCCGCAGAAGGCCCTCGACCACCTGCTGACCGCTGCGCGCAACGGCCAGAACAGCGCCGACTTCGCCATCGCCCAACTGTTTTCCCAAGGCAAGGGCACCAAGCCCGACCCGCTCAACGCCTACGTGTTCAGCCAGCTCGCCAAAGCCCAGAACACCCCGCAAGCCACCGAGCTTGCGCAAACACTCGAAGCCCAACTGCCGCCTGCGCAGCTGGCTGAGGCCCAACGTCTGTTGAAACAGGAACAGGCGACCCGTGGTGCCCTGAGCCAGAACACACCGCAACTGCAGGCCCTGCAAGAAGACGGCGAGGAATCCCTATGAAATTGAATCCATTCATGAAGGCCGGCATCGGCCTGACGTTCGCTCTGATCTGGTCGTGCCCGACGCTCGCGGCGATGACGGAAGAAACCAAGAACTTCGGCCTGGACGTGAAAATCACCGGCCAGTCCGAAGACGACCGCGACCTCGGCACCCAAAGCGGTGGCGACGTCAATGGCGTGGGCCTGGACCTGCGTCCGTGGGTCTATGGCGAGAGCGGCGCGTGGAGCGCCTACGCCATGGGCCAGGCGGTGACGTCCACCGACATCATCGAGACCGATACCCTGCAACAGGCCGACGGCACCGAAACCACCGATGACGGCGATCGCAAGGCCAAGAAAAACTACCTGGCCATGCGCGAGTTCTGGGTCGGCTACAGCGGCTTCACACCCTACCCCGGCGAGATCCTCAAGTTCGGTCGCCAGCGCCTGCGCAATGACGACGGCCAATGGCGCGACACCAACATCGAAGCCCTGAACTGGACGTTCGACACCACCCTGTTGCGCGCCAACGCCGGTATCGCCGAACGCTTCAGCGAGTACCGCACCGACCTGAAGGAACTGTCGCCCCAGGACAAGGATCGCCTGCACGCCTACGCCGATGCCGCCTACCAGTGGACACCGGGCAACTGGGTCGGCATTCGCGGCCATCACACCCACGATGACGGCAAGCTCGACTACCCGACGCCGGGTGAACCTGCCGACACCCTGGACAAGAAACAGAACGGCGACATCAGCTGGCTGGGCCTTACCGCCGACAGCGACGCCTATAACTGGCGCAACACCAACACCGTCAATTACTGGGGCAGCATCACCGGCATGAGCGGCGACCGCGACACGGTCAACCCGCTGAACGCCGATGGCAGCGCGCCCGCACAAGCCAAACGCAGTGGCGATGTCGACGGCTGGGCCACCGACCTGGGTGTACGCCTGCGCCTCGATCCGCAATGGCAAGTGGGTGCGGCCTACGCCCGTGCCAGCGCCGATTACGAACAGAACGGCCTGGAAAGCAACCGCTCGAACTTCACCGGTACACGCTCGCGGGTGCACCGTTTCGGCGAGGCCTTCCGTGGCGAAATGAACAACCTGCAAACCGCGACGCTGTTCGGTTCGTGGATGCTCAACGACGAATACGACGCCAGCCTGATCTACCACAAATTCTGGCGCGTCGACGGCAACAAGCCGGTCGGCAGCAACGGCATCGACGCGGTGCAGAACGATACCGATGACGTCACCGGCGCCGTGCTGTCCAGCACCTCGCTGCCGCTGAACGATGGCGAAAAGGACATGGGTCAGGAAATGGACCTGGTGGTCACCAAGTACTTCAAGCAGGGCTTGTTGCCGGCTTCGCTGAGCCAGGCGGTCGACGAACCTTCGGCCCTGGTGCGGTTCCGTGGCGGCGTGTTCAAGCCGGGTGACGCCTATGGCAAAGAAGTCGATTCGTACATGCACCGCGCGTTCATCGACGTGATCTGGCGCTTCTGATGCAAACCGCGAAGGGAGTGCCCGACATGAACAATTGCAAGCGCGGCTCGATCAGCTTGCTGGCCGGTGCAATGCTGCTGGCCAGTGCGGCCACCTTCGCCAGTGTGGAGCCGGTAGCGCCTCAACCTGCGAGGCCGTCGACCATGGCCAAAGGACTGCAACAAGCCAAGACCTACACCGTCAGCAGCGCGCCGACGGCGCCGCTGGAACTGGCCACGCCGAAACTGCCGGACCTTTCGGGCTACACCAGCGAGGCCATCGCGGCGAAAGTCGTGCGCAGCAAGGCGGGCAAAATCAGCGTGCGCCGGATGATGCAGGAAGACGCCCTGAAGGACTTCATCGGCGGCGACAACAAAATGGCCGAATGGGTGGTGCGTCAGCACGGCATCCCGCAGGCGATCTTTGTCGACGACGGCTACATGAACCTCAAGGACCTGGCGAAGAAACTGCCCAAGCAGTACTTCAGCGAAACCTCGCCGGGTGTGTTCCTGGCCAGGTTGCCGATCGTGGTGGGTCAACACGGGATCCTGGAAATCGATCAGCAGACCCAGGAATTGCGCCTGTCCCAGGAGGCCGGCTCGTTCCTGGTCAACGACGGCCAGTTGTTTGTCCGTGACACCAAAATCACCGGGTGGCGCGAGAAGGACAACGGTCCGGCGACGTTCCGTTCGCCGAAGGAATTCCGCCCGTTCCTGCTGGCCTGGGGCGGCACCGAGACCTACATTGCCAACAGCAAAATGGCCAGCTTCGGCTACGCCAACAGTAAGTCCTACGGCGTGAGTATTTCCCAATACACCCCGAACATGGCCAAGGTGCTCAAGCGTCCTGAACCGACTGGCTGGATCGTCGGTTCCGAGTTCTCGGACATGTGGTACGGCTTCTACTGCTACGAAACCCGCGACTTCGTGGTCAAAGGCAATACCTACAAGGACAACATCGTCTACGGCATCGACCCCCATGACCGTTCCCACGGTCTGATCATTGCCGACAACACGGTGTTCGGTACCAAGAAGAAGCACGGGATCATTATTTCCCGTGAGGTCAACGACAGCTTCATCTTCAACAACCGCAGCTACGACAACAAGTTGTCCGGCATCGTGATCGACCGTAACAGCGTCAACAACATCATTGCCCACAACGAGATCTACCAGAACCACACCGACGGCATCACCCTCTACGAGAGTGCCGACAACCTGCTGTGGGGCAACAAGGTGCTCAGCAACCGTCGCCACGGCATCCGCATTCGTAACAGCGTGAACATCCGTCTCTACGAAAACGTCGCCATGGCCAACGGCCTGACCGGCGTCTACGGCCACATCAAGGACCTGTCCAACACCGACCGCGACATCAAGCTCGACCCGTTCGACGCCCAAGTGTCGCTGATCGTGGTCGGCGGCGAACTGGCGGCCAACGGCAGCGGCCCGCTGTCCATCGACTCGCCGTTGAGCGTGGAGCTGTATCGCGTGTCCATGCTCGCGCCGACCAAATCCAGCGGCATCAGCTTCTCGGGGATTCTCGGCGAGCGCCAGGATGAAATTCTCGACCTGCTGGTGCGCCAGCAGAAAGCCGTGCTGATCGACCCTGTCGAACGCCAGACCGAAATGCGGGACTGAGGATAATTTTATGCACCCACACCTGATCAAATTACTCAGCCTGTCGGCCCTGGCCGCCGGCATTCTTGCCGCCAGCAACGGCGTGCGCGCCGATGAATCCCAGGCGCCGACATTCTCGGCCGAGCCGTGCTGCAGCCTGTGCCCGGCCGCCCACGACCCGAAGAACTACACCACCCGCTACCAGCAGAACTTCACCACGCTGGTGCAGGCCCAGGGCGACTGGCTGTTCCGTACCCAGGAAGACTTGCGCACTGAATTCGACACCACCCCCGCCGGCTACAAACGCATGAAACAGCTACACGATGCGTTCAAGAGCAAAGGCGTGGAGCTCGTTGTTGTTTATCAACCGACCCGTGGCCTGGTGAACCGCAACAAGTTGAATCCGGCCGAGAAAGCCAGCTTCGATTTCGACAAGGCGCTGCGCAACTACAAGACCATGCTCGGGCGTTTCGCGCAGATGGGTTACGTGGTGCCGGACCTCTCGCCGCTGACCAACGAACAACTGCCCGACACCCTGCCCGCCCACGACTTCTACTTCCGTGGCGACCAGCACTGGACGCCTTATGGTGCCCAGCGCACGGCGAAAATCGTCGCCGAGAAGGTCAAGCAGATCCCGGCCTTCGCCGACATTCCCAAGCGTGAATTCGAGACCCATAAGTCGGGTCGCATGGGCAAGACCGGAACGTTACACAACATGGCCGGTCAACTCTGTGGCACCAGCTACGCGATCCAGTACATGGATCAATTCACCACCGAGCCGAAAGGCGAAGCGGGCGATGGCGACCTGTTCGGCGATTCCGGCAATCCGCAGATCACCCTGGTCGGCACCAGCCACAGTGGCAAGAACTACAACTTCGCCGGTTTCCTCGAAGAGGCCATCGGCGCCGACATTCTCAACGTGGCGTTCCCCGGCGGCGGCCTGGAAGGTTCGATGCTGCAGTACCTGGGCAGCGACGAGTTCCAGAAAAACCCGCCGAAGATTCTCATCTGGGAATTCTCGCCGCTCTATCGCCTCGACCAGGAAACCATCTACCGCCAGATGATGGCGCTGCTGGACAACGGTTGCGAAGGCAAGGCTGCACAGATGTCCGGCAGCACCACCTTGAAACCGGGCAAGAACGAATTGATGGTCAACAGCAAAAACCTCGACCTGCGTAACAGCAGTCACCAGGTCGACATCCGCTTCGCCGACACCTCGGTGAAAACCCTGCAAGCCACCCTCTGGTACATGAACGGGCGCCACGAGGACATCAAGATCGACAAACCGGAAACCTCCGACACCGACGGGCGTTTCGCCTTCGAGTTGCGCACGGACGAAGACTGGGCCTCGCAGAATCTGCTGGCCGTTGAAATCCAGGGGCCTGAAAAAGCAGGTGCCGCGCCACAGAAGGTCGAAGCGAAAATCTGCAAACGCAACGTATTCCCGGGCGCCGAGCAGCGTACTGCTTCGGTCGGGCAATGAGGTCTGCTATGCGAAATCCGACACTTGCAACACTGACGCTGTTGAGCCTGGCGATGTTCGCCGGCGCAACCCAAGCGGCCGCGCCACTGCGTCCGCCGCAGGGCTACTTCGCGCCGATCGAGAAAGTCAAAACCGGCGACAAGAGCGAAGGCTGCGATGCCATGCCGACGCCGTACACCGGCTCGCTGCAGTTTCGCAGCAAGTACGAAGGCTCGGACAAGGCCCGTTCAACGCTGAACGTGCAATCGGAAAAAGCCTTCCGTGACAGCACCGCCGACATCACCAAGATCGAGCGCGGCACCAGCAAGCGGGTGATGCAGTTCATGCGTGACGGTCGCCCGGAACAACTGGAATGCACGCTCAACTGGTTGACGGCCTGGGCCAAGGCCGATGCCTTGATGTCCAAGGACTTCAACCACACCGGCAAGTCCATGCGCAAATGGGCGCTGGGCAGCATGGCGTCGTCCTACATTCGCCTGAAATTTTCCGACTCCCACCCGCTGGCCAACCATCAGCAGGAGTCGCAGTTGATCGAAGCCTGGTTCAGCAAAATGGCTGATCAAGTGGTGAGCGACTGGGACAACCTGCCGCTGGACAAGACCAACAACCATTCGTACTGGGCCGCCTGGTCGGTGATGGCAACGTCCATCGCCACCAACCGCCGCGACCTGTTCGACTGGGCGGTGAAGGAATACAAGGTCGGCGCCCATCAGGTCGACGCTGATGGCTACCTGCCCAACGAACTCAAGCGCCAGCAACGCGCCCTCGCCTACCACAACTACGCCCTGCCGCCGCTGGCGATGATCGCCAGTTTTGCCCAGGTCAACGGTGTGGATCTGCGTCAGGAAAACAACGGCGCGCTCAAACGCCTGGGTGATCGCGTGCTCGCCGGGGTGAAAGACCCGGATGAGTTCGAGAAAAAGAACGGCAAGGAACAGGACATGACCGACCTGAAGGAGGACATGAAATTCGCCTGGCTCGAACCGTTCTGCACCCTCTACACCTGTTCGCCGGATGTGCTGCAGAAGAAGCACTCGATGCAGCCGTTCAAGACCTTCCGCCTTGGGGGGGACCTGACCAAGGTCTATGACCCGGCAAACGAAAAGGGCAACAAGGGTTCCTAGAACAGACAAAAAAACCTGTAGGAGCGAGCCTGCTCGCGATTGCGGTCTGACATCCAACATCGATGTCGACTGACAGGGCCTCATCGCGAGCAGGCTCGCTCCTACAGGGGGCATGTATCGAGTTTTAGTTTTGTGGGTTATCCCCCCGGTTTTCGATGGGGGGTTTGGGGGGGCCGTTGGCCCTTGACTGTTGGTTAAACAAGGAGAGATCGGGATGGTTTTTTCGTCCAACGTGTTCCTGTTTTTGTTCTTGCCGATCTTTCTCGGCTTGTACTACCTGAGCGGGCAACGCTATCGCAATTTACTGCTGCTGATTGCCAGCTACGTGTTCTACGCCTGGTGGCGTGTGGACTTCCTGGCGCTGTTCGCCGCCGTCACGCTGTGGAACTACTGGATCGGCCTCAAAGTCGGTGCCGCCGGGGTCAAGACCAAACCGGCGCAGCGCTGGCTGCTGCTCGGCGTGGCCGTCGACCTGTGCATCCTCGGCTACTTCAAGTACGCCAACTTCGGCGTCGACAGCATCAACGCCATGATGACGTCGGTGGGCCTGGAGCCGTTCATCCTGACCCACGTGCTGTTGCCGATCGGGATCTCGTTTTACATCTTCGAGTCCATCAGCTACATCATCGACGTCTACCGTGGTGACACCCCGGCAACCCGCAACCTGATCGACTTCGCAGCGTTCGTGGCGATCTTCCCGCACCTGATCGCCGGTCCCGTGCTGCGTTTCCGCGACCTCGCCGATCAGTTCAACAACCGCACCCACACCCTCGACAAATTCTCCGAGGGCTGCACGCGGTTCATGCAGGGTTTCATCAAGAAAGTGTTCATCGCCGACACCCTCGCGGTGGTGGCCGACCATTGCTTCGCCCTGCAAAACCCGACCACGGGCGATGCCTGGCTCGGCGCCCTGGCGTACACCGCGCAGTTGTATTTCGACTTCTCCGGCTACAGCGACATGGCCATCGGCCTGGGCTTGATGATGGGCTTCCGCTTCATGGAAAACTTCAAGCAGCCGTACATCAGCCAGTCGATCACCGAGTTCTGGCGCCGCTGGCACATCAGCCTGTCGACCTGGCTGCGTGACTACCTGTACATCACCCTCGGCGGCAATCGCAAAGGCACGCTGATGACCTATCGCAACCTGTTCCTGACCATGCTGCTCGGTGGTCTGTGGCACGGCGCGAACATCACCTACATCGTCTGGGGTGCGTGGCACGGCATGTGGCTGGCGATTGAAAAAGCCCTCGGTTTGAACACCTCGCCGCGCAGCTTCAATCCGATTCGCTGGGTGCTGACCTTCCTGCTGGTGGTAATGGGTTGGGTGATTTTCCGGGCGGAAAACCTGCACGTCGCCGGCCGCATGTACGGCGCGATGTTCAGCTTCGGCGACTGGTCGCTGTCGGAACTCAACCAGGCCAGCCTCACCGGCCTGCAAGTGGCGACGCTGATTGTGGCGTACGTGACCCTGGCGTTCTTCGGCCTGCGTGATTTCTACACCAACCAGCCACCGGTCAAGACCAAGCCTGAGGTGAACGTCGATGCCGACGGCCCGGCCGCCGCGACAGCCGGAACGATCAAAGCCGTCCCTGGGGATAACCCGGCGAGCATCCACCAGCCTGGTTACACCGTCGGCGTCGAAGCCCAGGTGCAACCGGCCTACTGGACCGCTGACTGGTCGCGCTATGCGATGCGCGCCCTGGTGCTGCTGCTGTTCATCGCCTCGATTCTCAAACTCTCGGCGCAAAGCTTCTCGCCGTTCCTTTACTTCCAGTTCTGAGGGATCTGACCATGACCCGCTCATTACGCATCTTCTACATCGCCCTGTTTCTGGTGACCCTGCTGGCCCTGGGCCTGTGGTCGGTTCGCAGCTTCCTGGGCTTCAGCACCAACGCCGACGCGACGGTGCTCAACGGCCGCTGGACCAAGGCGGTGGAGACGCACTACGACGACGAGTTCCCGATCAAGCGCCTGGGCACCAACCTCTGGGCAGCACTGGATTTCAAGCTGTTCAACGAAGGCCGTCCGGGCGTGGTGCTCGGTCGCGACCAGTGGCTGTACAGCGATGAAGAATTCCATCCGGTCGTCAACGAAGAGCTGAACCTGCAAGGCAACTACGCGCTGGTCGAAGGCGTGCGCCAGACCCTGAAAGAAAAAGGCGTGCAACTGGTGATGGCCGTGGTACCGGCCAAGGTGCGCCTGTACCCGGAACACCTCGGCGAGGTGAAACCCGCCAGCATCCACGCCAACCTCTACAAGGACTTCCACCAGCGCCTGGCGGCCGACCGGATTCCGGCACCGGACCTGCTGGGCCCGCTGCAAGCCGCCAAAAACGACGGCAAGCAAGTGTTCCTGCGCACCGACACCCACTGGACCCCGGAAGGCGCCGAGATCGCCGCCAACCGCCTGGCCAGGACCATTGCCGACAAGTTTCCGTTGAGCGGCGATCCGCAAGACTTCGTCACCGAGCCCGCGGAGAAGATCACGCACAAGGGCGACCTGCGCCTGTTCCTGCCGCTGGACCCGCTGTTCGAAAACCTGATGCCGGCGCAAGAACCGTTGCAAAAGCGCAATACCGTGGCCGCGGGCGATCAGCCTGCCGGTGACGACGCCTTGTTCGCCAACACCGAAGTTCCCGTCGCGCTGATCGGTACCAGCTACAGCGCCAACCCCAACTGGAATTTCGTCGGTGCGCTCAAGCAAGCCCTGCGCAGCGACGTGGTCAATTACGCCGAAGACGGCCACGGCCCGATCCTGCCGATGCTCAGCTACCTGAAAAGCGATGCTTTCAAGAACAGCCCGCCACAAGTGCTGATCTGGGAGTTTCCTGAACGATATCTGCCTGTGAACAACGAAATCGGCGACGCCGACCCACAGTGGGTCGCAGAGCTTAAACAAGCCGGCGCTCGCCAACAAAACGTAGCCATCAACAACAAATCCGAGACGCCCGACCGGGCGCAAAACTGAAAGAGAGAGGTACTACCATGACTTTCACTACTACTCCTCGTCGTCTCGCCAAGACCCTTGCCCTGGTTGCGGGCATGAGTGTGCTCTCGATGCAGGCCTTCGCCGCTGGCGACGCCGCACTCTACGGCCCGACCGCGCCAAAAGGCTCGACCTTCGTGCGTGTCTACAACGCCGGCAACGCCGAAGTCAGCGCCACCGTTGGCAGCACCAACCTGAGCGACGTTGCGCCACTGTCCAGCACTGACTTCAGCTTCATGCCAGGCGGTGACTACAGCGCCAAGGTCGGCAGCCAGACCCTGCCGGTGAAGCTGGCCGGTGACCACTATTACACCCTGGTCAACAACGCCAGCGGCGCGCCACAACTGATCGAAGAGCCGCCGTTCAAGAACAAACAGAAGTCCCTGGTTCGCGTGCAGAACCTCAGCGACAAGGCACTGACCCTGAAGACCGCCGATGGCAAGACTGACGTGGTGCCGAACGTGGCCGCCAAGGGCCGTGGCGAACGTGAAATCAACCCGGTGAAAGTCAGCCTGGCGCTGTACGACGGCGCAACCAAGGTCGGCGACGTGAAACCGGTCGCCCTGGAGCGCGGTGAAGCCGCGGTGCTGTACGTCACCGGCAGCGGCAGCAGCCTGTCGCCGGTCTGGGTGAAACGCCCGGTGTCGACGCGCTAACCCTATTCCCCAATTGACGCAGTCCCCCTTGTGGGAGCGAGCCTGCTCGCGAATACGGTCTGACATTCAACATCAATGTCGACTGATACACCGCTTTCGCGAGCAGGCTCGCTCCCACAGGGGCTCTAACCAAACGATTTTGAAGGAGTAACACCATGATTCCAGTCATCCTCTCCGGTGGTAGCGGTTCACGTCTCTGGCCGCTTTCCCGCAAGCAGTTCCCGAAACAATTCCTGGCCCTGACCGGTGAGCACACGCTGTTCCAGCAAACCCTGGAGCGCCTGGTGTTCGAAGGCATGGACACCCCGATCGTGGTCTGCAACAAGGACCACCGCTTCATCGTCAACGAACAGCTGGCCGCCCGAAAACTGGAAACCCAGCGCATCCTGATGGAACCCTTCGGCCGCAACACCGCACCGGCCGTGGCCCTGACCGCGATGATGCTGGTCAATGAAGGTCGCGACGAGTTGATGCTGGTGCTGCCGGCCGACCACGTGCTGGAAGACCAGAAAGCCCTGCAACGTGCCCTGGCCCTGGCCACCGTTGCCGCCGAAAACGGCGAAATGGTGCTGTTCGGCGTACCGGCCACCAAACCGGAAACCGGCTACGGCTACATCAAGTCGACCAACGATTCGCTGCTGCCCGAAGGCGTCAGCCGCGTCTCGCATTTCGTTGAAAAACCGGATGTGAAACGCGCCACCGAATTCGTCCAGTCCGGCGGTTATTTCTGGAACAGCGGCATGTTCCTGTTCCGCGCCAGCCGCTTCCTCGAAGAACTGAAAAAGCATGACCCGGATATCTACGACACCTGCCTGCTGACCCTGGAACGTAGCCAGCAAGACCCCGACTCGGTGAGCATCGACGAAGCGACTTTCGCCTGCTGCCCGGACAACTCCATCGACTACTCGGTGATGGAAAAAACCCAGCGTGCCTGCGTGGTGCCGCTGACCGCGGGCTGGAGTGATGTCGGCTGCTGGTCGTCGCTGTGGGAAGTGAATGAAAAAGACGCCCACGGCAACGTCACCAAAGGCGACGTGGTGGTCCAGGACAGCCGCAACTGCATGATCCACGGCAACGGCAAACTGGTGTCGGTGATCGGCCTGGAAAACATCGTCGTCGTCGAGACCAAGGACGCGATGATGATTGCGCACAAGGACAAGGTCCAAGGCGTGAAACAGATGGTCAACACCCTCAACGAACAGGGCCGCAGCGAAACCCAGAATCACTGCGAAGTCTACCGTCCTTGGGGTTCCTACGATTCGGTGGACATGGGCGGCCGCTTCCAGGTCAAGCACATCTCGGTGAAACCGGGCGCGTGCCTGTCGCTGCAGATGCACCACCACCGTGCCGAGCACTGGATCGTCGTCAGCGGCACCGCCGAGGTGACTTGCGATGAGAATGTGTTCCTGCTGACCGAAAACCAGTCGACCTACATCCCGATCGCCTCGGTTCACCGTCTGCGCAATCCGGGCAAGATTCCACTCGAGATCATCGAAGTGCAATCGGGCAGCTACCTGGGTGAAGACGATATCGAGCGCTTTGAAGACATCTACGGGCGCACCACGCCGATCGAGCGCGGCGTGTCGGTGAAAACCATCGCGCAATAAGCCTCTGTAGACCTTAAGCCCCTGATCGGCCTGATGCGTTCCCTATCCGCAGCGGGTTGGTTGGGGGCTTTTTTTGTCTTGGTTTTGTGTTGCCTCGGCTGGCCCCTTCGCGAGCAGGCTCGCTCCCACAGTGGTTTTGTGAACGCGACAAATCAACTGTGGGAGCGAGCCTGCTCGCGAAGGGGCCATAACTTTCCCCACAAATCTCTCGCCCATCGCCAACCTCCCCCACGCTTAGGTACGATGGTCCTATCTATCCCCGAGGTTTGCGCGTCATGTTCATCGGCATCCTGCTGGTCATCACCTGGCTGATCCTGTTGCTGCGCTATCCGGCCAAGGCCTTGCCCGTTTCCCTGGCCGCCGCCGTGGGCCTGGGCATCGTCGCCACCTGGGTCATCTGGATGGACCACCGCGAACTCAAGCAACTGCAACGTCTTGAACTGCGCATCAGCTACGCGCCGCAACACTGTCCTGCCGACCGACCGCTCCAATTGACCCTGAACAACGGCAACGACGTGCCGCTGACCGAACTGCGCTGGCGAGTGGCTGCCTATGCGCCCGGCGACACGGTCAACCTGGCCGACAATCAATACACCGCCCCCCGTTACCGCGGGCCCGGCGAATTGCAGGCCGGCGGCAACTGGCAAGACTGTTTACCGCTACCGCCACTGCGCCCCGGCTACCGTCCGGAAACCCTGGAGTTTCGCGCCGAGCGTTTGCAGGGTAGTTTTTCTGACTGAGCTTTCCCCTACGAGCTTCCCCCACTGATTTGCACAAGGACCGCGCCATGCCCGTTGCGTTGATTACCGGATGTTCCAGCGGCATTGGCCGCGCCCTTGCCGATGCGTTCAAAAGCGCCGGTTACGAAGTCTGGGCCACGGCGCGCAAGGCTGAAGACGTGGCCATGCTGAGCGCCACCGGCTTCACCGCCGTGCAACTGGACGTCAACGACGGCCAGGCACTTGAACAGTTGAGCGAACGGATCAACCAGCAGCATGGCGGCCTCGATGTCCTGATCAACAACGCCGGTTACGGCGCCATGGGGCCGTTGCTCGATGGCGGCGTGCAGGCGATGCAGCGTCAGTTCGAAACCAACGTATTCGCCCTGGTCGGCGTGACACGCGCCATGTTTGCGGTGTTGCGTCGTGCCAAAGGCATCGTGGTCAATGTCGGCAGCGTCTCAGGAGTGCTGGTCACGCCGTTCGCGGGCGCCTACTGCGCGTCCAAGGCCGCCGTGCATGCCTTGAGCGATGCCTTGCGCATGGAACTGGCGCCGTTCGGCGTGCGGGTCATGGAAGTGCAGCCTGGTGCCATTGCCTCCAGTTTCGCCAAGAACGCCGGCCATGAGGCCGAGCAACTGATCAGCGAACAATCGCCGTGGTTCCCGTTGCGTGAAGGCATCCGCGCACGGGCCAAGGCGTCCCAGGACAACCCGACCCCGGCCAGCGAATTCGCCGCCGGTTTGCTCAAGGCCGTGCAGCAGAGCAAGCCGCCGCGGCTGATTCGCCTCGGCAACGGCAGCCGCGCGTTGCCGCTATTGGCGACTTTGTTGCCCAAGGGATTGCTGGAATCGACCTTGATGAAGCGGTTCGGGTTGCGTGGACAGCTCTGAGACCGCAGCGCCCTCATCGCGGGCAAGCCCGCTCCCACAAAGTTTTGCTGGAAGGCATAGATTGCATTCACACCGAAGCACCCTGTGGGAGCGGGCTTGCCCGCGATGACGTCCGAACAGACTCCATAGAATCCAAGGACCCAACATGACCGACTTCACCGACTACTTCGACGAAGTGATCCAGTCCCACGTCGCCATCGAAAAATGGCTGGCCGAGGAGCAGGATCCGTCCGAACTCGAACACCTGCTGACCCGATTCTCACCGCAGTTCTCCATGGTCTCGCCATTGGGCCGGGTGCTGGACTTCAACGCGCTGGAGGCGTTGTTCATGCTGGCGGGTGGCAAGAAGCTCGGGTTCCGCATCGAGCTCAGCGAGTTGCGCGGCATCGCGCTGCACAACGATGGCGCGACCGTGAGTTATCGCGAACAACAGACCGATGCCACCGGCCTGCACTCCGATCGCCGCTCGACCGTGGTGTTCGAGAAGGTGGATGGCAAGATTCTTTGGCGGCATTTGCAGGAGACTTTCTGCAACGAGTGAAAGCCTACCGTATGCCTGGAGGACTGAGGCGCGGCATTCGCGAGCAGGCTCGCTCCCACAGGGGAATGCATTTCAACTGTGGGAGCGAGCCTGCTCGCGAAGATACCGACTCAGTCTACCGGTTACGCACCATCACCCTGCTTGACCACCACCGTACAAGTAATCCCCGCCGCCAACAGCACCCCCTCCGGCACTTCATCGATGTGAATCCGCACCGGCACCCGCTGCGCCAGGCGCACCCAGTTGAAGGTCGGGTTCACATCCGCAATCAGCTCGCGGCTTTCCGGATTGTCGCGGTCGTAGATCCCACGTGAAATGCTTTCCACATGCCCCTTGAGCACTTCGCCGCTCATCAGCTGCATGTCCGCCTTGTCGCCCACGCGCACGTGGGGCAGCTTGGTTTCTTCGAAGAAGCCGTAGACCCAGAACGAGTTCATGTCGACCACAGCCATTTTCGCTTCGCCGATGCGCGCATAGTCGCCACGATGCACATTGAGGTTGGTGACATAACCGTCCACCGCCGCGCGGACTTCGGTGCGCTTGAGATTGAGTTCGGCGGCTTCAAGTTGCGCCTGGGCCTGTTGATAATCGGCCAGGGCCGAGTCGGCGATGTTGCTGGCGTCGTCGCGGTTTTCTTTTGAGATCACCAGATTGTCCAGATCCGCGCGGCGATGGGCGTTGACCTTGCGCATCTCCCAAGTCGCCTTGCGCGAAGCCACCAGCGATTGCGCCTGCTTGACTGCGAGGCGGTAGTGCTCGGGGTCGATCTGCATCAGCAGGTCGCCCTTCTTCACCAACTGATTGTCGCGCACCGGCACGTTCACCACTTCACCGGTGACATCGGCGGCGACGTTGATGATGTCAGCGCGCACCCGGCCGTCGCGGGTCCACGGGGTTTCCATGTAGTGCACCCACAGCGTGCGGCCGATCCATATCGCCAGGGCCAGGATCAGCAGCGTGGCGAGCAGGCTGAAAAACTTTTTCATCAGGGCATTCTCAGTGGTAGACAGACAGCGCCATTGCGCCGAACAGACAGGTAAACAGACTCAGGCGCAGCAGCGCCGGGTGCCAGAAAAAGCGGTACAGGTCGAACCCGGCGAGAAACCGGTCGAACGCCCAGGCCAGCACGGCGGCAATCAAAAACATCAGGGTCATGGTCGGCATGTACACGCCGTGGAAGGCGATTTCACGGGGCATGGTCAAGTCCTTGGAGCTTGGCGGCCTGGGTATAGCTGGACAGGGGCGATTGCGGGTCCAGCAATGAAGTGCGGATAAAGTGCAGGTAGCTTTTCACCCGGCGCAACGCCGAGGTGTCGAAGTGCGGGGCGAAGGGTTCGTCGGTGGCCTGCACACGGCTGATCGCGTGGTCGACCGCAATCAATGCGCGCTCCAGATTGCTTTGGCCCGGTTGCAGGAACAGCCGCACCAGCGAGCGCCCCATCACGCGGATCGACTGGCGCCACGGCTGGGATTCAGCGTAAGCCGGGTGCACCGGGAGGATCGCCTGTTCCTTGCGCAACTCGATGATCGCGTGGCCGACCTCCAGCACCACGAACATCCAGCGCAGTAAATTGCGTTGTACTTGCGGCTGACCCGCCGCGAAGCCGTAGGCCTGATGCACCAGGTCGCGGGTACGGCTTTCGAAACTCGACGCCAGGCCCTTGAGTTTGCCACTGATGGCGTACACCACCTGCCCGCGCAGGTCCTGCTCCAGACGCCGCCACAGCCAGCGACTGTTGGGCGGCAGAATGATCGCCCCCGCCGCCGCGCACACCAGCATGCCGAGCACCATGGCGATGTAGTCGTTGATGAAGGTGTAGGGGTTGTAGACCGTGAGGTTGTCCGGCACCGAACCGATGCTGAAAAAGATCAGCAAACCCACTCCGACCCCGGCGTACTGCGGCCGCGATGCGAGGAAGGCGCCCAGCACGAAGACCGGCGCGAGCATCACGCACAGCAAGGGGAAGCCATCGATCCACGGGAAGATGAAAAACATCTCGACGAAACCGATCACCGCACCGAGCAAGGTGCCACACGCCATCTGGAAGGCCATGCGCTTAGGGTTCGGCGTGGCGGCGGACAGGCCCACGGTGGCGGCGGCGACCAGGGTCATGGTCGCCCCGCTCGGCCAGGCCGTGGCCACCCAGTAACTGCCCAGCACCAGCAGAATGAACGACGCACGAATCCCCGACGCCGCGGCCGCCAGCCAGTTGGTTTGCGGGGTGAAGGGTTCGTCCCATTGCTCGCGCTCATGGCTGTGATCGGCCAGGGACGCGTGGGTCTGTGCATAACTGTGAAGGTCATCGACGAAGCGATACAGCAGTTCATACGCGGTGTGGAAATCCAGTTGCTCAGCGTCGCTCGGGTCGCTCTCCTGGAAGATCGTCCGCAATCTGCGCACCCGCGCCGGCAAACCGGACTTGTAAGCCGTCAACGCTGTGACCAGCCGTGCCGCGTCGGCGCTGGTCAGGGCGCGGCCGCTGAAGCCGTCGAGCAATTCGGCCAGGTCCTGCAAGCCCGGTTTGATCGCCGACTCGACGTGATCGGCACCGTTGCGGCGCAGGCGCTCAAGCAACTGATGCAAGGCGTTGAATCGCGTGGTTACGCCCATGAATTCGCTGTTCAGGCGACTGAGTCGACCATTGCGCCGACGCATGTGCGGGTCTTCGAACACGGTGACGCTGCGCAATCCTTCCAGGCCCACCGCCTCGGCGATGAAGCGCACGTTGCTGGCCTCGAAGGACTCGCGTTGACTGCGCCCGCGCAAGCCGTCGGTGACGAACAAGGCGAACACCCCGAAGCGCTGATACAAGGCGTTGTGCATGGCGGCGCTGGCGGTTTGCGGCAGGATCGCGGCGCTGACCAGGGTCGAGCAGAGAATCCCCAGCGAGATCTCCAGTACCCGCCAGACCGCCATCATGAATGCGCCGTCGGGATGCGCCAGCGCCGGCAATCCGACCATCGCCGCGGTGTAGCCGGCGAGCACGAAGCCGTAGGCGCGGAAGTTGCGCGAACGTGCGGCACCGGCCGAGCAGATACCCACCCAGATCGCCAGTGCGCCAAGGAACAGTTCGGTGTTTTGCGCGAACAAGGCAATCAGCGCGACCATCACCGCCGACCCGGCCAGCGTGCCGAGGAAGCGATAGAAACTCTTGGCGAACACCTGGCCGCTTTGCGGCTGCATGACAATGAACACGGTGATCATCGCCGTGCGCGGTTGCGGCAGCTCCAGGCGCATGGCCAGCCACAACGTCAGGAAGGCCGCGATCAGTACCTTGAATATGTACACCCAGGTCACGCCGTCGCTGCGCGCCCAGTCGAAGAAACCCCGGCGCCATTCGAGGGAATACAGCCAGCGCAAGGGAGCGGGCAAAGGGGTCATGAAACGCTGCTCACTGCAATTAAGTCCAGACTCAGGACCTGTGGGAGCGAGCCTGCTCGCGAAAGCGGTGGCTCAGGCGACATCACCATTGACTGACACGGCCTCTTCGCGAGCAAGCCCGCTCCCACAGGGTTTGTGTTCAACGTAAAAGAACCGGGGTTTTCGGGGCGGCGGTCTGGCTGTCTTTCGGCACATCGTTACCCGCGCCCAATCCACCGCCGAGCGCCGTCACCAGTTCGGCATGGGCACTCAACCGCGCCGCCTGGACCTGCTGCTGGACCTGCTGCTGTTTGAACAACAAGGTTTGGGCATTGAGCACGTTGAGGTAATCGGTCAGTCCGCGCTGATAGGCGATCATCGCGATGTCGTAGGTTTTCTGCGCGGTGGCCACCGACTCGGCGGCGAAGGCTTGCTGCTTGTCCATGGACTCGCGGCGAATCAGTTGATCGGAGATGTTTTTCAGGGCATTGACCAGGGTCTGGTTGTACCTGGCCACGGCGATGTCATAACCGGCCGAGGCTTCTCCCAGCTCCGCGCGCAAACGCCCGCCGTCGAAAATCGGCAAGGAAATCGCCGGTCCCACGTTGTAGTTGAGTTTCCTGCCCGTCAGGAACTCCAACGCCCCGCCGCCCGTGGCCATGTAGCCCAGGCTGCCGACCAGATCGACGTTGGGATAGAAGCCGGCATGTGCCACCTCGATACCCCGGGCCTGCGCCGCCACTTGCCAGCGACCGGCGACCACGTCCGGCCGTTGCCCCAGCAATTGCGCCGGCAATGACGAGGGCAGTTTCAGCGGCGCACCCAGTGACAGCGTTGGCCGCTGCAATTGCGCGCCCTCCCCCGGGCCTTTGCCCGCCAGCGCGGCCAGTTGATTGCGGCTCAGGGCGATTTCTTCGTCCAGGGCATCGATCTGCCGATGGGTTTCCGGCAGCGGCGTCTCGGCCTGGCTGACTTCGAAATGCGTGCCGATACCGCCGTCCAGGCGTTTCTGCGCCAGATCGAGGATTTGCTGTTGCTGCTTGAGGGTCGCCTCGACAATGTCCCGCTGCGCGTAATGCAACGAGAGTTCGATATAGACCCGCACGATGTTGTTCTGCAATTCGAGCTGGGCCTGGCGCGCTTCGGCGGCGGTCATGTGGGCCATGTCGACGGCGCGCTCGGTGGCGTTGCTTTCGCGCCCCCAGAGGTCGAGGGCGTAGCTGAAGCCCAGCGCGGCGTTGTTGTCCCAGGTGGTGCTGTTGGCCAGGTCGCCGGGGCCATAGAACGGATCGGTGGGCCAGTTGTGGCGCTTGAGGGTGGATTCGCCGTTGATCTGCAACGACTCGGCCGCTTCAGCGACACCGGCCATGGATTTGGCCTGACGCACCCGCGCGGCGGCCATGGCCAGGCTCGGGCTGCCTTGCACGGCCAGGTCGATCCAGCGGTTCAGTTGCGGGTCACCATAAGCCTGCCACCATTGGGCAGTCGGCCAGTGTGCATCCTGGGCGGCATCGCGGATGGCTTCGTCGGTGGCCAGTGAATCGGCCTGCAGCGCCTTGCCCTGCGGGGCAATACCTCCGGTTCCGATGCAGCCGCTGATTGCCAGGGTTAAAGCCAGAAGACTGAGGGGTTGAAGCGCTCTGCTGATGCGACGCGGCACTGCTGAAAATTCCTGAGGAGGGAGGTACAACGATCGGCGCAATTCTAGGGGGCGACCGGAATGACGATAAGCTGGGATTCCTGTGAATCTTTGTTACCGTTAACGAGATAATCCTTAAGTCTGGGATCTCAGATCCTGAAACTTCGTGTCACAATTTGCCATCGAACCCGAGAGCACCCCATGGACACATTGCAAAACATGCGCGCCTTCAGTTACGTGGCCGAAGCCGGCAGCTTCACCGCCGCCGCCGTGCAACTGGACACCACCACCGCCAACGTCTCGCGCGCGGTCTCCAACCTGGAAGCCCACCTGCAAACCCGTCTGCTCAACCGAACGACACGACGCATCGCCCTGACCGAAGCCGGCAAACGCTACCTGCTGCGCTGCGAACAGATCCTGGCCTATGTCGAAGAGGCCGAAGCCGAAGCCAGCGACGCCCACGCCCGCCCGGCCGGGCAACTGAAAGTGCACACCATGACCGGTATCGGCCAGCACTTCGTGATCGACGCCATCGCCCGCTACCGCAAGACCCACCCGGACGTGACCTTCGACCTGACCATGGCCAACCGCGTGCCGGACCTGCTGGACGAGGGCTATGACGTGTCCATCGTGCTCGCCAGCGAACTGCCGGACTCGGGCTTCGTTTCCCAACGCCTGGGCATCACCTACAGCATCGTTTGCGCCTCCCCGGCCTACGTCAAAGCCAACGGTTGCGCGCAAAAACCCAGCGACCTGCTCAACCACGCCTGCCTGCGCCTGGTCAGCCCGGTCATCCCCCTGGAAAAATGGGCCTTCGACGGTCCCGATGGCCAGGAAATGGTCACCATCAACAGCTCGCCGTTCCTGGTGAACTCCGCCGACGCCATGAAAACCGCGATCATCAGCGGCATGGGCGTTGGCGTGCTGCCGCTGTACGCGGCGATTGACGGCCTGCGCAACGGCTCGCTGGTGCGCGTCATGCCCAACTACCGCTCGCAGGAACTGAACCTGTACGCGATCTACCCGTCACGGCAGTACCTGGATGCGAAGATCAAGACCTGGGTGGAATACCTGCGGGGATCGCTGCCAGAGCTGTTGGCAGCGCATCAGGCGGAATTGGCGGCGTATGAGTTGAGCGGGAGTCTTGCTGGGGCGAGAGTGGCGAATTGATCGTCTGAACCCTTGTCGGAGCGAGCCTGCTTGCGAAGGCGATTTCACATTCAACATTTGTGCAAACAGATAGATCGCTTTCGCGAGCAGGCTCGCTCCCACAGTTGGATCCGATACATGTCCGAGAGGTATTGGTCGGCTGTCAGGCCGCCATCGCGGGCGAGCCCGCTCCCACAGGGTCGAGGCACATCCGCAAAAATCAGGTCGGCTGTCAGGCCGCCTTCGCGGGCAAGCCCGCTCCCACAGGGGAACGCGAACAGCAGTGAGGTCGAGTGTCAGCTCGCCTCGGCTGCTTTTGATCCACCCGCCCCTTCGGAAGGCTGAGTGGAGGCGTTCATCCGGGGATGGGCGCGCAGCGCCGTTCGACGCAGTCGAACTCATTGCATGTAGGTGCAGCGAAGCCAACCGGAGGGCAATGCCCCCGGATGAATGCCGGAGCGAAGGAACCCCGAGCCCTAGCGAGGGGCCGGACGCCGGGGCGTGAAGGGATCAACCACATAGGTAACAGAAAAGTTCAGGCACATAGGTAACACCTG
>NZ_JABFMU010000032.1 GCF_013359695.1 Pseudomonas sp. C2B4
AGAGAGACTGGCGGCGTGAACCTTGACGGGTGTCCAAGATTACTTGACCAGTTCAAGCTCGCTCCTACAGGGGTTTGCGTTTTTCATATTTCGATCTTTGTGTGCAGTTCACTGGTCGGGCGCAACGCCCGTGCATAGCAGAACAGAAACAGGTTTCTCACCACTTCCTTGAGCACCACCGGCTCGCTGGAACTCAAGCCATTGAGATCCAGATCACCTTGATCCTGCAGCTCACTCAAGGCTTCTTCTTCAAGCACCGCACAGACTTCACCGGTTTCCCGATGCAGGATTCTCAGGTAAGGGTGTGGGCGATCCAGCCAGGCATCGATCAAATAAGTCATGTCTCATCTCCATTGATTGGGGTTCAATGAGAATAATTCTTATTCATTAAATAGCAAGAGTCTATTGGCGGATCGTGGCTTTTTCCGGGTAAAGATTGCGTAAGGTCAAATCTAGTGGCGTTTGGCTATTACGAGGATCGGTGAAGTGATGCGGGGGAGGGGCGAGGCACCATCCCGCGTCGGGCGCGGAATGGCGTACAGCGGGATCATACTTTTCTGACGAACTCGGATTTGAGTTTCATTGGGCCGATGCCGTCGATCTTGCAGTCGATGTCATGATCGCCATCGCACAGGCGGATGTTCTTGACCTTGGTGCCGACCTTGACCACCAGGGAAGTGCCCTTGACCTTGAGGTCCTTGATCACGGTGATGGTGTCGCCGTCCTGCAAGACGTTGCCGACCGAATCCTTTTTCACGGCGTCATCGGACACGGCTTCGGCTTCGCCGCTGGCGGACCATTCGTGGGCGCACTCGGGGCAGATCAGCTGGGCGCCGTCTTCATAGGTGTATTCGGAATTGCATTTCGGGCAGGGTGGCAACGTGCTCACTAAGGCTCCTTGAAGTCAGGATCGCTAAAAAGCGCACATTATATAGGGTTTTAGGCAGGGAGGGGGGAGGAGCCTTGAATGACCTGTGGGAGCGAGCCTGCTCGCGAATGCGGTGGGCCAGTCAGCTTCAATGCTGAATGGCTAAATGCATTCGCGAGCAGGCTCGCTCCCACAAGGGATATTGCTGTCAGTGAGTGCGGGCGACCGCAAACTCGCTCAGTTCGACCAGCGCATCGCGATACTCGCTGGCTGGCAACGCTTCGAGGCATTTGATCGCGCGGGCCACGTAATCGCGGGCCAGCTTTGCGGTGTAATCCAGCGAGCCAGAGGCTTCCACGGCTGCACGGATGCTTTCCAGGTCTTCAATGCCGCCTTTCTGAATGGCCTTGCGCACCAGGGCTGCCTGCTCTGGCGTACCTTCACGCATGGTGTAGATCAGCGGGAGGGTCGGCTTGCCTTCGGCCAGGTCGTCACCGACGTTCTTGCCCAGGGTTTCTGCATCGCCTTTGTAGTCCAGCAGGTCGTCGACCAGCTGGAAAGCCACGCCCAAGTGGTCGCCGAAAGTGCGCAGCGCTTCGCTCTGTTCAGGCGTTGCACCGGCCAGGGCCGCAGCGCTGTGGGTCGAGGCTTCGAAAAGCATCGCCGTCTTGCCGCGGATGACTTCCATGTAGGTTTCTTCGGTGGTGCTGGCGTCACGGACCTTCGACAGCTGCAGCACTTCGCCTTCGGCAATGATGCGTGTGGCTTGCGAAAGGATCTTCATGACTGGCATGGAGCCCAGTTCGACCATCATTTCGAAGGAGCGCGAATACAGGAAGTCGCCCACCAGCACGCTGGGCGCATTGCCCCACATGGCATTGGCGGTGGAGCGGCCGCGGCGCATGCCGGACATGTCGACCACGTCGTCATGCAGCAGGGTGGCGGTGTGCAGGAATTCGATGGTGGCGGCCAGCAAGCGCATGTCATCGCCTTCGCGACCCAGGGCCTTGCCACACAGCAGCACTAATAGGGGTCGAAGACGTTTGCCGCCGGCCGAGGTAATGTAGTCGCCGATTTTTGACACCAGCGGCACTCGGGAAGTCAGCTGCTTCTTGATGATGCCGTCGACGGCGCTAAAATCGTCCGCCACCGCGCGGTAGAAAGCTTGGGGTTGCATCAGCGACAGTCGCTCCAGAAGGGTTGCGCGGCATGCTAGGACCCACGTCCGGGCCTGTCAAGGCGCGATGGACGGCCTATTGCAAGGCGCTCGTGGCTTGCGTACAATCGCGCACCCTGAACTTCCTGGGCAGCACCTGCCTTACGCAATTGCAAGCGGGCCTTCCAGCCCCATGCAGCCATGCCAGCCAATACCTCTTCTTATAAAGAGCTGGGTGAGCAGGATTATCGGAGAAATACCATGTCTTATGCAGTAATCGTTACTGGCGGCAAGCAATACAAAGTCGCCCCAGGTGAATACCTGAAGATCGAAAAACTGGAAGTCGCTACCGGCGAATCCGTTACCTTTGATCGCGTTCTGTTGGTTGCCAACGGTGACGACGTGAATATCGGCGCTCCAGTTGTTGCTGGCGCTACCGTTGTGGCTGAAGTGATCTCCCAAGGTCGTCACGATAAAGTCCGCATCATCAAGTTCCGTCGCCGTAAGCACCACATGAAGCGTATGGGCCACCGCCAGTGGTACACCGAGATCAAAATCACCGGTATTCAGGCTTAATTACAGCCTAATTCCTCACTAGGAGAATTGAACTCATGGCACACAAAAAAGCTGGTGGTAGTACCCGTAACGGTCGCGACTCAGAAGCCAAACGCCTTGGCGTGAAGATGTATGGCGGCCAGGCTATCAAAGCAGGCAACATCATCGTGCGTCAGCGCGGCACCCAATTCCACGCTGGCTACGGCGTAGGCATGGGTAAAGATCACACCCTCTTCGCTAAAGTCGAAGGCGTGATCAAGTTCGAAGTAAAAGGCGCCTTCGGTCGTCGTTACGTGAGCGTAGTCGCAGCTTAATTGCGCGATCGCTGGAAAAGCCCTGTCTTGCGACGGGGCTTTTTCGTTTGTGGGGTGAGTCTCTTGCAAAACTGTTTGTATGGGCTGTCGGCGCGCTGGACTGTGCGGTCGTTGATTGAGGTCGCTGCGCTCATTTTTGCAAGAGTCTTATGTCTTAGTGTTTTTCGGCTCGTCCGTATGGCGAGAGGCGTTTTGTTATGAAGTTTGTTGATGAAGTATCGATTCGAGTGAAAGCTGGTGACGGCGGCAATGGCTGCATGAGTTTCCGTCGCGAAAAATTCATCGAAAATGGCGGTCCTAACGGCGGTGATGGTGGTGATGGCGGTTCCATCTACATGATGGCTGACGAAAACCTCAATACCCTGGTGGACTACCGTTACACCCGGCACTTCGATGCCGAGCGTGGTTCCAACGGTGGCAGTACCGACTGCACCGGCAAGAAGGGGGAGGATCTGATCCTGCGTGTACCTGTTGGTACCACGGTAATCGACTCTGCCACTCAGGAAGTGATCGGCGACCTGACCAAGGCTGGTCAGAAGCTGCTGGTTGCGCACGGCGGCTGGCACGGTCTGGGTAACACCCGTTTCAAATCCAGTACCAACCGTGCTCCGCGTCAGACTACGCCGGGTAAGCCGGGCGAGCAGCGTGACCTGAAGCTGGAAATGAAGGTGCTTGCGGACGTCGGTCTGCTGGGCTTGCCGAACGCCGGTAAAAGTACCTTTATCCGTTCAGTATCGGCCGCCAAGCCGAAAGTTGCCGACTACCCGTTCACCACGCTGGTGCCGAACCTGGGGGTGGTCAGTGTCGATCGCTGGAAGAGCTTCGTGGTTGCGGACATTCCGGGTCTGATCGAAGGTGCTTCCGACGGCGCGGGCCTGGGGATTCGTTTCCTCAAGCACTTGTCGCGTACGCGTCTGCTGCTGCACCTTGTCGACATGGCGCCGCTGGATGAAACCAGTGCCCCGGACGCCGCAGAAGTCATCGTCAGTGAGTTGACCAAGTTCAGTCCGTCCCTGGCTGAGCGTGATCGTTGGTTGATCCTGAACAAGTGCGACCAGATTCTTGATGAGGAGCACGATGCTCGCGTCAAAGAGATCGTCGATCGCCTGGAGTGGACTGGTCCGGTCTACGTGATCTCGGCCATCGCCAAGCAGAACACCGAGCGTCTGTGCCACGACATCATGCGTTACCTGGAAGATCGTGCCGATCGCCTGGCCAACGACCCGGCCTACAAGGAAGAGTTGGCTGAGCTCGATCAGCGCATCGAAGATGAAGCCCGTGCCCAGTTGCAGGCGCTGGATGATCAGCGAGCTCTGCGCCGTAGCGGCGTGAAGTCGGTCCATGACATCGGTGATGACGATTGGGACGAAGAAGATGTGGATGATGAAGACGGTCCGGAAATCATTTACGTGCGTGACTGATTCGTTGCGATAAACTTAAGCGCCGCTCAATCGAGCGGCGTTTTAGTATCTGGAAATCGTTGGTCACGAATAGCCACGAATAACATCACGGGCAGTGCCAGGTCGCGCTGTCCTCAAGCTAAGGTTGAAGATGATGCGGAGCAAGGTGACAGGTGCGCAGCGTTGGGTCGTGAAAATCGGCAGCGCTTTGCTGACGGCGGACGGCAAGGGGCTGGACCGCGCGGCAATGGGTGTCTGGGTAGAGCAGATGGTGGCCTTGCATGAGGCGGGTGTCGAGCTGGTGCTGGTGTCCTCCGGGGCGGTGGCGGCCGGCATGAGCCGTCTGGGCTGGACCGCGCGACCCAGTGCGATGCACGAGCTCCAGGCTGCAGCTGCAATCGGCCAAATGGGGTTGGTGCAAGCCTGGGAGTCGAGCTTTGCCGAGCATGGTCGTCACACTGCGCAGATTCTCCTCACTCACGATGACCTGTCCGACCGCAAGCGTTACCTGAACGCCCGCAGCACCCTGCGCGCGCTGGTTGAGCTCAAAGTCATCCCGGTGATCAACGAAAACGACACCGTGGTCACCGATGAAATCCGTTTCGGCGACAACGACACCCTGGCGGCGCTGGTGGCCAACCTGGTGGAGGCGGACTTGCTGGTGATCCTGACGGATCGCGATGGCATGTTCGACGCCGATCCGCGCAACAACCCGGATGCCCAGCTGATTTACGAGGCTCGTGCCGATGATCCGGCGCTTGACGCCGTGGCGGGCGGTACCGGCGGAGCGCTGGGGCGCGGTGGCATGCAGACCAAATTGCGCGCGGCGCGTCTGGCGGCGCGTTCCGGGGCGCATACGATCATTGTTGGCGGTCGCCTCGAGCGTGTGCTGGATCGCCTCAAGGCGGGCGAGCGCATCGGTACGTTGCTTTCACCCGAGCGCGGCATGCTGGCGGCGCGTAAGCAGTGGCTGGCCGGGCATCTGCAAACCCGTGGCACGCTGGTGCTGGATGCAGGTGCGGTGGCGGCGTTGTCCCAAGGCAACAAGAGTTTGCTGCCCGTGGGCGTGAAATTGGTCCAGGGCAGCTTCCGTCGCGGAGAGATGGTGGTGTGCGTAGCACCGGATGGTCGAGAGATCGCTCGTGGCCTGGCTAACTACAGTGCGCTGGAAGCGCAAAAAATCATCGGTCAGTCGTCTGATGCGATTGTCGGTCTGTTGGGTTACATGGCGGAACCGGAACTGGTTCACCGCGATAACCTGATTCTGGTCTGAAGGAATACCTGAATGCGTGTGGCAAAAGGACTATTGGGGTTGCTGTTGGCGATGCCATTGCTGGCTTCGGCCGAGGAAATCGGCCAGGTATCGACGGTGTTCAAGTTTGTTGGTCCGAACGATCGAATCGTTGTCGAGGCATTCGATGATCCGAAAGTCGAGGGTGTGACCTGCTACCTTTCGCGCGCCAAGACCGGCGGTGTGAAGGGTGGCTTGGGTTTGGCTGAAGATCGCGCCGAAGCTTCCATTGCCTGCCGTCAGGTCGGGCCGATCAAGTTCAAGGGTGAGCTGAAGGATGGGGAGGAAGTGTTCAAGGAGCGCACTTCCCTGGTGTTCAAGACCATGCAGGTGGTGCGTTTCCTCGACAAGAAGCGCAATACACTGGTGTATCTGGTCTATAGCGATCGATTGATCGAGGGCAGTCCGCAGAATGCGGTAACGGCGATACCGATTTTGCCGTGGGCGAACGCCCAGTAATCCGAGGTTCGCGAAGATCCACTGTGGGGGCGAGCCTGCTCGCGAAGGCGGCAGCACATTCAATATTCATGTGTCTGGTGCACTGCTTTCGCGGGCAGGCTCGCTCCCACATTTTTTGTCGAGTTCACCAAATCACAGGCAATAAAAAACCGACCCTGAGGTCGGTTTTTTAATGAACGGGTCGCTTAGGCAGCAGCGGCAACGTTCAGGGCCTTTACGTGGCCATTCAGGCGGCTCTTATGGCGAGCAGCCTTGTTCTTGTGGATGATGCCTTTATCGGCCATACGGTCGATAACTGGCACAGCCAGAACGTAAGCAGCTTGTGCTTTAGCAGCGTCTTTTGCGTCGATGGCCTTAACTACGTTTTTGATGTAGGTACGAACCATGGAACGCAGGCTGGCGTTGTGGCTGCGACGCTTCTCAGCCTGTTTTGCACGTTTTTTGGCGGAAGGTGAGTTGGCCACCGTCGAGCTCCTCGAAAGACTTTTTAGGAAATAGCAAACAAAATAGGCCGCGAATCATGCCGATGAGTTGAAGTCTTGTCAAGGGCGCTTGAAACGTTCCGCTAAGTGGTAGGCGTGGTGCGACGGGATATTTCTTTCCGGCGTGTGACCTGTAAACTCGCGAGCTTTGGCTCTGTGCTGTTGCGGCGCGGAGTATCGCACAAGTAGGCGCGTAGTTCGCCTGCTGTTTATCGACAGGCACACACTCTTTCAATGAATCTGCTCAAATCGTTGGCCGCCGTCAGCTCTATCACGATGCTTTCCCGGGTTCTGGGGTTCGTTCGTGACACCCTCATTGCGCGCACCTTCGGCGCGGGAATGGCGACGGACGCCTTCTTTATTGCCTTCAAATTGCCCAACCTGTTGCGACGCATCTTTGCAGAGGGGGCGTTTTCCCAGGCATTCGTGCCGATCCTTGCCGAATATAAAAGCCAGAAAGGGGAGGAGGCGACGCGCACGTTTATTGCCTACGTCTCGGGTCTTTTGACGCTCGTCCTGGCGTTGGTCACGGCCTTGGGCATGCTTGCCGCGCCGTGGGTCATTTGGGTCACGGCGCCGGGTTTTACCGATACCCCGGAAAAATTCGAGCTGACCTCAAGTCTGCTGCGGGTGACTTTCCCCTATATTTTGCTGATTTCCCTGTCTTCACTGGCTGGCGCGATCCTAAATACGTGGAACCGCTTTTCAGTGCCGGCCTTTGTGCCGACGCTGCTTAACGTCAGCATGATCTTCTTCTCTCTGTTCCTGACGCCGTACTTCGATCCGCCTGTGATGGCGCTGGGGTGGGCGGTTCTGGTGGGCGGTTTGGCGCAGTTGCTCTATCAGCTGCCGCACCTGAAAAAAATCGGCATGCTGGTGCTACCGCGCCTGAATCTTCGGGACAGCGGCGTCTGGCGGGTGATGAAGCAGATGCTGCCGGCCATTCTCGGCGTGTCGGTGAGTCAGATTTCGCTGATTATCAACACCATTTTCGCTTCCTTCCTGGTTGCCGGTTCCGTGTCCTGGATGTACTACGCCGACCGGTTGATGGAGCTGCCGTCTGGCGTATTGGGTGTGGCGTTGGGGACGATTCTGCTACCGACCCTGGCCAAGACTTACGCCAGCAAGGATCGTCACGAATACTCGCGGATCCTCGATTGGGGTCTGCGCCTGTGTTTCGTGCTGGTGCTGCCTTGCGCCCTGGCGTTGGGGATTCTGGCCGAGCCGCTGACGGTTTCACTGTTTCAGTATGGCCAGTTCAATGCCTTTGATGCGGCCATGACTCAGCGGGCACTGATCGCCTATTCGGTCGGTTTGCTCGGAATTATTGTCATCAAAGTGCTGGCCCCGGGCTTTTATGCGCAACAAAACATCCGGACTCCGGTAAAAATCGCAATCTTCACCCTGGTCGTCACCCAGTTGTTCAACCTGTTGCTGATCGGTCCGCTGGCCCATGCCGGCCTGGCGCTCGCCATCAGCGCCGGCGCCTGCCTCAATGCGGGGTTGCTCTTCTATCAGCTGCGCAAGCAGCAGATGTATCAGCCCCAGCCGGGGTGGGCGAAGTTCGGCTTTAAGCTGGTGATCGCGGTGACGGTGATGTCGGGCGTATTGTTGGCGGGGATGCACTTTATGCCGGCTTGGGGCGAGGGGCAGATGCTTGAGCGTTTCCTGCGTCTGGGTGCCTTGGTGGTCGCCGGTGTGGTGGCGTATTTCGGCATGTTAGTGTTGATGGGCTTCCGTTTGCGCGATTTCAATCGCAAGGCGCTGGGCTGAGGATAAAACCTCGATAAGCACGGGCGGGCCGGCATTTTTGTCGGCTTGATCACTTTGGGTTACGGTGTTGCCTGTCGTCGGCCGCCGGGTGTGGTTATAATCGACCACTTTATGAGCAAGAAGCGCGTTATGCAGCTGGTTCGAGGCCTCCACAATCTGCGCCCCCAGCATCGGGGCTGCGTCGCCACTATTGGCAACTTTGACGGTGTACACCGTGGTCACCAGGCTATCCTGGCGCGACTGCGTGAGCGTGCGCTCGAGTTGGGCGTGCCCAGCTGCGTGGTGATTTTCGAGCCACAGCCACGGGAGTTCTTCGCTCCGGACACGGCCCCGGCCCGCCTGGCCCGCCTGCGGGACAAACTGCAGCTGCTGGCCGCCGAAGGCGTCGACCGGGTGTTGTGCCTGGCGTTCAATCAACGTCTGAGCAAGCTCAGCGCCAGCGAATTCGTCGATACCATTCTGGTTGATGGCCTGGGCGTGCAGCACCTTGAAGTCGGCGACGACTTCCGTTTCGGTTGTGACCGGGTCGGGGATTTTGATTTCCTGCAACAGGCCGGCGTCATCCAGGGCTTTACCGTCGAAGCCGCGCGGACCGTCGAGCTGGACGGCATCCGGGTCAGCAGCACCCAGGTGCGTAATGCGCTGGCTGCCGCTGATTTCGCCCTCGCCGAACGCCTGCTCGGTCGCCCGTACCGGATAGCCGGTCGGGTGTTGCATGGCCAGAAACTTGCCCGGCAGTTGGGGACACCCACCGCCAACATACAACTCAAGCGTCGTCGCGTGCCGTTCACCGGGGTCTACCTGGTCGATGTCGAGATCGATGGCAAGACCTGGCCCGGTGTCGCCAATATCGGCGTACGGCCAACGGTTCAAGGTGATGGCAAGGCCCACCTGGAAGTACATCTTTTAGATTTTGCCGGCGATCTGTATGACCGGCGTTTAACGGTGGTTTTCCACCACAAGCTGCGTGAAGAGCAGCGATTCGCCTCTCTGGAGGCGCTGAAAACGGCGATCAACGCGGATGTCGCCGCCGCCCGTGCACTAGCCGCACCTAGCGCCCATCGCTAATGAAGAGCCTTAAATGACCGACTATAAAGCCACGCTAAACCTTCCGGACACCGCCTTCCCAATGAAGGCCGGCCTGCCTCAGCGCGAACCGCAGATTCTGCAGCGCTGGGACAGCATTGGCCTGTACGGAAAGTTGCGCGAGATTGGCAAGGATCGTCCGAAGTTCGTCCTGCACGACGGTCCTCCGTACGCCAACGGCACGATTCACATCGGTCATGCACTGAACAAGATTCTCAAGGACATGATCATCCGCTCGAAGACCCTGTCGGGCTTCGACGCGCCTTATGTTCCGGGCTGGGACTGCCACGGTCTGCCGATCGAGCACAAGGTCGAAGTGACCCACGGCAAGAACCTGGGCGCGGACAAGACCCGCGAACTGTGCCGGGCCTACGCCACCGAGCAGATCGAGGGCCAGAAATCCGAATTCATCCGTCTGGGCGTGTTGGGCGATTTCTCCAATCCGTACAAGACCATGGACTTCAAGAACGAGGCCGGTGAAATCCGTGCCTTGGCCGAAATCGTCAAGGGCGGTTTCGTGTTCAAGGGCTTGAAGCCGGTGAACTGGTGCTTTGACTGCGGTTCGGCCCTGGCTGAAGCGGAAGTCGAGTACGAGAACAAGAAGTCCTCGACCATCGACGTGGCCTTCCCGATTGCCGATGAAGCCAAACTGGCTGCCGCTTTCGGTCTGGCATCGCTGGCCAAACCGGCTTCGATCGTGATCTGGACCACCACGCCGTGGACCATCCCGGCCAACCAGGCGCTGAACGTTCACCCGGAATTCAACTACGCGCTGGTCGACGTTGGCGACAAGTTGCTGGTACTGGCTGAAGAGCTGGTCGAATCCTGCCTGTCCCGTTACGGCGTCGAAGGCTCGGTGATCGCTACCGCGTCCGGTTCGGCACTGGAACTGATCAATTTCCGTCACCCGTTCTACGACCGCCTGTCGCCGGTTTACCTGGCCGACTACGTTGAGCTGGGCGCCGGCACCGGCGTGGTTCACTCCGCTCCGGCCTACGGCGTCGACGACTTCGTGACCTGCAAGAAGTACGGCATGGTCAACGACGACATCCTCAACCCGGTTCAAAGCAACGGCGTGTACGTGCCGTCGCTGGAGTTCTTCGGCGGCCAGTTCATCTGGAAGGCCAACCCGGCCATCGTCGACAAACTGACCGAAGTCGGTGCGCTGCTGCATACGACGGTCATCGAACACAGCTACATGCACTGCTGGCGTCACAAGACCCCGCTGATCTACCGCGCCACCGCGCAGTGGTTCATCGGCATGGACAAGCAGCCGACCACGGGCGATACCCTGCGCCAGCGTTCGCTCAAAGCCATTGAAGACACCACGTTCGTCCCGGCCTGGGGCCAGGCGCGCCTGCACTCCATGATCGCCAACCGTCCGGACTGGTGCATTTCCCGTCAGCGCAACTGGGGCGTACCAATCCCGTTCTTCCTGAACAAGGAAAGCGGTGAACTGCATCCGCGCACCGTAGAACTGATGGAAGAAGTCGCCAAGCGCGTCGAAGTCGAAGGCATCGAGGCCTGGTTCAAGCTGGACGCTGCCGAACTGCTGGGCGATGAAGCGCCGCAGTACGACAAGATCAGCGACACGCTGGACGTATGGTTCGACTCGGGCACCACGCACTGGCACGTCCTGCGTGGTTCGCACCCTGTGGGTCACGAAACCGGTCCACGCGCCGACCTGTACCTGGAAGGTTCGGACCAGCACCGCGGCTGGTTCCATTCGTCCCTGCTGACCGGCTGCGCCATCGATAATCACGCACCGTACCGCGAGCTGCTGACCCACGGTTTCACCGTCGACGAGTCCGGCCGCAAGATGTCCAAATCGTTGGGCAACGTCATTGCGCCGCAAAAGGTCAACGACACCCTGGGCGCCGATATCATGCGCCTGTGGGTCGCATCGACCGACTACTCGGGCGAAATGGCGGTTTCCGAGCAGATCCTGCAACGCAGTGCGGACGCCTATCGGCGTATCCGTAACACCGCGCGTTTCCTGCTCTCGAACCTGACCGGATTCAATCCGGCCACCGATTTGCTGCCGGCTGATGAAATGCTGGCCCTGGACCGTTGGGCCGTGGACCGCACCCTGTTGCTGCAGCGCGAGTTGCAAGAGCACTACGGCGAATACCGCTTCTGGAACGTCTACTCCAAGATCCACAACTTCTGCGTGCAGGAGCTGGGCGGGTTCTACCTGGACATTATCAAGGACCGCCAGTACACCACCGGCGCCGACAGCAAGGCCCGTCGTTCGTGCCAGACCGCGCTGTTCCACATTTCCGAAGCGCTGGTGCGCTGGATCGCTCCGATCCTGGCGTTCACCGCCGACGAGCTGTGGCAATACCTGCCGGGCGAGCGCAACGAGTCGGTCATGCTGAACACCTGGTACGAAGGCCTGACCGAGCTGCCGGAAGGCTTCGAGCTGGGTCGCGCCTACTGGGATCGCATCATGGAAGTGAAAGTCGCGGTCAACAAAGAGATGGAAATCCAGCGCGCGGCCAAGGCCGTCGGTGGCAACCTGCAGGCCGAAGTGACCCTGTTCGCCGAAGACGCCCTGAGCGCCGACCTGGCCAAGTTGAGCAACGAACTGCGCTTCGTTCTGATCACGTCCACTGCCAGCGTCGCGCCTTTCGTGCAAGCGCCGGCCGATGCGGTGGTCACCGAGGTCGGCGGCCTGAAGCTGAAGATCGTCAAGTCGGCCTTCGCCAAGTGCGCCCGCTGCTGGCACTGCCGCGAAGACGTCGGCGTGAACCCGGAGCATCCGGAGATTTGCGGTCGTTGCGTCGACAACATCAGCGGTGCTGGTGAGGTTCGCCACTATGCCTAATGCCGTTGGCCGTTTTGGACGGCTGAGCTGGCTCTGGTTGAGTTTGCTGGTCCTGGTCATTGACCAGGCCAGCAAGTTCTACTTCGAAGGCAAGCTTGCGATGTACCAGCAAATCGTGGTGATCCCCGATTACTTCAGCTGGACCCTGGCCTACAACACCGGCGCGGCCTTCAGCTTCCTGGCTGACAGCTCCGGCTGGCAGCGCTGGCTGTTTGCCCTGATCGCAGTCGTGGTCAGCGCGGTGCTGGTGGTCTGGCTCAAGCGTCTGGGACGCAATGAAACCTGGCTGGCAGTCGCCCTGGCACTGGTGCTGGGCGGCGCGCTGGGCAATCTCTATGACCGCATTGCCCTGGGCCATGTGATCGATTTCATTCTGGTGCACTGGCAGAACCGCTGGTACTTCCCTGCGTTCAACTTTGCCGACAGTGCTATCACTGTCGGCGCAGTCATGCTGGCACTGGATATGTTCAAAAGTAAAAAGACCGGAGAAACCGTTCATGACTGAACAGGTATTGGCTGAACAACGCATTGGCCAGAACACGGAAGTCACCTTGCATTTCGCATTGCGCCTGGAGAACGGCGACACGGTGGACAGCACCTTCGACAAGGCCCCGGCGACTTTCAAGGTCGGTGATGGCAACCTGTTGCCAGGTTTCGAAGCGGCTCTGTTCGGTTTCAAGGCTGGCGACAAGCGGACGCTGAGCATTGAGCCGGAAAACGCTTTCGGCCAACCCAACCCGCAAAACGTGCAGATCATTCCGCGTTCGCAGTTCCAGGACATGGACCTGTCGCCGGGATTGCTGGTGATCTTCAACGATGCGGCCAATACTGAATTGCCGGGTGTGGTGAAAGAATTCGATGACGCGCAAGTGACCATCGACTTCAACCACCCGCTGGCTGGCAAGACGCTGACCTTTGACGTGGAAATCATCTCCGTCAAAGCGCTGTAACTTGTGGGAGCGAGCCTGCTCGCGAATGCTGACTGACATTCAACATTGAAGTTGTCTGGCGCACCGCTTTCGCGAGCCGGCTCGCTCCCACAGCAGGTTTTTCATTGTTTTCGCTTTTTCTTGCGCGCAAGACACGAGGCACAGCATGCAAATCAAACTCGCCAACCCCCGTGGCTTCTGCGCCGGTGTGGACCGTGCGATAGAAATCGTCAACCGCGCCCTGGAAGTCTTCGGGCCGCCAATCTATGTGCGCCATGAAGTGGTCCACAACAAATTCGTCGTCGAAGACCTGCGCAACCGTGGCGCGATCTTTGTCGAGGAGCTTGATCAAGTGCCAGACGACGTGATCGTGATCTTCAGTGCCCACGGTGTTTCCCAGGCCGTACGTAACGAAGCCGCTGGCCGTGGCTTGAAAGTGTTCGACGCCACCTGTCCGCTGGTGACCAAGGTGCACATCGAAGTCGCGCGCTACAGCCGCGACGGTCGTGAGTGCATCCTTATCGGTCACGCCGGTCACCCGGAAGTCGAAGGCACCATGGGCCAGTACGATGCCAGCAGCGGCGGGGCGATCTATCTGGTCGAGGACGAGAAAGACGTCGCCGAACTGCAAGTACGCAATCCCGAAAAACTGGCGTTCGTGACCCAGACCACCCTGTCCATGGACGATACCAGTCGCGTCATCGATGCCCTGCGTACTCGCTTCCCGGCCATCGGCGGCCCGCGCAAGGATGACATCTGCTACGCCACCCAGAACCGTCAGGATGCGGTCAAGCAACTGGCCGACGAGTGCGATGTGGTGTTGGTGGTTGGCAGTCCGAACAGCTCCAACTCCAATCGCCTGCGTGAACTGGCCGAGCGTATGGCCACCCCGGCCTATCTGATCGACGGTGCCGAAGACCTGCAAAAGAGCTGGTTCGACGGTGTCGAGCGCATCGGCATCACTGCTGGTGCCTCCGCACCGGAAGTCCTGGTGCGTGGCGTGATCCAGCAATTGCAGGCCTGGGGCGCTACAGGCGCCGACGAATTGGCCGGTCGGGAAGAGAACATCACGTTCTCCATGCCTAAAGAACTACGCGTTCGTTCCCTCCTCTGAGTCTTCTCCCCCCACGCATAACGCCTGTTCAGTCCTTTTGCTGCGCAGGCTGACAATGCCGGTCCGGGCCAGTACCACTTGGTATTGGCTCAAGGACTCCCGGGCCGAGCAAATGTGCAATGTCCCCGCTTGAAAAGCGCCACTGGGCAGCAATGGCTCACCTAGACCGCTGAACCTTACAAAATTTCTGACTGGTCTATTCCCCACTACAGGCACCCGGGCACTGCTCTGGCGTTCAATAAGTAGTGGATTGCTGTCGTCCTCATACCCCTTGCCGCTTAAATCCAGAATCATCCGCCAGCCCTGACCCCAGTCGCCGTTTATGCCGTGAATGACAACGGTCTGGTTTCGGGCAATGGCTTCGCTTCTCGCGCTACGCATCCCGCTGGCCAGTGACCTCGCCGCTTCCTCGCGATAGTTCGATTCCGTAACTGCTGCAAACGCCGGACTGACCAAATGCAGAACAATCCCGGCAATCGTCAGTCCCATAAGCAGTTCGATCAGGCTGAAACCGTGCTGGCGCATGACATGCCCCTCCCTGGAAGCAGATAGCCCGTGCGATCCGTGCACGAGCAATGGCAAAACTACCGCGGCGCGGCGGTCGAATGTTCTAGCGTGTTAAAGCAGGTATAGCCGACGGCAACGGAGGGCACCGATGGATCATCGTTCAAAAGGTTTCACGCTGATCGAGTTGCTGATCGCCATCGCGATCTTTCTGGTCCTTATCACCCTGGCTGTACCGGCGTTCACCCGATCCACGCAAATATCCAGGGCCGACACCGAGATCGGCGATCTGCAGCGTGGCCTGAACTTCGCCCGTCTGGAAGCGATCAACCGGGGTGTGACTACGCGCGTGCGCCCCACAGCGGGTGGCAGCGTCTGGACCGGGGAGCTGTCGGTGTATGACGGCACTGGCACGCCGGCCAATGTATTGCGTGTTGTTCCAGCGATGAGCAGTGGGGCGACGCTGACGCTAACCTCAGGAGTGACCGCCATCGATTTCGACAATCTGGGCGGTTTGTCGTCACCGTCCACGGCGGTGGTGATCAGTTATGTGCTGGGAACGCAGAGCAGGACGCTGAATGTGTGTTTGAACGGACGAATTCTATTGGGTGGAAGTTGCGGATGAGGCAATGGAGCAAGCCTGCACAGGAAGGCATGACGCTGATCGAAGTCCTTGTGGCATTGTTGATTCTGAGCGTGGGGTTGTTGGGGGCGGCGGCGATTCAACTCAATGCGCTCAAGTACACCGACAGTTCCCGCATGACCAGTCAGGCCAGTTTTATCGCCTACGACATGATGGACCGCATCCGCGCCAACGCCGCCGCCGATTACACCGTCACGCCGCCAACCTCGGGAAACCTGAGCATCGCCCGGGACCAGGACCTTTACGATTTCACCAGCAACATCGTCAGTTTCGGCGGCGCCACGGCCACCGGCAGCATCAGCCTCAATCAGCGCGTGTACACCATCACCATCACCTGGGACGATTCCCGGGCCGCCAATAGCGCCAACTCCCGTCGCAGCTTTGTGCTCACCAGTCGCGCCACCGTTGATCCGGTGGCGACCCCATGAGCCGCAGCGAAAAAGGCTTCGGCCTGATCGAATTACTGATCGCCCTGGCCTTGAGCCTGATCGTGGTGCTGGGCGTGGTGCAGGTGTTCATTGCCGCGAAAAACACCTACGTCAGCCAGAACTCTGCTGCAGCCATGCAGGAAGATGCGCGTTTTGTACTGAGCAAAATGATCCAGGAAATCCGCATGGTCGGGATGTTCGGTTGCCTGGGGACGATCACCGATGCCAGCAAGCTGGGCGATTTCAATGCCAGTCAGATCACGCCAATCAGTTGGGATAACGCCAGTCTCAAGCTGACTCTGGTGACAGCGGATGTCGGCAACAATGGCGGGACGCCGACCTGGACCGTGGTTTCCGATTGTCGAAGCAGTGCGACGGCTTATTCCGATGCGCACGCACCGGCCTCAGGGCAAATGGCATTTCCAATCCGGCGTTTGATCTACAGCCTGAAGAACGGTCAGTTGACCATGGGCGTGGGTGGAGGCACGCCGACCCAGCAAGTGCTGGTGGATAACGTGAGTGCCTTCAACGTCAGTTTCGGGCTCGCCATCTCCGCCTCCGATACGGCCGCTTCCAGTTACAGCAGCAACCCGTCGGACCCGGCGCGCATCCGCAGCGTGCGGCTGAGCCTCACACTCACCGACCCGAACAACCGGGTGAGCAATCAAACCTTCAATGTGGTTGCTGCATTGCGCAACCGCTTGCCGTGAGGGGAGGGGCGATGAGTGTTTTTTCTATAACCCCTCGTTCCCAGCACGGTATGGCGCTGTTGGTCAGCCTGGTGTTTCTGTTGCTGCTGACGCTGATCGGTCTTTCTTCGATGCAGAACGCCACCCTGCAGGAAAAAATGGCCGGTAGCGTGAGCTTGCGCAATCAGTCGTTCCAGGCCGCGGAAGCCGTTTTACGCGTAGGTGAAAGCGCGGTGCAACTCGATAGTTATTCCTTGCCGGTGTGCAGCGGCGCGACGCAATGTGCGCCACCGGCCGAGTCAGCGACGGTCAAGGCCGCCGGGTTCAATTCCACCTCGGGGGTGGCCTGGATCGCTTCCGGCAATGGCTTTTATGGCGTGCAAAACATTGGCACCGCCCAGGCAGCCGTCAACGTACCGAGCAACACCTCGGCAACGTTGTACCGAGTGACCGCCGTAGGCATCGCGGGCAGCTCGCGCAGCGTGGTGGAGAGCATTTATGCGAAGTACTGAGCGGCTGGCAGGGCTTTCGCGGCTAGTGTGCGGCGTTCTGTCCGGGCTGTATCTTTCGGCCCCGGCCTATGCCTTTACACCGTCGGACTCGCCCTTGTTGAGCGCTGCGGCGGTGGCGCCGAACGTGATGCTGATGATCGACGATTCGGGGAGCATGAATAACATCATCTGGGCGCCGGGTTTCGATCCCACGGTCAACCGCGCGCAGATCGCGATTTGCAGCTCCAACACCTTGTGTATCAGTGGCCAGAATCTGGACATGAGTGATACCAACATTTCCCTGTCGAGCCTGAACCGTGGCGGTTGCCCGGCCAGTGGAAACTGGTACGGGTTCTATCGCGGTTTCCTGGGGCTGACGCCCGTTTGCCTGAAGCTGCCAGACCCCGTGGGCAATGAAAACACCCGTTACACCGCAAATTACCTTGCCTATCTGCTGGGCCTGGCCAATGGCTCCAATCGGGACTTCACCACCGGGGCCAATGCGATCCCCAACGATTACCGCATCAGCGTGGCGCAGGACGTTTCGACCAACCTGGTCACCAGCAATCGCACGTTGCGTATCGGCCTGGCCACCTTCAATCCGCCGACCAACAACAATCCGGGCAACGGTGGCTTCATTGCCCGGGCGGTCAGTGATCTGTCGGTGGATGCCAACTACAACGCGCTGATTGCCTCGATCAACGGCTTGAGTGCCGTGGCGAACACGCCGTTGGCGGAAAGCTACTACGAAGTAACGCGCTACCTGCGCGGCATGGCGCCTTACTACAACTCGACGCCTTCCACCTACACCAGTCCGATCCAGTACCGCTGCCAGAAAAACTACGGCGTGGTGATTACCGATGGCTTGCCCACCTACGACCGGACTTTCCCCTCCAATGACCCACTCGGTGGCACCCGTCTGCCGAATTGGGACGGCAACAGTGCAAACGATGGCGACAACCTCAACGGTGACGGGGAAGGTGACACGCTGTATCTGGATGACATCGCCAAGTTCGCGTTCGACATCGACATGCGTTCCTCCGGGACGGATCTGGCAGGCAAAAACTGGAATGCCACGGATTTCCCCAAACAGAACATGAACACCTACACCGTCGGTTTTGCCGCCGCGAATCAGATGTTGTCGGACGCCGCCAGTTACGGCCTGGGCAAGTATTACCAGGCCACCGATAGCGCCGGGCTTAACTCCGCGTTGTCCTCCGCCCTGAGCGACATCACGTCCAAGGCTGGTTCCGGCGGCAGTGGTGTCACCAGCGGGACGATCCTCGCCAGCGGCACCAGCTACTTCCAGACCAGTTATGACCCCAAGGATTGGCGCGGCACGATCAAGGCCTTTGGCTTCACCACCAACGGCTCGGTCAACACCGGCAACGTGCTGTGGACCACCGACACCGCCATCGTGCCGGGTGCCACGACGCCGAACTATCAATCCTGGAACAGTCAGACCAATACGGCAGTAACGCTGGCTTACGCCAACTTTTCCACGGCCCAGCAGGCCAGCCTCAACCAGGGCCTGCCCGCGGGTATCACCGGCAGCGATCTGGTGGAGTGGAGCAAGGGCACCAACAAACCCGGCCTGAAGGTGCGCAGTGCGTTATTGGGTGACATCATCAACTCACCGCTGGCACTGGCGTCACCGACGGACAAGACGGCCTCCGACCTGTCGGGCGACACCAGTTACAGCATCTACCTGGCCACCAAAGCGGCCAACATGAACGCCAGTCTGGTGGTCAATTCCAATGACGGTTTCGTCGACATCATCAATACCGGGAATGGCACGCGGCGTTACGCCTACATGCCGTCCAGTGTGCTGCCATCGCTGCGCTATATCGCGGATATCGCGTACATCAACGGCGTTAGTCATAAGTTTTTGGTGGATGGGCAGGTAGGGGTGTTCGATGCCCAGCTCAACAGCGCCTGGAAAACCCTCGCACTCGGCGGAACAGGCGCTGGTGGGAGGACCTTCTATGCGCTGCAACTGTTCGATGCTTCGACCGGCAACGTGCCCAAGGCGTTATGGGAAATCAGCGCACCGACCACCGCCAGCACGGCAAACGCTTTCAATGATCTGGGTTATGCCTATGCCCGCCCGGAAGTGGCACGCTTGGCGGATGGGAGATGGGCAGCGTTCATTTCCAATGGCTACGGCAGCAATTCCGGCGTGGCTGCGTTGTATGTGGTGGATATCCGCGATGGTTCGCTGATCAGGAAAATCGTCGTCGATAGCACTGAAACCACCAACGGATTGTCCTCGGTCAAACTCAAAGTCAACTCGCAGAATGTGGTACAGGCGGCTTATGGCGGTGACTTGAAAGGGCGGCTGTGGAAGTTCGACCTGAGCAGTGCCAGCACCGACAGTTGGGGCGTGGCGTTTGCTGGCAAGCCGTTGTTTACCGCTGCGGGCGGAGCGACCCAGCCGATTACGGCGCAGCCCTTGCTGGCAGACAATTCACTGGGCGGCAAAGTGGTTTTTTTCGGTACAGGGAAATTCAACGAGACGGCGGATAAAACCAACAAGGATTTGCAGGCGTTCTACGCGGTATGGGACGCGGATGGCGGTTCCGGGCAGATCACCACGTCCAGTTTGCAGGCCCAGGCAGTGACGGGCGTGTTCTCGGGAAGCTCCGGGCAATTCATCACCACCAGCCAGAATGAGGTGACCTATCCGGCGAAAAAAGGCTGGTACTTGCCGTTGGTGTACAACAGCGCGCTGACCGGGGAACGGGTGATCAATCAGGCCATTCTGGTGCTCGGGCGAATCGTGTTTACCACCGCCAGCGTGGATACCACGGACCCCTGTGCCAGCTTCGGTACCGGCAAACTGGTCGAACTCGATGCGTTCAGCGGTAAGATGCTCAACTACGCAGTGCTCGATACCACGGGCGACGGGTTGATCGACAGTACCGACACGGTGTCCAGCGGCGTGGTCTTTACCGGCGGCATTCCGACCATTAACGCCATCGTCAATAACGCGGCCCGCAAAATCGTGAACGATTCCAGTGGCGGCATCACCACGCTGGTGGAAAAATCCGGCGGCGGCAGCCGTCGCATCATGTGGCGACAAATACAGTAAGCGAGAGTTGAGGCATGCACAGATCCAACCGCGGTTTTACCCTGATCGAAATCATGATCGTGATTGCGATCATCGGGATTGTCCTGACCATCGCCATGCCGAGCTTTACGGAATATCTGAACAAAGGGCGTCGTACTGAAGTGGCCGGTCTGCTTTCAGAGCAGGCGCAGGTCCTCGAGCGTTTTTATTCACAGAAAAACATCTACACGGGTGCCACCGGCCTCAGTGCCGGCAACGACTACTACACCCTCACGCCGACCCTGACCGACCAGACCTTTGTGCTGACAGCAGTGCGCAAGGCTGGCACGAGCATGGGCACTGACAAGTGCGGTGATTTCACGATTACCAATACCGGCGTCCGTGGCATGGTCAACGCCACGGCTGGCCTGACCACCAAGGATTGCTGGGGGCGCTGAGTTTCCTTTTTTCGGGCGTCTTTGCGCCTTCTGTCTATTTATCGGTTGGATCAGAACATGACCAGGCAACAGCAAGTGGTGATTGTCGGCGGTGGGGTAATCGGCCTGCTGACGGCGTTCAATCTCGCGTCCGAAGTGCAGAGCGTTGTGCTGCTGGACCGTTCCAGTGTCGGTCAGGAGTCGTCCTGGGCGGGTGGGGGCATCGTATCGCCGCTCTATCCGTGGCGTTACAACCCGGCCGTCACCGCGTTGGCCCATTGGTCTCAGGATTTTTATCCGCAACTGGGCGAGCGCTTGTTTGCCGCCACCGGAGTCGATCCCGAAGTGCACACCACCGGTCTGTATTGGCTGGATTTGGACGATGAAGCCGAAGCACTGGCCTGGGCTGCACGGGAGAATCGTCCGTTGCGGGCTGTGGATATCTCGGCGGCTCACGATGCGGTGCCGGTGCTGGGGAGCGGGTTTTCCCGGGCGATCTACATGGCCGATGTCGCTAACGTGCGCAATCCGCGGTTGGTGAAGTCCCTCAAGGCTGCGTTGCAGGCGTTGCCGAACGTGACGATTCATGAGCAGTGCGAAGTCAGCGGATTTGTTCGCGAAGCCGACAAGGTTGTCGGTGTGCAGACCTCCACTGGCGTGATCCGTGGCGATCAAGTGGTCCTCACCGCTGGCGCCTGGAGCGGCGATTTGCTCAAGAGTCTGGGCCTTGATCTGCCGGTCGAACCCGTGAAAGGGCAGATGATTCTCTACAAGTGTGCAGCGGATTTTCTGCCGAGCATGGTGTTGGCCAAGGGACGTTATGCGATCCCGCGCCGCGACGGACATATCCTGATTGGCAGTACGCTGGAGCATGAAGGTTATGACAAGACGCCCACTGAGTCGGCGCTGGAGAGCCTGAAGGCTTCAGCGGTGGAGTTGATTCCGGCATTGGCCGAGGCCGAAGTCGTAGGGCATTGGGCCGGTTTGCGGCCGGGTTCGCCGGAGGGCATTCCGTACATTGGCCGGGTGCCGGGATTTGATGGGTTGTGGCTCAACTGTGGGCATTTCCGCAACGGGTTGGTGCTGGCGCCGGCATCGTGTCAGTTGTTTGCCGATGTGATGCTGGGCAGGGCGCCGATCATTGATCCGGCGCCGTATGCGCCGGCTGGGCGGATCTAGCCTCGAAAGACCTGGTGTCTGTCAGATTGCCTTCGCGAGCAGGCTCGCTCCCACAAATGGGCCAGGGGTATTCGCCATATCCCCTGTGGGAGCGAGCCTGCTCGCGAAGGGGCCCTCAATCCAACCCTAATTTTTTCAGCCTGTACCGCATCGACCTGAACGAAAGATTCAACCGCTGAGCCGCCGCCGTGCGGTTCCAGCGGGTTTCTTCCAGTGCCTGGAGTAAGAGCTGGCGTTCGACGTTTTCCAGATATGCCTCCAGGTTGTCGATCTGCGTGAGGTCTGGCACGCCCCCTTCTGCGACACCATTACCTTCGACCAGTCGCAAGTCGCCGGCTTCGATCTGTTTGTTTTCGCATAAGGTGTGCGCCCGTTCGAGCATGTTCTCCAGTTCCCGCACATTGCCTGGAAAGCGATAGCTTTTCAGCGCATCGAGGGCTTGCGGGTGGAGGGTTGCTGCGGGTTGGCCAGTATCGACGGCCAGGCGCTTGAGCACATGGCGGGCCAGCGGTTCGATATCGTCGCGGCGTTCGCGCAAAGGAGGTACCCGCAGTTCGATCACGTTCAAGCGGTAGTACAAATCCTGGCGAAAACGTTCGGCGCCGACCTCGGCGGCGAGGTCTTTATGGGTGGCGCACAGGATGCGCACATCGACCACCCTTTCCTGTTGACCACCGACACGGCGTACGGCTTTTTCCTGAATGGCCCGCAGCAGTTTGACCTGCATCGGCAGCGGCAGGTCAGCCACTTCGTCGAGAAACAGGGTGCCGCCATGGGCGGCCTGGAACAGGCCGGGTTTGTCTTCGATGGCGCCGCTGAAGCTGCCCTTGCGATGGCCGAAGAACTCGCTTTCCATCAGTTCTGATGGAATGGCTCCGCAATTGACCGGAACAAAGGGTTGGCTGGCACGTGGCCCGCGATCATGGATCAGGCGTGCGACCAACTCCTTGCCGCTGCCGGATTCGCCGCTGATATAAACCGGCGCCTGGCTGCGCGCCAGTTTATCGATCTGTTTACGCAAGTTGCGCATCGGCAGTGAATCGCCCAGCAAGCGGCGATCGATGGCAATGCCGGGGGCGGGCAGCAGCAAGGCGCTGGTGACCAGTTCCCGCAGGCGGATGAGGTCCACCGGTTTGGTCAGGAAATCGAAGGCGCCGGCCTTGAGGGCGTTGATCGCTGTATCGACACTGCCGTAGGCCGTAATCATGGCGACCGGCACTTGCGGGTAGCGTTGCTGGATGTGCTGTACCAGTTCCAGACCTGTGCCGTCCGGCAAGCGCATGTCGGTCAGGCACAGATCGAACGTCTCGCGCTTCAACAGGGCCAGAGCCTCGCTTGTATTGCGAGCGCTCCAGGTATCGAGCTTCATCCGACCCAGGGTGATTTCCAGGAGTTCGCGGATGTCCGGTTCGTCGTCCACGATCAGGACTTTTTGCCGTGGGCTCATGTTCAACTTTGTTTCCGTCCGTGAGCAAAGGTGATACGAAAGCAGCCGCCGCCTTGGCGTGGTTTGAAGTCTAGGCGGGCCTGGTTGCTTTCGCACAGCTCACGGGACAGGTAAAGCCCCAGGCCGGTGCCTTGGTGGCTGGTTGTGAAGAAAGGCTCGAACAGTTGTGCTTGATGGTCCGGGGCCACGCCGGGGCCGTCATCGAGGATTTCGAGAATGGGCAACTGGCTGTCGGGATCGATAAACAACTCAAGCCAGACCTGCGCCTGATCGTGGATTTGGGCGCTGTGACGCCAGCCATTGCGGATCAGATTGTCGAGAATCTGGTTCAACTGGTCCGGGTCCATCAGGGTCTTGAAATCGCCGTGGGCGATGTGCAGATGAATCTGCTGGCGCTCGGTCGCGCCCTCGCGAATTTCGGTGACGAACTGTTGCAGCCACGGTTTCAGGTCCAGCCGTTGTGGAGCAGTTTGCTGGCGGCGGGATAGTTGCAGGACGTTTTCGATAACCCGATTCATTCGCTGAGAGTGGTCTTGAATAATCTGCGTCAGACGTCGGTCCGCGCTGCTCAGTTCCTCAGATTCTCGTAATAACTGCGCGGCATGACTGATGGCACCCAAGGGGTTGCGGATTTCATGGGAGATACCGGCGGTCAGGCGCCCAAGCGCAGCAAGTTTCAGCTGTTGAGCCTGTTGGGCGACCTGAGCGAGATCTTCAAGGAAAACCAGGGTCTGGTGCTGCGCACTGGCGTCCAGCGCAATGAAGCTCGGCTGCAACTCCACGCCGCTGTTGGCGATTTTCAGGCTTTGCGGGCGCAGCGTCGGATTGCTGAGCCACAGGTGCAGGCGTTCGACCAGGTCGGGGAAGTGGTCGTCGATCAGGTCACCTTCGAGGGTACGGCAACCGAGCAGTGACAGGGCGCTGTGATTGGCCAACTGCACGCGTCGCTGTTCATCGAGTACCAGGATACCGGTGCGCATGCGTTGCAGGATCAGCGCATTGAGTGCTTCCAGGCCGACGACTTCACTGGCCTTCTGCTCCGCAAGGGTTTCACTCACTTCCAGGCGTCGCATCAAGCCTTGCACCAGCCATGCCGCGGCGAAGCACAGAACGCCGAGGGTTCCGACTTGCAGGTAGTCATTGGGGTTGGGGGGATGGCTGAAGCTCAGCAGGAAACTCGAACCGACGATGCCAAGCGCACCGAGGGCGGCAATCAGCAGGCCGATGCGCCTTCGCAGCAGCGTATTACTGATGGCCACCGACACGATCAGCAAGTTGCCAATGGCGCTGGCCACACCACCGCCGGCGTAGAACAGGGCGCACAGCAGCAAGACGTCGAGCAGCACGAGACCGAGCAGCTGCAGCGGATGACGGGTGTTTTCGAAGAAAACCACCAGCAGGATATTCAGCACGAGGTACAACCAGCTGCCACTGCGCAGCAGGTCGTCATTGGCTGACGTCAACAACTGGTTGTCCATGTTGCTGGAGATCAGCAGCACCAGGGTGATGCCGACACTCAAGCGGTAGAGATGATAAAGACGCAGCAGTCGCTGAGCCTGTTTGCCGCCGTGACTGGACGTCTCAGCGATCACTGGAACCGGGGCCTTGCTCCAGATGAGCCTGGCTGCAATACCACTGTTGTTGAAAACTCACCGCCCTGTCACGAGGCAGATGCACGCCGCAATGGGCGCAGCGGACCATCGGTGCCGCTTCCAGCTCGGCAGAGGACTTGGGTACGGCGGCCTGGCCCTTGTACTTGCGCCAGAACCATACGGCGGCGGCAATCACGGCAATCCAGAATAGTAAACGAAGCATGATGAGCGGCTTTTTGGCTGATGAACCGGCAGTTTAGCCAAGGACATGACAGGCGCACAGCGCAAATGCGCGCTACAAAAAAAGCGTAATAAAAAAGGGAGACTCGAGAGTCTCCCTTTCTGCACCGCCGGTCGTGTCAGTCGAACACGCCGAAGGTCATGTAGCTGAACCACGAACGGTCTTCGTTGTTACCTTCCGCTTCATGATTCTCTTCTTCGATCACATCGCCATCGGCATCTTTAGGCTTGAGCTCGCTCGGAATGGCGTCCTTGGCGTCCTGGAACTGCTTCTGCACGTCCTGGTTGGCGCGGGTCTCTCCCGGTGGCAGAGGTGGACGGGATTCGATCAGGCCCAGGGTGGCCTTGCTCAGCCACGAACGGTTGTCGGCTTCGGCGACCGACGGTACGAACTGACCGTCCACCAGGCTTGGGTGGTTCGGGTAGTTGAGCTTCAGGGTCTCGAGGCTGGTGGCAGCCAGGTCGTCCAGGTGCAGGCGCTGATAGGCCTCGGTCATCACCGCCAGGCCGTCGCCGACCGCAGGGGTTTCCTGGAAGTTTTCCACCACGTAACGGCCACGGTTCGCGGCGGCGACATAGGCCTGACGGGTCAGGTAGTAGTTGGCAACATGAATTTCGTAGGCCGCCAGCAGGTTGCGCAGGTAGATCATGCGCTGCTTGGCGTCCGGCGCGTACCGGCTGTTGGGGAAGCGGCTGGTCAGCTGGGCGAATTCATTGTAGGAGTCGCGAGCGGCACCCGGGTCACGCTTGGTCATGTCCAGCGGCAGGAAGCGCGACAGCAGGCCGACGTCCTGGTCGAAAGAAGTCAGGCCCTTGAGGTAGTAGGCGTAATCGACGTTCGGATGCTGAGGGTGCAGACGAATGAAACGCTCGGCAGCGGCTTTTGCAGCCTCGGGCTCGGCATTCTTGTAGTTGGCGTAGATGAGTTCCAGCTGCGCCTGATCGGCATAGCGACCGAACGGATAACGCGATTCCAGAGCCTTCAGCTTGGCGGTGGCGGCGTTGTAGCTGTTGTTGTCCAGATCGGCCTGAGCTTGTTGGTACAACTCGACTTCACTCAGGTTTTCGTCTACGACTTCCTTCGATGAGCAAGCAGCGGTCAATGCGAGGATGGCGATCAGCAGCAGGTGTTTCACTTGCATGGCGGCTTGCGTCCCTATGACGGCCGCTGTCTTGGGCGTGGCCGTCCTGTTATGATGAGCGCCCCGTTGAATAGCCTCGGGGCAAAAGACGCCGTATTTAACCACAAGCGCGCAGCCGAAACCAAAGGCTGTGCCGACGCCTAGTCTGAGCATGTCCGATAAAATTGAACTCCGCGCAGAGGTGCCGTCCGAATTGGGCGGCCAACGCCTCGATCAAGTCGCCGCACAATTATTCGCTGAGCACTCGCGCTCGCGCCTTTCCGCCTGGATCAAAGACGGCCGCCTGACTGTGGATGGGGCGGTTATCCGCCCGCGAGACATCGTTCACGGTGGCGCCATTCTTGAACTCACTGCCGAGCAGGAAGCTCAGGGCGAATGGGTCGCTCAAGACATTGCCCTGGACATCGTCTACGAAGACGACGACATCCTGGTGATCAACAAGCCTGCGGGCCTGGTGGTGCATCCGGCCGCCGGCCATGCTGATGGCACCTTGCTCAACGCTTTGCTGCACCACGTGCCGGACATCGTCAATGTGCCCCGCGCCGGTATCGTGCATCGTCTGGACAAGGACACCACCGGTCTGATGGTGGTGGCCAAGACCATTCAGGCGCAGACGCAGCTGGTTGCGCAATTGCAGAGCCGCAGCGTCAGCCGCATCTATGAGTGCATCGTGATCGGCGTGGTGACAGCTGGCGGCAAGATCAACGCGCCGATCGGCCGTCACGGCCAGCAACGCCAGCGCATGGCCGTGATGGAGGGTGGCAAGCAGGCCGTCAGCCATTACCGCGTGCTCGAACGCTTCCGCTCCCACACCCATGTGCGGGTGAAGCTGGAAACCGGTCGTACGCACCAGATTCGCGTGCACATGGCGCACATCAACTTCCCGTTGGTCGGAGACCCTGCCTACGGCGGTCGTTTCCGCATCCCTCCGGCAGCCAACCCGACCATGGTCGAGTCGTTGAAAAACTTCCCGCGCCAGGCGCTGCATGCGCGGTTCCTGGAGCTGGATCACCCGACCACCGGTAAACGCATGAGCTGGGAGTCGCCGTTGCCGGAAGACTTCGTCTGGTTGCTGACCCTGCTCAAGCAAGACCGCGAGGCCTTCGTCGGATGAGTGACTGGCTGATTCCTGACTGGCCCGCGCCGGCCGGGGTTAAAGCCTGCGTCACCACCCGAGCGGGCGGCGTCAGCCTGGCGCCGTTCGACAGCCTCAACCTGGGCGATCATGTCGACGACAACCCCGAAGCTGTCGCCGAAAACCGCCGTCGCCTCACCGATCACTTTTCCATGCGACCCGCGTGGCTGCAGCAGGTCCACGGCATTGTCGTGGCCCATGCCGACCCGGATCAGGTGGTCACTGCCGACGCCAGCTGGACGTCGACCCCCGGAATCGCCTGCACGGCAATGACCGCCGATTGCCTGCCTGCGCTGTTTTGCGACCGCGCCGGCACTCGCGTGGCGGCGGCACACGCAGGTTGGCGTGGATTGGCGGCGGGCGTGCTGGAAGCGACCCTCGACAGTCTGGCCGTGCCACCTGCCGAGGTGCTGGTCTGGCTTGGCCCGGCCATTGGCCCGCAAGCCTTTGAAGTCGGCCCCGAAGTGCGCGAAACCTTCGTTGAGCAATTGCCTGAGGCTGCCGAAGCCTTCGTGCCGAGTCAAAACGAAGGCAAGTTCATGGCCGACATCTATAGGTTGGCGCGCTTGCGTCTGGCAGCTCGTGGTGTCACCGCTGTTTATGGTGGCGGTTTCTGCACCGTGACCGACCCGCGCTTCTTTTCTTATCGTCGTAGTCCCCGCACCGGACGATTTGCTTCCTTGATCTGGCTTTAGTGCCCTATCTCACGAAGCCTGTTCCTTTTTGACGGTGTCTGTTGCCGTCATGCTGCGTTGCCGCTCCTCGCCATAGCGGGCTATGACTCGTCGCGGCGCCTTGCCTGACGACAACAGCCACTCGTCAAATGAGGAACGCCTTCGTGAGATAGGGCACACGCTAGACTTCTCTGACCTGCATCAACGTCACGACGCTTGAAACTCCCAGAATCGACCGCATCTATTGTGGTATCTGGCAGGTTTCTTCATTCAGGATGTTTTATAGGTCCGGCCTGCTCAAAAGGAAGGTGACCCATGCGTATAGACCGTTTAACCAGCAAATTGCAGTTAGCGTTGTCCGATGCCCAATCCCTGGCCGTCGGTCTCGATCATCCCGCCATAGAGCCAGCACACTTGATGCAGGCCCTGCTCGAACAGCAAGGCGGCTCAATCAAGCCTCTGTTGATGCAGGTGGGCTTCGACGTCAACAGCCTGCGTAAAGAGCTGACCAAAGAGCTCGACCAGCTGCCGAAAATCCAGAACCCGACCGGTGACGTCAACATGTCACAGGATCTGGCGCGCCTGCTCAATCAGGCCGATCGCCTGGCCCAGCAGAAGGGCGACCAATTCATTTCCAGCGAGCTGGTATTGCTCGCCGCCATGGACGAGAACAGCAAGCTCGGCAAGCTGTTGCTCGGTCAGGGCGTCAGTAAGAAAGCCCTGGAAAACGCGATCAACAACCTGCGTGGTGGTGAGGCCGTCAACGACCCTAACCACGAAGAGGCTCGCCAGGCCCTGGATAAGTACACCGTTGACCTGACCAAGCGCGCCGAAGACGGCAAGCTCGATCCGGTGATCGGTCGTGACGATGAGATTCGCCGGACCATTCAGGTGCTGCAACGCCGCACCAAGAACAACCCGGTGCTGATCGGTGAGCCCGGTGTCGGTAAAACCGCCATCGCCGAAGGGCTGGCCCAGCGCATCATCAACGGTGAAGTGCCCGATGGCCTGAAAGGCAAGCGCCTGTTGTCCCTGGACATGGGGGCACTGATCGCCGGTGCCAAGTATCGCGGCGAGTTCGAAGAACGGCTGAAAGCGCTGCTCAATGAGCTGTCGAAGCAGGAAGGGCAGATCATTCTGTTCATCGACGAGCTGCACACCATGGTCGGCGCCGGCAAAGGCGAAGGCTCGATGGATGCGGGCAACATGCTCAAGCCAGCCCTGGCGCGTGGTGAATTGCATTGCGTCGGTGCGACCACGCTCAACGAGTACCGCCAATACATAGAGAAGGATGCGGCCCTCGAACGGCGCTTCCAGAAAGTATTGGTGGATGAGCCTAGCGAAGAAGACACTATCGCCATCCTGCGTGGCCTGAAGGAGCGCTACGAGGTTCACCACAGGGTGGCGATCACCGACGGTGCGATCATCGCGGCAGCCAAGCTCAGCCATCGCTACATCACGGATCGTCAGTTGCCGGACAAGGCCATCGACCTGATCGATGAAGCCGCCAGCCGCATCCGCATGGAAATCGACTCCAAGCCGGAAGTGCTGGACCGTCTGGAGCGTCGCCTGATTCAGCTGAAGGTGGAATCCCAGGCACTGAAGAAAGAAAGCGACGACGCGGCGAAGAAGCGTCTGGAAAAATTGCAGGAAGAAATTGCTCGTCATGAGCGTGAGTATTCGGATCTCGAAGAGATCTGGAACTCGGAAAAAGCCGAGGTTCAGGGTTCGGCGCAGATCCAGCAGAAAATCGAACAGTCCCGTCAGGAACTGGAAGCGGCCCGTCGAAAAGGCGATCTGAACCGCATGGCCGAGCTGCAGTATGGGGTTATCCCGGATCTGGAGCGCAGCCTGCAAATGGTCGACCAGCACGGTAAAAGCGAAAACCAGTTGCTGCGCAGCAAGGTGACTGAAGAAGAGATCGCCGAAGTGGTTTCGAAGTGGACCGGTATTCCGGTTTCGAAGATGCTCGAAGGCGAGCGCGAAAAACTGATGAAGATGGAAAGCCTGTTGCACCAGCGTGTGATCGGCCAGGAAGAAGCGGTCGTGGCGGTGTCCAACGCGGTGCGGCGTTCCCGTGCCGGATTGGCCGACCCGAATCGGCCGAGCGGTTCGTTCATGTTCCTCGGCCCGACCGGTGTCGGTAAAACCGAGCTGTGCAAGGCACTGGCCGAGTTCCTCTTCGATACCGAAGAGGCGATGGTGCGCATCGACATGTCCGAGTTCATGGAGAAACATTCCGTGGCTCGCTTGATTGGCGCGCCACCGGGCTATGTCGGCTACGAAGAGGGCGGTTACCTGACCGAGGCGGTGCGTCGCAAGCCTTATTCGGTGATCCTGCTGGACGAAGTCGAGAAGGCGCACCCGGATGTGTTCAACGTGTTGCTGCAAGTGCTGGAGGACGGCCGACTGACCGACAGCCATGGCCGTACGGTGGATTTCAAGAACACCGTGATTGTCATGACGTCCAACCTGGGGTCGGTGCAGATCCAGGAACTGGTCGGGGATCGTGAAGCCCAGCGTGCGGCGGTCATGGACGCGATTTCTTCGCACTTCCGGCCGGAGTTCATCAACCGGGTCGACGAAGTGGTGATCTTCGAGCCATTGGCGCGGGATCAGATCGCCGGCATTACCGAAATCCAGTTGGGTCGCCTGCGCAGTCGTCTCACCGAGCGGGAACTGAAGCTGGAGTTGAGCCCTGAGGCCATGGATAAGCTGATCGCGGTTGGGTATGACCCGGTGTATGGCGCAAGACCGCTCAAGCGAGCGATCCAGCGCTGGATCGAAAACCCGCTGGCACAGCTGATTCTCTCGGGCCGATTCATGCCGGGAGATACCGCCAAGGGAACTGTGGAAAACGACGAGATCGTTTTCAACTGAGCCCAAACGGCAGCTCAAAAATGAAGGCCTCGCATTGCGAGGCCTTTTTTTCGTCAGGTTGTTGAACTCAAAGGAAAATGCTTGTAAAGTGCGCCCCGCAGTAAGTCACCCGGTAGGGTTTCTGCTCCCCAAGCAGGAATCTGAAATAAGTTGCAAATCATTAACTTGAAAGCAATTTAGGGGGTTGACAGAGGTGCTTAAGATTGTAGAATAGCGCGCCTCAGACACACGAACGCAGCGATGCGAACGAGTCGAAGAGAACGCAGTAAAGCTTCACCGTTGTAAATTGAAATATGTAGTTCCGTGATAGCTCAGTCGGTAGAGCAAATGACTGTTAATCATTGGGTCCCAGGTTCGAGTCCTGGTCACGGAGCCAATTTCAAGCCGGGGTATAGCGCAGTCCGGTAGCGCGCCTGCTTTGGGAGCAGGATGTCAGGAGTTCGAATCCCCTTACCCCGACCATATTTGGGTCGTTAGCTCAGTTGGTAGAGCAGTTGGCTTTTAACCAATTGGTCGTAGGTTCGAATCCCACACGACCCACCATTTTTGAAACCAGCTCGCTGGAATCGAATCTTAAGATCAGACGCCAAAAGCTCTGTTCGCAGAAGGCGCCTTTCGAAGGTGCCTTTTTTTTACCGGGGTATAGCGCAGTCCGGTAGCGCGCCTGCTTTGGGAGCAGGATGTCAGGAGTTCGAATCCCCTTACCCCGACCATACTAAAAATCCTCGTATCGAAAGATACGGGGATTTTTTTTGCCTTCAAAAAAAGCAGATCACTTCAGTCATCGTACAACTTGCCGATAACGAGCTGTCGGGGCAAAGCCCTCCACTCAAGCCCATAAAAACAAAGGCGCTCGTTATGTTTCTTCGTCAGTTGAATATTGCCCCCCGTGCCGCATTGGGATTTGCCTTGATCGCGGTGCTCGTGGCGCTGCTCGGAATCTTCGCCCTGGGGCAAATGTCGAGTATTCGCGAAAGCGAGGTGGCGGTGGAAAAGCAATGGCTGCCGAGCATTCGCGGTGGTGACGAGATCCGCGAAATCATGCTGCGCATTCGCACCATTTCCCTGCGCATGGCGCTGGACCAGGATCCGAAGAACATCGCGCAATACCGCAGCCAGATGGATACCCGGGACAAGGAACTGAGCGAAAAAATTGCCGCTTACGACAAGTTGGTGACCACGGCTGAAGGCAAGGCGTTGTACGACCAATTCAAAAATACCTTTACGGCGTATCGCGCCGGCATTGCCCAATCGTTCACCCTGGCCGAACAAGGGCGCCGCGACGAACTGACCAAGCTGTTGCTGGTAGACATGAAAACCGTGGTCGACGGCTCCGGCAAGCAACTCAATGACCTCGCGGAGCTGTTCACCCAGCAAGTCACGGCTGAAAGCGCGAAATCCAAAGATCACTACGAAACGTCACGCACAATCGTCAGCCTGTTTATCATCCTCGCGGCCTTGGCAACTGTGGCTCTGGCCATGCTGCTGACCCGTAGCATCGTGCGTCCGCTGAGTGAGGCGGTGACCGCTGCGGAGCACGTGGCTCAGGGTGACCTGACGCGTCCGATCGAAACCCACGGTAATGACGAAGTCAGCCGTTTGCTCAAGGCGTTGGCCGCCATGCAGCAGAACCTGCGGGAAACCCTGCAGGGAATCAGCGGTTCCGCCACGCAATTGGCGACCGCAGCGGATGAGCTGAACGCCGTCACCCTCGATAGCACTCAGGGGCTGCAACAACAGAACAACGAGATTGAGCAGGCGGCCACGGCAGTCAATGAAATGACCACGGCCGTGGAAGAGGTCGCACGCAACGCAGTCTCCACCTCCGACGCTACCCGCCAGTCCAGTGAATCGGCCCACCTGGGGCAGGAGCGGGTCAGCGAAACGGCCAGTGCCATCAGCTCACTGGCCCATGACGTGCAAAGCACTGGGGAATTGGTGCGGTCCCTGGCCAATCAGTCCCAGGATATTGGCAAGGTGCTGGATGTGATTCGGGCCATTGCCGAGCAAACCAACCTGCTGGCCCTCAACGCGGCCATCGAAGCGGCGCGGGCGGGGGAGAGTGGTCGTGGATTCGCCGTGGTGGCCGATGAAGTGCGGGCCTTGGCGTATCGCACGCAGCAATCGACCCAGGAGATCGAGCAAATGGTGCAAGGCATGCGCAACGGTTCGAGCCTGGCCCTCGATGCCATGAACGCCAGCGCTTCCCGTGCGGCCAGCACCCTGGTCCTGGCCGAGCGCGCAGGCGAGGCCCTGCAAACCATCACGGCGTCCGTGCATGAAATTCACGAGCGAAACCTGGTGATCGCCAGTGCGGCGGAGGAGCAGGCGCAAGTGGCCCGCGAGGTTGATCGCAACCTGGTGAACATTCGTGATTTGTCGGTGCGTTCGGCTGCCGGCGCCGATCAGACCAGTGCCTCGAGCCATGAACTGTCGCAACTGGCCAATGCGTTGCAGGGGATGGTGCGGCGGTTTCGGGTTTAAATTCGACAGATAAAAAATGTGGGAGCGAGCCTGCTCGCGAAGGCGGCCGTCCAGTCGACATCAATGTCGCCTGAAGGACCGCTTTCGCGAGCAGGCTCGCTCCCACAAGGCTTTTTACATCAGTGCAACTTGAGTCGTGGCTCGGTGCCACGCCCGATCTTGCTGCCCAGCATCAGCATCGCCGTGCGGAACGGCCCGTACAGCGCCATCTGGTGCATGCGGTACAGCGACACGTAAAACATCCGCGCCAGCCACCCCTCGAGCATCACACTGCCGGTGAGGTTACCCATCAAGTTACCCACAGCCGAAAAACGCGACAGCGAGATCAGCGAGCCGTAGTCGGTGTACTTATACGCAGGCAATGCCTTGCCTTCGATGCGCAGCTTCAGCGATTTGGCCAGGAGCGATGCCTGTTGATGCGCCGCCTGGGCCCGTGGCGGTACGTTGCGATCAGAGCCCGGCTGCGGGCAGGCCGCACAGTCACCGAAAGCGAAGATGTTCTCGTCGCGGGTGGTTTGCAGGGTCGGCAGCACTTGCAGCTGGTTGATGCGGTTGGTTTCCAGGCCATCGATGTCCTTGAGGAACCCCGGTGCGCGGATGCCTGCCGCCCAGACTTTCAGGCTGGCGTTGATGACTTTGCCGTCGGCGGTGATCAAGGCATCGGCCGTCACTTCGCTGACCGCTGCATTGGTCATGACGTTGACCCCGAGTTTCTCCAGGGTTTTATGCACAGGTCCGCCGATACGTTCCGGCAGGGCGGGCAGTACTCGTGGTCCGGCCTCGATCAGGGTGATGTGCATGTTTTCCGGTTTGATCCGGTCCAGGCCATAGGCCGCCAGTTCATGGGCCGCATTGTGCAACTCGGCGGCCAGTTCGACCCCGGTGGCACCGGCGCCGACGATGGCCACGCTGATTTGTTCGACCTGATCGTTTTGCCCGGCGTGGGCGCGCAGGTAGTGGTTGAGCAATTGCTGATGGAAGCGCTCAGCCTGTTTGCGGGTGTCGAGGAACAGGCAGTGCTGTGCAGCGCCCTGGGTACCGAAATCGTTGGTGGTGCTGCCGACGGAGATCACCAGCGAGTCATAAGGCACTTCCCGTGCTGGCACCAGCTCCAGGCCGGCTTCGTCATAGGTGGCGGCCAGCTGGATTTTCTTCTGCGCGCGATCGAGCCCGCTCATGCGCCCCAGCTGGAACTCGAAGTGGTTCCATTTCGCCTGGGCAACATAGTTGAGTTCGTCTTCGGAAGAGTTCAGGGAACCGGCCGCCACTTCGTGTAACAGGGGTTTCCAGATGTGGGTCAGGTTCGCGTCGACCAGCATCACACTGGCCGTGCCGCGCTTGCCCAGAGTCTTACCCAGACGGGTAGCCAACTCCAGACCGCCGGCGCCGCCGCCAACGATGACAATACGATGAGTCATGGGGATATCTCGCAAGGCTAAAAGAAATCGGTGCAATTACCCTCGCGAGCGCAATGCGGCTCATAGCGTCAGGTAACTGATAAGTCGGCTCAACAGGCCCAAACCAATGGTCACTGCCAATACCAGTACCAGGAGCATCCACGGCCTGAAGGGCCGGCGCTCGACTCGGTGCTGGGACAACTGCAGGTACTCTTCGACATGCTTTTGGTCGTCGGGGTTCAGGCGGCTGGTCATAAAGGCCTCGTCAGGTAGACGTTGCTGAATGTTTAGAAGCTACAGACTGATTTAACGCACGTTGAACGGAGCATAGCCGCTGTCCGGAACAGGCTCGACGCTCACCGTGTCGTCCAGGCGAATGATGCCACTTTGTATCACCCGGGCGGTGATTCCGCCATGCCCGCGCACGGCCTGAAAGGTCCCGTGGCCGAGGTTGTTCTCCAGGCGCGCGCAAGGCTGGCACCAACCGGTGGTTTCAAAAATCGCCTGGCCAATCCGGAAGCGCCGGCCCTTGAGGCTGAATAAATTGATCCCACTGATAACGAGATTGCGCCGCAAATCTTCAGGCTTGACCGGTCTATCGTCCGGGCGCCCCATCAACGAATTGATGACCGCCAGGTGTTCCCACTGGATCAGCGTGACTTGCCGCGCATTGCGCGCACCGGGGCGGGCGTGATCGCCGGTCAAACCGACCTCCAGTCGTGCTTCCACGGCCTCCAGTTCGATCATTGACGAGCGGGATTGCGGTCGCACGCCGATCCAGCGAACGCGACCCTGTTGCGGTACTTCTGCAATCAATTCCTGCAATGGGCTCACAGGCTGATACCGACATCGAAAACGATGCTGCGGCCCAGGTTGCTGCGTAGAAAATCCGGTGCATCGGGATGGGCGAACAGCACCCGGGCGAAGGTCGGGCCTACCAGCGACAGCGAGCGCCAGCCCTGGCGCAAGTATTCGGTGGGCGGCGGGAAGTGGCTGTTGAGGTCCAGCACTTCGCGCTTGAGGCTGGCGAAGGCGATGATGTCCAGTTCGCCCAGGTCCATGCCGCGTTCTTTGTAGTTATGCGCTTTTTTACGCAAGGTCGGCGCCAGTCGCAGCAGGAACTCATTGGCCGGGATGCGCCGGGGCTTGGCCTCGCGCCGTACCAGTTGGCTGAGGGAGAACGCGCTGCGTCGGCGTTGCAGCTCGTCGCGCCATTCATCATTGAGGCGCCGACCCTCGTCGAGGACGAAGAACACCTCGAAACTGGCATCGCGAAACAGTACGTCCGGCGGCTCCCCGGCGGGGGCGAACTCATCGGCGCGATAAGGAATGTTCAAACCTTGCAGCAGGCGTTGGCACACCCACCGCTCCCGCTCCCATTTGCGGGCATTGGAAAGGAAGGCGTTGGCTTGCTCGGCCGCGATGGTCAGCAGGCGTAAATAATCTGAGTCATCCATAGGCCCAAGCTTAGCGCTCAAATGTGATCGCAAAGAAAACAGTTTGTCGGAGAGCGGCAAAAGCCACCAGGGCAACACCGCCTCACCGATCCTCGTCCCGCGCCCGGTTCAGGGCATTGCACAAAACGGATAGCGATCTGCGCCACGCGGATATTGGCCCGTGCCTGTCGTCATTACCCTCGGCAGTACGGGACGTTCGCCGCATTTGCGAGCTTCTTAAATAACAACAACAAGAGATAGATGCCATGCGCAAGATCGACGTACATGAGGTTATCGACAACGCACGTTTCAACCGCTTTCACTGGATGGTGCTGTTCTGGTGTGCCCTGATCATCATCTTCGACGGTTACGATCTGGTGATCTACGGCGTGGTTTTGCCGATGTTGATGAAGGAGTGGGGGCTCAGTCCTCTGCAAGCCGGGGCGCTGGGCAGTTATGCATTGTTCGGCATGATGTTCGGTGCACTGTTCTTCGGGCCGCTGTCAGACAAGATCGGTCGAAAAAAAGCCATCACGATCTGCGTGATGCTCTTCAGCGGTTTCACCGTGCTCAATGGTTTCGCCAGAAACCCCACTGAGTTTGGCATCTGCCGCTTCATTGCCGGCCTGGGTATCGGCGGCGTGATGCCTAACGTCGTGGCGCTGATGAACGAATACGCGCCGAAGAAAATCCGCAGCACCCTGGTGGCGATCATGTTCAGCGGTTACTCGGTGGGTGGCATGCTCTCCGCCGGGCTGGGCATCGTGTTGATCCCGAGTTTCGGCTGGCAATCGGTGTTTTACGTCGCGGTGCTGCCGTTGCTGTTGTTGCCGTTGATCATGTATTTCCTGCCCGAATCGGTGGGCTTCATGCTGCGCCAAGGGCGCAATGAAGAGGCACGCAACATTCTTCAAAGGGTCGATCCGGCGTACATCGCGCAAGCCGACGATCAATTGCACATGAGCGAAGTGAAAGGCACCGGCACCCCGGTACTGCAACTGTTTCGCGAGGGGCGGGCGCTGCGCACGCTGATGCTGTGGCTGGCATTTTTCTGCTGCCTGCTGATGGTCTACGCCTTGAGTTCCTGGCTGCCGAAACTGATGGCCAACGCCGGTTACAGCCTGGGTTCGAGCCTTTCGTTCCTGCTGGTGCTGAACTTCGGGGCAATCTTCGGCGCGGTCGGCGGTGGTGTGCTGGGTGACAAGCTCAACTTGCCGCGCGTGTTGTCGGTGTTCTTCGCCATGGCAGCCGTTTCGATCACCCTGCTGGGCTTCAATAGCCCGATGCCGGTGTTGTACCTGCTGATCGCCATCGCCGGTGCGACCACCATCGGTTCGCAGATTCTGTTGTATGCCTGCGCCGCGCAGTTCTACTCCATGACCATTCGATCCACCGGTCTGGGCTGGGCTTCGGGCATCGGGCGCAACGGGGCCATCGTTGGGCCTTTGCTGGGCGGTGCCTTGCTGGGTATCAGCCTGCCGCTGCAACTGAACTTCATGGCGTTTGCCTTGCCGGGTGCGGTAGCCGCCATCGCCATGACCGTGTTCGCCATCAGCAGTCGGCGCAGCGCCCGGCAACAGCGATCCATGTCGCAACAGGGATCGCCTGACGGGGCTGTTGGCGAGGCCTCATGAAAACGTTGATTCGGGACTTTTCCCTGTCTGCGACCGTCGCCGGTTTTATCGCCACGGTGATTTCCTACGCAGGCCCGTTGGTGATTGTTTTTCAGGCTGCCGAGGCCGCACAGCTGTCGCGGGAAATGGTGTCCTCGTGGGTCTGGGCGATCTCCATTGGCAGCGCCCTGCTCGGTATCGGTTTGAGCCTGCGTTACCGCGTGCCGGTGATCATCGCGTGGTCGGCGCCGGGCTCGGCGTTGCTGGTGGCGTTGTTGCCGGGGATCTCCATGCCGGAAGCGGTGGGCGCCTATCTGGTCAGCAGCCTGATCATTTTCCTGGTCGGGGTGTCGGGGGCGTTTGACCGGATCATCGGCAAGCTGCCGGCCGCGGTTGCGGCGGCGATGCTGGCGGGGATTCTGTTCAGCTTCGGCACCGGGCTGTTCGTCTCGTTGCAGGGCAAACCGTGGCTGGTGCTGGCGATGTCTGCCACGTACCTGATCTGCAAGCGGCTGATGCCGCGTTATGCGGTGCTGATGGTGCTGCTGGTGGGTTGCACGATCGCATTTTTCGCCGGTGACCTGCACCGCGAAGCACTGGTGATCGGTTTGGCCACGCCGGTGTGGATTACCCCGGCGTTCAGCCTGAGCGCGACGCTGAACATTGCCTTGCCGTTGGTGATGGTGGCGCTGACCGGGCAATTCGTTCCCGGCATGGCGGTACTGCGCGCCAGCGGTTACGCCACGCCGTCCGGCCCGATCATCGCTGGCAGTGCGCTGGGCACGGCGCTGTTGGCACCGTTCGGTTGCCACGGGCTGAATCTGGCGGCGATTACCGCAGCCATTTGTACCGGGCGCGAGGCTCACGAAGATCCCGGCAAGCGCTACGTGGCTGGGGTTGTGGGCGGCCTGTGTTACCTGGTGTTGGGGATCTTCGGCGCCACGCTGGTTTCACTGTTTGCGGCGTTCCCCAAAGAGCTGATCGCGGCCCTGGCCGGGCTGGCGCTGTTCGCGGCAATTGCCGGGGCGATGGCTGGCGCAATGGCGGTGCCGAGCGATCGCGAAGCCGCCCTGGTGACCTTCCTGACGACGGCTTCGGGCATGTCACTGCTGGGTTTGTCCGCGGCTTTTTGGGGACTGATTTTCGGCATGGTCACCCACCTGTTGTTGAGCGTCCATCGCCCCATCGCTCGCCGTGAGAACACGGCGGCCAAAGCACTTCTACCTGTCGATCAATAAAAATAAGAGAAAAACGATGAAACAGATTCTTCCAGCAACCGGTTCAGCGTTGTCCATGGCTGTCGTCTCGAGTTTCTCCCTCGGCGCGACGGCTGCCGAGGGTGGCTTCATCGAAGACACCACGGCCACCTTGCAAGCGCGCAATTACTATTTCAGTCGGGACTTTTCCGACATCGTCGGCGCCAATCAACAATCGAAGGCCGAAGAGTGGGCGCAGGGTTTTATCCTCAACGTCAAATCCGGCTACACCCAAGGGCCCGTCGGTTTTGGCGTGGATGTCATCGGCCTGCTCGGGCTCAAACTCGACAGCAGCCCGGATCGGGTCAATACCGGTTTATTGCCGGTGCAGGATGATGGGCGCGCGGCCAATGATTACAGCCGTCTGGAGGGCGCCTTGAAGATGCGCTACTCCAAAACCGAACTGAAAGTGGGGGAGTTGCAACCTAACCTGCCGGTGCTGGTGTTCAGCGATATCCGACTGCTACCGCCCAGTTATCAGGGTGCGAGCATTAGCTCCAGCGAGATCAATGGCCTGACGCTGCAGGGCGGGCATTTGAATTCCACCAGCCTGCGTAACGAGGCCGGTGACGAAAAAATGCAGGCCATGCTCGGTCACGTACCGCAACGACAGGTCAGCAGTGACGGCTTCAATTTTGCCGGGGCCGATTACGTCTTCAACGATAAACGTAGCTCGGTCAGCGCCTGGTACGGGCAACTGGAAGACATCTACAACCAACGCTTCCTGGGGCTCAAGCACAGCCAGCCGATGGGTGACTGGGTATTGGGGGCAAACCTCGGCTACTTCGATTCGCGCGAGGACGGCAAAAAACTGCTGGGCAATATCGACAACCAGGCGTTCTTTTCCCTGCTGTCGGCCAAGCGCGGTGGTCACACGTTTTATCTCGGCTATCAGGGCATGTTCGGCAACAGCGCTTTCCCGCGAGTCTTTGCCAACATCTCCCCGCTGGGCAACGAAGTGCCGACTTACGAGTTTGCCTTCACCGATGAGCGCTCCTGGCAGGTGCGATACGACTACGACTTTGCGGCGCTAGGCGTGCCGGGGTTGACCAGCACTGTGCGCTACATCACCGGCAACAATGTCGATACCGGGCAGGGGTACGAGGGCAAGGACCGTGAGCGTGATCTGGATATCGGATATGTCCTGCAGAGCGGCAGCCTCAAAGGCCTCGGCATCCGTGTGCGCAATGCGATGGCGCGCTCCAACTACCGCAGTGACATCGATGAAAACCGGCTGATCCTCAGTTACACATGGACACTGCTATGAGCCACTGATCAGAGGTCGCTCGTGCAATCGCCCATGACGTCGTAGGTCACTCGACGGGTCTGACCCTGATGATCGACGTAGACCATGGTCGCCGGCACAACCCCGCACGCAGTCGCGGTGTTCGATACAGACACCACCTTGGCGATGTCCAGCGGCTGCGCCGGGTTGTACAAGACAGTGAGCGGCTCATTGTCAGCGGCCATGGCCGAGGTGGCGATGAGGGTCAGAAACAGGCTTAACAATGCTTTCATTTTGGCGTGCCCCGTATGGGTTTCGATGGTTCAAGTTTAGTCTTTGCCTCTGGCGGATAAAGGGGCGAACGCCTGATGCAACCTTACGTAAAACGTAACAGTCACGGCCTGAGGGAGGTTTATGGATTTGCTTAACAACTTGCGGGTGTTCGTCCGTGTGGTCGACTGCGCAAGTTTCACCGCCGCCGCCGACGCGCTGGAATTGTCCACCGCGCAAGTGTCGCGACTGGTCGCGGACCTGGAGCAACATGTGCAGGCTCGCTTGCTGCAACGCACCACGCGGCGCTTGAGCCTCACCGAGGCCGGCGAGCGATTCCTGCTGCGCAGTCGGCTGATCCTGGAAGAAATGGAGGAGGCGACAGCGGAGGCTCGCGGCGCCCATCTCAAACCCAGTGGACGGTTGCGGGTGCACAGCATGAACGGCCTCGGGGTGCTGATCACACCGCTGATTGCCCGTTACAGCGAGCTGTATCCCGATGTGGTGTTCGAGCTGACCCTGTCGCAGCGCAATCCCGATCCATTGGAGGAAGGGCATGACGTAGTGATTTCGACGGCCCATGAACTGGCGGATTCACAATTGGTCGCCCAGGCCATCGGGCAGTTTTACAGCGTGCCCTGCGCGTCCCCCCACTACTTGCAGCGCCGTGGTGTGCCGGCTCATCCGCTGGCATTGAACGAGCATCAGTGCCTGCGCATGCTCGATCCGTTATACAGCGATCAATGGGTGTTTCAGGACGAAGAGGGCGAGCATGCCGTGAGCCCGGCCCGAACCTTCCAGTGCAACGTCGCCGAGTCAATGGTCAAGGCTTCGGAAGCCGGGATGGGCATCAGCCTGATTCCGTTTTACACCGCTACACGCCCCTTGAGCGACGGCACCCTGTTGCGTCTGCTGCCGGACTATCGCCCGCGCCAGCGCAATGTGTATGCGCTGTATCCGTCGCGACGCTTTCTGGATGCCAAAGTCCGCACGTGGGTGGACTTTCTCAAGACCGAGCTACCCAAATTGTTCGCTGAGCATGAAGCGGTGACGAACGATCCACGACACTGGGCGTGAATTCGAAGGGCGGGCGATCGGCGGTGTAGACTGAGGGCCTGTTCTGTTTCGGCAAGCCAAGGGAGTGTGCCCCGCCATGATCGGCGCCGAGTTGCTGTCACCTGAAACCCTCACGATGGGGTGGCTGATCTATGTGCCGGTGCTGATCTGGGCCGTTGCGCGAGTGTCCTGGGTCGAGTTGTTCAGCGACAGCCGTCGCCAGCATTTGCTGTTCGGCACGGTGTTCGCGTTGTTCGCGCTCTGGCTGGTGCGACGGGATTTCGATACCGGCGTGTCCTATCACTTCATCGGCATGACCGCGGTGACGCTGTTGCTCGACTGGCCGCTGGCAATCGTTGGCGGGCTGGTGGCGCAAACGGGGCTGGTGCTGCTGGGCCGTCAGGACCTGGTGGCGATGGGCGTGAATGGCTCGCTGCTGATTTTGCTGCCGGTGCTGATTACCGAGTGTTGCGCAATCGCAGTGGAGCGCGCGCAGCCACGCAATCTCTTCGTGTACATCTTCTGCTCGGGATTCTTTGCCGCAGCCCTGTCGGCGTTGTTGTGCCTGGTGCTATCGCTGACGTTGCTGTGGTACGACGAGCGTTTCGCCATGCCGTACTGGCTGGAAGATTTTATCGGTTATCTGTGGCTGATCATTTTCCCCGAAGCGTTCATCAACGGCATGGTGGTCAGTGCCCTGGTGGTGTTCTGCCCCGAGTGGCTTGAGACTTTTAATCGCACGCGCTATCTGTCGGCGCCCTGGAAGGACGACGATCCCGAGTCTTGAGCGCGTTCAGGTCCGCTCACGACTGAGTCTGTTTCCAGCGGTTCACTCAATCAGCTGGTCAATCAGAACCACGTTGGAATAGATCAGGCTGCCATCGCTGGCCCGGTGTCCGACCAGGTGGAACTGACCACGCTCGTAGTGCAAATAGACGCGCATCTGGCAGTCGGATAAGGGGCCGTACCCCTCTGGCAAGACCAGGTTCAATGTGTCCATGTCGACATCGACCATGACTTCAGGCTCCTGGGTCTTCTGCAGGCGTTCTTCCGCTTCCTCCAGCCGTAGATGGAGGGGGCCGTCGACGTAAAAATGGATCTCACCTATTGGAACGGACTTTTGGTCGGCGCTGGTTTTGCACCTGCCTTCGAGTGTCAGGTTACTCATGACGAAACCTCCATCGGGGCTGTTGGACTCGGTGGCTTTTGTCTCTTCTCAATGCCATCACTTATCTGACTATTGCGTCTGGGCAGGGTTCGTTCCTGGCCGCTACTGGCGGTTCTCTGCCGTCCGTAATCTGCAATTGAGTATAGCTGCCAGCCGGATCTCGCTTGCCGACCTATACTTTTCACTGGTTTTGCCATCTCGGGTGGTACTTGCCTGCCCTGCCTGGGTGTCAGTGGCGATGCTTGTGCATAACCAATGAGCAACAGGAATAGGATGAAGAGAAATGGCAATAGCAATTATCTTGATTCTAATCGTTATTGCCTCAGTGCTCTTTCATGTACTTGCGCCTTGGCATGCAGCACCACCTGCTTCCAACTGGGGATCAATCGACACCACGCTGTTCATTACCCTGATCATTAGCGGCCTGTTTTTCATCGCTATCACAGTGTTCATGGCGGTTGCCGTCATGCGTTATCGCCACCGCGAGGGTGTCAGGGCGCACTACCAGCCAGAAAGTAAAAAACTGGAGTTCTGGTTGATTGTCGTGACTTCGATCGGTATCGCCGCGATGTTGGCGCCAGGGCTGGTTGTTTACAACGATTTCATTCGGGTGCCGAAAGAGGCTTATGAACTTGAAGTCGTCGCACAGCAGTGGCAGTGGGCCTTTCGTTTCCCCGGCCAGGACGGGAAGCTGGGCAAGTCGGATATCAAGTTTGTTAATGCTACTAATCCCCTCGGTGTTGATCCCAAGGATCCTGCCGGGCAGGACGATGTGCTGATAAAAAATAATGAAATCAGACTTCCGCTGAACAGGCCGGTAAAGGTTTTACTGCGTTCCAAAGATGTGTTGCACAACTTTTACATACCGCAAATCCGCAGCAAGATGGATATGGTGCCGGGGATGGTGTCGTACTTTTGGTTTACGCCGACTAAAACCGGCCAGTATGAAGTCCTTTGCGCCGAGTTTTGTGGTGTCGGTCATTACAACATGCGTGGGCAGATGATCGTGGAGGAGCAGGGCGCCTTCGATCAATGGCTGAGCAGTCAACCGACCTTTGCCCAGACGTTAGCGACCGCTGCCAGGCCCGGTCGGGACAACCTGGTGGAAAAAGGCCGCCAGTTGGCCGAGAAATACGGGTGCGGTGCCTGCCATAGCCAGGATGGCAGTAAAAGCCTTGGTCCGGGTTGGAAGGGACTGTACGGCCGTACCGAACAGCTCGCCGATGGTTCGAGTGTGCCGGTCGATGAGGCCTACCTGAAGGAGTCGATACTCACGCCGCAGGCCCGCCTGGTACAAGGCTACCCGCCAGTCATGGTGGCCTATACTCTGAATGACGAAGAACTGGGTGCACTCGTCGCCCTGATCAAATCACTGGGTACTGTGCAGCAAGACGAAGGTTCTGCCGGCGCAGGCTCGGGTCAGGGTGAGGATCTGGTGGCGCAGGGACAGCAGCTGGCCCAGTCGCTCGGCTGCCTGGTCTGCCACAGCGTCGATGGCAACAAGGGCGTCGGCCCCACCTGGCAAGGCCTGTATGGCTCGACGGTCACCCTTGCCGACGGTACGAGCGTAAAGGCCGATGAAGGCTATCTGAAGGATTCGGTGCTTGATCCCGGCGCCAAAATCGTCAAGGGCTACGCGGCCGTCATGCCGGTCTTGAAACCGAGCGACAAGGACTTGGACGCGCTGATCGCCTTTATCAAATCGAAAGCAGACACCGACGCTGACGCGAGCAAGGCGGAGCCAGGGAAGCAGCCGTAAAGCAGCCAGGAAAACACCGAAACTTCGACAGGAGGATGACGTGATGGCCTATGCGGAGCAAGCCGAAACAGAAGCACTGCACGAACCCAAAAGTTTCCTGACCAAATACATCTGGAGTCAGGACCACAAGGTCATCGCCATTCAGTATTCCTTGACGGCGCTGTTCGTGGGTCTTATCGCCGTGGTGTTGTCCGGCTTGATGCGCATGCAGATAGGCTTCCCTGGGAGTTTGGCGTTCATGGACGCCAGTACTTACTATCAGGCGATGACCATGCACGGCATGATCATGGTCATTTACTTGCTGACGGCCCTGTTCCTGGGGGGCTTCGGCAATTATCTGATCCCGTTGATGGTGGGCGCCCGTGACATGGTCTTCCCCTACGTCAACATGCTCAGTTACTGGTTCTACTTGCTGGCGGTCGTGGTGTTGCTCGCCAGTTTCTTCGTTCCAGGCGGCCCCACCGGTTCGGGCTGGACGCTCTATCCGCCACAGTCCATTACCCAGGGGACCCCGGGCGTCGAGTGGGGCATCGTGCTGATGCTCATCTCACTGGCGATCTTTATTGTCGCCGCCACCATGGGCGGGTTGAACTACGTCACCACGGTATTGCAGGCGCGGACGCATGGCATGACCTTGTTTCGCATGCCGCTGTCGGTATGGGGCATCTTCATGGCCTCGATCATGGCCTTGCTGGCTTTCCCGGCGTTGTTCGTCAGTGCGGTCATGATGCTGTTCGACAAACTGTTGGGCACCAGTTTCTTTATGCCGGCGATGATCTCGCTGGGGCAGCAGCTCGATCATCAGGGGGGCAGCCCGATACTGTTCCAGCATCTGTTCTGGTTCTTCGGCCACCCGGAGGTCTACATCGTTGCACTCCCTGCGTTTGGCCTGGTCTCCGACCTGATCAGCACGCACGCGCGTAAAAATATCTTCGGCTACCGAATGATGGTGTGGGCCATTATTGCGATTGGCGTGCTCAGTTTTGTGGTCTGGGCGCACCATATGTATGTCAGCGGGATGAACCCGTACTTTGGTTTTTTCTTCGCCGTCACGACGTTGATCATCGCGGTGCCGACCGCCCTGAAAGTCTACAACTGGGTACTGACTCTGTGGCAGGGCGACATCCACCTGACCGTGCCGATGCTGTTTGCCCTGGCCTTTATCGTCACTTTCCTGGTGGGTGGCCTGACCGGGTTGTTTCTCGGCAATGTGATTGTGGATATTCCTCTCTCGGACACCTATTTCGTCGTCGCCCATTTTCATATGGTCATGGGGGTCGCGCCGGTCCTGGTGGTGTTCGGTGGCATTTACCATTGGTTCCCGAAAGTCACCGGACGCATGTTTAACGACACCCTGGGCAAGCTGCATTTCTGGATCACCTTTCTGGGCACCTACGCCATCTTCTTCCCCATGCACTATCTCGGCTTCCAGGGCATGCCACGCCGCTACTACGCCTATGAAAACTACGCGTTCATTCCGCAGTCGGCGCAAGAGTTGAATGCGTTCATTACGGTGGTCGCATTAACCGTCGGCGTTTCCCAGCTGCTGTTCGTGTTCAACATGGCCTGGAGTGTGTTCAAGGGCAAACCCGCAGGCAGTAACCCCTGGGGCGCGGCCAGTCTGGAATGGCAAACACCGAATACCCCGCCCATACATGGCAATTGGGGAGAGAAGCTGCCGGTCGTGCATCGCTGGGCCTATGATTACAGTGTGCCGGGGATAGAGCAGGATTTCGTGCCGCAAACGGTCTCCGCCGAGGAGTTGGAGCAACTGCGCCAACTCGGTACCGGTACCAGTAAAGCGGGCGTTAAACCATGAACAGTCTGTTCTTGAGAAACGCCGACGGCTCTGGCCCCGGTGGCAGTTGGAGTCGCGGTCCTGAGGGCGCTCCGGCCGCCGATGGTGCTAAAAGAAGTCAGATTGCAAAAACAGGTCTGCGCTTGTTACTGGCTGCCGTCAGTTCGTTGTTCTTTCTCTTCCTGATTGCCTTTATCGCCCGCTCGCAAATGGCCGACTGGCTGCCCCTGACCGAGCCCTTGGCGCCGTTGGCCCATCCCTGGCAACTCTGGCTGAATTCGGCTTTTCTGGTGCTCAGTTGCATCGCTCTGCAGTGGTCGCGCATCTCCGCCCGGCGGGCTCGGCTGGGCGCAACGGTCATGGGCTTTGCGTTGGGGGGCGTATTGGCAATGGTTTTTCTGGCGGGGCAACTCTGGGTCTGGCAGCAGTTTGTCGCCTGGGGCTACTTTGTCGCCAGCAACCCGGCCAACAGTTTCTTCTATCTGTTAACCGGCCTGCATGGGCTCCACCTGCTGGGCGGACTGATCGCCTGGGGTCGAACCGTCGTCAAATTCCTGCGCGGGGTGCCATTGCCGCAACTCAGCGCCAGCGTGGAACTCTGTGCCATCTATTGGCATTACTTGCTGGGACTCTGGTTCGTGCTGTTCGCGCTATTGGCCAGCACGCCAGAAACCTATGAAGCCCTCGCCAGGCTCTGCGGCCTGAGGTGAAGAACCATGGCATCGCATCCACAAGCCCCGGCCGACGCCGGCTTATCTCATCCATCAAGCTCACCGCCTGCACCGGGATGGCAGGGCATCGCCAGCGACTGGTCCTCGGATAAAGACGCTTTCAAACAGGTCCCCTGGGGCAAGGCGATGATGTGGATATTCCTGCTCAGCGATACGTTTATATTCACCTGTTTTTTAACCGGCTACATGTCGGTCCGCATGACCATCACCGATGCCTGGCCCAATCCCAGTGAAGTGTTTGCATTGACGATCGGCGGTCAATCAATCCCGCTCATTCTGATCGCCATCATGACTTTTGTGCTGATCAGTAGCAGCGGCACGATGGCCATGGCCGTCAATTTCGCCTATCGCCGCGATCGCGTGAAAACCACAGCGCTGATGCTGGCGACCGCAGCCTTGGGTGTGACCTTCGTCGGCATGCAGGCCTTTGAATGGAGCAAGTTGATCGCAGAAGGGGTGCGTCCCTGGGGTAATCCCATGGGAGCGGCGCAATTCGGTGCCAGCTTTTTCATGATTACCGGTTTCCACGGACTGCATGTGTCAATCGGCGCCCTCTATCTCACCATCGTGGCGAGGAAAGTATTGCGGGGAGATTATGAGCGTTCCGGAAACTATCAGAATGTCGAGATAGCCGGGCTTTACTGGCACTTCGTGGATTTGGTGTGGGTGTTTATTTTTGCTTTCTTCTATTTATGGTAGAGGAGCGCGGGTGATGGCGCATGCTCAAGGTCAGCAGCATCCAATCAGTTTGTACCTGAAAATCTGGGGACTGTTATTCGTCCTCAGCACGCTGTCGTATCTTGTCGACTACTTCCACTTCCACGGTTATCTCAGGTGGGCCCTGATTATCACGTTCATGTTGCTGAAGGCAGGTTTGATTGTCTCCATCTTCATGCATATGGCCTGGGAGCGGTTGGCGCTGGTCTACGCCATATTGGTTCCGCCGTTGTGTTTATTGGTGCTCGTCGGACTGATGGCCACCGAGGCGGATTATGTGTTCCTCAGCCGGGTCGTTTTCTTCGGCCAACAAGTAACTTCTGGAGGGCCGTGAGCCTCCAGAAGTTACTTCACACGAAAGGGCGTTATATCGTTCGCTTGAACTGATGCCATCTGTGCAGCCAGGCAACTGTCCAGTGGGGGGATGCGGTTCCCGTGCCTGCGACCGTCAGCTTGGGATGACGCTCGATGACCCGTTCCAGTACCGATTCCTGATTCGGCTCAACATCTACGAAAAAGACATGTTTGCCCGTTTCCACCAACTGCTTGAAGTTGCGGAAGTGGGCGTTCGGTACTTGAAAACCAAAAAATCCGCCTTCCCAGATGCTGAAGCCCAGTACAACGACGGCAAGGAAGATAAAAGGCATCCAGCCAGCGGCGGATTCGTGCCAGCCCAGCCAATAGGCGCCGCCAAGGATCAACGCCGCAAGTGGCACACCGATCACTGCGCCAATTTCACCGGAGTGAACGGCATCTTGTTTCATCAACGAGTTAACTTCGTGGAGGTGATGTTCTTCAACATCAGCAACTTTTTCACTGAGTACGTGAATTTGTTCGGAATTGATCCCGTTGGCTTCCAGTTCATTTTCAATGGATTCAAGATCGTCGAGATTGTCACTGACGTAATAGTGTCGATTCATGCCACACCTCCCATCTCGTGTTTTGGCTGTAGACCTCCTTTGTCCGGCAGCTGTTTACTGAGATTTACCGTCGGTATTGGTGCTCGCGGGGAGCGTTGTGCTCTTCTTTCAGCTCGAAGGAAGTATAGCACCCGCTAGCACGCAGGGAGTTCGGTGTCAAGGAGTGGCAAGCAAGATTGGGGCCAGGCACGTTTCATCGATCTCAGGCAAAGGGTCATGCCTGAGATCGGGATCAATGGCGCGGGTCGAAATCGCCGCTGAACAACTCGTCCTCGGCATCGGGGGCCACTGGAATCTTGTGTTCTTCCGATGCCCACGCACCCAGGTCGATCAGTTTGCAGCGGTCGGAGCAGAAGGGCCGGAATTTGCTCTCGGGGCTCCATTCCACAGGGGCGCCGCAGGTTGGGCATTCGACGGTTGGGATCTGGCTCATGACTGGCCTCCACGCAAAGTTAGGTAAAAGTGATGCAGGCGTTCGACCTCGCTGTGCAGCCAGGCGAGGTCGCGGTCGTTGACCACCACTTCGTTGGCATGGCTAACGCGATCCTGGCGGCTGGACTGGGCCTTGAGGATCGCCTGGACCTGCTGTTCGCTGGTCTGGTCACGTCGCAGGGTGCGTTCGATCTGAAGTTGTTCGGGAGCATCGATCACCAGCACCCGTTGGGTCATGGCGTACTGGCCGGACTCGATCAGCAGCGGCGAAACCAGAATCGCGTAAGGTGATTTTGCCAGCGCCAGATGATGAGCGATTTCCTCGGCGATCAGCGGATGCAGCAAGGCTTCCAGCCAGCGACGTTCATCCGGTACTTCAAAGATCAGTTTGCGCAGGGCGGCGCGATCCAGCTGCCCGTCGGCCTGCAGGACGCCGGGGCCGAAGTGTTCGGCGATTTTCGCCAGTGCCGGTCGGCCGGGCTCCACCACCCAGCGTGCGGCATGATCGGCATCGACCACGTGTACGCCGAGGTCGATGAAGTGTTGGGCCGCCGCGCTTTTGCCGCTGCCGATGCCGCCAGTCAGGCCGAGAATCCAGGGTTTTTCCACAGGGGTATTCATTTCAAACCGACAAACTGCCAATAGAAGTCGGTTATTTGACCACCCCAGAGCAAGGCAATCCAGCCGGCAATCGCCAGATAGGGGCCGAAGGGGATCGGCGTCGAGGTTTTTGCCTTGCGCAGGCGCAGGTAAATCACGCCGATAACAGCGCCGACCAGGGAGGACAGCAGGATGGTCAGCGGCAGAACCTGCCAGCCGCCCCAGGCGCCAAACATCGCCAGCAGCTTGAAATCGCCATGACCCATGCCGTCCTTGCCGGTGATCAGCTTGAACAGCCAGAACACCGACCACAGCGCCAGGTAGCCGGCAACGGCGCCCCACAACGCATCATGCAGCGATGCGAACAGGCCAAGGCTGTTGACGATCAGTCCCAACCACATCAACGGCAGCACCAGTACATCGGGCAACAGTTGATGCTCGGCGTCGATCAGGCTCATGGCCAACAGGCCCCAGGTCAGGAGCAGCGTCATGCACGCTTGCCAGCCGAAACCGAAGTGCCAGGCCACGAACGCCGACAGCAGAGCGCAGGCCAGCTCGGTCAGCGGATAGCGTTTGCTGATCGGTGCCGCGCAGGCTGAGCAGCGTCCACGCAGGAACACATAGCTGAGCAGCGGGATATTTTCCCAGGCACGGATCCGGTGGCCGCAGCACGGGCATTGGGAGGGGGGCAGCAGCAGATTGTAGGTCGGCAGCGGCGTTTCGCCGGGCAGGCCGAGGATCTCGTGGGCTTGCATGCGCCATTCGCGCTCGAGCATTTTTGGCAGGCGCCAGGTCACCACGTTGAGAAAGCTGCCAACCAGCAGCCCCACCAGAGTGGCGATGACAACGAAGGCCAGCGGGTAGTGGGTCAGGATTTCGTTCAAGGGCATGTCAGATCGCTGCGCCGAGTTGGAAGATGGGCAGGTACATCGCAACCACCAGGCCGCCGACGATAACACCCAACACCACCATGATGAACGGCTCCATCAGGCTGGTGAGGTTATCGACCATATTGTCCACCTCGTCTTCATAGAAACCGGCAACCTTGTCGAGCATGTCGTCCAGTGCGCCAGACTCTTCGCCAATGGCGGTCATCTGCACCGCCATGTTCGGAAAAATGCCGGAAGCGCGCATGGAAAAATTCAACTGCATGCCCGTCGAAACGTCCTGCTTGATGCGCAGGACGGCACGTTTGAACACGATGTTTCCGGTGGCGCCGGCCACCGACTCCAGGGCTTCCACCAGGGGCACGCCAGCGGCGAAGGTGGTCGACAGGGTGCGGGCGAAACGGGCGACGGCGGATTTGTACATCAGCGTGCCTACCAGTGGCAGCTTCAGCAGCCAGGCGTCCGTTCGATCGCGAAAGCCTTGCGACGTCGTGAACGCGTGGCGAATGGCAACGGTCGCCACGATCAGCCCGCCAAGCATCATCCACCACCCGTCCTGCATGAACCGCGACAGGCCAATGACCATCAGGGTAAAGGCCGGCAGTTCGGCACCGAATCCTTCGAAAACCGACTGGAACTGCGGCACCACTTTGATCAGCAGAATGGCGGTCACAATCATGGCGACGACTACGACGACCAGTGGGTAGGTCATGGCCTTCCTGATCTTGGCCTTGAGGCTTTCGCTCTTTTCCTTGTAGGTCGCCACCCGCTCCAGCAGGGTATCCAGGGCACCGGCCTGTTCGCCGGCATCCACCAGATTGCAATACAGCTCATCGAAGTACCTGGGTTTTTTACGCAAGGCATTGGCGAAGCTGTTGCCTGCCGCGACTTCTTGCTTGACCTCGTCGACCAACGTGCGCATCGCCGGGTTGTCGAAGCCTTCGCTGATGATGTCGAAGGACTGCAATAACGGCACGCCGGCTTTCATCATGGTTGCCATCTGGCGCGTGAACAGGGCTATGTCCTGGGCCTTGATGCGTTTGCCCGCGTTGAACAGCGAGGTAGTTTTCTTGCGGACCCTGCCGGGGTTGATGCCTTGTTTGCGCAGTTGCGCCTTGATCAGCGCCGGGTTCTGCCCGCTCAACTCGCCGGTGACTTTCGTGCCTTTGCGGTCGGTGCCTTCCCAGGCGTATACGCTGATTTTCGCTGCTTTGACCGCCATGTTCAGTCCTTGGTAACCCGGTTGATTTCTTCAAGGCTGGTGATGCCTTGCATGGCTTTGAGCAGGCCCGAGGTGCGCAGGTCGTTGAAGCCGTCCCGACGCATCTGGTCATCGATTTGCAGTGAGTTGCCTTCGGCCATGATCAACCGTTGCAGGTCCGGTGTGTTCTTCACCACTTCATAAATCCCCACGCGTCCTTTGTAACCGCCGTTGCAGTGTTCACAGCCGACCGGTTCATAGATCGTGAATGTGCCGATGCGTTCCTCGGGGAAGCCTTCCTTGAGCAGCGTCTCCCGTGGAATGTCGAGGGGGATTCGGCAATGGCTGCACAGTTTGCGGGCCAGGCGCTGGGCAATGATCAGGCTGACGGACGTGGCGATGTTGAAACCCTGGATACCCATGTTGTGCAACCGGGTCAGGGTTTGCGCGGCGCTGTTGGTGTGCAGGGTCGACAAGACCAGGTGTCCGGTCTGGGCGGCCTTGATGGCGATTTCGGCGGTTTCGAGGTCACGGATCTCGCCGACCATGATCACGTCCGGGTCCTGGCGCAGGAACGACCGCAGGGCCTGGGCGAAATCCATGCCCTGTTTCGGATTGACGTTGACCTGGTTGATGCCTTCCATGTTGATTTCCACCGGGTCTTCGGCAGTGGAGATGTTGATGTCCACGGTGTTGAGTATGTTCAGTCCGGTATAGAGCGACACCGTCTTGCCCGAGCCGGTGGGGCCGGTCACCAGAATCATCCCCTGCGGTTGCTTGAGCGCGGCCATGTACAGGTCTTTCTGGTCGGGCTCGTAGCCGAGGGCATCGATGCCCATTTGCGCGCTGGACGGGTCAAGAATCCGGATCACCACTTTCTCGCCCCACAGGGTCGGCAGGGTGTTGACCCGGAAATCGATGGATTTGCTCTTGGACAGGCGCATCTTGATCCGCCCGTCCTGGGGTTTTCGGCGCTCGGAGATGTCGAGGCTGGCCATGACCTTCAATCGCGCCGCGATGCGGTTGGCCAACTGGATGGGCGGCTTGGCGACTTCCCGCAGCATGCCGTCAGTGCGCATGCGTACACGGTAGACTTTCTCGTAGGGCTCGAAATGCAGGTCGGAGGAGCCGCTCCTGATCGCGTCGAGCAGCATCTTGTGAACGAAGCGCACCACCGGTGCGTCATCGGCATCCTGGCCGACGATGGCGTCCTGACGCGTATCATCGCTCGCTTCGATGTCCAGGCCGTCGAGGTTGACGTCAGCCATGTCCTCCAGGCCGGTGCCATGAGTGTCGAAGAATTTCTCGATGGCATCGCTGAGCTTGTCGTCCTCGACCAGAATCGCTTCGGTGGTAAGCCCGGTGCTGAATTGAATGTCGTTGATGGCCTGGTGATTGGTCGGGTCGGAGATGCCCACGAACAGCTTGTTGCCGCGACGCCAGAGCGGCAGGGCTTGGTGCTGGCGGACCAGTTTTTCGCTCACCAGTCCCTTGGGCTGGGCGTCCCTGTCCAGGGTGTTGAGATCCATCAGGGCGATGCCGAAATGCTCGGAGGCAATCTCGGCGACCTGACGGCTTTTCACCAGTTTGTTCTGTACCAGGTAACTGACCAGGGAGAGATGGTTGCGTTGGGCTTGCAGTGACGCCTGTTGCGCGGTTTTGTCGGTGAGCAGTTCGGCCAGGACCAATTGCTTGGCCAGGCCGCTGAGGGCAATGTCATTCATTGGACTACCGGACGAAGACAGTTGGATGACTTATAGCCTAGTCAAGCGATGGAACCAAACCAGCGGCGCAGAGGTGACAAAAAACGTCAGATAGTGCGGATCCTGGGGGTAGGAAAGGGCGTTGCGGCGGTCATGTCACCCGCCAACAGGGCATGCGGCGCCTGGCATGGGCTGTGCTGAGACAGATTCAGATCATGAGATTTCGACTCATGCACGGAGGCTGTCTATGAACACTCAAAAAGGTTTTACCCTGATCGAGCTGCTGATCGTGGTGGCGATCATCGGGATTCTCGCGACGTTCGCGATACCGGCTTATTCCAAGTATCAGGCACGGGCGAAGGTGACGGCGGGGCTGGCAGAGATTTCGGCATTGAAGGTGCCGTTCGAGGATCTTATCAACCAGGGAACTGATCCGGACCTGACGAAGGTTGGCGGTACGGCCACCACTTCCAACTGCACCACGACAGCATCAGGCAAAGCAGCTGATGGGACGGGCACTATCGGCTGCACAATCCTTAATGCGCCAGGCCCGGTGCTGAATAAAACCATTACCCTGACGCGTTCGTTGACTGGCTGGACATGCGCCACCACTGTCGATCAGGACTTGTCGCCCAAAGGCTGCACAGGCGTTGCGCCGAAAGCCTGATCCATCCTGTGGAAGCCCGATACCCCGCCTCTGGCGGGGTATTTTTTTGTCCATCATTCGGAAAGCAGAGCGATTGAGAAAACTTCCCACAATTCATGGCCTTAGGCCTTCTCTAAAAACGGTAACTTGCATGTAGAGAATGTCGAAGTCATGCAAATTGCATGATTCCGAAAAAACGCCAAAATCATAAACTGTTGATTTTTAAAGTTTTATTTCCTGTTTCAAACTTGGCACAGCGTTCGCAATATCTCTGGTAACCCTGCTGAAAAGACACCCAGCAGAATTTCCAGAAAAACAGGAGTTACTCGTATGAAGAAGTTCGCTATCGCTGCCGCTACTGCTACCGCGCTGACCCTGACCCTGACGAATGCTGCATTTGCTCAGTCCACCCAGGCGACTCAGGCACCCATGATGCTGGCCGCCGGTGAAGTCACCGAAGCGAAAGAGGATGTTTCCGATACCTGGATCACCACCAAAGTCAAAGCAGACCTGGTTACCGAAAAAGGCATTCCTGGTACCGACATCAAAGTCGAAACCAATAAAGGTGTTGTGTCCCTGTCTTCCACTACCGCCGTCACCGATAGTCAGAAAGCCACCGCGGTGGGCATCGCCAAGCACATCAAAGGCGTCAAAGCGGTCTCCGCCGACGGCCTGAAAGCCGAGTAAGGCAAGTCTTCTCGCCTGGACTGGGAGAAGGCGCGGCAGGCGGGCCGAGTTATACGTCTGCCGCATCCTGGGAGTTCATGCGAACGGCCATAAGGATGTGGTCATTACAGGCCCCGGCATTTGTGTCGGGGCTTGTTCTATTTTGGGCGACGCTAAATGTAAATGTGGGAGCGAGCCTGCTCGCGAAGACGGACTGGCATTCAACATTGAGTTGGCTGACAGTACGCGTTCGCGAGCAGGCTCGCTCCCACAGTGCTTTGTGCTGTTTTCAATTACCGCGCTTGCTGTTGATCTGTACCAAGCGATTGCCTTCGAACCGCAAGTACTGATACATCCCGCCCTTCGGTCCGTAAGTCCACTCCTCGACCTGAAACTCTTCCCGTTTGTTGGCGCTGCGCTTGTAGCCCAGCAGATCGCGGCTGACCGGTTCGCCGCATTTTTGCAGCACTTCGCTCGAGCGGTCGCCGACGCTGATCAACTGGCTGCCGCAGCGCAGGGTGTCCGCCGCGCCTGCCTGCCCGGCGGCTATCGCCAGTGCCAGGCCCGACAGTAGTCGCGTGCCCCTCATTCGGCGTCCAGATGCATTGGCGTTACGACCTTGCCATCTTTCTCCGCTTCGCCCAGCTGAGCGTCGATGAAGTACACGCGATCATCGGCAAGCTGGCCCTTGTCGACCAGATAATCCTTGATGCTGCTGGCGCGGTCCTGACCCAATTGCCGCAACAGCACTTCGCTGGAACTCCAGAACTGGATGACGCCTTCGCGCATCTTGGCCGTGCGTTCTTCCTTGCCCAGGTCCTTCCACTCCGCCGGCGGCTGAGCCTTCAAACGAGTGCGGTAAATGCCTTCCAGCAGCGGGCCTTTTTCGTTATCGGGGACCTCCAGCAAGGAGGCCTGGGCCGGCACCTTGTCGCCACGGCGCTGGAGCATTTTGTAGTAGTTGTACTGATACTCCCGCTCCAGCCGTTGCTCGGCAATCAGCGGGCCATCACTGCTCTTGGCGGCGGTGCCTTCGATTTCCAGGCGCAGGGCCGGGCGTTCCTTCAGGGCCTTGGACAGTTTGACCAGCGCTGCCTCGGCGTCCTTGCTCAGCTCGGCGGAGCCCGGTGCGAACGCCACGGTGCCCAGATCTTCCGAGCCTCCACCGGCCACCAACCCGCCAATGAGTTTGAACGGCGCGGCGGCGGCCTTGACGATCAGGTTGCGCAGGGTCTGCCAGACAATCGGCATGACGCTGAATTGAGGGTTGTTCAAGTCGCCGGACACCGGCAGTTCGATGGAAATCTTGCCATCGACGTCCTTGAGCAAGGCAACAGCCAGTTTCAGCGGCAGGCTCACGGCGTCCGGGCTGTCGACTTTTTCACCCAGTTGCAGCTGTTCGACCACCACCTTGTTTTCGGCCTGGAGCTGGCCCTTGGTGATCTTGTAGTGCAGGTCCAGATTCAGCCGGCCCTTGCGGATGCGGTAACCAGCGAACTTGCCGGAGTAAGGCGTCAGCGTCGTCAGTTCCACGCGTTTGAAGCTGGTGGCGATGTCGAGGCTGGCCATCGGGTCGAACGGGTTGACCGCGCCCTTGATGGTCACTGGCGCATAGCGGTCGACCTTGCCCTTGACGTCGACGCTGGCCGGTTTTGCCTGACGGCTGTCGATGGTACCGATCTGGCCGTTGAGCTGTTGAATCGCGGTGGCGAAGTTTGGCGTCAGGCTGAAGTCGGCGAAGTTGGCCGAACCGTCGTTGATCACGATCCCGCCGATGTGGATGCCCAGTGGCTTGTCCTTGCTGGCGGCGGGTTTGGCGGCGGCGGGCTTGGCGCCGGAGTCGGCCGGCTGGGGAATCAACAGATCATCGATGTTGGTGGTGCGGTCATCGTTGATCATGAAACGCGCATAGGGTTGCAGCAGGTTGACCTTGTCGATCGACAGGCTGTCGCCATGCTGATAATTGAGGCCTTCGACCACCACCTGCTGCCATTTGACGAAGTCGCGGGTTTTCAGGGTGTCGAGGGTATGCAGTTGATCGACCTGGGCGCGGCCGGTCACGCTGAAGGCCAGTGGCTCAGTGCTTTTCAGGTTGACCGCCAGGTCGCTGCCGAGCATGCCGCTGCGCAGTTCCAGGCGAATGAATGGGCTGATGTAGGACTGGGCGACGCGCAGGTCGATGTCCTTGGTCTGTACGTTGAGTTTGGCGCTGACCGGGGCCAGATTGACCTCGCCTTCGGCCAGGATCTTGCCTTGCTTGCCCACGCCGGTGTCGAGCTTGAGCGTGAAGGGAGAGCCATTGAGACTATCGAACTTCTGCAAGTCCAGATTCAGCGGTGCCAGTTCCAATTCCACGGCGGGTTGCGCCTTGCGGTCCGCCAGGTGGACCCGGTAATTGCGCAGTTGCACATCGTTGAGCAGCACTTGCCAGGGTTTGGCCGGCGGTGCCGGTTCGGGTTTCGGCGAATCGGCTGCGGCCGGCGTGGCAGGCGGTTCGGCCTTGGCTTTGGCCGCCGGTTTGGATGGTTGGCTGGCGAACAGTTTCTGCCAGTCGAGTTGGCCATCGGCTTCGAGGGCCGCCCAGGTTTCCAGCTTGTTGCTGCGGATCTTGCCGACGACGACCTGCTGTTTGGCCAGGTCGATGGTGGTTTCAGAGACCTCCAGTCGTTCCAGTCTGACTAATGGCCGATTATCCGGAGACTTGATGGCGAAGGGGGCGACAGTGGCCGAGACATTGCTCAGCAGCAGTTCGGTTTCCTTGGACAGGTTGAGCTTATAGTCGGTACTCAGGCTGATCACACCGTCTTCAAGCACCAGTGGCACCGCATCGCGCACGTAGGGCCAAAAGGCTTTCATCTTGCCGTCGGTGAGCTTCAGCTTGCCTTCGGAGGCAAGTGGAATGAGGCTGAAGTTGCCGGTCCAGTCGATCTGCCCACCATGCGGGCCGATGGCCGACAGTGTCATGTCGGCACTGTCTTCGGGCAGGGTGCTGAGATTCTTCAGTTCGAAGTCGAGTTTGTCGTAAAGGAATTCGATGGGTTCGCTGGGGCGGGCGTCCTGGAAGTGAATAGCACCGCCTGCCAACTTGATCCGGTCGATGCGCAGCGGGAAGGGCTTGGCATCGGGATCGGCCGGCGTCGGCTCGCTCTGGGGCAGTTTGAACAATCCGAGCAGGTTGAGTTTGCCGTCCTTGCCGAACAGGATCTCGGTCTTGGATTTTTCCAGTTCGATATCCGACAGGTGCAGCGCCTTGGTCCAGAGACTGTCGAGTTGCAGGTTGGCGTACAGGCGTTCGAAGCCGACTTGCTCCTTGCCGGGCTCACCGATGTTCAGGCCCCAAAGGGTGACTTCAAGGCTGAACGGGTTGAGTTCGATCCGCTGGATCGTGGCAGGCGTCGTGGCGTAGTTGGCCAGTTGCTGGTTGGCAACGCGCAAGGCGATGCCCGGCAAAATCAGAAAACCCAGCAGGCTGTAGAGAGCCAGAGCAGTCAACAAGGCGCCGACGGCGCGCATCAATCCTTTGTACATGTGTGGGTTCATCTGTCTGAATCGGAGTGCCTTGGAGTATGGCACGCGTTTCCGGTTCCGAAACAATCCCTCGGTTCAGTACTTTTCGGATTTGTCTGACACAGATCAAAGCTGCAGGATCAGCGTTTTCAGCGGTGGTTGCTGGTCCATCGAAGGGAAATCGCCACCCGGTTTCATCACTGTCCACTCGCGCACTGGCCGTCCGGCTTTCTCTGCGCAACGCAAAACCTGTTCGCGCCAATCGTCCATGCTGACTTTTGCCAGGTTATTGCAGCAGATCAGCACGCCGTTGTCGGCAGTCGTCAGCAGCGCGGGTTTGAGCAGGCTCTGATAGTCGCGCAGCAGGTCGACGGTGCCGAACGCGCTCTTGGCCCAGGCCGGAGGATCGAGCAGCACCAGATCATACTGGCGCTGTTCCAGGCGCTGATAGCTTGGCAGCTTTTGCCCGCGACGCTGACTGATGGGCAGGCCTGCCAGTTGACGAATGGCCGGGAAGTAGTCGGACTGGATGAACTCCATGGTTGGCAACTGCGGGTTGAGCAGGCCATTTTCACGACCGACCGCCAGGTTGCCTTCGGCGAAGTCCAGGTTGCACACCTCGCGTGCGCCACCGGCCGCGGCACTGAGGCCGACGCCACAGGTGTAGGCAAACAGGTTCAGCACGCTTTTGTTTTTGCTGTGCTCCTTGACCCAGCCGCGGGTGTTGCGCAGGTCGAGGAACAGCAAGGGGTCCTGTCCGGCGTGGCGCCCGCGCACGCGGTAATTGAGTCCCCATTCATGACCGATCAGATCCTGCAGCGCTGCTTCGTCGGCGCGGTATACGGTGTCTTCCCGATCGATGCGCGAGTTGCCGCGAGAGCGATCGTTGTAGACCAGCAGGCTTTCAAAGCCCAGGTGCTGGTTGACGATTTCGTGCAGTTGCAGCAGCGCATCGCGTTCCAGTGACTGGTGAAAAGTCTGCACCATCAGTTGTGGACCATAGCGGTCGATCGTCAGGCCCCCGGCGCCTTCCTGGCTGCCATGGAACAGGCGATAGCAATCGGTGCCTTGCCGATGCAGTTCGGCAAGCAGGTCCTGGCGATGGTCGAGGGCGGCGCGCAGCGCCTGATTCAAGGAAGACATGCTGGGCGCCTTGCAGGTGGGAATTTGGCGCGGGAGTTTAACAGCTTGGCGCCAAACCGAGGTGCTCCCTTCGCGAGCAGGCTCGCTCCCACACTGATTTTATGAACGACTCCAATCCACTGTGGGAGCGAGCCTGCTCGCGAAGCTTTCAAGTGTTGTTTCACGTGAGCAAACCCATCCGCCGCCTGGCGCGCTGCACCGAACCATTGCGCACCGCCCAGCGCAGCATTGGCGCACTGCGATTGACGCTGGCGCGGATCAGCTTGCGTTGCAGCGGGGTCTGGCTCACGCCAAGCAGGTCGCTGGCCCAATCCGGTAACAGGTCGATACCGGCCTGCATCATCAGGCCGCCGAAAGGCTTGGCCAGACGGCTCGGGGAGGGCGCATTCAACAACAGTCGCAATACTTCGCGACTGCGTTCGTCGCACACCAGTTGCGGCCTGATTCGCTCAAGGTAGTCGGAAACTTCCTGTCGAGAGCGGGGCACATTTCTGGCGCCCAAGCGTTCGGCGACCAAGGCGATTTCAGCGTAGTAGCGATCCTGATCGGCCAGCGACAAGTGCGGGTTGCGATAACGCAAATGCGCGGCGAGAAAGTTGCTGACTTCGGCCACGTGCACCCAGGTCAGCAGGTCCGGATCGCTCGCAGCATAGGGCCGGCCATCGGGCGCAGTACCGGTGACTTGCAGGTGAATGGTGCGGACTTTCTCGATCAGCCAGTCGGCGTCCTGGCGCGAACCGAAGGTGGTGCCGGAGATGAACTGCCCGGTGCGGCGTAGCCGGCCGAGCATGTCCTCGCGGAAATTCGAATGGTCCCACACGCCCGCCAGGGCCAAGGGGTGCAAGGCTTGCAGCATCAGGGCACTGATCCCGCCGATCAACATGCTGCTGAAGTCGCCGTGCACTTGCCAACTGATCGAATCGGGCCCGAACAGACCTGGATCGCCCTTGGGGTTTTCCAGATCAAGCTTTCCCAGGGACAGACCGGTCAGGCTCATGATCTGGGTTTCGATACGGGTGCGTATAAATTCCATGACAACCCTGTAGGAGCGAGCTTGCTCGCGATGAACGTTGACGATAACGCGTGATTCCTGAGTGTGCGCGGCGCGCTTGAGTTCATCGCGAGCAAGCTCGCTCCTACAGAAGGGCGGCGTACACGTTACGGGTTCAGGCGTTTGTCGATCAGGCCCTGTACCACGCTCGGGTCGGCCAAGGTCGAGGTGTCACCCAGGCTGTCCAGTTCGTTGCAGGCGATCTTGCGCAGAATGCGCCGCATGATCTTGCCTGAGCGGGTTTTCGGCAAGGCCGGGGCCCATTGGATAAGGTCCGGTTTGGCGAAGCTGCCGATTTCCTTGCTGACCATGGCCAACAACTCTTTCTTCAATTCGTCACCGGTATCGACACCGTTCATGGGGGTGACGAAGGCGTAGATGCCCTGGCCCTTGACGTCGTGGGGGTAACCCACCACGGCGGCTTCGGCGATGCTGTCGTGCAGCACCAGGGCACTTTCCACTTCGGCGGTACCGATGCGGTGTCCGGACACGTTGATCACGTCGTCGATGCGTCCGGTGATCCAGTAGTCGCCATCTTCGTCGCGGCGGGCGCCATCACCGGTGAAATAGTAGCCGGGGTATGGCTTGAAGTAGGTATCGACCATCCGTTGCGGGTCGCGGTAGACGGTGCGGATCTGCGCCGGCCAACTGGACTTGATGGCCAGCACGCCACTGCCGGCCCCTTTGATTTCCTTGCCGTGTTCGTCGAGCAGCACCGGTTGCACGCCGAACATCGGTTGCGTGGCGCAGCCGGGTTTGATGCGTTGGGCACTGACCAGGGGGCTGAGCATGATGCCGCCGGTTTCGGTCTGCCACCAGGTATCGACGATCGGGCAACGCTCTTCGCCGACCGAGTGGAAGTACCATTCCCACGCTTCCGGGTTGATCGGTTCACCGACGGTACCGAGCAATCTGACGCTGGCGCGGGAGGTTTCCTTCAACGGTTCGGGGCCTTCACGCATCAGGGCACGCAGGGCGGTCGGTGCGGTGTAGAAAATGTTCACCTTGTGCTTGTCGATGACTTGCCAGAAGCGCGAGGTGCTCGGGTAGCTCGGCACGCCCTCGAAGATCAATGTCGTGGCGCCATTGGCCAGCGGCCCGTAGACAATGTAGCTGTGGCCGGTGACCCAGCCGACATCGGCGGTGCACCAGAAGACTTCGCCGTCGCGGTAGTCCAGCACGTATTTGAAGGTCATTGCGGCTTGCAGCAGGTAGCCGCCCGTGGTGTGCAGCACGCCCTTGGGTTTGCCGGTGCTGCCGGAGGTGTAGAGGATGAACAACGGGTCTTCGGCGCCCATCGGTTCCGGCGGGCAGTCGTCGCCGACATCGCGCAACGCCTGGTGATACCAGATGTCCCGGCCTTCGACCCAGTTCACCTGATTCTGCGTGCGCTCGACCACGACCACGGTGCTGACATCCGGACAGCTTTGCAGGGCTTTGTCGACGTTCTGTTTGAGCGGGATGAATTTGCCGCCGCGCACGCCTTCATCAGCGGTAATCACGGTGCGGCAGTCGGCATCGAGAATGCGGTCGCGCAGGGAGTCCGGGGAAAATCCGCCGAACACCACCGAATGCACGGCACCAATGCGCGTACAGGCAAGCATGGCGTAGGCCGCTTCGGGGATCATCGGCATGTAGATGCAGACCCGGTCGCCTTTCTTCACGCCACGGCTTTTGAGCACGTTGGCCAGGCGGCAGACGTTGTGATGCAATTTTTTGTAGGTGATTTGCGTGGATTCGGCGGGATCGTCGCCTTCCCAGATAATCGCGATCTGATCACCGCGTTTTTCCAGGTGACGGTCGATGCAGTTGTAGCTGACATTCAGCTCCGCCCCGGCAAACCAGCTGGCTTCGCCGGTTTTCAGGTCATAGCGCTGGACGGTGTCCCACGGTTTGCTCCAATCGAGAAAACGGGAGGCCTGTTCTGCCCAGAACGTACTGGGATGTTCAACGGATTCGCGGTACAGGCGGTGATAGTCGTCTTGACTCAGTTGTGCAGCCCGGCGGACGGCATCGGCTTTGGGGAACGTGCTGATATCGAACATGACGGTTCCTTATTCTTGTTTTGCGACAAAGATAAAGATGCGCGGAGTAACCAAAGGGTTCAAGTCGTACCTGAAACAACAGTGGGAGCGAGCCTGCTCGCGAAAGCGATCTTACATTCACGACCATCATTGAATGTTAGACCGTATTCGCGAGCAGGCTCGCTCCCACAGGGTGTAGCAGGGTGCGTCAGATCAACCGCGGTGACGCCCACGGAAGTAGTTGATCAGCCCTTGGGTCGAAGCATCCTCGGCCGGGGTTTCCTCGCTGCCAACCAGGCGGTTGTAGACGCCTTTACCCAGCTCCTTGCCCAGCTCCACGCCCCACTGATCGAAGGCGTTGATGCCCCAGATCACGCTTTGCACGAAGACCTTGTGCTCGTACATCGCCACCAAGGCGCCGAGGCGACGCGGGCTGATGCGCTCGACCACCAGGGTATTGCTCGGACGGTTGCCCGGGATCACCTTGTGTGCCGCGAGTTTTTTCACCTCGGCTTCACTCACGCCTTTTTCGCGCAGTTCGGCCTCGGCTTCGGCAAGGGTCTTGCCGAGCATCAGCGCCTGGCTCTGCGACAGGCAGTTGGCGTACAGCCACTGGTGGTGGTCGGACACCGGGTTGAAGCTGACGATTGGCACGATGAAATCGGCCGGGATCAGTTGGGTGCCTTGGTGCAGCAACTGGTGGTACGCATGCTGGCCGTTGCAACCGACGCCGCCCCAGATCACAGGACCGGTGTCGGTGGACACTGGCGTGCCGTCTTGACGAACGCTCTTGCCGTTGGACTCCATGTCCAGCTGTTGCAAGTGCTTGGTGATGTTACGCAGGTAGTGGTCGTACGGCAGGATCGCGTGGCTCTGCGCGCCCCAGAAGTTGCCGTACCAGACGCCGAGCAAGGCCAGCAGCACCGGCATGTTCTGTTCGAATGGCGCGCTTTGGAAGTGCTGGTCCATGGTGTAGGCACCGGACAGCAGTTCCTTGAAGTTCGACATGCCGATGGCCAGGGCGATTGGCAGGCCGATGGCCGACCACAGCGAGTAACGACCGCCGACCCAGTCCCACATCGGGAAAATGTTCTCTTCACGGATACCGAAGGCCACGGCGGCGGCATTGTTGCTCGATACCGCGATGAAGTGACGATAGAGCTCGGCTTCCGAACCACCCTGGGCCAGGTACCAGGCACGGGCGGCCTGGGCGTTTTTCAGGGTTTCCAGGGTGTTGAAAGATTTCGACGAGACGATGAACAGCGTGGTCTCGGCGCGCAGCTTCATGGTCAGTTCGTGGAACTCGCTGCCATCGATGTTTGCCAGGTAATGGCAACGCACGCCTTTCTGGGCGTAGGACAGCAACGCTTCGGACACCAGCTCAGGGCCGAGGAACGAACCACCGATGCCGATGTTCACCACGTCGGTGATCGGCTTCTCGGTGTAACCGCGCCACAGACCGTCGTGAATGCGGCCAACGAGGTCGGTGATCTGGTTCAGTACTTTGTGCACTTCAGGCATCACGTTGACGCCGTTGACCGAAAGCTTGTCGCCCACCGGGCGGCGCAGGGCGGTGTGCAGGGCCGGGCGACCTTCGGAGGCGTTGACGATTTCGCCATCGAACAGCGACTTGATCGCGCCCTTGAGGTCGACTTCGTTGGCCAGACCCACCAGCAGATTGCGGGTCTCGGCGTTGATCAGGTTTTTTGAATAGTCGAGAAACAGACCGCAGCTGCTGAGGGTGAATTGAGTAAAGCGCTGCGGATCGGCATTGAAGGCCTCGCGCATGCTGAAATCCTGCATGGCTTGGCGGTGGTCATTCAACGCTTGCCAGGCGGGCAGAGCGGTCACGTCGTGAGGAGTGCGGTAATACGCCATCGCTGCGGGTTTCCTTTTTACTTGAACGGCCTTTTGAACACGAAAAATCCCGGAGCGCTGTGGTTAAGCGTCCGGTCAACTGCGTCGACACGATTTCATGGCGCAGGGCGAATACAGTAAACCCCGCGCCGTGATCTGTCTTGACTTTGTCTGACCTGTTTCCGGTACTTTTTTAACATCGAAGTTAGGAACAGTCCGACAAACGGAAGCGAGACAGGACTCGATCAGGCAACTTGGACCGGAATGGCATTGCTGGTGTGGCTCAGTTCATTGCCCGGCGCCATGTAGAGCATGCGCGGCTTGAAGTTGAGCAGTTCGGCTTCGCTGTAGTGGGCATAAGCGCAGATGATCACGCGATCGCCGACCTTGGCCTTGTGCGCAGCGGCGCCGTTGACGGAAATCATGCGCGAGCCTTCTTCGCCACGGATGGCGTAGGTGGTGAAGCGTTCACCATTGTCGACGTTGTAGATCTGGATCTGTTCGTATTCACGAATGCCGGACAGGTCCAGCCACTCGCCGTCGATGGCGCAGGATCCTTCGTAATCGAGTACAGCATGGGTGACTTCGGCGCGATGCAGCTTGGCTTTGAGCATGATGGCGTGCATGAGTGTTTTCCCAGGTCGGAATCGGGTTGTGGACACTAAAACAGGTCAAGTGTGGGAGCGAGCCTGCTCGCGAAAGCGGCGGATCAGTCAACCTGATCGTTGAATGGCATACCGCATTCGCGAGCAGGCTCGCTCCCACATTGTTTTGTCGGGCTCAGATGGGCGTATCGAGATTCAGGTGCAGGTTGTCGATCAACCGCGTCGTCCCGAGGAACGCCGCCACCAGAATCACCAGATCCCGATCTTCCGCCGTCGCCGGACGCAAGGTCAGGGCATGACGGATTTCCAGGTAGTCCGGACGCAACCCGGCGGCTTCGAGCTGTTTGATCTGCGCGCTGATGAGTGCCGGGAAGTCACGCTCGCCCTGTTTGATTGCATCGGCAATCTGGCTCAGGGTGCGATAGACAACCGGCGCAACGGCGCGCTGCTCTTCGCTGAGGAACCCATTGCGCGATGACAATGCCAGGCCATCGGCCGCGCGAACGGTTGGCTCGCCAATGATCTGGATCGGCATGTTCAGGTCATGAACCAGGGCACGGATCACGGCCAGTTGCTGGAAGTCTTTCTGACCGAAAATCGCCAGGTCCGGCTGGACCATGTTGAACAACTTGCTGACCACCGTCGCCACACCTTCGAAATGCCCTGGACGGCTTGCACCGCACAGTCCTTCGGAGAGTTGCGGGACGCTGACGCGGGTCTGGCCGGTCATGCCGTCGGGATACATCTCTTCAACGGTTGGCGCGAACAGCAGGTCGCAACCGGCTTCGAGCAGTTTTTCCTGGTCGGCCGCGAGGGTGCGCGGATACTTGTCGAGGTCTTCGCCGGCGCCGAATTGCAGCGGGTTGACGAAAATACTCGCGACCACGAAATCCACGCGCTGGGTGGCCTTGGTAATCAACGCGATATGACCGCTGTGCAGGTTGCCCATGGTCGGCACGAAGCCGATGCGTTTGCCTTCACCACGGGCACGGGCCACGGCGGCCCGCAGTTCGCGTACGGTTTTTACGGTGTTCATGCAGAGAATCCATGTTCGATGCCAGGGAAGGTCGCCGCTTTGACTTCAGTGACATAGGCGTTCAAGGCAGCGTGAATGCTCTCTTGGCCCGCCATGAAGTTCTTCACGAATTTCGGCACCCGACCCGTAATGGACAGGCCCAGCATGTCGTGCAGGACCAGCACCTGGCCGTCGGTGCGATGGCCGGCGCCGATCCCGATCACCGGAATCTTCACCGCCTGGGTGATCTCTTCGGCCAGCTCGCTTGGTACGCACTCGAGCAGCAGCATCGCTGCGCCGGCCTGTTCCAGTGAGATCGCATCGGCACGCATTTGCCGTGCCTGGTTTTCATTGCGACCCTGGACCTTGTAGCCGCCGAGGATGTTCACCGATTGCGGCGTCAGGCCCATGTGCGCGCACACCGGGATACCGCGCTCGGCGAGCAGTCGGATCGAGTCCGCCAGCCACAATGCGCCTTCGATCTTGACCATATGGGCGCCAGCCTGCATCAACAGGGCGCTGTTGGTCATGGCTTGTTCGGTGGTGGCGTAGGCCATGAAGGGCAGGTCGGCGAGGATCAACGCATCGGTGTTACCGCGTTTTACGGCGGCCACGTGGTAAGCCATTTCGGCGGTGGTGACCGGCAGGGTGCTGTCGTGACCTTGCAAAACCATGCCGAGGGAGTCGCCCACCAGCAGCACTTCGACGCCAGCCTGATTGCAGGCGTGGGCGAAGGTCGCGTCATAGCAGGTCAGCATGGTGATTTTTTCACCTTTCTGCTTGAGGCTCTGGAGCGTGGTCAGGGTGATGGCTGGCATGTCAAAAAATCCTCGTTCAGGCGCTATGGAAACTACTGCGAGTAACGCGCGTGATTCGTCATCTACTCAGGCGCACGGTCTTTTGTCGTGCTTATAAGGCCTGGATTGCGCCCTTGCGTGCCGTGATGGCGGCAGCGGGACGCCTATAGTCGTGAGGAGAACTCGGGAAGTCAATTGCATGTGTTACCGCATTGTTACGTCGGTGGTGTTACCGAAGGGGACTGATGCGTTTCAGCAAATTCTGTAGGAGATGGTGTAAACCAATGTGGGAGCGAGCCTGCTCGCGAAAGCGGTGTGTCAGTCAGCAATGATGTTGAATGACACACCGC
>NZ_JABFMU010000033.1:0-25166 GCF_013359695.1 Pseudomonas sp. C2B4
GGCTCGCTCCCACAGTTGAAATGCATTCCCCTGTGGGAGCGAGCCTGCTCGCGAAAGCGGCCTGACAAGCGCAATAAAAATTCAAGGTCTGAAGGATATACGCCCCGGCACACACCTGAGTAAAACCCTTACACAATTTCACACAGCGCCAACAAAGCTTCACCGCTACCCTCGCCGTCGCCCAGTAGGATGCTGGGGGTCATTATTGGGGTCATTCATGTCAAAGAATCTGTTTGCCGGGCTCAGCCTCGTGGCGCTGGCGTTGATGCTGAGCGCGTGCGACACGTCCTCCAACGCCGAAGAACAGGCGCCGTTGCCCAGCGTTCGCATTGAAACCATCGAGGCCCGGCCACTGTCGATCAGCAGCGAACTGAGCGGGCGCATCGTCGCGCCGCGCATCGCCGAAGTCCGTGCCCGTGTCGCCGGGGTGGTCCTGCAACGCACGTTCCGTGAAGGCAGCGACGTGAAAAAAGGCGATGTGCTGTTCCGCATTGATCCTGCACCGTTCAAGGCCGACCTCGACAGCGCCGAAGCCGCTTTGCGCAAGGCCGAAGCCAACGCCTTTCAGGCCCGGTTGCAAGAGCAACGCTACGCCCAGTTGATCGACGACAAGGCCATCAGCGGCCAGGACTACGACAACGCCCGGGCCAATGCCCGGCAGACCGCCGCCGACGTCGCCGCCAGCAAAGCCGCGGTGGAACGGGCGAAACTGAACCTCGGTTATGCCACCGTCACCGCGCCGATTGCCGGGCGCATCGGCCGCGCCCTGGTCACCGAGGGCGCACTGGTCGGGCAGAACGAAACCACGCCGCTGGCACTGATCCAGCAACTGAACCCGATCCACGCCGACCTGACCCAGTCGACCCGCGAGCTCAACGATTTGCGCCGCGCCTTGCGTTCCGGCCAGTTGCAGGAAGTCGGCCTGGGCCAGGCCAAGGCCACGCTGATTCAGGATGACGGCAGTCTCTATCCGCTACCGGGCAAGTTGCTGTTCAGTGACATCACGGTCGACCCGGGCACCGGCCAGATCATCCTGCGCAGCGAGTTCCCCAACCCCGACCTCGACCTGCTGCCCGGCAGTTTCGTGCGGGTACGCCTGGAGCAGGCGATGAACCGGCAAGGCATCAGCGTGCCGCAACGGGCGATCCAGCGTGACAGCGCCGGTATTGCCCAGGTACTGCTGCTCGACGCCGAGCAACGGGTCGGCCAGCAACCGGTGGAGCTGGGCGCGGTGCAGAACGATCGCTGGATCGTTACCGGCGGCCTCAAGCCCGGCGACCGCATCGTCATCGAAGGCCTGCAACACGCCAGGCCCGGCGAAAAAGTGCAGATCGACGACTCCCCTCTTCCACTTGCCCAGGCTTCTGGTCAATAAGCAGGACGCTTGTTTATGCCGCAGTTCTTTATCGACCGCCCGGTGTTCGCCTGGGTGGTCGCCCTGTTCATCCTGCTCGCCGGTGCGCTGTCCATCCCTCAGCTGCCGGTGGCGCAATACCCCGACGTCGCGCCGCCGCAGATCGAAATCTACGCGGTGTACCCCGGTGCCTCGGCGCAGACCGTGGACGAAAGCGTGGTCAGCCTGATCGAGGAAGAGCTCAACGGCGCTGATCATCTGCTGTATTTCGAGTCGCAAAGCAGCCTCGGCAGCGCGACGATCAAGGCGACGTTCCAGCCGGGCACCGATCCGGAAATGGCTCAGGTGGACGTGCAGAACCGCCTGAAAGTCGTGGAGTCGCGCCTGCCGCAAGCGGTCAATCAGCAAGGCTTGCAGGTGGAGAAAGTCTCCGCCGGTTTCCTGCTGCTGATCACCCTCACCTCCAGCGACGGCAAGCTCGACGACGTGGCGCTCAGCGATTACCTGGCGCGCAATGTGATGAACGAGATCAAGCGTCTGGACGGCGTCGGCAAGGCACAACTGTATGGTGCCGAACGGGCCATGCGGATCTGGATCGACCCGCAGAAACTGATCGGCTTCAACCTGACGCCAGCGGACGTCAACGCTGCCATCGTGGCGCAAAACGCCCAGGTGTCCGCTGGCAGCATCGGCGACCTGCCAAGTCGTACCACCCAGGAAATCACCGCGACTATTCTGGTCAAGGGTCAGCTGTCGACGCCCGAAGAGTTCGCCGACATCGTGCTCAAGGCCAATCCAGACGGCTCCACGGTGCGCATCGGCGATGTGGCGCGGGTCGAGATCGGCAGCCAGGAATACCAGTTCTCCACGCGCCTCAACGGCAAGCCGTCGACCGCCGTCGGCGTACAGCTCTCACCGGGGGCCAATGCCCTGAGCACCGCGACGTTGGTACGGGCGAAAATGGATGAACTGTCGCGCTACTTCCCGGCCAACGTTGAGTACAAGATTCCGTACGACACCTCGCCCTTCGTCAAAGTCTCGATCACTAAAGTGGTGTACACCCTGCTTGAAGCGATGGTGCTGGTGTTCGCGGTGATGTTCATGTTCCTGCAAAACATCCGCTACACGCTGATCCCGACGCTGGTGGTGCCGGTCGCACTGATGGGCACCTTTGCGACCATGTTGGCGCTGGGTTTCTCGATCAACGTGCTGACCATGTTCGGTATGGTGCTGGCCATCGGCATTCTGGTGGACGACGCCATTGTGGTGGTGGAGAACGTCGAGCGGATCATGGCCACCGAAGGCCTGTCACCCAAGGAAGCCACGCGCAAGGCGATGCGGCAGATCACCGGGGCAATCATCGGCATCACCCTGGTGCTGGTGGCGGTGTTCATTCCGATGGCGTTCATGCAGGGTTCGGTCGGCGTGATCTACCGGCAGTTCTCGCTGTCGATGGCGACGTCGATCCTGTTCTCGGCCTTCCTGGCCTTGACCTTGACCCCGGCCCTCTGCGCGACGCTGCTCAAGCCGATTGCCCAGGGCGAGCATCACGCAAAAGCCGGCTTCTTCGGCTGGTTCAACCGGTGCTTCGAGCAACTGACCACGCGCTATCAGGGCTGGGTCGCCTATGCCTTGAAACGCAGCGGTCGTTACCTGCTGATCTACGGCGTGCTGCTGGTCGGCCTGGGGATTTGCTTCAGTCGGCTGCCCTCCTCGTTCCTGCCGGTGGAAGATCAGGGCTACACCATCACCGACATTCAGCTGCCACCGGGCGCGAGCAAAAACCGCACGGTGCAGGTGGTCGAGCAGATCGAAGCGCACAACGCCACGGAACCCGGTGTCGGTGACAGCACGGTGATTCTTGGTTTCAGCTTTTCCGGCAGCGGCCAGAACGCAGCGTTGGCGTTCACCACGCTCAAGGATTGGTCGGAGCGTGGCAGCGATGATTCCGCAAGTTCGATTGCCGACCGCGCCAACATCGCCCTGAGCCAGATCAAGGACGCCGTGGCCTTCTCGGTCTTGCCGCCTCCGGTGGATGGCCTCGGCACCTCCAGCGGTTTCGAATTCCGTTTGCAGGATCGCGGCGGCCTCGGCCATGCCACGCTGATGCAGGCGCGCGCCGAGCTGCTGGCCGCCGCCGAAAAGAGCCCGGTCTTGATGAACGTGCGCGAAAGTGCCCTGGCCGAAGCGCCTCAGGTGCAGTTGATCGTCGACCGCAAGCAAGCCAATGCCTTGGGCGTGTCCTTTGCCGACATCGGTAGCGTGCTGTCCACGGCCGTCGGTTCGAGCTACATCAATGACTTCCCCAATCAGGGGCGCATGCAACGGGTGGTCGTGCAGGCGGAAGGCGATCAGCGCAGTCAGGTCGAGGATCTGTTGAAGATCCACGTGCGCAACAACGCGGGGAACATGGTGCCGCTGTCGGCCTTCGTCCAGGCCAAATGGATCAAGGGACCCGCGCAATTGACCCGCTACAACGGCTATCCGGCGATCAGCATTTCCGGCGAACCCAAGCCGGGGTACAGCACCGGTGAAGCCATGGCGGAAATCGAGCGTCTGGTTTCACTCGGTCCGGCGGGCCTGGGCCAGGAATGGACCGGGTTGTCCTTGCAGGAACGCCTGTCCGGCAGCCAGGCGCCGATCCTGCTCGGGTTGTCGTTGCTGATCGTGTTCCTGTGCCTGGCGGCGTTGTACGAAAGCTGGTCGATTCCGACCTCGGTGTTGCTGGTGGTGCCGCTGGGCGTGCTGGGTGCCGTGTTGGCCGTGACCCTGCGCGGGATGCCCAACGACGTGTTCTTCAAGGTCGGGCTGATCACCATCATCGGCCTGTCGGCGAAAAACGCGATCCTGATCATCGAATTCGCCAAGAGCCTGGTCGACGAAGGCCATGACCTGATCGACGCCACATTGCAGGCCGCGCGCCTGCGGTTGCGGCCGATCGTGATGACGTCGTTGGCGTTCATCCTTGGCGTGGTGCCGCTGGCCATTGCCACCGGCGCCAGCTCGGCGAGCCAGCAGGCGATCGGCACTGGGGTGATTGGCGGGATGATCACTGCGACTTTGGCGGTGGTGTTTGTGCCGGTGTTTTTTGTGGTGGTGATGAAGCTGGTGGGAGGGCGGCAACAATAGATTCACTTCACACCGCCGGCCCATTGTGGGAGCGAGCCTGCTCGCGAAAGCGCCCTAACAGTCGACTTGGATGTTGGATGTAATGACGCCTTCGCGAGCAGGCTCGCTCCCACAAGGGATTATGGTCACCCCGACCTCGCTGGGCTAAGGTGTTTGCATACCCCACCCCAACGAGCCTCCATGCCCTACCTCACCCACACCCACCCTCGCCTGTCCGCCGCTGCCACGCTCGGTGTTGCGGTGGGCATTCTGGTCCCGACCGATTCCATCATCGGCAAGATCCTTTTCGGCTGGAACGCGGGGGTCTGGACTTATCTGCTGCTGATGCTCTGGCTCACCGTGCGCTCCAAAGCCCCGGACGTGAAACGCATCGCCGAGATCGAAGACGAAAATGCCGGGTTGGTGCTGTTCATCGTCTGCATCGCCGCCATCGCCAGCCTGGCAACCATCGCCTTCGAACTGGCCGGCAGCAAGGAGCTGGAGCTCACTCGCAGGCTGCTGCACTACGGTTTCACCGCGTTGACCGTGATCGGTTCATGGCTGTTGATCGGGGTGATTTTCAGCGTGCACTACGCGCGGCTGTTCTACACCTGGGACGGCAAGGAGCCGGCACTGCGCTTTGCCGAGGGTTTGACGACGCCCAATTATTGGGATTTCCTGTACTTCTCCTTCACTGTCGGCGTGGCGGTGCAGACTTCAGACGTCGGCGTGGCGACTCGGGAGTTGCGCAAGATCGTGCTGGCGCAATCGTTGATCGGTTTTTTGTTCAACACGGCTATCCTCGGTTTTTCGATCAATATCGCCGCCGGGCTGTTCAACTGAGCCGTGCACAAACGTTCTAGCCTTCGCCCTCGCCACGGGCGTTAAATCACTCGGCAATCCGTTCCGCAGGTGCAGCATGACTTCTCACAACTGGATCGACCTGGCCCAGGACGCCGACACCGGCATCGAGACCCTGCGCGCGCACTTCGAAGGCCACGCCTACGACCCGCACTGGCATGACAGCTACCTGGTGGGCATCACCGAGCAAGGGGTCCAGCAATTCAACTGTCGACGGGCGAAGCATCAGAGCACGCCCGGCAAGGTGTTCCTGCTCGAACCGGGCGATATTCACGACGGCGAAGCACCGACGGTGGACGGGTTTACCTACCGGACGTTGTACCTCGAACCACAGTGGCTGAAGCGTGAACTGAGTGCCGTGTTCGACAATGCACCCGACCAGGGTGAATTGAGTTTCGCCAACACCCTGGCGAGTGACGTGCGCCTGGCCCACGCCACCAGTCTGGCATTCGAGGCCTTGCATCGGGGCGAGCTGAAGATCGTTCGCCAGACCACCCTCGACGGCTTGCTCGAACGCCTCACCACCCACATGCACTGGCGCGCCCGGTATGCCAACGACCCGCGCTTGCCGCTGGTGGCGCAAAAGGCTCGGGACTATTTGCACGCCCATGCCCATGAAGACATCGGTCTCGACCAGGTGGCCAACGCCGCGGGGGTCGACCGCTTCCGCCTGACCCGCGCCTTCAAGGCCGCCTACGGCATCGCACCCCACGCCTATCTGGTGCAATTGCGCCTGGCCACGGCACGGCGGATGCTGGCCCGGGGCGAGCAACCGGCGGCGGTGGCCATGGCACTGGGGTTTGCCGACCAGAGCCATCTGGGACGCTGGTTCGTGCGCGCCTACGGCCTGACGCCGGCGCTGTACCGCAAGCGCTGCTCAAATCTTCCAGACCGCTGAATCGCGGCAGGTGAAGATCGACTTCAACGATCTTCACTGGAGTTTGCCTGCGATGTTCAGCTCTTTCCCGACCTTGTTGCCCTTTCTGCTGTTTGCCTTCGTGGCGGCGATCACCCCGGCCCGACCAACATTCTGGTGTTGAGCAACAGCGCCCGATACGGGTTGACCGCCGCGGCGCCGATCATCTTCGGCGGTTGTGCCAGTGCCGCGCTGATTGTGTTGCTGGTGGGCAGCGGCGCGGGCGCTTCGCTGGCTTCCCTGCCCGTCTTGCAAACCGCGATGCAGTGGATTGGCGTGGCCTGGTTGAGTTACCTGGCCTGGCAGATTTTCAGCGCCCCGGCGCAGGGCGTCGAAGCCACGGACAACCAGGCCCGCCTCGGCCTGCTGGGCGCCGCGAGCCTGCAACTGATCAACCCGAAAACCTGGATGATGGCGCTGGCGGTTGTCAGCGTGTTCGCCGGAGGCGGCGAGCAGCGACTGACCCATGTGCTGTATTTGTCGCTGGCCTTTTTCCTGATTTCACTGCCATGCCTTGGCGTCTGGGCCTTGCTCGGCGCAGGCTCGGCGCGCTGGTTGCATTCGCCCCGTTCGATGCGGCGCTTCAACCGCTGCATGGCTCTGTTGCTGCTGGGTTCGGCGTGGTTGAGCGTTATCGTTTGAGCGCCATCCATCGGCGATTGTCGGACAATCGATAACACAGGGCTTGACGGCGAATCAGCTTTTGGTGTCTTCTGAAACCGGTTTCAGTGCAACGCACAGACCTTATAAATCCAATAACAAGGTTTCAGCCCGTGAACGATTTCTCCGCCGCCCAGCGCAGCCGCGTCACCATGCTTGATGTCGCCGAACACGCCAAGGTCTCCAAGGCCAGCGTGTCGCGGTTCATCGGCGACGACCGCGCCCTGCTCTCCGATGCCATCGCCCAGCGCATCGAACGGGCGATCGCCGAGTTGGGCTATCGTCCCAACCAGATGGCGCGCGGCCTGAAACGCGGGCGGACCCGCCTGATCGGCATGCTGGTCGCCGATATCCGTAACCCTTATTCGATTGCCGTGATGCACGGGGTGGAAACCGCCTGCCGTCAGCACGGCTACAGCCTGGTGGTGTGCAACACCGACCGCGATGACGAGCAGGAACGCCAACACCTGGCGCTGCTGCGCTCGTACAACATCGAAGGCCTGATCGTGAACACCCTCGGACATCACCGCGATGAACTGCAAGAGCTGCATCGGGAAATGCCCCTGGTGCTGGTGGATCGCAAGGTCGAGCACCTTGAAAGCGATATGGTCGGGCTGGACAACCCGCAGGCCGTCGACCTGGCCCTCAACCACCTTGAGGAGCGAGGCTATCGTGATGTGCTGCTGGTGACCGAGCCGTTCGATGGCACCAGTTCGCGGATTGAGCGGGTCAATCGTTTCAAGGCGCAGATCGCGCAGCGTCCGGCACTGAGCGGGACGAGTATCGAAACTGGCAGCGAACTGACCGCGCACCTCAAAACCTTCCTCGATACCCCCGGTACCGGTCCGAAGGCACTGTTCTGCGCCAACGGCATTGCGGCGCTGGCGAGTACCCATGCGCTGCGAGAACTCCAGTGCAATCTGTTTGAAGACGTGGGTTTGATTGCCCTCGACGATCTGGATTGGTACCCGTTGGTGGGCAGCGGTATCACCGCCCTCGCCCAGCCGACGCAAGAGATTGGCGCGAGTGCGTTTGAGTGCTTGCTCAAGCGTTTGCGCGGGGATGACGGACCGTTGCGGACAATTGATTTTCCGGCGCGGTTGATTGTGCGGGGGTCTACCCATGGAGTTTTGCGGTGATGGTTCCGGCCCCTTCGCGAGCAGGCTCGCTCCCACATGGGTCCTGTGTTCACACATCCACTGTGGGAGCGAGCCTGCTCGCGAAGGGGCCCGAAAGAACACCACAAACACCCAATCCTTTTTTTTGAACAAAAATGAAACCGGTTTCAGAGGTAGAAAAACAATGAACAAACCCGCCGTTTCCATCAGCCTTTCCAGCTACGGCGCCGATCTGGTACGCCAACGCGGCCAGGGCAGTTTCATCGACGTGCTGGCCGCCGCCGGCGCCACGCATATCGAATGGCGCGAAGAATTGCTGACAGGTGAAGCGCCTGAGCAACTGGCCAACGCAACGCAGGCCAAGGGGCTGGAAAGTGTGTACTCCTCACCCATGGAACTGTGGCTGGCCGGCCAGTCGAAACCCAATCCCGAGTTGATGAGCGCCCTGCAACGCGCCCAGGCCTTCGGTGCCAAGTGGCTGAAGGTTTCCCTGGGCTATTTCACCGACAACAACGATCTTCAGGCGTTGGCCCAGGTGTTGGCGCACAGCTCTTTGCAACTGCTGGTGGAAAACGACCAGACCCTGCACGGTGGCCGCATCGAACCCTTCCAGCGTTTTTTCGCTGCGGTCGAGCAACACCGCTTGCCGATCAAGATGACCTTCGATATCGGCAACTGGCACTGGCAGGATCAATCGGCCGCCAGCGCCGCGCGGTTGCTCGGGCGCCATGTCGGCTATGTCCATTGCAAGGCCGTGTCACGCCGGGCCGACGGCAAACTGGTCGCCATCCCCCCTGCCGACAGCGATCTGGATCTGTGGGAACAACTGCTGCGGCACATGCCCCACGGCGTGATGCGCGCCGCCGAATATCCGCTGCAAGGCGACGACCTGGTGCAGCTCACCACCGAGCATGTCGGCGTTCTCGCCCGCCTCGGTCAATCCCGGCTGGAGAGCGCCCATGTCTGAGATCGATATCCTCTCGTTCGGCGAAACCATGGCGATGTTCGTTGCCGATCACAATGGTGACCTGGCCAAGGTCGACCACTTCCACAAGCGCATTGCCGGGGCCGACAGCAACGTCGCCATCGGTTTGTCGCGACTGGGCTTCAAGGTGGCGTGGCTGAGCCGGGTCGGTGACGACTCACTGGGTCGGTTCGTGGTCGATACCCTGAAGAAGGAAGGCCTGGATTGCAGCAACGTCACCATCGACAGCGCTCATCCCACCGGTTTCCAGCTCAAATCCCGCACCGACGATGGCGACGACCCCAGGGTCGAATACTTCCGGCGCGGTTCGGCGGCCAGTCACCTGTCGCCGCAATCGATCGTTCCCGAATTGCTCAAGGCCCGGCACCTGCACGCCACCGGCATTCCTCCGGCGCTGTCGGAAACGGCGCGGCAGATGTCGTTCGAACTGATGACCCGCATGCGCGAGGCCGGGCGCAGCGTGTCCTTCGACCCGAACCTGCGCCCGAGCCTGTGGGCCAGCCCGCAACAGATGATCAGCGAGATCAACCGCCTCGCCGCCCTCGCCCACTGGGTGCTGCCGGGCTTGAGCGAAGGACGCCTGCTCACCGGTTTCGAAGACCCCGCCGACATCGCCGCGTTCTACCTCGACCAAGGCGTCGAAGCCGTGGCGATCAAGCTGGGGCCTCATGGGGCTTACTACCGCACGCAACTGGATGAAGGCTTTGTCGCCGGCGTGCCGGTGGAAACAGTGGTCGATACCGTGGGTGCCGGCGATGGTTTCGCCGTCGGCATGATCAGTGCGCTGCTGGAGAACCACAGCATCGCCGACGCCGTGAAGCGCGCCAACTGGATTGGCAGCCGGGCGGTGCAGAGCCGTGGAGACATGGAGGGGTTGCCGACCCGGTCCGAGATGATCACTGAATTTGAAATCGCCATTCGCGAGCAGGCTCGCTCCCACAAGGACAACACAATACCTGTGGGAGCGAGCCTGCTCGCGAAGAGGCCGGAACTGTCACTGAAGATTTAAAACACCGTTACCTGCTGCGACAAAAACAACAAGCTCAGGAGCACCACTGATGAAAACCGCAACCCTCGCCACCCGCCGCTGGTGGTACATCATGCCCATCGTGTTCATCACCTACAGCCTGGCGTATCTGGACCGCGCCAACTACGGCTTCGCCGCCGCGTCCGGCATGGCCGCCGACCTGATGATCACCCCGGGCCTGTCGTCGATGCTCGGCGCGCTGTTCTTCCTCGGCTACTTCTTCTTCCAGGTGCCGGGGGCGATCTACGCGCAGAAGCACAGCGTGAAGAAGCTGATTTTCGTCAGCCTGATCCTCTGGGGCAGCCTGGCGACCCTGACCGGGATCGTCTCCAACGCCTACTGGCTGATCGTCATCCGTTTCATGCTCGGCGTGGTCGAGGCCGCCGTGATGCCAGCGATGCTGATCTACCTGTGCCACTGGTTCACCCGTGCCGAACGCTCCCGGGCCAACACCTTCCTGATCCTCGGCAACCCGGTGACCATGCTCTGGATGTCGGTGGTGTCGGGGTATCTGGTGCAGCACTACAGCTGGCGCTGGATGTTCATCATCGAAGGCTTGCCGGCGGTGCTCTGGGCGTTCATCTGGTGGAAGCTGGCCGATGATCGTCCGTCCCAGGCCAAGTGGCTCAACGACCAGGAAAAACAGGACCTGGAAAGCGCCCTCGCCGCTGAACAGGTCGGCATCAAGGCGGTGAAGAACTACGCCGAAGCCTTCCGTTCGCCGAAAGTCATCCTGCTGGCCTTGCAGTTTTTCTGCTGGAGCATCGGCGTCTACGGCTTCGTGCTGTGGCTACCGTCGATCCTCAAGGCCGGCGCGCAGATGGACATGGTCGAAGCCGGCTGGCTGTCGGCGCTGCCGTACCTGGCGGCGGTGATCGGTATGCTGCTGGTGTCCTGGGGCTCGGACAAATTGCAGAAGCGCAAACGCTTCGTCTGGCCGCCGCTGCTGATTGCCTCCATCGCGTTCTACGGTTCCTACGCCTTGGGCGCCGAACACTTCTGGTGGTCCTACACCCTGCTGGTGATCGCTGGTGCCTGCATGTACGCGCCTTACGGGCCGTTCTTCGCGATCATCCCGGAAATCCTCCCGGCCAACGTCGCCGGCGGTGCCATGGCACTGATCAACAGCATGGGCGCCCTGGGTTCGTTTGGCGGCTCCTATCTGGTCGGTTACCTGAACAGCTCCACCGGTTCGCCCGGCGCGTCCTACCTGTTGATGAGCGGCGCGTTGATGGTCTCGGTGGTGCTGACGATTGCCCTCAAGCCCGGCGCCAGTGACCGGGAGCGGCCCACGGTTGCCGTGACCCGTCCCGCCCACTCCTGAATTGATGCAGAGAGACTCACGATGAAAAAGCAGGTTGTGCTGTACAAGAAACTCTCACCGACGCTGATGGCCCGCCTTCAGGCAAAAGCCGAGGTGACGCTGATCGACAGCCTCGATGCCGAAGGCCTGGCCAAGCTGCGCGCCGCCCTGCCCCGCGCCCACGGGTTGCTCGGCGCCAGCCTGAAACTGGACGCCGAATTACTGGACCTGGCACCGGATCTGGAGGCCATCGCCAGCGTCTCGGTGGGTGTCGACAACTACGACATCGACTACCTCACCGAACGCCGCATCCTGCTCAGCAACACCCCGGACGTGCTCACCGAAACCACCGCCGACACCGGCTTCGCGCTGATCCTCGCCAGCGCCCGGCGCGTGGTGGAACTGGCGAACAGGGTTCGTGCCGGTCAGTGGGACCGCAACATCGGCCCCGCACACTTTGGCACCGATGTGCACGGAAAGACCCTGGGCATCATCGGCATGGGCCGCATCGGCGAAGCCTTGGCCCAGCGTGGGCATTTCGGTTTCGGCATGCCGGTGATCTACCACAGCCACTCGCCGAAGCCGGCGGTGGAGCAGCGTTTCAACGCGCAATACTGCAGCTTGCCGCAACTGTTGCAGGAAGCGGATTTCGTTTGCCTGACCTTGCCGTTGACCGCTGAAACCGAAGGGTTGATCGGCACCGAACAGTTCGCGCAGATGCGTCCCGAGACGATCTTCATCAATATTTCTCGGGGCAAGGTGGTGGACGAAGCAGCGCTGATCGAGGCGTTGCAGGCGGGCCAGATTCGCGCTGCCGGGCTGGATGTGTTCGAGCGTGAACCGCTCGACCCGGACTCGCCGCTGTTGCGGTTGGACAACGTGGTGGCGACCCCGCACATTGGCTCGGCGACCCATGAGACGCGGGAAGCGATGGCCAGATGTGCGGTGGACAACTTGCTGGCGGCGCTGGCGGGTCAGCGACCGATAAATCTCGTGAACGCCCGTGCGTGGACAGATTGAACGACTTGCCCGACTGGAAGCGGGTATCTACGTCAGCAACTACTCCAGAGTCAGAATAATCCCCGAACGACCCCAAAGTTGGTCAGCGCGCCGGGTTACGTTGTCTGCTTGATTTTATGATCGAAGCAGGCACTCAAGGAGACGTTCCCGGCCGCATCTTTGGCGCGCACTTCGAACGTGTCGCCATCGTGCAGACCAGAAACGGGATAAGACGTCTCGGTGACCGGAACCCAGGCCCCGTCATTAAGGCGAACCTCATAACCGGTTACCTTCACGTTGTCTTCCGATGCAACCCAGTTCAGTCGGCCCGTGTCCGATGACAAAGACGTGAGCTTGATACTTTGCGGGCGAGTAGGCGGAACACGGTCATGAGTCGTCACGCTGATGGACGCCGTAAGTGCCGGGGGCAGACCTTCAGCACGGCGCGGCTGAATGGTGAACTCGTAAGCCTGTTCAGGCGTCAATCCCTGGGCAATATGTTCAGTGTCTGTCGTCTGTACAGTCGGTCGTCCTGGACAGCTGATGTCATAACCGATCACGTCGTTGTCATTCTCCGGTTTCACCCATCTCAACCAGACCTCATTAAATGTTCTTCCGGGAGCGCTCAGATTACGCGGTTGCGTTTTGTCCGGGCCCATTCGGATAAATCTTTCGCCAGGTGGGGAAAAACCGCTTTCATTGAAGGCCCTGACTTGAACGAAATAATCGGTATCGGGCCTCAGGTGTTTGAATTCATGGTTCAGATAGTGAGTTTCATGCCGCTCGATCACATCCGGGTATTGATCACGCAATCCATAGGCCACTTCATATCCTTTAGCGAAAGTCGTTGACCACGTCACGCGCAACTGATCGAACAAAGGATTCAAGAATATTTCGCTTGGTGTACCGGGTATGGGCGGTCCATCCAGTGTCCTTTGCGTCAAACGCGCTGGCATCGACTCTCCGTTGGCATTGCGGCTACTGACTTCAAAAAAATACTGCGTGTTTTTGGTCAAGGCAGAGATGGTTTCTTTTAACGACGTTGTAGCAATCTCAACGTACTTGCCGTCAGGCGGTTCAACGCCATATCGAATGACATAATCTTGAGCCCCCGCAGAGGCGGACCATTCAACTGTCATCGTTGAAGCCGTCGGTGTTGCGCGCACATTGGTGGGGATGGGCGGAGCCTTCAACGTCTGTTTGACGACCCGGGCGGGTGGTGAGTCGCCGACATTGTTGGTCGCTCGAACTTCAATCCAATAGTCGACGCCGCTGTTCAGCCCGGAGATGCGGTATTCGGTCGTCGTCACGACTCGGGTAGTGATGACGGCCCCGTTGGGGGCGAGTCCATGGCTGACCTTGTAGCTGATGGCACCGGAAACAGCCGCCCACGCCAGGAACATCTCTTGGGTGGTCGGCGTGGCGACGAGATTCGTCGGGCTCTCCGGCAAGGCGGACGCGGGCAGCGTCGCTGCCCTGACGAGACTGTGTAAAGAAGACTCTTCTCCAGCCAACAGCCCGTACAAGTAAAAAAAGTAGTTCGTATTGGGAATGAGGCCGGTAATCGTGTGCCTGCGTGCGGGGTGCGGGACATCGAGTTCATCGATAAACTCCGGCCCGATATACCACTTGATACGAGTAGAGTTTTGTTGACCGGCCATTCCGTATGCCCACGAGAGGCTAATGGAATTTTGTGATTTCGAAGTCACCACACTGTGCTCCGGAGCGCTGACCGCCAGCACATTGGTCAAGCCACTTTCGTCGTCATGCCCATTCATACGGAAGATCCTTGGCTATGTTCGTCAAGGTTTCCATTGGAATGCCATCGGTGCCATTGCGCAACTGACAGAACTGATAGTGGCAACCGACACTATTGTGTGCTGTCAGCCGCAGAGGGATTGAACGCGTCGCAGCTTTGGGGGAGCACAGGCCTAGCCACAACCCACCCGCGATTCCAGTAAGTCAGCAGCACACAAGGCAATACGCCTGCACGCGTCTGCCAACTTCTTGCGGTCGACCACCAAGCCCATGCGAATGTGCCCAGCCGCACTTGGCCCGAACGCTTCGCCAGCAAGAACCGACACGCCATAACCTTCTAACAGCCGCTCGGCAAAACGCTGGGCACACAGTCCGGTCTCGCGTACATCCACCATCACGAACATCCCGCCATCGGGACGGATCGGCCGCAGGCCCGGGCAATTGTCCAGGCTCGCGCATACCAGATCGCGCCGCTGGCGATACTCCTCGCGCATTAGCACCACTTCCGGGAGGTCATGATCCAGGGCCAATTGCGCGGCGTTTTGAATAAAGTCCGGTATGCCAAACAACATGCACAACGACAGGTGCTCCAGGTGGTCGGCCAGGGGTTTCGGGCCGATCACCCACCCCACCCGCCAGCCACTCATGGCATGGGATTTCGACAGACTGTTAATTGTCGCGGTGCGCTCGGCCATGCCAGGCAGACTGGCCGGACTGATGTGTTCTGTGTCGTACAGCAAGTCGCTGTAGACTTCATCGCTGATCAGCCACAGGTCATGACGGATACACAGCGCCGCCAGGCCTTGCCAGATCTTCAGCGACAAACTGGCGCCGGAGGGATTGTTCGGGCTGTTGAGCAACAAGGCGCGGGTTTTCGCAGTGACCAACGCGGCAACATCCGCCGGGTCAACCCGAAACCCGTTTTCCGGCCGCACGGCCACCGGTACCACTTTCGCGCCGCAAGCGCCGAACACCGCTTCATACGTCACGTACATCGGTTCAGCGACGATCACCTCATCGCCGGGGTCGAGCAGGCACTGCGCCACCGAATACACCGCGCACTGCGCTCCCGGGAAGACGATCACATGCCCGGCATCAACCCCTTGACCGGTACGACGGCGATGACGGCGGGCAATGCTGTCGCGCAACCCCTGACTGCCGCGCACCGCAGGATAGTGCGTGTCTCCGGCGAGCAAACTGTCGATAGCGGCCAGTACGATCGGCTGTGGCGTGTCGAAGTCCGGATCGCCGATCGACAGCAGCAACACATCAACGCCCTGTTCCCGCAATTCCAGTGCTCGATCATGAATCTGCCAGGCCGCCGCTCCGTCACCGGCGATCCGTTGGGTCAAGGCTGAGTAGCGCATACAGTTCTCCATTCGCGCGGGTTCCAAGCCTCAACCCTATCTCAATTCTCGCAACCCGCCACCCACGGCGTTCCAATCCATCACCTGACGTTCCGTACATCGGGTGACTGAATTCAGTCGAGCCTGCGATCCTGTCAGTTGCAAGCACTCGCCTGCGATTTCTCAGCCATCCTGAGCCCGTGAAATGTATCTTGAAATCAATCACTAATTGTCGAATGCGCAAGCCGACGATGGAAAGAATGTTCCTACACCGCAGCCGGCATTGGACTGACAGCCCTTTCCTTTCAAAGTGATTAAAGTCCGCAACCTGTAATTTCTGACAGGTCACACGGAGAATTTATCGCGCTATAAGGAGACCGTGCCTACAGCCCTTCCAAGGTGACTGCAGGACGGTCGCGCGAACCACGCCATCACGAAGTAGGAAGTTTCCGCCGCGCCCACGCCGTCAATGATGATGAATGGGAGATTCGCTTATGTACCGCTCCACAACCGCTTCAGTTCAGTCATCGCCAGCCCAGGCCGGATTCCAGCCACAGACGTGTCAGCCACCCCAGGTGATTACGCTCACGGCCAGGGAAAAGGAGGTCTTGCAGTGGGGGCTGGCCGGTAAGTCGTCCTGGGAAACCGCCCAGATCTGCGGGTGCTCCGAGGCCGGTGTGAATTACCACTATTGCAACATCCGCCGCAAATTCGGCGTGAGATCGCGCTGGGCCGCCATGGCCAAGGCGCTGGAGCAGGGCCTGATTCATCCTTCTTGAACCAGTCTCTCTTCAGCGGTCGGCGCTACATTGATCCCTGTAGAGACCTTTCATGTATCTGGAACAGACGCCTGCATCCAACACCCTGCCCCGCCTCGTCGAAGATGCCTGCAACGATACGCCCGTGTCGTACAGGCATCGCTCCAACCCTGCACTTCGCATCATCCTGGCTGACGACCATCCTGTGGTGCTGATGGGGGCCGAAACGGCCCTGCGTTCAGCATCCGGCTCCCCGTGCTCGATCGTAGGCCTGGCCAGCCACGCCGATGAACTCATCAGCCAGTTGGAATGCACACCGTGCGATCTGGTGATCAGCGACTACTCGATGCCCTATGGGAATTTCCCCGATGGCCTGGCATTGATGGGGTATTTGCGCCGTCACTTTGGCCATATTCCACTCATAGTGATGACAATGATGCGCAACCCTTCCCTGCTGCAGGCGCTGCTCAAGACAGGGGTTGGCGGCCTGTTCGACAAGCGCAGCCCCTTGAGCGAACTTAAACGGGCGGTAAACGTCGTGATTAAAGGTCGGCGGCACATTTGCCCGACGTTCGCCAATACTCTGCATGCCCAGAGCCATCCCTGCTCCAGCGTTGGCGCATCAGGTATGCGCGGGATTTTGCCCGCAAGCCGGGATGCAAGGTCGGTTTCACTATCAGCGAAAAGATCCCGTTGAGCAGTAATATCGTGGCAATGGCTTGTCCAGTATCGTGTAGCAATCGCCTCCGTCTCATCATCCACAAACAACTCATACTTTTCCTGTTTGACAGTCGGATCAGAGTACAGCGGAATGGTGAACCAGACTTTAAGGTCAGAGCGAGTCAATGCTTCCGGAAGCAATCCAGGCTCACCGCCCGGAATATCGGGAAGCAACCCCTCCACTTCAGGCTTGGGCGCCGTTGGATCGAATGAGCGCTGTTGGGTGTTGTACGTGACCATGAACATGACTCCCGGGATCAGGCACGAAGAAGTTTCAGCCCTCACTCGGGGCCACCTTCCCCACGCGATAAAGAACATAGAACAGGTGATGCCCCCGCCGTCCCTGGCAGGCGTTATCAAGTCAGTTGATTAAAATTTGATTTGAAGTCCGGCATTCACACCCCACGGCTGTTCGATCTTTTTGCCATTGCTGTAATCGAAATCCGCGTGCAGCGACACCTTGTCGGTCAACGTCATCGCGACGCCCACCCCCACCTCACCGCGTGAACCGGACAAGTCGTTAGTGAAGCGGTTGTCGTTGACTTTTACGTCGTTGCCTTTGGCGAATTCATGCACATAAGCGGCGCGCACATAGGGCTGCACCTTTTTGCCTTCGCCCAAATTGAAGTTGCGCCCCACCGTGGCACCCAATTCGCCCAGCAGCGAATGGCTGCGATCGCCGTCCGCGCTCAAGCCGTTATCCAGGTCATAGCGCTGCCCCTGAAACACCACACTGGCCAGTTTGGCGTAAGGCTCAACGAAGTTGTCACCGATATTGATTTGACGGCCGACTTCCAGGGATGCACCGATACCGTTGGTGTCGTACTTGCCCTTGGTCTTGGTGCCGTCACTGAGTTGCACATCGGACTCATTCTGCAAGTGGTTGTATTTGATCACGCCGTCGAAGTAGTACCCGGTCAGCGCATCCAGCCAGGTGGTGTAGGCCCCCAGGAAGTAGCTGTCGACTTCACCAGTGGTGCCACCGCTCATGTCCAGGTCGGATTGGCTGTAACCGGCCAGTACACCGAACAACCATTGCCCGTCGCCCATTGGCAACGGTGCATCGGCACCGAACGACAGGCCCTGCTGGGTTTGCCGATAAGCGACGCCCGAGCTGGCGTCGACATTGAACTTGTTACCAAAGGTGCGAACCCAGCCACCGGCCTTGTTGGTGTCCCAGCGCACTTCGCCCATCCGGGCGCGCAAGGAACGCTCTTCGCCGTACCAGATTGTCCGTGAGGCGTCGAACAACGCCATCACGGATTGGGTACCAGGGCTGATGACCCGCGAAGCGGTGTTCAGGTACCACTTGTTTTTATCCAGCTGGATCAGATCGTAAGAGAAGGCCCCCTGCTCCACCGGACCATTCAACAACTGGAATTGTGCATCGCCGTCGGCGATATGAATCACGGGTCTCGCGCCTGCTGCAACCGGTTCGGAACCGCTGCTGTCGAGGGAAACCTTATGGGTGCCGGTGGCCGTGCCGGTGACTTCCAGCGTATCAATCTGACCGGTGCTGAAGTTGTTGTGCATGTGAAACGTGCCGCTGCCCGACAACTCCCCCACGGACAACTTGAAGTATTGGCCGGGATTGCCGAATTGGACGCCACCACCATTGAGGTCCAGCTTCCCGACGGCGCCATCACCCACCATCACCCAACGCGCGTCATTGTTGACGGTCAGGCTCTGCACGTTTTCCAGGCGCCCGGTCAGCGTTGCGGAGTTATTCAGCAATACGTCGGCGCTGCTGCCGTCCGCCACCACGATATCGCCGACCAACTGGCTGTTGTCGACCTTGAAATTAACCGAAGAGTCGTTGATGACATCCAGCAACGTTCCATTGCCGCCTTTCAACGTGGAGCCGTTGTTGACCTGGATATTCACCCGCTCAGTGTTGGTCTGGGTCTGCCCATCGACGACGATCGCCGAACCGCTCAGCCCTTCGACATGGGACTTGTCGAGTACCACTGCGTTACTGGCGGGCAGGTTCTGGTCGGCGAACACAAAGATGCCGTTAAGCCCGCCGGTAATCGTGCTGTCGGTGGCGGATACCTGGCCGCCGAAGCTGCTGACACCCACACCATTGGCATCGCTGCCGGTCACTTTGGTTCCGGCTTGCAGAATCAATTGACTCTTGGCGCCAAGGCTGGCCCCTTCGCTAGCGCCGATGATTTCACTGTTATTGACTGTCGCCTTCGAACCACCCTTGGGCGTATGGATCAGTCGCAAGCCGGTGGTTGTACTCACGACTTTACTCTGGTTGGCGATCACCGCCTCGCTGGCGGACAAGGTGACGCCTTCGTTACTGCCCAATGCAGTCACTTGAGTGTTGTTGAGCTGGAGGCTGGAACCGGTCTCGGCACGGATCTGCGACGTAGAGGCGCCGTTGGCCGTCAGGCTGCCGACGTTTCGTACTAAATAGTTGTCCCGCGGCGTGTTGGCATCGATCGTCAGAGGCGCGCCATCGACAATGGTTTGCGCCAGCGTCACTGGGCTGATCACCAACAGGGGGGTGAATGTCGCGAGTTTAAGCAACCGTACCAAAGGTAATACGGCAAAGGTCGGACTGACAGACATGGAAAGCTCCAGGTTAAGAAGTCTTTTGCGAACCGCCCAGCCAATGTCAGGGAAGGCAAGCGGCGGATCGCGAAACGGCGCCGATCCTAGACACTTGCTTCCCTAAAAAATGTAGGACTTATCCTGCTGTCTCCGCGACTTCTCCCGGTACGACAGTAAGTCGCACCTGCTCCGAACGGCCGCAGTTCAGCATCGCGCCGGAGCACGGGCGATAACGCCCGCGCTTGTGCACGACATGTCCTACGGTCTTGGAATCGGACACGAACCCGAACCGTCGTGAAACGCTGTAATTCGAGTAAGCGACTCCGATGGAATATCTTCGAAGCCGTCGTACCAGAAATAGATGAGTTTCATCCGCCCCCTCCTATGGGTGGCTGCGGTCTGGTCGTACAACGGCTTGATATGCGTGTCGTAAGGGGTCACCAGCCCCTTCAAACCGGTGACAGGACCATCGGTTCCCAGGACGTAGTCCTTTTCAAACTCTGCGCCCAAAATGGGGGCTTCCGGATCAGTCAAATACTCCCCCGTCATCGGTATGAATTTGACCTTGATCGTTTGGCCATCCGGCACCAGGCCGGTCAGATCGGGAAGCTCAAACTGCAGGTCTCCGTTCGCCTCCAGCATTGTGCAGTTCGGATAATCCCCCGGCACCGTTGGAAAATTCGGCTGTGGCAGTTCGGTAGCAATCGCATTCACATCCACTTCGGTAATTTCGGACGGCAGTTCATTGTCCAGCCCTGTTTTAGAGGCCCAATAGCGTACGGGGACATTCGGACCGTTTTTACCGTCCTTGATGTACGACCATGGGATTACTGTCCTTGCATTCCCGCCTGGCGTATCCCCGGCCGCACTGTCGAATGGGCGCCGCGCCTCGAGGACCCTCTGGCCATTCCATTCGGGTGTGACGATAAGTCCATCTTTGGCTCCGAGAGGCCACTTGAAATCGAAGAATGCATCTTCGTTCTTGTCAGCCCGGGTCAACTTATTGGTTCGCGTATCGTCGTGATTCTTCACGGTGCCTTTGAGCAAACTCGGGTGCCAGGGCTCTGGCCATTCATCCAAAGGAGGCCATGGCAGCCAGCCGATGGGCGATTCCAGGTTGACGTCGAACATATCGCTCGCCGGACCGAAGGGTCGCCCCTTGCGAAAGTACGTGTAACTGACACGCGTGCTCTTGACTCCAACGGTGTCTTTTCCGTACTCCAACAACAGTGTTTTTGCGGGCACTACCGGCACTTCAATCCTCTCGCTGCCGTTATCGGGAATGGGAAAGTCTTCCACCACTTCCGTATTGCCCCACTTCACGGCAAGAGCGTCACCAGCCTTGTAGGCAGCTGGACGTTTGATCCAGACACTCACCCCTTCCAAGACATCCTCCAGCAGTAGCACCGGGTCCGCCTGATCGACCTCGGGTTTATCCAGGGGCTCAGCAGGCAACGGCCCCCAAGTGAGGATCACGTTCGTCCAGAGCGAGACCAAACTGTCGTTTAGTGCCGTATCTCTAATCACGTAGAGAAATACCGCCTTTGCGTCGCCGAGAGCACGAATCTTCTGTGCATCGATATCGAAAATGACCGGTGCCAACCCAGGATCCGGGACATCGGCGGACTCAATAGGCTGAAAATTTTTCAAGTCCTCGGGTTCAGGAATATCGTTGACATTGAACAGATAGATGTGGATTCGATCATTATCCTTCCATCGGTAATTGGCAGATTCTGCAAAGGTGAGTGCCAGCTTTCCGTTGGCCGGCAGATTGACGTCGTCCAGATGAGGATTGGCAACTTTCAGTGCTTCGGGTACATGACCGCCGTAGGGTTGGAGTCGATCACAAAGGAACGGTACAGGGTCGCTTTCGTCGTCTGAATTATTGTAGTAATCGACCCTGTATTTCAGTTGGCAGTTTGCGTGCTCCGGAAAATCGTTGATGGATATCTCCATCTCATAGGGGAATGCTTCCAGGAAATCCGTCTGGCCATCTGGCACGAGAAATCTGTGTGAGGCGACGTCCACAAATCCATTGCCGTCGCCTTTGTCCAACTGCAGCGTAAGAAAATCCCCCCTAGTATTACCAATAGGCGGAGTACCGGTCCAGCGCGGGATCTTCACCGTCAGTTTCTTGCTGTCCCGTAGCCTGGGACCGTGAAGGATGGTTTTGCCATCATCGACAAAATCATCGGGATCGAACTCTATCGGTTTCTCTACAAGGCTCGCGCGATGATCACTGCGCATTTTCAGATACGCACGACGGGCCTTCGCTCGCTCGCTTTTACTCTGGATATTCGCCATGTTCCTTCTCTCCTGTTATGCCATTTGAGCCATGAGCGCCCCCATGACCCTACGTAGCTCAACAGCCTGGAGCCGGCGGGTACAACACGATCCCGTGTCGCAGGACTACCTGTCTTGGCGAGGATTAAGCACCGGCATTCAGAAAAGCGAAACTGTCAGAGTTGACAGGTGGGAATTTGTACAGGGTCTTTGGCAAATGGCGAAATCCCGTGCGTTAAGGCAGAAAACTGCCTGATAAACAACGCCGCCGAGAGCTTGTTTAATCACGTTTAAGACAACTTCTTGAAAGCCACAAGACCTTGCGTCGTTGCCTACCCTTGCGCCAGAATCCGCCGGCTTGTGCGCCCTGGGGCCGCTCGGTAACTTGATTCGCGTCACTGATGGTCAGTGATCGGGTTTAGCAGCCCGTGGGTTTTCCAGTGAAGTGCACAAGCTCTATCAGTCAGGCATTCCCATACCTGCACTTGATGGTGGCTGTGCGCAGGGCGCCTTCGGGCGCGCCGGTTTGCTGGAGTCCCCGGTCTGCTAACCTGCGTACAGCTGCCTCCCTCTTGTTTAGCAGCAAGAGTGCGGCACTCCATGAAGGACCCAGCTATGAAAAAGCACTCACCGAATCCCCCGGACACCGATCCGACCTCCCCGTACGAACCCGATTCAAACAGACTCAACGAAGCCGCCGAGCGCGCCCTCGACTTCCACTTCCCTTCGACCGCCGACATCAAGGCCACGCCACGTACCGTCAGCACGCTGTTTACCGTCGACCCCGAAGCCAAGACCGAAACCCTGATGGTGTATCTGGTGGAGACGCTGGCGTCGGTGGATGTGATGGTCCATCAGTTGGTGGATCATCTGGAAGGCAGCGACCGCAATGCGCTGCTGGGGATTTCCAACAGCGTGATGCTGGCGGAGATCACGGCGAATCGGGTGTTGGATCAGATTGATCCGCCTGAATAAAAACCCACCCAACTGTAGGAGCGAGCCCTGCTCGCGAAAAACCCGAAGGCGCCGCTAGGCATCTGGTTTTACGCGTCATCGTTCACGTCCATCGCGAGCAAGCTCGCTCCTACAGGATAACGGTGTATCAGGCGTTGTTCCTGGCCACCCGCCACACCCGCGCAATATCACTCGCCCGCTCACGCAACAACCGCGGCGCCTCGTTGCACGCTTGCACCAACGTCATCGGCCCGCTCGCCAGGGCGAACGCTGCATCGATACCATGCTCATACAACGCCTGATAACCCTCGCCCAAAGTGCCGGCGATGACGATCACCGGCACGCCCTGTTGTCTGGCAATTCTTGCGACACCAAAGGGTGTTTTGCCGCGCAGGGTTTGCGCATCGAAACGCCCTTCTCCGGTGATCACCAGATCGGCGTTTTGCACGGCATCGGCCAGGCCAACCAACTCCGCCACCACGTCAACCCCCGCCTTGAATTGCGCACCGAGAAACGCCTTGGCGGCGAAGCCCAAACCGCCCGCCGCGCCACTGCCCGGTTCGTCGCGTACGTCTTTGCTCAGGACATTTGCACAGTGATCGGCGAAGTGCCCGAGGGCGTGATCCAGCAGCTGCACCTGTTCAGGCGAGGCACCTTTTTGCGGGCCGAAAATCGCCGATGCACCGTGGGGGCCGCACAGGGGATTGTTGACGTCGGCGGCGATGTCGAAACGCACCTCGGCCAGGCGCGGATCGAGGCCGCTCAGGTCGATGCGGAACAACTCGGCGAGGGCGAGCCCGCCCGGTGCCAGGGTCTGGCCTTGGGCATCGAGCAGTTTGACACCCATGGCTTGCATCGCCCCCGCGCCGCCATCATTGGTGGCGCTGCCGCCGATGGCGAGGATCACTCGTTGAGCGCCAGCATCGAGTGCCGCGCGGATCAGTTCGCCGGTGCCGAAGGTGCTGCTGATGCAGGCATCGCGCTGATCGAGCGGGACCAATTGCAAACCACTGGCTTCGGCCATTTCGATGATCGCGGTATGGCTGTGGGGCAACCAGCCCCAGGCGGCTTCGACCGGAGTGCCCAGTGGCCCTTGCACCGTGGCATGGCGAAGCTGGCCATCGCAGGCCGCCAACACCGACTCCACCGTCCCCTCCCCGCCGTCGGCCATCGGGCATTTGATCAACTGCGCATCGGGCCAGACTTCTGACAGGCCGAGGGCAATGGCATCAGCCACGCCCTGGGCGCTGAGGCTGTCCTTGAACGAATCGGGGGCAATCACGATTTTCATGGGAATTCTCCAGTTCCAATGCCCCCCATGCTGCCAGCCGGCACGCGCAATGACGCCGGTCCGCTGCACAAGCGGCATTGAGGATTATTGTTCATTTCCACAAAACCCGGAGATTCCCATACAGGGAACCTGTACCCACCACAAAACCACTGTGGGAGCGAGCCTGCTCGCGAAAGCGGTGGGTCAGTCAGCAAGGGATGTTGGATGTGAGGGCCTCTTCGCGAGCAGGCTCGCTCCCACAGGGGATTTGCGTCCTGGCACCGTCCATTGTGGGAGCGAGCCTGCTCGCGAAGATGGCGACTCGGTTTCAGCTCAAACCCAAATGGCATCCCACAGCGGGTAGTCGCCCAGTTTATCGACCAGCCCCGCCCTTAACGGGTTGGCCACGATGTACCGGGCCACTTTTACCAAATCCTCATCACGGCGCAACGCTCGGTCATGAAAGCCTTGCTGCCAGAGACGGGTCTGTCGGCCAGTGAACCGGCTGACCGCCTTGGTGCTGAAAGATTTGGTCCTTTGCATCAACTCGCTCAACGATCCCTGCTGCAAATCGATCAACCAGTGAAAGTGATCAGGCATGACCACCCAAGCCAATGAATGGACACGACCCAGATCCTGCGCAGCGCGAAACTGTGCGACGACTAATCTGCCCAAGGCGAAGTCGCTGAATACAGGCGCTCTTGCAAACGTGTTAGTGGTCAGTAGGTAAATCCGGTTGGGTTCGGCAAAACGGCCGAGACGCAGACGATGTGAAGCGGATAAATCAGGCATTCCTTCGCCTCTTGCAGGTTTAAGTCATCAAGAAGGCTAGCGCTGTGGATGCCAGAGGTTGAGACAGGCTTTTAGCTGGATGTGTCTGGGCGAATGCCTTCGCGAGCAGGCTCGCTCCCACACGGGGATTGGCGTTGCCCAGGAAGTCTGTGTCCCGCCGCCGTCCATGGTGGGAGCGAGCCTGCTCGCGAAGGCGGTGGGTCAGTCGGCATGGAGGGTGCAACTGATGGCCTCTTCGCGAGCAGGCTCGCTCCCACACGGGAGTTCGCGTTGCTCATGACATGTGTGTCCCACCACCGCCCATGGTGGGAGCGAGCCTGCTCGCGAAGGCGGTGGGTCAGTCGGCATGGAGGGTGGAAGTGATGGCCTCTTCGCGAGCAGGCTCGCTCCCACAC
>NZ_JABFMU010000033.1:25266-65883 GCF_013359695.1 Pseudomonas sp. C2B4
CACGGGGGTTGGCGTTGCTCATGACATGTGTGTCCCGCCGCCGTCCATGGTGGGAACGAGCCTGCTCGCGAAGGCGGTGGGTCAGTCGGCATGGAGGGTGGAAGTGATGGCCTCTTCGCGAGCAGGCTCGCTCCCACACGGGGGTTGGCGTTGCTCATGACATGTGTGTCCCGCCGCCGTCCATGGTGGGAGCGAGCCTGCTCGCGAAGGCGGTGGATCAGTCGGCATAGAGGGCGGAAGTGATGGCCTCTTCGCGAGCAGGCTCGCTCCCACAGGGGATTGGCGTTGCTCAGGAAGTCTGGGGGAGCAGTTGCACGCCCAGGTAGAGGGCGAGCATGCCGTCCAGGCGTAGCGGATCGACGCCGCTGAGTTCGGCAATGCGTTCCATTCGGTAGCGCAAACTGTTGCGGTGAATGCCCAGGGCGTCCGCGCAGGCCTGGCTCTGGCCGTCGTGGTCGCACCAGCTGCGCAGGGTCGCCAGCAGTTGGCCGTTGCTGTCCTTGGCGATGACTTTGCGCAGCGGGTTAAGCAGTTCGTCGAGGGCGTCGTCGTTGCGGTGGCGCCAGAGCATTACCGGCAAACGATAGCGGGTCAGTGTCAACAAACGCGATTGCGGCAGCACATCGCGCCCATAGGCCAGCAGGTCGCCGACCCGGCGATAACAGCGACGCAACCCCGTCAATCCGTCCGCCTGCCCGCCCACGGCAATGCGCAGAATGTTCCAGCCCAGGCCATCGAGCTTTTCCAATAAGCGCTCGTTCTCGACGCTCTGGCTGGCCGGTCGGCACCACAGCAACGAGGACTTGGCCGAACTCACGCACCAACTGTCGGGGTAGCGGCTGGTCAGCCAGGCACTCAGCGCCTCGACGGTTTGCCCCGGCCCATGCTCCAGGCCCAGTTCGAACAGGTACGGCACCCGGGTCATCTGTGGCTTGAGCCCCAGCTGTTGTGCCTCGTCGATCAAGCGCGGGGAACTGCCGGCATCGCTGAGCAGCAACGCCAGCAGATCATCGCAACGCTGGCGCCGCCATTGTTGTTCGGCCTGCTGGTTGCGCTGGCCCACCAGCATCTCGGCGGTCATCCGCACCAGCTCGGCGTAGGTGCGCAGTTGATCGGGCTCGCCCGTGATGCCCAGCACGCCGATCAAGCGCTGGTCGAGCATCAGCGGCAGGTTGATGCCCGGTTGCACGCCCTTGAGATGGATCGCGGTCTGCGCATCGATCTCCACCACCCGCCCGTTGGCCAGCACCAGTTGCGCGCCTTCATGGCGGGTGTTGACCCGCTCCGGTTCGCCGCTGCCGAGGATCAGGCCCTGGCTGTCCATGACGTTGACGTTGTAAGGCAGGATGGCCATCGCCCGGTCGACGATGTCCTGGGCCAGGTCGTGATCGAGTTCGAACATGACGGTGTTCCTTGAATGCAGAGTGGGCTGATTGTTCGCCCGCACAGGGCTGGATGGCAATCCCTGTGCGCCGGCACAAAGACAACAACCCGGGCGGTGTCCGAGACTCGCAGGGCGATCAACTTACCCTTTGCATCGCAAAAAATCATAATAAAGAGAGAGCCCGCCATGTCACAGAGCGCCGCTGCTACCCAGGCCATCGTTGACGAAAAAAATGCCGTCTACAAGCGCATCACCCTGCGTTTGATCCCCTTCATCTTCATCTGCTACCTGTTCAACTACCTCGACCGGGTGAACGTTGGCTTCGCCAAGTTGCAGATGCTCGACGCGCTGAAGTTCAGCGAAACCGTGTACGGCCTCGGTGCCGGGATTTTCTTTATCGGTTACGTGCTGTGCGGCGTGCCGAGCAACCTGGCCCTGACCAAATTCGGCCCGCGGCGCTGGATCGCGTTGATGATGATCACCTGGGGCACGTTGTCGACCTGCCTGCTGTTCGTCACCACGCCGACCGAGTTCTACACCTTGCGCCTGTTCACCGGCGCGGCCGAGGCCGGGTTCTTCCCGGGCGTGGTGCTCTATCTTTCGCAGTGGTTCCCGACCTTCCGCCGTGGCCGCATCATGGCGTTGTTCATGTCGGCGATCCCGGTTTCCGGTTTGCTCGGCAGTCCGTTTTCCGGCTGGATCCTCAACCACTTCGCCGCAGGGCAAGGCGGTTTGGCGGGTTGGCAGTGGATGTTTTTGCTGCAAGGCATCCCGACCGTGATCCTCGGCGCCCTCGCCTATTTCCTGCTCAGTGACAGCTACGCCAACGCCAAATGGCTCACGCCTTTCGAGCGTTCGGTGCTGGAAGCCGACCACGCCGAAGACCTCGCAAACAAGCCTAAAACCACTACCGATTCGTTGCTGGCGGTGTTCAAGAACCCGGCAATCTGGGCCTTCGGCCTGATCTATTTCTGCATCCAGAGCGGTGTGTATGCAATCAACTTCTGGCTGCCGTCGATCATCAAGAACCTGGGCTTCAGCGATAACCTGGTGATTGGCTGGCTGAGTGCGATTCCCTATCTGCTGGCAGCGCTGTTCATGCTGATGGTCGGTCGCTCGGCGGACCTGCGCAAGGAACGTCGCTGGCATTTGGTGGTGCCGATGCTGATGGGCGCTGTCGGTCTGTTGATCGCCGTGAACTTCGCCGCCAACCCGGCCATCGCCATCCTCGGCCTGACCATCGCCACCATGGGCGCCCTCACCGGCCTGCCGATGTTCTGGCCGGTGCCCACCGCAATGCTCAGTGCCGGCGCGGCCGCCGGTGGCCTGGCGCTGATCAACTCCATGGGGCAAATGGCGGGTTTCCTCAGCCCGTACCTGGTGGGTTGGGTCAAGGACAGCACGGGCTCGACCGACGCGGCGTTGTATCTGCTGGCGGGGGTGATTGTCTGCGGCAGCCTGCTGGCGCTGCGCATGACACGGACGTTGCGTAACGCGTGATAGTCGAGGCGCCGGAAGCAAAGGGTTCCGGCGCCTATCATTTCTGACAACCGATCTTGTGCGCCCTTCCTCCCACACCAGGCTGATACATCACGTCACAACGTTGTTCGGATCCGCTCTATTGAATCCATGAAAGTCAGCCCGAGTTTGTGAAGTCACATTCTCTTTGGGCTGTACTCATCATGGATTTAATCAAAACGGTCGCAACGGCTTGTTTGCGCTGGGCAACCTGTTTTCAAACCTGCCTGCTCCGCTTCCTCAAACAACTTTTCAGATCCGCGCTGTTCAATCCAGGGAAGGCGACCTCGAGCGTCAACGCACCCGGGGATTTGCTCACGGCTGTCGAGGCGGTTTGCGAACGTCTGGCCGCTGACGAGGGTTGGCACGCGCTGTTGTTGCGCCATGGCCTGGATCTCAAGGCTCGCCCGTTGGCGGCAGAGCTGGAAAAAACCCTGGCAGTGGATCGCAACGTCAAGGGGTTCGAAGATTTTTCGTGGAACGGCCAGCGCGGCATCGAACCGCGAAGCCCGGCCCGCAGCCTTTTGTTTCACGCCCTCGCCTCGCCCAATGTCACCACTGATCCAGTCGGCAACCTGCTGCAGCTGTTCCCGAGCGCGGCGGAGATAGAAACGGTATTGGATTATGTCTACGGCGTGCAGCCGCCTTCACTGGAGGACCTTCAAGCGCTAGCGGGTGGCGCGCCATTGGCCATTGTCGTGTTTGCCGCCGAGTATCGACCGGGACCGGATACTGGTCATAAAAAACATGCCGACATGTGTTTCTCCCGCACGGGCATTGCTCGCGTCGGCACGGCGCCAGCACGTTATGACCCTGCGCGACGGGGTTTTCTGCCATGGAAAGAAGACGACCCGCAGGCCATTTGCGTGACCCCGGCGCGGTATTACTCCTACATCGCCATGGAAAAAACGGGTGATACCCCCGGTTTCGGGCCCTGGCCTGTTCAACCCGGTGATGAGAACCTGAAAATCTGGGTGCCTTTGCACAAGCTGTTTGACGGCCCTGAATGCATTGCCGACATGGATCTGAAAGTGGACAAGGAGGTTTATCAACTCAATGAAAAACTCCGGAAATTTCACATCAGGTTTCCTTTGTCCACCATCGGTCAACCGGACCTATCCAAACCACCGTTCGTCATCACCGAAAATCTTGTGGATTGGGCAAACGAGCAGATTTACGGCCAAGGCTTGTTGATGCCAGTACCAAAGCCTCGACTGGTGGAAGAAGCGATTTATGAAGATGAGAAACTGTTTTTCCGGATTCCGAAAGGTCAGCATTTTGCCGGTTTCATCATTAATCGACGCTACAAACGACGTAGAGATGGCTCGATCGAGGATTTGAATGAGCATCCTGATGTCGTGGAAATCGTAGAGGGCGGTGGTTATAACGCCTTGCATTTTATCGACTTCACCGCCGAAGGATGGGTCATTGCGTATTGCCAACAACTGGCTGCGACAATGAAGAGCGTGGCGGCTTACTCGTTGGTCGCCGCTCCGGATTTTTACCCTGAATACACTCAACGCCGATTGCTTGAGTGGATCAATCGACATCAATTTCCCGCAGACTTTCTACCCACCACCTTCAGGGTGCTGGCGGACAGACGAGTGGCCGGGAACCCCGAATTGCCGGGCCAGCACTTCATGCTGGATGACACAAGCATCACCGCCATCATCACGCACCCCTTGGGCGAAACAGAGCAACCCGACGCAGTTACAGTCGCCCATGCGCAACGGCAAACATCGTTACCTGATGCGGCCACAGGCACGTTCAGCCCAGGCTGGGAAGTTAGCTACCCCTCTGATCAAGGGTTCGATCCAAAATCCTTATGTGCCTTCGAACTAGGCAGCCCTTTTCTGGAGGATGTAAGAATCTGCGCTTCAATTGGCGGTTTTTGGGCTGCCGTTTCGCCCGATAACTCAAGGGCCTTTGCGCCAAAGCGCGACTGGATTTCGATCATACCGTTAACGGACGAGGAACTTGGCAACTGGGACGGTACCGACGGCCCGCGACCGATCACCGACGACGACGGTAAACGGCTCGTCGAATACACAAACTTCGACTTCACCGACCTTACGAAAAACACCCTCACCGACCTGCTGCATTTGCATTACCTGGCCCAAACGACTGCCGAGGATTTTGAGGCGCGAATCCTGTCGATGCACCGCGCCTACCTGGCGCTGGGTCTCAGCAGCCGAGAGGAAAAAAAGGAGTGGCCCGTTCTGTCCTTCAGGAAAGTCGAACATCCCGATGCCGATCTGGAACAGGCTGAGTCAGAGACGGGGTTCGTGTTGCCGGCACCTGTTCACGGTTATCAAATCTATAAGACTGACATTTGCCTCACCACGCCCTCCCACCACGACTTCACCAAACTTCATGCCGTGGTGATCGAGATGGTTCATCTATTCGTCGGCCCGACGGCGCTGTTGATCAAGCGTGAGCAAGGCCCATGGCAGGTGCGTTACTTTGTACAACCCTGATGTCGTCATCATTGGCGCCGGCCCGGCAGGCAGCGCGGCGGCGATTTTTTGCGCGCGGCAGGGTTTGCGCGTGACGCTGCTTGAACAGTCGTCGGTTTATCGGGATCGCCCCGGCGAAACCTTGCCCCCGGGCATCGAGCCGTTGCTGCAACAACTGGGGATTGCTGATTCGGTGTTGTCAGGTGATTTCATTCGGCATACCGGGAACTGGGTGCAATGGGGCCCACACCATCACTTCAATGCTTTTGGTGGTAACGCTGATGGTCCGTGGCGTGGATTCCAGATACCCCGGCGCCTGCTCGACGGTTTCATGCTCAGTCAGGCTCGGGCAGCCGGTGTATTCATCGTGCGACCGTGTCGCGCCACGAGCGTCATCCTCAAAGACCAGGCCGTGGTTGGCGTGGACACCGACCAAGGTGCTTTCCATTGCGCCCAATTGATCGACGCCAGCGGCGCCAAGGGCTGGCTGGCGCGACAGCTTGAGCTGGAGCGTCAGGCCTATTCACCGCCACTGCTTGCAATGTACGGTTATGGCCAAGGCACCTGCGCCGCGTGTGATGACGCACCCGCCATCATCGCGGATCAGGACGGTTGGTACTGGATGGCGAAAATCGGCAGCGATGCCTACGCCTGGACCCGCTTGAATTTCGATATTCATCAAGCCGACAGGCAAGCGCCTGCGGCATTCGCGCACCTGCAGCACCTCTCCAGGGCCCGAGGTGCCGATGTGACCTGGCGTGCCTGTCGCCAATGCGCCGGGCCGGGCTACTTCATGGTGGGTGACGCTGCCTCCGTGCTCGACCCGGGCACCTCCCATGGCGTGCTCAAGGCCATCATGTCGGGGATGATGGCCGCCCATGCCGTGGTTGAAAGCCTTGCTCATCCCAACCACCGCCCTAGCATCGAGCATCAGTACCGACACTGGCTGAACAGTTGGTTCGAGCGTGACCTGAGGAAAATGCGCGAGCTCTACGCCGCGCACCCGACGCCACCCGACTGGCTGTCCGCCGCACCGATATTTCATTTTGATCCGTGCGACCTTTCTGGTATTTGATTGAGTCTTTCCCACTGGCAAAAGGATTTCGACATGAGCTACCGCACGCTGGGTCATTCGGGTTTGCAGGTTTCCACCCTGACCCTGGGCACCATGATGTTCGGCGAACAGACCAGCACCGAAGACTCCCTGCGGATCATCGACAAGGCCTGGGACCAGGGCATCAATTTCATCGACACGGCCGACGTCTACACCAACGGCCGCTCCGAGGAAATCGTCGGCGAAGCCATCGCCAGCCGCCGCCATGAATGGGTGCTGGCCACCAAGGTCGGTTTCGGCCCGGTGGACGGTGTGCCGAATCGCAGCGGTCTGAGCCGCAAGCACCTGTTCAATGGCATCGACGCCAGCCTGACGCGCCTGGGCACCGACTATCTCGATATCTACTACCTGCACCGCGAAGACCACAACACGCCGCTGGAGGTCACGGTGTCGGCGATTGACGATTTGATTCGCCAGGGCAAGATTCGTTATTGGGGTTTGTCGAACTATCGCGGCTGGCGCATTGCCGAAGTCATTCGTGTGGCCGACGCATTGGGTGTCGATCGTCCCGTCATCAGCCAGCCGCTGTACAACATCGTCAACCGCCAGGCCGAAACCGAACAGATCACCGCCGCACAAAGTTATGGCTTGGGCGTAGTGCCGTACAGTCCGCTGGCGCGTGGCGTGCTCAGCGGCAAGTACGCGCCGGACGTGAAGCCGGACGCCAACAGCCGCGCCGGGCGTGCGGACAAACGCATCCTGGAAACCGAATGGCGCGTGGAGTCCCTGCGCATCGCTCAGCAGATCCAGCAGTACACGCAAAGCCGTGGCGTGGGCATCGTCGAGTTCGCGATTGCCTGGGTACTGAACAACACCGCCGTCACCTCCGCCATCGTTGGCCCGCGCACCGAAGCGCAGTGGGATGCCTACACCAAGGCGCAGGCGGTGAAGATCACGGCTGAAGATGAAGCCTTCATCGACTCGCTGGTGACGCCGGGGCATGCGTCGACACCGGGGTTCAATGATGTGAGCCATTTCGTTTCGGGCCGTAAACCCCAAAACCACTGAACAAACACATCACCCATTGTGGGAGCGAGCCTGCTCGCGAAAGCGGTCTACCCTTCAACATCAATGTTGAATGTGAAACCGTATTCGCGAGCAGGCTCGCTCCCACAGGGTTTCGTCCTCCGAGATGTTGAAAATTCTGATCATCCGGCCAATATTCAGCACAAAAACCACGTATCCTCCGCACCCCGTTTCACGTTCAACCTCGCGAGGACAGCTTGTCAAAAGGTATTGCTCTATCGGTTTCAGCCTCGGTGCTGTTTGCCGTCATGTATTACTACACGTCGTTGCTCACACCCTTGAGCGGCGTGGAGATTTTCGGCTGGCGCATGCTGCTGACCGTGCCATGCATGACCGTGTTCATGGTGGTGTCCGGTGAATGGCGGCGCGTGGCCGACCTGCTGCGACGAATCGGTATCAGACCGAAACTGGTCGGTGGCCTGATCGTCTCGTCGGCGTTGCTGGGCGTACAGCTCTGGCTGTTCATGTGGGCGCCGCTCAATGGCTACAGCCTCGATGTGTCGCTGGGCTATTTCCTGTTACCGCTGGCCATGGTGCTGACCGGGCGCATCGCCTACGGCGAACGCCTGTCGTACCTGCAAAAGGTCGCGGTGTTCTTCGCCACCCTGGGCGTGGTCAATGAGCTGTATCAGGTCGGCGGATTTTCCTGGGCCACACTGGTGGTGGTCGTGGGTTATCCGCTGTACTTCGTGGTGCGCAAATGGCTGAGGACCGACCACCTCGGCGGACTCTGGGTGGACATGACCCTGATGCTGCCAATCGCCTACTGGTTCGTGCACGGGGGCGAACAAGGCTTCGGCGTCTTCGATCAGCACCCGGCCTTGGCCTGGCTGATCCCGCTGCTGGGTCTGATCAGCGCCTCGGCGCTGGTGGTCTACATCATCGCCAGTCGCTTGCTGCCGTTCAGCCTGTTCGGTTTGCTCAGCTATGTGGAGCCGGTGCTGTTGCTCGGTGTGGCGTTGTTGCTGGGGGAAAGCATCAAGCCCGGTGAGTGGCTGACCTACATCCCGATCTGGATGGCGGTGCTGGTGTTGGTGTTTGAAGGGTTCAAACATCTGGTCCGACAGCGCCGCCCTTAACGCAACCAGAAAGCAAATGTGGGAGCGAGCCTGCTCGCGAATGCGTCTTCAGATTCAACATTGATGTTGGCTGATAGACCGCTTTCGCGAGCAGGCTCACTCCCACAGTTTTTTAGCGGTGGACCGGGTTAATCGGTGGACAACACGCCACGACGAACCTGGTCGCGCTCGATGGATTCGAACAACGCCTTGAAGTTGCCTTCGCCGAAACCGTCATCGCCTTTACGCTGGATGAACTCGAAGAACACCGGCCCCATCAGGGTTTCCGAGAAGATCTGCAGCAGCAGACGCTTGTCGCCCGCCTCGGACGAACCGTCCAGCAGAATGCCCCGCGCTTGCAGTTCGCCAACCGGCTCGCCGTGGTTCGGCAAGCGGCCTTCGAGCATTTCGTAGTAGGTGTCTGGCGGCGCGGTCATGAAGCGCATGCCGATGCTTTTCAGGTGATCCCAGGTCTTGACCAGGTCGTCGGACAGGAACGCGACGTGCTGGATGCCTTCGCCGTTGAACTGCATCAGGAACTCTTCGATCTGCCCGGCGCCCTTGGACGATTCTTCGTTCAGCGGGATGCGGATCATGCCGTCCGGTGCGGTCATGGCCTTGGAGGTCAGGCCGGTGTATTCGCCCTTGATATCGAAGTAGCGGATTTCGCGGAAGTTGAACAGCTTCTCGTAGAAGTTCGCCCAATAGGCCATGCGGCCGCGATACACGTTGTGGGTCAGGTGATCGATGATCTTCAGGCCAGCTCCGACCGGGTGGCGGTCCACACCTTCGAGGTACACGAAGTCGATGTCGTAGATCGAGCTGCCCTCACCGAAACGGTCGATCAGGTACAGCGGCGCGCCGCCGATGCCTTTGATCGCTGGCAGGTGCAGTTCCATCGGGCCGGTTTCGATGTGGATCGGTTGCGCACCCAGTTCAAGGGCGCGCTTGTAGGCTTTCTGCGAATCCTTGACCCGAAACGCCATGCCGCATACCGACGGACCGTGCTCGGCGGCAAAGTACGAAGCAACGCTGTTGGGCTCGTTGTTGAGGATCAGGTTGATCGCGCCCTGGCGATACAGGTGCACGTCTTTGGAACGGTGGGTCGCGACCTTGGTGAAGCCCATGATCTTGAAGATCGGCTCCAGGGTATTGGGGGTTGGCGATGCGAATTCGATGAACTCGAAGCCCATCAGGCCCATTGGGTTTTCGTATAAATCTGCCATGGTTGGCGCCTCATCATTCTTATCAATTAACAAAGGTTAGTTGCTAGCAATGCTGAGACCGGTGGGTGGCGCGCAGGAGATGCCCCGCACGCTGCGGGCGAGGAAATCACCGTAGATCAATTGAAACCCAAGTATCTTCATTGTCGACCCAAGGCTCTTGCGGGCGAGGCTTCTGCTGCCAGAAGACGTTATTCTTATATGCGTAACCTGATTCTACACAGCGTAACTCAGTTTGTCCGCCTTCTCTATAAAATCCGCTTTTTCCCCGTGGACGCAAGGGGTTTGTTGCACAGGTAAATCCCCGCCAGAATCAGCCCTCCCCCCACATACATCGCCAGCGTCAGTTGCTCGCCCAACAGCAGCGCGCCGAAGATCACCGCGGTCAATGGATTCAGGGCGATAAACACGCCGGAACGGGTCGCGCCGATTTTGCGGATGCCGTCGTAATAGCCGATGTAGGCCAGCGCCGAACCCAATACACCCAGGTACATCAGGCTCAGCCATTGTGACGGCCCGAGACTGGTGAGTGCATCCACCCTCACCTCACCGCGTATCGCACAGGTCAGCCACAGCATCAGCGTGCCCAGCAGAATCGACCAGGTCACGGTTTGCACCGGCCCCAGGCTTTGAGTCAGCTCCCGGGAGCACAGTGAGTAAATGCCCCAGCCGAGCACGCAACCCAGAATCAGCAGGTCACCGACCCAGGCGTCGGGATTGTCGGCGAGCAATTGCGGGTTGCGACTGACGATCACCAAACTGGCGCCAGCTATGCATATCACGATGCCGATGACTTTCGCCGGGCTCAAGCGCTCCTTGAAGAGCAGCCAAGCCGCCAAGCCGATCACGGCGGGGTTCAGCGCGACGATCAACGACGCCCGCGAGGCATTGATGTAGTGCAGGCCATAAAAGAAGCAGAGGTTGTAAAAGAAGATCCCGAAAAAGCCCAGCAGCGCCAGTTGCAGCCATTGCCTGCGGTTGGGTCGCGCCAGCGGTATCCGGCTCAATAGTAAGAACAGCAGCAGTGCCGCGCTGGCCAGCAGAAACCGCAAGCTGGCCGCAAACAGCGGGCTGACGCCGTCGGCCAGGAAGCGCCCGGCCACGAAGGTGCCACCCCAAATCATGGTGACGCTCGCCAGCTTCAGATAAACCAGCACATTGGCGTTGTCAGTCAGGCTCTGTTCACACGTTGTCATAAGTCCCCGGAGCTGAAGATCGGTTGGATGACGTATCATTCGACTAATACTTGATCATCGTAAAATGAGTAAACACTCATGACCCTGACTCAACTGGAGATCTTCTCCACCGTCGCCGAGCTGCACGGCTTTACGGCGGCGGCCCATCGCCTGGGCATTACCCAATCGGCGGTTTCCCATGCGTTGAAGTCGCTGGAGCTGGAATTGGGTGTGGAGCTGCTGCGCCGCCATCAGTCTCAGGTTGAACTGAGCGACATCGGCCAGCAGCTGTTGCTGCGGGCACGGGCCATGCTGGGGCTGGCCAATACCTTGCGCCAGGAAGCCGCGGATGCCCGGGGCATGAAGCGCGGTACATTGCGCATCGGCTCGTTCGGCCCCACCTCGTCGATCAAATTATTGCCTTTGATCTTGCAGCACTACCGGGCCGCCCATCCGGGCATCGAGGTCCACGTCGATGAGGGGCCGGACCGTCAGGTTATCCAATGGCTGGAGGAACGACGGATCGACATCGGTTTTGTGGTGCTGCCCGAGGAGCGTTTCGACACGGTGGCGCTGCTGCAAGACCAGATGGTTGCGCTTCTGCCGGTCAATCATCCGCTGTCGTCACGCGACAGCGTGAGCCTGGCTGATTTGTGCCACGACCCTTTTGTATTGACCGAGGCCGGTTCGTCAGAGCTTGTGCAACGACTGTTCAACGCAGCCCGATTGACGCCCAACATCCGGTTTCGCTGCTCGCAGTTGCTGAGCACCCTGGACACGGTGGGTCGCGGCGATGCCCTGACCGTGGTGGCCGAAAGCTCATTGCCCGAGCACAACGACAGCCGCTATGTGAAGAAGCCCTTGTCGCCCGCCGTCGTCCGGCAAGTCGGGCTGGCCGTGCTCGATGAGCGCCAGGCATCGCCGGCGGCCACAGCCTTCATCAAACTCGCACAGCGGCTGGATTACCGATGAGCGGCATAAATGCCATGGGCCAACTATTATGGCTCGCACGTGACCTCTTTTTGCAGGGTGTTTGGCCCTGCCAGCATTTGAGAGCCCTATTTCATCGTCACAGGTTCCACGAATGCCACTGAAAGCCAAGCCCCGTAAACGCAGCACCAGGATTGCTGTCACTCTCGCAAGCGGATTGCTCCCGGTCGTGCTGGGCGTGGTCATTCTTTACTTGCAGGCTGAACGAACACTCCAGCAAAGCGCTCGACTGACCGCCGAAGAAGCGATTCGCCAGTTTGAACTGATGCTCGACAACACGGCCCAGGCCGCGCGTGAGTTACTGCCCCTGGCCGGACAGAGTTGCATCGACGTCAACCTTCTCTTGCGCGAACAGGTCACCCGCCGCCCCTTTGTGCGCTCGACCAATCTGGTGTGGGACGACACCATTTATTGCAGCTCCCTGTTTGGCGACTATCACGAGAAGATTGCGTCCGGGGACTACGCCGGTGGCCGCCTGGTATTGATGAAGGGCAACCCGGTCACGCCCGACACGGCATTGCTGGTCTATCGGCTTGGCGAAGGCAAGCGCGGCGCGATGAGCACGCTCGATGGCTACCACCTGAGCAATGTATTGCGCATGATCGGCCGTCATACCCTGCTGGTCCTGCAGGTCGGCTCCCCTTGGTTGACCGCTGACGGTCAGTTCCATGAAGGCCCCCTCCACGACTTTGCGGTGGCGCAAACCCGGCTCGATTCTTCACGTTACGCCTTTGGCGTGCAGGCAGGCTTTCCCGAAGGCGAAACCTGGCGCTACATGAGCAGCGAGTACCCGCCGTTGTTCAGCCTGCTGATATTCTTTGGCGTCGTGTCGGGCCTGATTGGGCACCTTCTGCAGAAGCGTTCATCGTCACCGACCCATGAAATGAAGCGTGCGCTGGACGCGGTGGAGTTCGTTCCGTACTTCCAGGCCGTTGTGCATGGCGACAGCAAAAAGATTTCGGGCATTAAAGTACTGATGCGCTGGAATCACCCGAAAGAAGGTCTGGTGCGTCCCGATCTGTTCATTCCGTTCGCCGAACACTCCGGACTGATCGTGCCGATGACCCGCTCATTGATGCAACAGACCGCCACCTTGCTCGCCCCGCTGTCCGCGTCGTTCGAGGAGCCCTTTCATATCGGGATCAACATCACTGCCAACCATTGCCAGGACCTGGAACTGGTCGAGGATTGCCGCGATTTCCTCGCGGCTTTCGCTCCGGGCTCCATTCATTTGGTGCTTGAGTTGACCGAGCGCGAACTGATCGAACCCACGGCTATTACCCATCAATTGTTCGAGCAGTTGCACGAACTGGGCGTGAAGATCGCCATCGACGACTTCGGCACCGGCCATTCCAGTCTCGGTTACCTGCGTCAGTTCAATGTCGACTACCTGAAAATCGACCAGAGTTTCGTCGCCATGATTGGTATTGACGCCCTGTCCAGCCACATACTGGACAGCATCATGGAACTTGCAGCAAAGCTCGATCTGGCGATGGTGGCCGAGGGTGTGGAAACCCAGGCGCAAAGTGATTACCTGACCGCTCATAACGTTAACTTCCTGCAAGGCTATCTGTTCGGCCGACCAATGCCCGGTGCAGAGTTCATTAGTGCATTAAGTGACCATTAACTAGCGGTTTTTAGCGACGGGATGGCATTAGGGCGCACCAATTTGAATCAAAACACTGCTCTTGTTACATGAAAAAAAAGACATGATTTACTCTTGGCTCATTAACTACTACAATTTTTCATGCCTGCGGTAATTTGGCAGGTGAGCCACTTATCACCGAGTCGCTTCAAGGCTCTTGGCTTATAGCTTTGTTTGCGGTTGGTATCAGCCAAACACACTATTGGAGTAAAGATATTGTCCAGACTCGCTGAATTTCGTGCAGCTGAAAAGGCCCTTCAAGAGCAGCTCAAGCAGCTGGAATCCCTGAAGAACGATGCCGGGCTCAAGAAAGAAATCGAATTCGAAGAGAAGCTCCAGGGGCTGATGAAAACCTACGGCAAGAGCCTGCGCGACATCATCGCCATTCTCGATCCGAACCCGGCAAAATCCGGCCTGCAACTCGCCGCGGCACCTAAAACCCGCCGCGCTCGCGTGGTCAAGGTTTATCAGAACCCACATACCGGTGAACTGATTGAAACCAAGGGCGGCAACCATCGCGGCCTGAAAGCCTGGAAGGAACAATACGGTGCTGCCACCGTTGACTCCTGGCTGCGTGGATAAGCACACGCACTATAAAAAAGCCCTGCCAATGCAGGGCTTTTTCATGAATATCTTCTCAATGCCACGATGTTGACCGCTCAACTCGCTACTTGCCGATTAACTTTTTGCTTAATCCATTTGGGTATCTAAATTTTTCAACCACGGCCCCAAAGCCTGCAGCTACTAAAGTCTTCGATTAAAGTTTCAAAGCGTTACGCGCTGTCTCTATTTCATCCTGGCTGAGCTTATAAGCTTCGGCCTGCCCCGCGTAGGAAAGAACGTAGGCCTTATCGGCATCCACAGCAGCGACCAATGTTTGAGAAAGCACATGTCGGCCGTTTTGCGTGATGGTGCAGGTGGTTTCCAACGCCGACAACCGACTCAAGGTCGTCGGGTGAATACGGTTGCAGACACTTTGATAACCGCCCTGGAAAAAGTCTTTCTGCACCGACTTGCGCATCTCAAGCAACACGCCTTCCAGGTTGACCTGATGACCGCTTTCTACCCGCGTCATGGTCAGTTCCATCACCATCACCGGCGTGCCATTTTCATCATTTTTTACCGCACGCTGGCGGGAAACACCGGAAGCCGCATCACCCTGCTCAATCTCTTCGACCTGCCAACCGGCAGGCCAGGTCATGACCGGCGCCTCGGCGTGGGCGCCGGCAACGGCGGACAGCACGCCAATCAGGACGAACACCGATTTACCGAATCGAATCATTGCAATCAACACTCAGGTTTTGAGCCGTGAAGTCTGAGGCTCGACCGACGGTCAGGCAATACCCGACGCTTTGGGTTTGGTGATGTCCGAACCCTTGCGTATCATGGTTGCCATTCAATCGCCCCGCTTATTTTCCGGAGGGCCCATGAGCCTGCACGAACTGAACACCTTCCCCGGCGTCACCGCACAACCTGACACCGCGACCCAGAAATTCGTCTTCAACCACACCATGCTGCGGGTCAAGGACATCACCCAATCCCTGGATTTCTACACACGCATCCTTGGTTTTACGCTGGTGGAAAAGCGCGACTTTCCGGAAGCCGAATTCAGCCTGTACTTCCTTGCGCTCGTCGACAAAGACCAGATCCCGGCCGACGCCGCCGCGCGCACCGAATGGATGAAATCGATCCCCGGCATTCTCGAACTGACCCACAACCACGGCACCGAGAACGACCCGGACTTCGCCTACCACAACGGCAACACCGACCCTCGCGGCTTTGGCCATATCTGCATCTCGGTGCCGGACATCGTCGCCGCGTGCGAGCGCTTTGAAGCGCTGGGCTGTGACTTCCAGAAACGCCTGAACGACGGCCGCATGAAAAGCCTGGCGTTCATCAAGGACCCGGACAACTACTGGGTCGAGATCATCCAGCCTGCACCGCTGTAAGACACAAGACTCATCCCCCCGTGGGAGCGAGCCTGCTCGCGAAGGCGGTGGATCATTTGACCTTGATGTTGGCTGACACTCCGCTTTCGCGAGCAAGCCCGCTCCCACAGAGAAGCAGCTTCCTCCATCGAAATACCAGACACAAAAAACCCCATGATCGCTCATGGGGTTTTTTCTGTAGGAGCGAGCTTGCTCGCGATGAACCTGAGAACGCCGCGGGGTACCAACCAACCAGCGTTATCGTTAAAGTCCATCGCGAGCGAGCTCGCTCCTACAAGGTTTTCGCGTTTTCAGCGTGGGCAATCAGTCCGGGGCCGAAGTCCGGATCAGGTGATCGAATGCACTCAAGGAAGCCTTGGCGCCCTCGCCCACCGCGATCACGATCTGCTTGTACGGCACGGTGGTCACGTCACCGGCGGCGAACACGCCCGGCAGCGAAGTCTCGCCACGGGCATCGACGATAATCTCGCCACGGGGCGACAACTCGACAGTGCCTTTGAGCCAGTCAGTGTTGGGCAGCAAACCGATCTGCACGAAGATACCTTCGAGGTTGATGGTTTGGAATTCGCCTGAATCGCGATCCTTGTAGACCAGACCACTCACTTTCTCGCCGTCACCCTTCACTTCGCTGGTCAGCGCGCTGGTGATGACATCGACGTTGGGCAGGCTGAACAGTTTGCGTTGCAGCACCGCATCGGCGCGCAGCTTGCTGTCGAATTCCAGCAGCGTGACATGGCTGACGATGCCCGCCAGATCGATCGCTGCTTCAACGCCGGAGTTACCGCCGCCGATCACCGCTACGCGCTTGCCCTTGAACAATGGGCCGTCGCAGTGCGGGCAGAAACATACGCCTTTGGCTTTGTATTCCTGCTCGCCCGGCACGCCCATTTCGCGCCAGCGGGCGCCGGTGGCAAGAATCAGCGCCTTGGTTTTCAGGCTGGCGCCGCTTTCGAAACGAACTTCGTGCAACTCGCCAGGATTCTTCGCCGGGATCAGCGAAGTGGCCCGCTGCAGATTCATGATGTCGACGTCGTACTGCTTGACGTGCTCTTCCAAAGCACTGGCCAGTTTCGGCCCTTCGGTTTCCTGCACGGAGATGAAGTTTTCAATGGCCATGGTATCGAGCACCTGACCACCAAAACGCTCAGCCGCCACACCGGTACGAATGCCTTTGCGTGCAGCGTAAATCGCCGCCGAAGCGCCGGCTGGGCCACCACCGACCACCAGCACGTCAAACGCTTCCTTGGCGCTGATCTTCTCGGCCTGGCGCTCAGCGCCGCTGGTGTCGATCTTGGCGAGGATTTCTTCCAGGCCCATGCGGCCCTGGCCGAACACTTCGCCGTTGAGGTAGATACTGGGCACGGCCATGATCTTGCGCTCATCGACTTCGGCCTGGAACAGCGCACCGTCAATGGCGACGTGGCGAATGTTCGGGTTGAGTACCGCCATCAGGTTCAGCGCCTGGACCACGTCCGGGCAGTTCTGGCAGGACAGCGAGAAGTACGTCTCGAAGCTGAACTCACCCTTGAGCGAACGGATCTGCTCAATGACTTCGACGCTGGCCTTCGAAGGGTGACCGCCGACTTGCAGCAGGGCCAGCACCAGCGAGGTGAATTCGTGACCCATCGGGATGCCGGCGAAACGCAGGCTGATGTCGGCCCCTGGGCGATTGATCGAGAACGATGGCTTGCGTGTGTCATCACCGTTGTCGAGCAAAGTAATCTGGGTGGAAAGACTGGCAACGTCTTTCAACAGTTCGAGCATTTCCCGGGATTTCGCACCGTCGTCGAGGGATGCAACGATCTCGATCGGTTGGGTGACCCGTTCCAGGTACGATTTCAACTGGGCTTTAAGATTGGCGTCCAACATACGGGCGATTTCCTTTAGTGAATTTCTTGCATAAAAAAACGCCCGAGCGAATCTCGCCCGGGCGTTTTTATTGGGCGGTGCAGCTTACTGAGTAGGTGCGGAGTTCCGCCCTGGGTTGCGCGTCACAGACTTAGATCTTGCCGACCAGGTCCAGGGACGGAGCCAGAGTGGCCTCGCCTTCTTTCCACTTGGCAGGGCAAACCTGGCCTGGGTGAGCAGCGACGTACTGGGCAGCCTTGATTTTGCGCAGCAGCTCGGAAGCGTCACGGCCTACACCGCCGTCGTTCAGCTCGACGATTTTGATCTGGCCTTCCGGGTTGATCACGAAGGTGCCACGGTCAGCCAGACCGGCTTCCTCGATCAGCACGTCGAAGTTGCGGGAGATCACGTGAGTCGGGTCGCCGATCATGGTGTACTGGATTTTGCCGATGGCTGGCGAGGTGTTGTGCCAGGCAGCGTGAGCGAAGTGAGTGTCGGTGGAAACGCTGTAGATCTCGACGCCCAGCTTCTGGAATGCGTCGTAGTTGTCGGCCAGGTCTTCCAGCTCGGTTGGGCAAACGAAGGTGAAGTCGGCTGGGTAGAAGAACACGACGGACCACTTGCCTTTCAGGTCAGCGTCCGACACTTGTACGAAGTCGCCGTTTTTGTAGGCGGTAGCTTTGAACGGTTTAACTTGGCTGTTGATGATAGGCATCGTTGACTCTCCGTCAGGGGTTAAGAAGTTGATGGAGAGAACTTTACCCACTCGACGAACGGATGGCTCATTGGCAAACCTGATGCTGCTGATTGGCTTTCGCTATTAGCCAGAGGTATTAATAGAAGAAAACGATCTCTACACACGCTGTAGGAGCGAGCCTGCTCGCGATGGACGCTAACGATAACGCGTGCTTCCTGTAAGTACGCGACGCCCTCACAAGTCCATCGCGAGCAGGCTCGCTCCTACAAAGGTTTCTCCGCGAGGCGCGTCATGCCGAGAAACGGACTGGCTTCGATGTAGCGCATGGCGGACTTCATGTCCTTCCAGCCCACGTAGCTCATCAATGATTTCAGATCCCAGCCGCTCTGATGCGCCCACGAGGCAAAGCCGCGGCGCAGGGAGTGACTGGTGTAGTGTTCGGCTGCAATTCCTGCACGTTCGAGCGCCTGCCGCAGCAATGGAATCACGCTGTTGGCGTGCAGGCCCTCTTCGCTCACATGCCCCCAACGATCGATGCCGCGAAAAACCGGTCCGCGCACCAAAGCGGCTTCTGTAATCCAGTTGATGTACGCCTGCACCGGGCATAACCGCTGCAAGGCCGGTGTCTGGTAAGTCTTGCCGAGGTTGTCGCGGTCACTCTTGCTGCGCGGCAAGTACAGGGTGATGCCTGAACCGGCATTGGCCTGTACGTGATCAACCTGCAAACGGCACAACTCATCGCTACGGAATCCGCGCCAGAACCCCAGCAGAATCAGCGCGGTGTCGCGTCTGGCGCGCAGCAGTCCCGGTCGGTCACCCTGACTCAAGGCGGTTTGCGCCTCTCGCTCCAGCGAATCTATCACCTGCTCCAGATGCTGAAGCTGCAACGGCTCGGCCTGCTTCTCCTGGGCCGGATGCAACGCACGTATGCCCTTGAACACCTTGCGCACCACCGGTGCTTTCGTCGGGTCGGCAAAGCCCTGGCTGTTGTGCCATTGCGCCAGCGCCGACAATCGCAGCTTCAAGGTGTTGATCGAGAGCACGCCGGCATGGGCAACCAGATAACGCGCCACGCTGTCGCTGGTGGCCGGCAGGAAGCCACCCCAGGTCACTTCGAAGTGTTCGATGGCCGCGCGATAGCTGCGGCGGGTGTTGTCGCGGGTGGCGGCTTGAAGGTAACGGTCCAGCTCGGTCATGGGGTCACTCTCGAATATGTACCGCATTCACGGGCACTAAACCGGTTTTCGGTGTCTCACATGGGGTAATACCAGTATATCCCGTGTCATTAACATACTGTATTTAACTTTAGTTTTTGGATGGTACAATGTGTATTTACGTAATACGTACCACATCACGAAATCGTAGGAGCAGTCATGGCCCGTGGCGGTGTAAATAAGGCAGTAGTACAGGCTGCGCGTTTGGCGATCCTCGCCCGAGGCGAGAACCCCAGCATCGATGCGATACGCATCGAAATGGGCAATACCGGCTCGAAAACCACGATTCATCGGTACCTGAAAGAATTGGGGGAGAACCCTCAAGCAGCGCAAGCAGCACCTGCCGAGCCCATCGACGATGAGCTGCTGGCACTGGTTGCGCGATTGGCGCAACGCTTGAAGGAACAGGGGCAGGCGCCGATCGATCAGGCCCGCGAACAGTTCGAGTCGCAACGTAAAGGGTTGGAGACGCAGCTGGAAGAAGCCCGGGAAGCCAACACCGAACTGCATCAGCAGTACGAGATTCAGAGCCTGGCCCTGACCCAGGAGTCGGAGGCATTGCAGGAAACCCGCGCCCTGCTGCAGTCCGAACAAACCCGCAATGCCGGGTTGAATCAGGCGCTGGCCGATTTCGAATTACGCTTGCAAGACAAGGACGAGCAGATCCGCTCGCTGGAGGAGAAACACCTGCATGCGCGAGATGCGCTGGAGCACTACCGCAATGCCGTCAAGGAGCAGCGCGAGCAGGAACACAGTCGCCATGAAAGCCAGGTGCAGCAGTTGCAGATGGAGTTGCGCCAGGCGCAGCAAAGCGCACTGGTACGCCAGGATGAAATCACCCAGTTGCACCGCGACAACGAACGCTTGCTGACCGAAAACCGCGGCACGTTGCGCGAGCTGAGCTTGATGCAGGAGCAACTCAAGCAAAGCAACAGCCGCCAGGATCAGCTGCTGGAACAAGCGACGCGGGTTGACGGCGAACGCACCCTCCTCCAGGAACGCTTGCGCGTCGCGCTACTGGAAAGTCAGTCGCTCAAACAGAATGTCGAGGAGCAGACGCAAACCAACAAGGCGCTGGAAATTGAACTGACCAAGGCCCAGGCGGAACTTGAAGAAAGCCTGCATCAGAACAAAAGGAGCGAGCAGGCTCGCGATGGGCGTCAACGATAACGCGCTCTGCCTGAATGATCGCGTCGTCCAGACGTTTTTCGCGAGCAGGCTCGCTCCCACAATGGACCGTGCCGTCACACACATGTCATGAGCCACGCAAATCCCTGTGGGAGCGAACCTGCTCGCGAGGAGTCCATCACGGTCAGCATCCCGACTGACTGATCCAACGCTTTAGCGAGCAGGCTCATCCCCACAATGGACGGTGGCGGAACACGCATGTTTGAGCCACGCAAATCCCTGTGGGAGCGAGCCTGCTCGCGAAGAGTCCATCACGGTCAGCATCCCGGCTGACTGATCCAACGCTTTAGCGAGCAAGGTCACTCCCACTACGGATGATTACCCGGCGACCGGCGTACGCATGGTGACGAACTCCTCGGCAGCCGTCGGATGCACGCCGATGGTTTCGTCGAAGTCGCGCTTGGTCGCGCCCGCCTTCAAAGCGATGGCCAGGCCCTGGACGATTTCGCCAGCCTCCGGCCCGACCATGTGACACCCCAGGACCTTGTCGGTCTTGGCATCCACTACCAGCTTCATCAGCGTGCGCTCCTGGCATTCGGTCAGGGTCAGCTTCATCGGCCGGAAGCGGCTTTCGTAGATCACCACCTCGTGCCCAGCGTCGCGCGCCTCCTCCTCCGTCAAACCGACGGTACCGATGTTTGGCAGGCTGAACACCGCGGTCGGGATCATCTTGTAATCCACCGGACGATACTGCTCCGGCTTGAACAGACGCCGCGCCACCGCCATGCCTTCAGCCAGCGCCACCGGCGTCAGTTGAACGCGCCCGATCACATCGCCCAGCGCCAGGATCGACGGTTCGGCGGTTTGATACTGATCGTCGACCTCGACAAACCCCTTCTTGTCGAGCTTTACCCCGGTGTTTTCCAACCCGAGATTGTCCAGCATCGGACGCCGCCCCGTGGCATAGAACACGCAGTCGGCCTCCAACTGGCGGCCGTCCTTGAGGGTCACTTTCAGGCTGCCATCGGCCTGCTTGTCGATACGTTCGATATCGGCGTTGAATTGCAGGTCCATGCCGCGCTTGGTCAGCTCTTCCTGCAGATGCTTGCGCACCGAACCGTCGAAGCCCCGCAGGAACAATTCACCGCGATACAGGAGCGTCGTTTGCGCGCCAAGGCCGTGGAAAATCCCGGCGAACTCGACGGCGATGTAGCCACCGCCCACTACCAGTACCCGCTTGGGCAGCTCTTTGAGGAAGAACGCCTGGTTGGAACTGATCGCGTGCTCATGCCCCGGAATTTCCGGGATCTGCGGCCAGCCGCCGGTGGCGATAAGAATGTTTTTTGCGGTGAAGCGCTCGCCGTTGATCTCGACGGTATGTGGGTCGACGATCTTGGCGTGACCTTCATGCAGGGTCACACCGCTGTTGACCAGCAGGTTGCGATAAATGCCATTGAGGCGATTGATCTCACGGTCCTTGTTGGCGATCAGCGTCGCCCAATCGAACTGCGCTTCATCCAGGCTCCAGCCGAAACCCGATGCCTGCTCGAAGTCCTCGGCGAAGTGCGCGCCGTAGACCAGCAATTTCTTCGGCACACAGCCGACGTTCACGCAGGTGCCGCCCAAATAGCGACTCTCGGCCACGGCGACTTTCGCGCCAAAACCTGCGGCAAATCGAGCCGCCCGCACACCGCCGGAACCGGCGCCAATCACATATAGGTCAAAATCGTGGGCCATTGTCTATCTCCTCGGCAGGTGACCAGCATACCCGCGGGCGCTCGATGGGCAAGCACCGCAAATGAAAAAGCCACCCGAAGGTGGCTTTTCAATACAAACAAGCAGCGCGCTATCAGTAAGCCTTGCCCGTCTTGTAGAAGTTCTCGAAGCAGAAGTTGGTCGCGTCGATGTAGCCTTCGGCACCGCCGCAGTCGAAACGCTTGCCCTTGAACTTGTAGGCCATTACGCAGCCGTTCTGGGCCTGTTTCATCAGGGCGTCGGTGATCTGGATTTCACCGCCCTTGCCTGGCTCGGTCTGTTCGATCAGGTCGAAGATGTCCGGGGTCAGGATGTAGCGACCGATGATGGCCAGGTTCGACGGCGCATCTTCCGGTTTTGGTTTTTCGACCATGCTGTGAACGCGGTAGATGTCGTCGCGGATCATTTCGCCAGCGATCACGCCGTACTTGTTGGTCTCTTGTGGATCGACTTCCTGGATGGCCACGATCGAGCAGCGGAACTGCTTATACAGCTTGACCATCTGGGTCAGTACGCCGTCGCCTTCCAGGTTGACGCACAGGTCGTCCGCCAGCACCACGGCGAACGGTTCGTCGCCGATCAGCGGACGGCCGGTCAGGATCGCGTGGCCCAGGCCTTTCATTTCAGTCTGGCGGGTGTAGGAGAACGAGCACTCATCCAGCAGTTTGCGGATGCCGACCAGGTACTTTTCCTTGTCGGTGCCTTTGATCTGGTTTTCCAGCTCGTAGCTGATGTCGAAATGGTCTTCCAGGGCGCGTTTACCACGGCCGGTAACGATGGAGATTTCGTTCAAACCAGCGTCCAGTGCTTCTTCGACGCCGTACTGGATCAGTGGCTTGTTTACCACCGGCAGCATTTCCTTGGGCATGGCCTTAGTCGCTGGCAGGAAGCGAGTACCGTAACCGGCTGCTGGGAACAAGCATTTCTTGATCATATAAGTCCTTGAAAGGGCTGTGTGTACGAGTTTCGGCGCAGTCTAATCAGGCGGCGTGCACCTTACAATGCCCCGCGCTGGCTAACCGATGCCATCATAGAGAAATATTCTTGCCGATAGTTCCGCAAGAGGTGGTGTTCGTCCTTCGGCAACCTGTAAGTGATAGCAGAGACCGCCCGATTTGCACGCGATGTCTGCTGACAAACAATCACACCACCCTGCATCCTTCGACACCCGCCAGGTTATTTGGCGCTATCATGGCGCAATTGAACCAGCCAACGAGGCAGCTAGATGTCGGCAGCAAAAAGCGTCAACGGGTACCTGATCAACAAGGCAAAAGACGGCCAGTGGTGGATAGGCAACGCGGGCGGCGAAAATATCGTCGGCCCTTTTCCGACCGAAGCCATGGCGATCGAAGTGGCGTCGGTGCTGGAGTTGGAACACCCGGAACCCAAGCGACGCGGTAAAGACAAGAACTGACACGCCCAAAGCCCTGCCTTGCGCAGGGCTTTTTTCTGAGCGTTTACGAAAAGTGGCCTTTCGCTATAACCTTTTGCCCGTGGCGCTGTCACAGCCCTTGCCCACCCCTATGACGACGACAACGACATGACGAAATTTTTACCCCTGATGGCGGTATTGGCCCTGAGTGGCTGCGCGACGTCCGAAACCACTTACCTGAACAACGGCGAGCAAGGCCTGGCCATCGATTGCTCCGGGGAAGCCAATTCATGGGCGGCCTGTTATGAAAAGGCCGATGCCTCCTGTGCCGGCACCGGATACCGCATCGTTGGCACCGATGGCACGCCGGCGCCCGAAGAAAGCGACAAGACCCTGGGGGTCGACGTCGGCAATTACAAAAACCGCAGCGTAGTGGTGATCTGCAAGTAAGGCGCCCTGCCCTACATTTGGATTTCGGCGAACTTGATGCCCAGGCTACGCAAGGTCTCAATCAGGTCGTCGAGGCGCGCGAAGGATTCGACTTCGTCGTTGTCGTCCACCAGGAAGTAACTGCGTCCGGCGCTTTTCTTGAAAAATACGATCCATTCGCCAAGATTCGCCGGATTTTGAATCACATGGGTGGCGCAGATTTGCCCCTCTGCGTGGCGTTCCCGTACCTGCTCTCGCTTCATGCCAGACTCCAGAAATGACAATGCCGCCAAAGCGTTGCTTTGACGGCACAGGTGTTAAGTAGCGCCAGTCTATCAGCCGGAAATGCACGCCGTCGCGGCATTGCGTACATCCCAGGGCCGCACCGGCACGTTGGAGATCCGTTCATGGAGCTTGATGCCGCTGCCGCCGGAGCGCTCTTCAATATCGAACACCGCCGCCGGCCCCGATGACAGTTTCAGCGGCACGATCACCCGCACGCCGTCTTTCTGGTGCTCGATCTGCAAGGCACCGCGGCTGTCGGCAAGTTTCTCGCTCAGGCATTGCGCGTACTCTTGGGGGTTCTTGCCGGAAATCACGTTCATGGTGGGCAGCGACTCGTTGATGTCCGAAACGCTTGCGCAACCACTTATCGCCAATGCCAATGGCAGGCCCCAGACACCCCACTTCATACAAAACCTCCGATAAAGACCCTCCGACCGCGCAGATACGGTTTTTCTCCGGGGGCCACTGCATTTTATCGCTCTTCAAATCCCCAAAAGCCGTTTTTAATTGCCAAAGCGAGCCACGACAGCCGGATAATAAAGCCTCGGGGCTGATAAACTGCGCGCCAATCGACCCTTGCTATCGTTCTGATTTTGTAGAAAAAGCCCTTCTGGAGGCGCCCATGAAATTTATTCACCAGCGCGAGCACCTCAACGAAGACGACATCGTCGTCATTCAATGCTCGCAGACGTGCAACATCCGTTTGATGAACGACGCCAACTTCCGCAGTTTCAAGAACGGCGGTCGCCACACCTACCACGGCGGCGCATTCGACACCTTCCCGGCGCGCATCACGGCACCGAGCACCGGCTTCTGGAACATCACCATCGACACAGTCAACCGTCGAGCGATCAGCGTGACCCGCAAACCGACCCTGACCCACTCGATCAAGATCATTCGCCGCTCCAGCTCGAAACTGAGCTGAGTGACGTTTCAGCACGCAGACACACAGGTATCAACGTGGCCCAGACAACCAAATACGTCATCAAATACAAGCTGAACGGCGAACGCCGCTTCGAATTCGCCCAGCTGGAAAACGGCACCGAGGAAGAGGCGAAGGCCGCACTGGATGCGCTGCACGGCCAGGGCGACGACGTCATCAGCGACATCAGCGTCAGCAAAGCGCTGTAACGTCACCCAGGCAATGAAATTCGACCGCAAGCGCCGGAGTGTCCGCATCCTCGGCGCGCCCTAGACTGGCCACTTTACCCTTGGGTCAAGGAGTCAGAGCAATGCCCACCTGTTGCACGCGTGTCATTCCTTTCGCCAGTATTGCGCGGGATCGAGAGGCCAGTCCATGAGCGAGCGATACCTGGACAAGCTCGATTGGGCGTCGCTGGAACAGCAACTCGACCAGGACGGCTGTGCGGTCATCCGGTCGCTGCTGAGCCACAAGGCGTGCGATGAAATCAGCGCCTTGTACGCTCAATCCGACCCCTTTCGCTCGCAGGTCATCATGGCCCGTCACGGCTTTGGCCGTGGCGAGTACAAGTACTTCCGATATCCGTTGCCGGAGCTTGTGGCCCGACTGCGCGGCGCGCTGTACCCACGACTGGTGCCGATTGCCAATCGCTGGCATGAGCAGATGGGATTGCCGACTCGTTTTCCTGACAGACATGAAGTTTTTCTCGAGCGTTGTCATGCCGCCGGTCAGCAACGTCCGACACCCCTGTTGCTGCAATATGGGCCGCAGGACTACAACTGTTTGCATCAGGATTTGTACGGCGAACACGTGTTCCCGCTGCAAGTGGCGATTCTTCTGTCAGAGCCAGGAGAGGATTTCACCGGCGGTGAGTTCGTGTTGACCGAGCAGCGACCGCGCATGCAGTCCCGACCGCAAGTCATGGACCTGAAAAAAGGTGACGGCTTGATCTTCGCGGTCAACCAGCGTCCGGTCAAAGGCGTGCGCGGCTACTACCGGGTGACCCTGCGCCACGGCGTCAGTCGCCTGCACAGCGGAAAACGGCATACCCTTGGCATCATCTTTCACGATGCGACATGAACAACATGAACCCGACCACCCTGGATCTGTTCACCGACGCGGAGCCCGAGCAACAACCCCGGCGCGACCGGATCGGCGAACAATCCTGCGTCTTGAGAGGCTTTGCCCTGCCCTGGCTGGACCGTTTGCTGCCGGCGCTGGAGACGGTGCTGGCGGCCGCGCCCTTTCGGCAAATGGTTACGCCGGGCGGTTTTATCATGTCGGTTGCCCTGAGCAGCTGTGGCACCTGGGGCTGGACCACCGACCGCAGCGGTTATCGCTACACTCGCGACGATCCGCAAACCGGCCGACCCTGGCCCGACATGCCCGAGGTGTTTTTCCAGTTGGCGCAAGCGGCGGCGCGGGAAGCCGGATTCACCGATTTTGTGCCGGACTCCTGCCTGATCAACCGCTATGTCCCCGGAGCGAAAATGTCATTGCATCAGGACAAAGACGAAAAGTCCTACGCAGCGCCTATCGTTTCGGTGTCACTGGGGCTGCCGGCCATGTTTCTGTTCGGCGGCTTCACCCGCAGCGAGAAAAGCCAGCGGGTGCCACTGCTGCATGGCGACATCGTGGTCTGGGGCGGTGTGGATCGCTTGCGATATCACGGCGTCCTGCCGATCAAGGACGGCCAGCACGCCTGCCTGGGCGAACAACGGATCAACTTCACGTTTCGTCGTGCAGGATGACGCCCCGGAATTTGACCGCAAGCGTCGGAGTGCGGGCGCATCGGCGGCTGGTTAATCTGCGGCAAACGGGTCAACGGATGTAAAGCCATGACAAGCCAATCGACAAAAATCAGCACCGAAAACGATCCACGCTGGGCCGCTGTTGTCGCCCGCGATCCCCAGGCCGACGGGCAGTTTGTCTATGCCGTGAAAACCACCGGGATCTATTGCAATCCCAGCAGCCTGGCGCGCTTGCCCAAACCGCAGAATGTCGAGTTCTTCGACACCGCCGAGCAGGCGCAAGCGGCGGGTTATCGTCCAAGTAAACGCGCGGCGAAAGATCAAAGCGACAGGGCCGCTCAACATGCCGCCACCGTGGCTGCGGCGTGCCGCCATATCGAAACCGCCGATGAACTTCCTGCACTGGGCGAACTGGCCCAGGCCGCAGGCCTGAGCAGTTTCCACTTCCATCGGGTGTTCAAGGCTGTCACTGGCCTGACGCCCAAAGGTTACGCTGCGGCCCATCGTTCACGCCGGGTACGTGAGCGACTGGCGGATGGCGGCTCAATCACAGAGGCGTTGTACGATGCCGGCTTCAACTCCAACGGCCGCTTTTATGAGGCGGCCGATCAGGTGCTGGGCATGAAACCCACCGATTACCGCGCCGGCGGCCAGAACAACGACATCCGCTTTGCCGTGGGCCAGTGTTCCCTGGGAGCGATTCTGGTGGCGCAAAGTGAGCGCGGCGTGTGCGCGATCCTGCTGGGTGATGATCCGCAGCAACTGGTCTGCGATCTGCAGGACAAGTTTCGCCGGGCCAATCTGATCGGCGCCGACTCGGCGTTCGAACAGTTGATCGCCAGGGTCGTGGGGTTTATCGAAGCCCCGGCCCTGGGCCTGGACTTGCCGCTGGATGTGCGCGGTACGGCGTTTCAGGAGCGGGTCTGGCAAGCCTTGCGGGAGATTCCGGCGGGCAGCACCGCCAGCTACGCGGATATCGCCCAACGCATCGGCGCACCAAAAGCGGTTCGCGCCGTGGCACAAGCCTGCGGCGCGAACAGCCTGGCGGTAGCCATCCCCTGCCACCGCGTGGTGCGCAGCGATGGCAATCTGTCGGGGTATCGCTGGGGGGTGGAGAGGAAACGGCAGTTGCTTGATCGAGAAAGCACTAACTAATCCCTGTAGGAGCAAGGCTTGCCCGCGATGGGGTCTTTGAGGCCGCCAAAAGCATCGCGGGCAAGCCTTGCTCCTACAGGGGTCCAGTGCACTCCTTATTTAGCGATTCACATCCACCACCACCCGCCCGCGCAACTGCCCAGCCAGCAGACGCGGAGCGGCGTCGATCGCTTCACTCAAGCCGATCTCATGGCTGATCAATGGCAACAGATTGAAATTCAGATCCCGCGCCAATCGACCCCATGCCTCCACACGCTTGGCTTTGGGTTGCGTCACGCTGTTGATGCCGGCCAGGGTCACGCCGCGCAAGATGAACGGTGCGACGGAGCCCGGGAAATCCATGCCCTGGGCCAGGCCACAGGCGGCGACGGTGCCGTTGGCCTTGGTGCTGGCGCACGCGTTGGCCAGGGTGTGACTGCCGACCGAGTCGATAACCGCCGCCCAGCGCTCCTTGGCCAAGGGCTTGCCCGGCTCCGACAATGTGGCGCGATCAATGATTTCGCTGGCACCTAATTGTTTGAGGTAGTCATGCTCTGAAGTGCGCCCCGTGGAAGCGACCACCCGATAACCCAGTTTGCTCAGCAGTGCGATAGCGAAACTGCCCACGCCGCCATTGGCGCCAGTGACCAGTATCTCGCCTTGATCAGGTGTCACGCCGTTATGTTCCAGCGCCAGGATGCACAGCATCGCCGTATACCCGGCGGTGCCAATGGCCATGGCTTGCGCCGCGGTGAATGCCTTGGGCAGCGGAATCAGCCAGTCGCCATTCAAACGCGCTTTCTGCGCCAGGCCGCCCCAATGCCCTTCGCCGACACCCCAGCCGTTGAGCAGGACGTGGTCGCCGACCTTGTAGTCTGGATGCCCGCTGGTTTCGACGGTCCCCGCCAGATCGATCCCCGGCACCATCGGGAATTTGCGCACCACCGGGCTGCTGCCCGTGATCGCCAGGCCATCCTTGAAGTTCAACGTGCTATACGCCACACGTACCGTCACATCGCCCTCGGGCAGTTGATCGTCATTGATCTCTTGCAGGGTGGCTCGGTAACCGCTGTCGTCTTTGTCGATCAAAATGCCTTGAAACATGACTGCCTCCGGTGGTTTCACTTGTTGTGATGTGATTTAAATACCACATCGCAAAAAAATCCCGTACACGACTTTAAGCCAATTCATGAAATGACCGGGGCGCTAAACAAAACATGACTGGCCCTGGGTCAGTCATGCTACAAATCCTGACATACCCTGCCCGGTCTCACCGTCGGAGAACACGCAAAATGAGCCAATGGCCAGACACCCGCATTCTTGACCTGCTCGGGATCGAACTGCCGATCATTCAGGCCCCCATGGCTGGCGCCACCAACGCTTCCATGGTCATCGCCGCGAGCAACGCCGGCGGCCTGGGTTCGATGCCAGCGGCCATGCTGAGCATCGAGCAATTGCGCGACGAGTTGAAGGTCATCCGTCAACACACTCAGCGCCCGATCAACGTTAATTTCTTCTGCCATCAACCACCGCCGGTCGACGAGCAACGCGCGCAAGCGTGGAAGCAACTGCTGGAACCCTATTACCGGGAACTGGGTGTCGACTTCGATGCGCCGACACCGGTGTCCAACCGTGCACCGTTCGATGCCGCGGGCTGCGAAGTGATCGAGGCATTTCGCCCGGAAGTTGTGAGTTTCCACTTTGGCCTGCCGGAAAAATCCCTGCTGGACCGGGTAAAGGCCACCGGGGCGAAAGTGCTGTCTTCGGCGACCACGGTCGAAGAGGCGGTATGGCTTGAGCAGCATGGTTGCGATGCGATCATCGCCATGGGGTACGAAGCGGGCGGACACCGCGGGATGTTTCTGAGCGGTGACCTGAGCAGTCAGGTCGGCACGTTCGCGTTGGTGCCACAGATTGTCGACGCGGTGAAGGTGCCGGTGATTGCTGCTGGAGGCATTGCCGATGCACGGGGTGTTGCGGCGGCGTTCATGCTGGGTGCATCAGCGGTACAGGTGGGCACGGCGTATCTGTTTACCCCCGAGGCCAAGGTCAGTGCCTCGCATCACAAGGCACTGCGCACCGCGAAGGAAAGCGAGACAGCGGTCACCAACCTGTTCACCGGGCGCCCTGCGCGGGGGATTCTCAATCGGGTGATGCGCGAGCTCGGACCGATGAACGCCAAGGCACCGGCCTTCCCCCTCGCGGGTGGCGCCCTCATGCCGTTGCGGGCCAAAGGTGAAGCCGACTTCAGCAACCTCTGGGCCGGACAGGCGTTCACTCTGGGGGTTGAATTGACGACGGCGGAACTGACCCGGCGATTGGCGGAGGAAGGGTTGGCGAAATTACTTCGACGTTGAACAAGCGAAAATACTGGGGAGGAGGATTTCCCTGTGGCGAGGGAATTTAGCGAAACGTCGCATCGCCCCGTTCGACTGCGCAGCAGACGCAAGTTGAAGGCAGGCTTGAAAAGCGGGGGCGCTACGCGCCCCAACGGGGATAAATCCCCTCGCCACAGGGAAGTGCGCGCCTCACAACTCAGTGCTTGAACCAACGATCAATGTACGCCTGATTCAATACATTCCGTTTGCAGGCATTTCGCTATATATTTAAATACATAGCGATTGACCCCCTCATAACATTTGCCTGCAACGGAGCCGTTTCATGACCCTGCGTGCCTCACGTTTTGCCCCCACCTGCCTGGCGACCCTGATCGCTGTGTTCGCCTTTGGCTCCGCCCAGGCGGATGAAGTCCAGGTGGCGGTCGCCGCCAACTTCACCGCACCGATCCAGGCGATTGCCGCCGATTTCGAAAAAGACACCGGCCACAAACTGGTGACTTCGTTCGGTGCGACCGGCCAGTTCTACACCCAGATCAAGAATGGCGCGCCGTTCGAAGTGTTCCTCTCGGCGGACGACACCACCCCGGAAAAACTGGAGAAGGAAGGTGACACGGTCAAGGGCTCGCGCTTTACCTACGCTGTCGGCACCCTGGCGCTGTGGTCGGCCAAGGAAGGCTACGTCGATGCCCAGGGCAAAGTGCTGAGCGACAACCAGTACCAACACCTGTCCATCGCCAACCCGAAAGCCGCGCCTTATGGCCTGGCCGCGACCCAGGTGCTGGCCAAGCAAGGCCTGACCGACAAGGTCAAGGACAAGATCGTTGAAGGCCAGAACATCACCCAGGCCTACCAGTTCGTGTCCACCGGCAATGCCGAATTGGGCTTCGTCGCCTTGTCGCAGATCTATAAAGACGGCAAAGTCACCAGCGGTTCGGCCTGGATCGTTCCAGCCAACCTGCACGACCCGATCAAACAAGACGCGGTGATTCTCAACAAGGGCAAGGACAACCCGGCTGCCAAGGCACTGGTTGATTACCTCAAGGGCCCGAAAGCCGCTGCTGTCATCAAGTCCTACGGTTACCAACTCTAAATGTCGCTCACGAGTGCCGATTTTTCCGCTATCTGGCTGACCCTGAAACTGGCGTCCCTGACGACCGTCATCCTGTTGCTGGTCGGCACTCCGTTGGCATTGTGGCTGTCGCGCACCCAATCCTGGCTGCGCGGCCCGGTCGGGGCGATCGTCGCCCTGCCCCTGGTGCTGCCGCCCACGGTGATTGGTTTTTATCTGTTGCTGGCGCTCGGCCCCAACGGGTTTGTCGGCCACTTCACCCAGTCACTGGGGCTCGGCACCCTCACCTTCAGTTTTGCCGGGTTGGTCATCGGCTCGGTGCTGTACTCGATGCCGTTCGTGGTCCAGCCGCTGCAAAACGCTTTTTCCGCCATTGGCACTCGCCCACTGGAAGTGGCCGCAACCTTGCGCGCCAATCCCTGGGACACCTTTTTCAGTGTCACCCTGCCCCTGGCTCGCCCCGGTTTCATCACCGCGGCCATCCTGGGCTTCGCCCATACCGTCGGCGAATTCGGTGTGGTGCTGATGATTGGCGGCAACATCCCCGACAAGACCCGCGTGGTTTCGGTGCAGATCTACGATCACGTCGAAGCCATGGAATACGCCCAGGCCCATTGGCTGGCCGGGGCGATGCTGGTGTTCTCCTTTGCGGTATTGCTGGCGCTTTACTCCAGCCGAAAAACCAAAGCCGGCTGGAGCTGATCGATGATTCAAACGCGCCTCAAGCTGAGTTACCCGGGGTTTGCCCTGGATGTCGACTGGCAGTTGCCCGGCCGCGGCGTCTCGGCGCTTTACGGTCACTCCGGCTCGGGAAAGACCACGTGCCTGCGTTGCATCGCGGGCCTGGAACGGGCCGATCAGGGCTTTGTCCAGGTCAACGATGAAGTCTGGCAGGACAGCGACAAGAAGATTTTCGTCGCGCCGCACAAACGCGCCCTGGGTTACGTGTTTCAGGAAGCGAGCCTGTTTCCCCATCTGTCGGTGTTGGCCAACCTGGAATTCGGCCTGAAAAGAATCGCGAAACACCAGCGCCGGGTCGATATGGCCCACGCCACCGAACTGTTGGGTATCGGCCACCTGCTCGATCGCCATCCGCAGCACCTGTCGGGTGGCGAGCGGCAACGCATCGGCATCGCCCGCGCCCTGCTCACCAGTCCGAAACTGCTGTTGATGGATGAACCGCTGGCCGCACTGGACGCCCGGCGCAAAAGCGAAATCCTGCCTTACCTGCAACGGCTGCACGATGAACTGGACATCCCGGTGCTGTACGTCAGTCACTCTCAGGATGAAGTGGCGCGACTGGCCGACCATATCGTTCTGCTCAGCAACGGCAAGGCACTGGCCAGCGGCCCCATCGGTCAAACCCTGGCCCGCCTCGACTTGCCGCTGGCGCTGGGCGATGACGCCGGCGTGGTCATTGAAGGACGTGTCAGCCGCTATGACGCCGATTACCAGTTACTGACCCTGGACCTTCCCGACACGGCGCTGAACATTCGTGTGGCGCACACGCCGATGGCGCCGGGCCAGGCATTGCGCTGCAAGGTTCAGGCGCGAGATGTGAGCCTGAGCCTGCACAACGCCGAACACAGCAGCATCCTCAATCGCCTGCCCGTCACCGTGGTCAGCGAAATGGGGGCCGACAACGCCGCCCACGTGCTGGTGCGGCTGGATGCGGCGGGCACACCACTATTGGCGCGTATCACCCGTTACTCCCGCGACCAGTTGAACGTGCATCCCGGCCAGCAGCTCTGGGCGCAGATCAAGGCGGTGGCGGTATTGGCCTAGCCGTGCAGGTATAACGGCGCTGGCACGACTGGGCCGCCGTGGGGTCAATGGCTGTAACGACCCCGGATTCTTCGCTCAGGACAATCGCCATGCCCGACGCGCTGCCGCCCGACCTGCATTATGTCGATGACACTCAGCCCGGTATCAGCCGCAAGAAACGACGCGGCCAGTTCTGCTATTTCGACCCGGCCGGGCAACGCATCACCGATCCGGACGAGATTCAGCGCATCAATTCGCTCGCGGTGCCACCGGCCTACACCGATGTGTGGATCTGCGCCGATCCGCGCGGCCATCTGCAAGCCACCGGCCGCGACGCACGGGGTCGCAAGCAATACCGCTATCACCCGCGCTGGCGGGAAGTGCGCGACAGCGACAAGTATTCACGGCTACGGGATTTCGGCCTGGCGCTGCCGAAACTGCGCAAGCAACTGGAAGCGCTGCTGGCCGCGCCGGGCTTCAGCCGGGACAAGGTCATGGCCACCGTCATCACCTTGCTCGATGCCACGCTGATCCGGGTCGGCAACACTCAATACGCGCGGGACAATCGTTCTTACGGCCTGACTACCTTGCGCAACCGCCACGTTGAGATCAACGGCAGTGCGATCCTGTTCCAGTTTCGCGGCAAGAGCGGCGTCGAACATCAGATCACCGTGAAGGATCGGCGCCTGGCGCGGATCATCAAGCGTTGCCAGGAGATCCCCGGGCAAAACCTCTTTCAATACCTGGACGAGGACGGTGAGCGACATAGCATCACGTCCGCCGACGTCAACGCCTACCTGCAAACACTGACCGGCGCCGACTTTACCGCCAAGGATTACCGCACCTGGGCCGGCAGCGCCCTGGCACTGGCGGTGTTGCGTAAATTGCAGTGGCAGCCGGAGTCCGAAGCGAAACGACACGTCGTGGAGATGGTTAAAAACGTCGCCCGACAGTTGGGCAATACCCCGGCGGTGTGCCGCAAGTGCTACATCCACCCGGCAGTGCTGGAGGGTTTTCTGCTCGGCGCGCTGGCCGAGATGCCCAGGCCGCGAACGCGAAAAGGTTTGCGTGCCGAAGAGGTCGGCCTGGCGATGCTGCTGGAGAAACTGGCCTCTGAGCCGACGAATTGACCTGTCTATTTTTTGCACGATTACAAATGACTTCTATAGTTGATCTGTACACGAATCAGCTGCGGTGAAGCCATGGAAGACATTTTCGTCGTGAGGCGTTGCAACAAGATCATCATTCATGGCCGAAGGGCCGGAGAAACCGGTCACCCACCCCCTGAAGCCGCCGTCTGGTACCGCATCGCCGATACCCGTACCAACGGCTTCATCGGCGACGGCTATGAACTTGAAGAAGACGCCCAACGCATCTGTTGGCAGCTGAATGCCAGGTCACAAGTAGCGGCCCGCCAAGGCTGATGAACCTTGACGTGCTTTTTACGGGTCTATACTGAAAAGAGCTGAAGGATCAGCGCCCCATCGGTAGAAAGCTCGCACCCTGCGGGCTTTTTACTGCCCTGCCAGGTGTCTTCAACGGAGGTGTTCCCATGTCCGAAAAAGAGTCCATCACCACCCTGCTCACCCTGCTCGATTCCCGTCAGGTTCGCCTGGCTGCGGCGTGCAAGGAAATCGCCGACTGGGTCGACCATCAAGGCGGACATCCGACGGCCCTCAGGATTCGCGATCGCTTGAACGACATCGAGAAGGATACGCCGCTGATCCGCAATACCTTGTCGTCACTCAAACCTGTCGACCCACCGCTGCCACGGTTCAGATGAGTCGATCCGGACAGTCGATGCGAAGATACGGCCTGACATCGCAGGCATGATCGGCGACATTTTCGTCACCGAGTGAATGCCTGCCCGCTCATTTCACGCTTCTCCCCCAACCCGGCCCTGCGCTGGGATTTTTTTTGCGCCAAGACACGCAACGAATGTCACCCGCCACGTGGGGTCCAACGATCACACGTCACGAGGAGACGTCCCAATGGTTACTCACTTCAAAGTCAGCGGGCACCTGGCCTGCGGTCACAAAGGCAACAACCTCACCTCGACCCGCGAACTCAACCGGGTCAAATGCAGGAGCTGCCGCAACACCGATGCCTACAAAGAGGCGCGCAAAGCCCAACGCAACGCCGCGCGCCGCGCCGCACGCAAAGCCAAGGCCAGCCAAACCGCCGCTGACTGGCGTCAGTCCTGGACCGAGCGCCTGACCGCCCTGCCCGGCCTGCAAAGGCTGCCCCGTGGTTTTACCGGCCAACCTTTCGTATAGGCGACAGCTTCGGCGGCTGAGTCGAGTGGATTCGATCCAGCCGCCTGATTTTGCCAAGGCATTGTTGTTATTGCGTCGTTGCGTTCATGCCCGCTGGCTGCAGGATCTCGCGCAGCGACATGCGCTTGAAGGCCTCGACCAATCCACGCCCTTCCTCAGGCGCGCAAGAGATCGCCAGGCGCATGGTCGCCTCGCCCAGATGCCAGACCAGAAACGCGGACTCCCGCACCTGTCGCGCATCGCTATGGGGATAAACCCGCAGCATGGTTTCGGCCAACAACCCACCGGCCACGCGGCTCTCTTCCAGCTCCAGCGCCAACAGGTGCTTGTCGGCCTGCATGCCTGACCAGATATCACGCATCGCCGGGGTCGCCAGTACAAGCTCGTAATACTGATCGAGCAAGTCCGTATAGGCAGCTTGCAGTCCTGATACATCCTCTACCGCCCTGAGCGCCGCTTCGATGCAGCAGCGGCTTTCGGCGTTGTAGCGTTCGGCCAGGGTGCGAATGACCGAGCTTTTATCAGGGAAGTACTGATACAGCGATCCGATGGAAATGTCGCACCGCTCGGCAATTTCACTCATCTTGAGCTGATCACTGCCCTTGGTTGCGATCAATTCTGTCGCCACTGCGAGGATGCGTTCCTGGCGTTCGCGGCTGCGTTGTTGCGTGGGATGGCGCCGAATCGGCTCTGGAACAGGCTGTTCAAACACTTCGCTAGACTTCTTGCGCACGGCCGCACTTCCCGAACTAAAACATGACTTTCACTCACCTTAGCACTGCGCGTCGGCGCCCAATAGGCCGTGGCCGTACGTCGGGTTCTACATTCCGTTGATTGACGACAAAACATGAGGGTCTATCATCTTTTAAACGTGAGCATCACTCACATTACCAATGGAGATGAACGCGATGAACAGCAACCCGCAGACCGTTCTGATTCTTGGCGCCACGGGCAAGACCGGACGCCGCATTGCTCAACGTCTCGAAGCGGCCGGACAGAACGTTCGCCTCGGTTCCCGTGGGGCCAACCCGCCTTTCGACTGGGAAGACCGGACGACCTGGGCCGCTGCTCTGGATGGCGTCCACGCCGCGTACATCTCCTTCCAGCCGGACCTCGCGGTGCCTGGCGCCCTTGAGACAATCCAGGCCTTCACCGACCAGGCGGTGAAAGCCGGTGTCGGCCAGTTGGTGCTGTTGTCCGGGCGTGGAGAGATAGAGGCGCAACAGGCCGAACGCGTGGTGCAGAACAGTGGTGTCGACTGGACCATCCTGCGAGCCAGCTGGTTCTGCCAGAACTTCAGCGAAGCGCACTTTCTCGAACCGGTCCTGCAGGGAGAACTGGCGTTGCCCGTCGGCAACATCGCCGAGCCGTTTATCGACGTGGAGGACATCGCCGAAATCGCCGTCGCCGCACTGACCCGACCCGGGCACTCTGGCCAGCTCTATGAGTTGACCGGGCCGCGCGCACTCACCTTTGCCGAAGCCGTTGCCGAAATCGCCGATGCGACAAATCGCAATATCGGTTTCGTCGCGGTGCCGCCAGATGCCTATCGTGACGCGCTAGTGCAGGAACAATTGCCGTCCGGGCTGATCGACCTGGTGTTGTATCTGTTCACCACCGTGCTCGACGGGCGTAACACGCCACTGGCTGATGGCGTGCAACGTGCCCTTGGACGACCTGCGAAAGACTTTTCGGATTATGTCCGCCGCACAGCGGCGACGGGTATCTGGAACACAGTGGATTGAGCGCCGACGTACTGCATTGGCGACAATCGACTTCCTCGACTAGGGTCTCTTGCGTATCGAACTGCGGCGCCTTTATTGGCAGGAGCCTGATCAAGGAGGAAGCAATGTCATCCATACGTAGTGCCGAACAAACCTATCGCCAGTGGTCCAGCCCGATCCTGCTCGAACTCAAGGAGCGAGAGCACCAACTGGAACCGGCAGACCGCGAGGCGTTGCAAAATATTCTGCTGGAAAGGAGGCTGATCAATAGCGGAAACCCCAACGGCAGCGATCGGCGCAAGGCTGAACCGGACAATGGCGGATGACTCGACCCCAGCAGAAACTGCGCATCAAAAAAGCCCGGCATCCAGCGCCGGGCTTTTGATTTTTCCACTCGTCAGGCGCTCAACACCTTTCCCTTCTCCGCGCTCTGCGCAGTCCTTGAATGCCGGGCGCGCGTCTGCGGCCTATGCTTTCTTGTACCCTTTGGTCTGGATCGTTTGCTTGCCTGCGATTGAGTTGGCAACCTTTCTCTTCCATCCTGGGCTAGTCTTTCCACTCTAAATCAGAATCGAAGATCATTCCTTTTAAGAGAACGTGAACGTGAAAGGCGGATTTATTGGGATTGCTGTCGTCGCGACACTGGTGGGCGGCCTGACGTACGGTTTAAGCACGTGGGAGGCCAGTAAAAACCGGCGTCAGGAAGAACTGTGCAAGGTCGCTCAGGAGCATCTCAAGACCATAGAAATCCAGGCACGGGCCATGGCCGCCGGCTTGTCTGTCGAAGACTACGCCGAAGCGGAAAAGGCTGAAGTAGGCAAACTCATCAATGCACTGGATACCGCTAAAACCAAGGAAGAAGTGGAAACGGTCATTTCGGAACACTCCGCCACCGTACAAGCACAGGTCGCCGCAACGGACGCAGAAGTGAAATCGCGAGGCGATCAACCTTTCCTTGGGCAACAGCTCAAAGAGCAGCGAATCACAACGGACGTCAAGCAGGAAATCCAGCGCGCCGAGAAGGCCGTCAGCACGGCCTGTCAGTGATGTGCGGTTGGTCCGCTCCAGATCGAATGCAATCACAAAGCATGCAGGTTCGATTCTAAACATACCTATCCCGATTCCCCCTCCAAGTGGCCGCTGACTGTCCCGCAGGCCACCGATTCAACTCGTCGGCCCAATTGCCCTTGTCATGAAATGAAAAATCGCTGTCGTGCGATGCGAGGTGGCTGTAGCTGCTGCTGCCCTAGAGTCGGTGCATAACAACACAGCGCCCGGAACCACGAGAGCCGCCATGAGCAGAACCACCCGAACGAGCGAGACCGCAACCCCTACCCAACGCCCCCAGGCGACCGGCCGAAAGCGTCGTGCTCGCAAGGATGTCGATCTCCCGGACAACACTCAGCAACAAGAGCTGATCGGCACGGCCGCCAACCAGACCCTGGCAGGCAATCCGCTGGTCAGCATGCGGGCGGCGGACCTGGCCAGCTCGGCCGGCTACCTGCTCAAGGCCGTGGGCAAGTCGCCGCTCAAGGCTGGCGCTCATCTGGGTGGCTACCTGAAGGCGCTGCGCGGCATTGTCGGCGGCAACTCCAGCGTCGCGCCGGACCCGAAGGACAAGCGCTTCGCCGATCCGGCCTGGCAATCCAACGCCTTCCTGCGCGCACTGCTGCAGAGCTACCTGGCCGGTCAAAGTGAGTTGACCCGCTTCATCGAGTCCACCGACCTTGCCCCGCTGGAAAAGAGCCGGGCGCGGTTCGTCGCAGCGCTCCTGGCGGATGCAATGGCACCGAGCAACTCACCGCTGACCAATCCCGCGGCGCTGCGCAAGCTGGTGGACACCGGTGGCATGAGCCTGGCCAGGGGTATCCGCCAATTCGGCCAGGATGTACTGAACAACCGTGGGCTGCCGAGGCAGGTCGACAGCACACCGTTCACGGTGGGGGAAAACATCGCCACGGCCAAGGGCGAAGTGGTGTTTCGCAACGAGATGTTCGAGTTGCTGCAGTTCGCGCCCACCACCGAGAAGGTCTATGCCCGACCTTTGGTGATGTCGCCACCGCAGATCAACAAGTACTACGCCATCGACCTTTCGCCGGAGAAAAGCCTGATCAAGTGGATCCAGGACAGCGGCGTAAACCTCTTCGTCATCAGCTGGCGCAACCCCACCCGCGAGCACCGCGACTGGGGCTTGTCCGATTACGCCCTGTGCCTCGACCAGGCGGTGGACGTGGCGCGCAGGATCACCGGTAGCCCGGATGTGAACATGTGGGGCTCCTGCTCGGGCGGCATCACCCTGGCGGCCTACCTGGGCTGGCTGGCGGCCCGTGGCGAAGGCCATAAGGTGGCCAACACCAGCTGGGCCGTGTGCGTACTCGACATGCCCTCGGCGCTGGACGACACCACCCTGGGGCTGTTCACCACCCCCTCCGCCCTGCGCGCGGCCAAGGCCAGCTCCCGGCGCAAGGGCGTGCTGAGCGGCCAGGACATGGCCCGCATGTTCGCCTGGATGCGGCCCAACGACCTGATCTGGAATTACTGGGTCAACAACTACCTGCTGGGCAATAAGCCGCCGGCCTTCGACATTTTGGCCTGGAACAACGACACCACGCGTCTACCTGCCCAGCTGCACGCGGACTACCTCGACCTGATCCAGCAGAACCCCTACAGCAACCCGGGCTCAATGGAGATTGCCGGCGAGTCGATCGACATGACCCAGGTGAAGGTGGGAGCCTATGTGGTTGGCGGCACCACCGACCACATCACCCCCTGGCAGGGCTGCTACGGCACCGCCCGACTGTTTGGCGAAGACGCAACCTACGTGCTGTCCAACGCCGGCCACCTGCAGAGCCTGGTGAATCCGCCGGGCAATCCCAAATCGTTCTATTACGCGGCGCCTGCCGCCGATGAGACCCCGCAAGCCTGGCTGCAAAACGCCGGGGAGCGCCAGCAAGGCAGCTGGTGGCCGCATTGGCGCGAATGGATCGGGCAGCGCTCGGGCGAACACCTGCCGGCGCCGAAGAAGCTCGGCTCACGCAAATACCCGCCCCTTTGCCCCGCTCCTGGCACTTATGTCATGGAGCGTTGAAGCAACCATCTCTTCCTCGATCTGAGCCCACGCCACCCGTGGGTTTCAGCGGTTTGCACAGGTGGGGATCGACCGGGGTCCCTGCTTCATCTACATCACTCCCATTTCCCAGGGCCGGACGGATCGTCGCCGGCCAGTGACTCTGCCACCCGCTACTGTGTTTTTGCCAGGCCCATTGCGCGCCAGCTGGGAATGACGCTGCAACAAAAAAGGGCTTGCATGAGGTATCTCATGCAAGCCCTTGATATTCATGGTGCCCGAAGCCGGAATCGAACCGGCACGCC